>NZ_JBVISJ010000007.1:0-103419 GCF_055575575.1 Streptomyces sp. NPDC034049
CGCCCGGTTACATTCCGAACCCGGAAGCTAAGCCTTACAGCGCCGATGGTACTGCAGGGGGGACCCTGTGGGAGAGTAGGACGCCGCCGAACAATAATTGATGGAGCTGGTCCCCGAATTTCGGTTCGGGGACCAGCTCTTTTTTGTTGCGCTTTACTTGGAGTTCACGTTGCGCGACCAGGATCCGCACCATGGGTACCGTTGGAATGCTCAGGGCCGCGGGTGTCGGCGCAGGTGACGAGGTCGTCGTGCCAGCGTTCGGGAACCCGGAGGTCGCCCAGGCGGTGAGCCTGGCGGGGGCCGTGCCGGTGTTCGCCGACATAGATCCGGTCACGTACTGCCTGGACGCCTCGGCTGTCGAGGCCATGGTGACGTCGCGGACGGTGGCCGCCGTCGTCGTGCACCGCTTCGGCCGGGCCGCCGACATCGCGGCGCTTCGTCAAGTCGGCCGGCGCCATGGGCTGTTGGTGCTGGAACAGGGTGAGTCGGAGACGCCGTACAGCGAACTCGGAGAACGTCGGCGGCGGGCCGCGTATCTCAACGCCAAGTTGAAGGGCGTACGGACTCCCGAGGGCTGCGACGGGCACACCTTCCAGCAGTACGTCGTGCGCGTGCCCGGGAACGGGCGGCCGGACCGGGACGCCTTCGCGCGGGCCGTGCGGGCCAAGGGAGTCGAGTGCAGTGTGCCGGTGAAGACGCCGGTGCACCGGATGCCCGGGTTCAGGCGTGACGTCTGTCTGCCGGAGACCGAGCGGGCCGCCGACGAGACACTGGCACTGTCCATCGGCGGCGAGATGTCCCAGCGGCAGCTGCAGCGGCTGGTGTCGGCCTGCAATGCGCTCGGCGGGCTGCTGCAACCGGCCTTCTAGTTCCGGCGCTTGGAGCACTCGGGGGCACTTGTGCCCGGCCGGTGCGCTGCGGGTTCGAAGCATCCGCCGAATCGGGGTATGATCTATCTCGTTGCCGCGAGGGAAACCTCGAACAGGTGACAGGCCCCTATAGCTCAGTCGGCAGAGCGTCTCCATGGTAAGGAGAAGGTCAACGGTTCGATTCCGTTTGGGGGCTCGGAAAGAAAGGCCCCGCCCATTGGGCGGGGCCTTTTTCGTGCTCGCTCAGTCCCGCTGGAGACCCGGGACGCGCATCGCCAGAATCGCCATGTCGTCGGAGGGCGCGTCGGAGGCGAAGCGCTCGACCGCGCGCATCACTCGGGCCGCGACCGCGCCGGCCGTGAGGCCCGTGCAGGTGGTGAGGACCTCGGTGAGACCGTCGTCGCCCAACATGCGGGTGCCCTCGCGGCGTTCGGTGACGCCGTCCGTGACACAGAGCAGGACGTCCCCGGGGTCGAGGGTGACGGTCTGCTCGTACAGCTCCAGGTCCTCCATGACGCCGAGCAGGGCCTGCGGTTCGGCGGCCGGTTCCACCGTGCCGTCCTGGCGCAGGCGCAGCGGCAGCGGGTGGCCGGCGCAGACGACCTTCAGGACCGCGCTGCCGTCCTCCTGGGGCCACAACTCGCCGTACAGGAGCGTGAGGAAGCGGCTGCGGGCTCCCTCGTCGATGATCGCGGAGTTGAGGCGCTCCAGGACCGCCGGGCCGGCGTAGCCCTCGCGGGCGAGCAGACGCAGGGCGTGGCGGGCGAGGCCGGTGACCGCGGCGGCCTCCGGGCCCGTACCGCAGACGTCGCCGATGGCGAAGCCGTACGCGCCGTCACGGATGGGGAAGAGGTCGTAGAAGTCGCCGCCGACCTCGTTGCCCTCGCCGGCCGCGCGGTAGATGACCTCGACCTCGACGCCGTCGATCTGCGGGAGCTCGGGCGGCAGGAGGCTGCGCTGGAGGGACTGGCTGATGGCCACGCGCTCCGAGTACAGACGGGCGTTGTCCAGGGCGAGGGCGGCCCGGCGGGAGAGGTCCTCCGCCAGCTCCAGGATCTCCTGGCGGAAGTGCTCGTCGGTGGGTTTGCCGAGGGTCAGCATGCCGATCACGCGGTTGCGGGCCACGAGCGGGAGGA
This sequence comes from Streptomyces sp. NPDC034049, assembly GCF_055575575.1. Taxonomy (NCBI): domain Bacteria; kingdom Bacillati; phylum Actinomycetota; class Actinomycetes; order Kitasatosporales; family Streptomycetaceae; genus Streptomyces; species Streptomyces sp. NPDC034049. The sequence continues at coordinate 2,006 of NZ_JBVISJ010000007.1, forward strand.
CGACGGTCTCGCCGCCCACCGCAGAGGCCGTCGCCAGGGTGGTGCCGATGCCGGAGCTGACCGTGGCGGGTTCGCCCAGGCCGAGGCTGCGCATGGAGGTGCGCAGGGCCGCCTGGTGGGCCGCCTCGGCGGGGGCCGTCCAGACACGGGCGCCCGGGGTGGGGATCGGCTCCGGCGGGCGGATCTTGACGAGGAGGGCCTTGAGGCCGTCGATGAGGTCCTCGTCCTCGTGCAGGACGTAGCTGAGGTAGGGCTCCGAGGCCTGGTCGGCGATCGTGTAGACGGCGCACCACGTCGCGAGGGTCGGGATGGTCATCTGGGCCATGAGGGCCAGGGTCTGGTCGCGGTCCAGGGTGCCCGCGAGGAGGTCGGAGGCCTCCACCAGGAAGCTCAACGAGCCGCGGCGCAGGCGTTCCAGCTCGCCCAGGCGGGCCGACTCGACGGCCAGTGCGATGCGGTCGGCGGCGAACTGAAGGCGCAGGGCCTCCTCGTTGGAGTACCGGCCCTGGGCCTCGGCGGCGACACCCAGCGAGCCCGTGAGGCGGCCCTCGACCTTGAGGGGGACCGTGACGACCGAGCGCATGCCCGTGCCGTTGAGGAGGGGGACGGCGCCGGGGACGGCCGTGAGGTCGTCATGGACGGCCGGCATACGGGCCGAGCTGTAGCGGCCCGGGCCGGCCTCCACGGGGACGCGGGCGAAGCGCTGGCGGGCCGAGGGCAGGCCCGTGGAGGCACGTACCTCCAGCTCCGTCTCGTCGTCGGTGGCCAGCAGCAGGAAGGCGGAGTCGCCGTCGAGCATGTCGCGGGCGCGTTCGACCGTGCGCTGGAGGAGGCCGTCGAGGTCGTCCGGGGCGGGGGAGCCGATGAAGACCTCGAAGGGGTCCGTCGCCTGGCCCTCGCCGGAACCGGAGCTGTCGCCGGACGGCATGCGGATCGGGGTCTGGAGGACGGCGCGCTCGTGGTCGCGCACCAGGAGGCAGACGGTGGAGGGGTCGCCGGCCGTGTCGCGGACCCGGAGGTGGGAGGCGTAGACCGGAATCACGCGGCCGTTGGCGTCGCGGATGCCGTAGCTGCCCTCCCAGCGGGAGAGTTGGAGGGCCTCGGCGACGCCGGTGCTGGTGCCCGGTGTGTGCGGCCAGGCGGCGAGGTCGGTGAGGGGCTTGCCGACGACCTGGTCGGGGGCGTAGCCGAAGAGTTCCTCGGCGTCCTCGTTCCAGGCGCCGATGGCGCCCGTGCGGTCGATCTGGACGACCGCGACGCGGACCCGGCCGTCGGCGAGCGGGAGCAGGTCGGCGGGCAGGGACGGGCCGGCCGAGCGGGTGCCCACGGGGCGGTCGGGGAGGTCGAGTTGGAACCAGACCTGCTTGTGCGTGGACGTGTACTCGACGCCCCAGCGGGTGGCCATCGCCGCGCACAGCTGGAGGCCGCGGCCGCCCTCGCGGTCCGGGCTGCCCATGTTGATGTGGCTGCCCTGGAGGGGGATCTCACGTTCGGGGTATCTGTCGGCGACCTCAATGCGTACGCCGTCGTCGGCGCGCAGACAGAGGACGTCGGCGGAGGTGCCGGCGTGGATGACCGCGTTGGTGACGAGTTCGCTGGTGAGGACCACCGCGTCGTCGACGATGTCGGCGAAGCCCCAGCCCTGGAGGGTGTCGCGGACGAACGAGCGGGCGGTCGCGACGGATCGTGAGACGGCAGCGAAGCTGGCGGCCGCGCGCGCGGTGATCACAGAACTCCTTGTCCGGTTCTCTACGTGCGGGGGTGCGTGGACGGCCTCCTGCCGGGGCAGAGGCTGGTTCTCCGTCGGCCTGGGGTCCTGGGGGGTCTCCCCGGGATGCAGTCCGGTGGTCATGGTGAGGCCGCCCCTCCGATGCCTGCCCGCTCGTGCTCGTGCGCCACCGCCCAGGCCGGGTCGGAACCGGCGTGGCTGGACAGCCGCATGCAAGGTTACTTACCTTCGCCGTCCATGCGGATGCCGGTCGTCTGTGTTTCCGTCCGGAGGTGTGCGGACCGTGTGCGAAGCTGCCGAACTGTTATGGCCTGGTTCAGCCATGGTGAAACACTGGGCAGGCTTCCAGGAGAAGGTCGGGCGACTCCGAGTACGAAGCGGCACGAGTGGTACGAGCAGTGTGAGTAGTGCAAAGCGTCCGAATGTGGCGAAGTACGCCCAGCAGGAACGGTCGACCCTTGCGGGAGGGACACAGTGGAGTCTGGCGCAGCGACGCGGGGCACTAAAGCGCGCGCGAAAGGCGGACAGTCCCTGAGCGACCAGCGCAAGGCGCGCAAACCGCGCAATGGAACCACGACCGTGGACACGGCCGCCCTGACCCGGCTGCTCACGGCTCTGGAGGCGATGCGGGACGGCAACTTCCGAAAGCGGCTGACCGTCTCGGGTGACGGTGTCATGGCCGAGATCGCCGCGGTCTTCAACGAGGTGGCGGACCGGAATCTGCATCTGACCGGCGAGTTGTCGCGGGTGCGGCGGGTCGTCGGGCGTGAGGGCAAGCTCACCGAGCGGCTGGAGACGGGGGCCACCGAGGGGTCGTGGGCGGCGGCGATCGACGCGTCGAACGCGCTGGTCGACGATCTCGTGCGACCGGTCTCCGAGGTCAGCCGGGTGCTGTCGGCCGTCGCGGACGGTGATCTGTCGCCGCGCATGGAGCTGCGGACGCAGGCGCCGGACGGGACCGGGCATCCGTTGCGCGGGGAGTTCCTGAAGGTCGGGCGCACGGTCAACAACTTGGTCGACCAGCTGTCGACGTTCACCGACGAGGTCACCCGGGTGGCCAGCGAGGTGGGCACCGAGGGCAAGCTGGGCGGTCAGGCCAAGGTGCGCGGCATGTCCGGTTCGTGGAAGGACCTGACGGAGTCCGTCAACACCATGGCGTACCGGCTCACCGCCCAGGTGAGGGACATCGCGCTGGTGACGACCGCGGTCGCTAAGGGTGATCTGTCCCGGAAGGTCACGGTTCACGTGGCCGGCGAGATGCTGGAGCTGAAGGAGACCGTCAACACGATGGTCGACCAGCTCTCCGCGTTCTCCTCCGAGGTGACGCGGGTCGCCCGTGAGGTGGGCACCGACGGGCAGCTCGGCGGTCAGGCAGAGGTGCCGGGTGTGGCGGGCGTGTGGAAGGAGCTCACCGATTCGGTGAACACCATGGCCGGCAATCTCACCGCGCAGGTGCGGGGGATCGCCCAGGTCACCACAGCGGTCGCCAACGGCGACCTGTCGCAGAAGGTGACCGTGCCCACACGGGGTGAGGTGGCCAAGCTCGCCGAGACCATCAACCAGATGACCGAGACGCTGAGGATCTTCGCCGACGAGGTCACGCGGGTGGCCAACGAGGTGGGGGCCGAGGGCCGGCTGGGCGGTCAGGCGCAGGTGCCGGGCGCGGCGGGAACGTGGAAGGACCTCACCGATTCGGTGAACACGGTGTTCCGGAACCTCACCATCCAGGTGCGGGACATCGCGGCGGTGACCACGGCGGTGGCCGACGGTGACCTCTCGCAGAAGGTCACGGTGGACGTGGCCGGCGAGATGCTGGAGCTGAAGAACACCGTCAACGGCATGGTCGACCAGCTCTCGTACTTCGGTGACGAGGTCACGCGGGTGGCCAACGAGGTGGGGGCCGAGGGCCGGCTGGGCGGTCAGGCGCAGGTGCCGGGCGCGGCCGGTACGTGGAAGGACCTGACGGACTCCGTCAACACGGCGTTCCGGAATCTCACCGGACAGGTGAGGAACATCGCGGCCGTGACGACGGCCGTGGCCAACGGCGATCTCTCGCAGAAGGTCACCGTCGATGTCGCGGGCGAGATGCTCGAACTGAAGAACACCGTCAACACGATGGTGGACCAGCTGTCGAGCTTCGCCGATCAGGTGACGCGGATGGCCCGGGACGTGGGCACCGAGGGCCGTCTCGGCGGTCAGGCCCGCGTCGACGGTGTGTCCGGCACCTGGAAGGAACTCACCGATTCCGTCAACTCGATGGCCGGCAACCTCACCTCGCAGGTGCGCAACATCGCGCAGGTGACGACGGCCGTGGCGCGCGGCGACCTGTCGCAGAAGATCGACGTGGACGCGCGCGGGGAGATCCTGGAGCTGAAGAACACCATCAACACGATGGTCGACCAGCTGTCGTCCTTCGCCGACCAGGTGACCCGGGTCGCCCGGGACGTGGGTACGGAGGGCCGTCTCGGCGGTCAGGCGCAGGTGCCCGGGGTGGCCGGTGTGTGGCGCGACCTCACCGAGTCCGTGAACGGCATGGCGGGCAACCTCACCGGTCAGGTGCGCAACATCGCCCAGGTCGCCACGGCGGTGGCCCGGGGCGACCTGTCCCAGAAGATCACCGTGGACGCGCGCGGGGAGATCCTGGAGCTGAAGAACACGCTGAACACGATGGTGGACCAGCTGTCGTCGTTCGCGGAGGAGGTCACCAGGGTCGCCCGCGAGGTGGGTACCGAGGGCCAGCTCGGCGGTCAGGCCGAGGTGCAGGGTGTCTCCGGCACCTGGAAGGACCTCACGCAGTCGGTGAACTTCATGGCGAACAACCTGACCATCCAGGTGCGCCAGATCGCCGAGGTCACGACCGCGGTCGCCAAGGGCGACCTGTCGAAGAAGATCACCGTGGACGCGAAGGGCGAGATCCTCGAACTCGTCACCACCGTCAACACGATGGTCGACCAGCTGTCGTCGTTCGCCGAGCAGGTGACCCGGGTGGCCCGCGAGGTGGGCACCGAGGGCATCCTCGGCGGCCAGGCGCACGTGCCGGGCGTCACCGGGATCTGGAAGGACCTCAGCGGCAATGTGAACCTGATGGCCAAGAACCTGACCATGCAGGTGCGGAACATCTCCCAGGTCGCGGCGGCCGTGGCCAACGGCGATCTGACCCGGACGGTGACGATCGAGGCGGCCGGTGAGGTCGCGCAGCTCGCCGACACCTTCAACAGCATGGTGAAGACGCTGAGTTCGTTCGCCGACCAGGTCACCAAGGTGGCCCGTGAGGTGGGCACGGACGGCATCCTGGGCGGCCAGGCGCACGTGCCGGGTGTGGCGGGTACCTGGAAGGACCTCACCGAGTCGGTGAACTCGATGGCGTCCAACCTCACCGGACAGGTGCGCAACATCGCGATGGTGACGACCGCCATCGCCAAGGGCGACCTGACCAAGAAGATCGACATCGACGCGCGCGGCGAGATCCTGGAGCTGAAGACCACCATCAACACGATGGTCGACCAGCTGTCGTCGTTCGCGGAGGAGGTCACCCGGGTGGCCCGCGAGGTGGGCACCGAGGGGCAGCTGGGCGGTCTCGCGCGCGTGCGCGACGTCGACGGCACCTGGCGGGACCTCACCGAGTCGGTGAACGAGATGGCCGGGAACCTGACCCGGCAGGTCCGCGCCATCGCGCGCGTGGCCACCGCGGTGACCCGGGGCGACCTGAACCTCAAGATCGACGTCGACGCGTCCGGCGAGATCAAGGAGCTGCAGGACTACATCAACAAGATGATCGCCAACCTGCGGGACACCACGATCGCGAACCAGGAGCAGGACTGGCTCAAGGGCAACCTGGCCCGGATCTCCGCCCTGATGCAGGGCCGGCGGGACCTCGACGACGTGGCCTCGCTGATCATGAGCGAGCTGACGCCGGTGGTGTCCGCGCAGCACGGCGCGTTCTTCCTGGCGCTGCCGTTCCTCGACGGCAAGGACCTGGCACCGGACAACGACGACCAGTACGAGCTGCGCATGCTCGGTTCGTACGGCTATTCGATGGGCTCCATGCCGACGTCGTTCCGGCCCGGTGAGGCGCTGGTCGGGACGGCGGCCAAGGAGAAGCGCACGATCCTGGTGGAGAACGCGCCCAGTGGTTATCTGAAGATCTCCTCCGGTCTCGGCGAGGCGCCCCCGGCGCAGGTCATCGTGTTGCCGGTGCTCTTCGAGGGGACCGTGCTCGGGGTGATCGAGCTGGCGTCGTTCACGCCGTTCACCCAGATCCAGAAGGACTTCCTGAGCCAGATCGCGGAGATGATCGCGACCAGCGTGAACACCATCTCCGTCAACACCAAGACCGAGGTGCTGCTGAAGCAGTCGCAGGAGCTGACCGAGCAACTGCGTGAGCGGTCCGACGAGTTGGAGAACCGGCAGAAGGCCCTCCAGGCGTCCAACGCCGAACTGGAGGAGAAGGCCGAGCTGCTGGCCCGGCAGAACCGCGACATCGAGGTGAAGAACACCGAGATCGAGGAGGCGCGGCAGGTCCTGGAGGAGCGTGCCGAGCAGCTCGCGGTGTCCATGCGCTACAAGAGCGAGTTCCTCGCGAACATGTCGCACGAGCTGCGCACGCCGCTGAACTCGCTGCTGATCCTCGCCAAGCTGCTCGCCGACAACGCCGAGTCGAACCTGACGCCCAAGCAGGTCGAGTTCGCCGAGACGATCCACGGGGCGGGCTCGGACCTGCTCCAGCTCATCAACGACATCCTGGACCTGTCCAAGGTCGAGGCGGGCAAGATGGACGTCTCACCGACCCGGATCGCCCTCGTCCAGCTCGTCGACTACGTGGAGGCCACCTTCCGGCCGCTGACCGCCGAGAAGGGCCTCGACTTCTCCGTACGGGTCTCGCCGGAGCTGCCCGCCACGCTGCACACGGACGAACAGCGGCTGTTGCAGGTGCTGCGGAACCTGCTGTCCAACGCGGTGAAGTTCACCGACTCGGGGGCCGTGGAGCTGGTCATCCGGCCGGCGGGCGCGGATGTGCCGGTGGCCATCCGGGAGCAGCTGCTGGAGGCGGGCTCGCTGCGGGACGCCGACGCGGACATGATCGCGTTCTCGGTGACGGACACGGGCATCGGCATCGCGGCCAGCAAGATGCGGGTCATCTTCGAGGCGTTCAAGCAGGCGGACGGCACCACGAGCCGCAAGTACGGCGGTACGGGTCTGGGGCTGTCCATCTCGCGGGAGATCGCCCGGCTGCTGGGCGGCGAGATCCACGCGCAGAGCGAGCCCGGACGCGGTTCCACCTTCACCCTGTATCTGCCGCTGCACCCCAGCGAACTGCCCCCGCAGGGCTACGCGCACAACACGCCGGCCGCGCTGGAGGCGGGCGAGCTGCTGGCGTCCGAGGAGGAGCTGGCGCGGCGCGCCGAGACGCCGGCCGAGGTGAAGTCGTACCGCGAGACCCAGAACGGGGCCGCCGCGCTCTTCAGGCGGCGGCGTCGGTCCGTGACGGCGGGCTCCCCGTCCGCCTCGCACGCGCAGGGCAACGGGCAGGCGCAGGAGCACTGGGCGCAGCAGGCGGCTCAGGAGGCGGCCTCGCAGGCGCGCCGGACGGCGGCCCGGTTCGACGGTGAGAAGGTGCTCATCGTCGACGACGACATCCGTAACGTCTTCGCGCTCACCAGCGTGCTGGAGCAGCACGGTCTGTCCGTGCTGTACGCCGAGAACGGCCGTGAGGGCATCGAGGTCCTGGAACAGCACGACGATGTGACGGTCGTACTGATGGACATCATGATGCCCGAGATGGACGGATACGCGACGACGACGGCGATCCGGCGGATGCCCCAGTTCGCGGGGCTGCCGATCATCGCGCTGACGGCCAAGGCGATGAAGGGCGACCGGGAGAAGGCGATCGACTCGGGCGCTTCCGACTATGTGACGAAGCCGGTCGATCCGGATCATCTGTTGGCGGTCATGGAGCAGTGGATGCGGAGTGAGTGACCGGAGGTGCGGCCCGTGGTCACAACGCGTTGGGGGGCGCGCGAAGTTGTTGACTCAGTGTGGCCGAGGCCGTGTAGAAACGCGGGATTCGGGGAACCTTCTGGTCCCCGCTTGCGTTTCTGCTACGAGCACAGTGACATCACGGTGACAGGGTGTGGCGACGGGCGGGGTGCGGCTACGATGACCGGCACAAGGACGGGTGGCGCGAGGGAGTCGTCCCCTGGGGTGACGCCGACCGGTGTCACGTCGAGTCCTGCGGACAGGGGAGGCCCCAAGCCGGGGCGAGGAGGGCGGGCCATGGTGCAGAAGGCCAAGATCCTCCTGGTCGATGACCGGCCGGAGAATCTGTTGGCGCTGGAGGCCATCCTCTCCGCGCTCGATCAGACACTGGTGCGGGCATCGTCCGGGGAGGAAGCGCTCAAGGCGCTGTTGACGGACGACTTCGCGGTCATTCTGCTGGACGTCCAGATGCCAGGAATGGACGGTTTCGAGACGGCCGCGCACATCAAGCGGCGCGAACGGACCCGGGACATCCCGATCATTTTTCTCACCGCCATCAACCACGGACCGCACCACACGTTCCGTGGGTACGCGGCGGGGGCGGTCGACTACATCTCGAAGCCGTTCGACCCCTGGGTGCTGCGCGCCAAGGTCTCGGTCTTCGTCGAGCTGTACATGAAGAACTGCCAGCTCAGGGAGCAGGCGGCGCTGCTGCGGCTCCAGTTGGAGGGCGGCGGCAAGGGCACGGCGGGCGGTTCCAAGGAGCCCTCCGGCGGCATCCTCGCCGAGCTCTCCGCGCGGCTCGCGGCCGTGGAGGAGCAGGCGGAGGCGCTCTCCAAACAGCTCGACGACGACTCCGCGGACGCCGCGGCGGTGGCCACCGCGGCCCATCTCGAACGCAAACTCACGGGCCTGCGCAGGGCGCTGGACGCGTTGGAGCCGGGCACGGGCGGACCCTCGCCGATGCCGTCGCAGAACTGAGCGCATGTCGGGAAGCGGGCCCGGTCACACAAGTGACCCGGGCCCGCGTCTCGTTGCGGGTGGCTCCGGCACGGTTGACGGGCTGTCAGCCGTGTCAGCTTCGGGGCGGCCCGGACGCGACACGAACGGGTGAAGCAGTAGGCACACGTGTCGGCTGTGGCCTCCACCGGTAACCTCACACTCATGGCCTCACGTCAGTCCGCAGCGAAGAAGCCGCCCGCGAAGAAGGCGGCCGCTCCGACGAAGGCTCCGGCGAAGAAGGCCCCCGCGAAGAAAGCCGCCGCCAAGAAGGCACCTGCCAAGAAGGCGACGGCGAAGAAGACGGCCCCTCCGAAGCCGGCGCCCAGTCCGACCGGAGGCGTGTACCGACTCGTACGCGCCGTCTGGCTCGGTGTCGCGCACGCCGTCGGCGCGGTCTTCCGCGGCATAGGGCAGGGCGCGAGGAATCTCGATCCGGCGCACCGTAAGGACGGGGTCGCGCTGCTGCTGCTCGCGCTCGCCCTGATCGTCGCCGCCGGCACCTGGTCGAACCTGCGCGGCCCGGTCGGCGATCTCGTCGAGATGCTGGTCACCGGTGCCTTCGGCCGACTGGACCTGCTGGTGCCGATACTGCTGGGGGTCATCGCCGTGCGGTTCATCCGGCACCCCGAGAAGCCCGAGGCCAACGGTCGGATCGTCATCGGCCTGTCCGCGCTCGTCATCGGCATCCTCGGCCAGGTCCACATCGCCTGCGGCTCGCCCGCGCGCAGCGTCGGCATGCAGGCGATAAGGGACGCCGGAGGACTCATCGGCTGGGGCACGGCCACCCCGCTGACGTACACCATGGGCGAGGCCCTCGCCGTGGCGATGCTCGTGCTGCTCACCGTCTTCGGGCTGCTCGTCGTCACCGCGACGCCGGTCAACGCGATCCCGCAACGACTGCGGCTGCTCGGCCAGAAGCTCGGCATCATCGCGGACGACGAGGACGACGACGAGTTCGCCGAGGACGACGCGCGCTACGAGGAGCAGTGGCGCGACGCCCTGCCCGCGCGCTCCCGCCGGCGCGGCTCCGCGCCCGAGCCGTACGACCCGGACGGCGCCGAGCAGGAGGCCCTCACCCGGCGCCGCCCGAGGCGCTCCGCGGTGCGGCAGCCCGACCCGGACCGGCCGATGGACGCCGTGGACGTCGCGGCGGCGGCCGCCGCCGCGCTCGACGGGGCCGTGCTGCACGGCATGCCCCCCTCGCCGGTGGTCGCCGACCTCACCCAGGGCGTCACCGCGGGGGACCGGGAGGAGACCACTCCCGTACCGGCCGCGCGCAGCAGGCCGACCCAGCAGGAGCCGCCGGCCGCCAAGCCGCCCAAGGGGGCCAGGCAGGACGCCCTGGTGCCGGACCTGACCAAGAAGGCCCCGGACACACCCCGCGAGCTGCCGGCGCGTGCCGAGCAGCTCCAGCTCTCCGGCGACATCACCTACGCGCTCCCCTCGCTCGACCTGCTGGTGCGGGGCGGCCCGGGCAAGACGCGCAGTGCCGCCAACGACGCCATAGTGGCCTCCCTGTCGAACGTGTTCTCCGAGTTCAAGGTCGACGCCTCGGTCACCGGCTTCACCCGTGGGCCGACGGTCACCCGCTACGAGGTCGAGCTGGGCCCCGCGGTCAAGGTCGAGCGGATCACCGCGCTCACCAAGAACATCGCCTATGCCGTCGCCAGCCCGGACGTGCGGATCATCAGCCCGATCCCCGGCAAGTCGGCCGTCGGCATCGAGATCCCCAACACCGACCGCGAGATGGTCAACCTCGGCGACGTCCTGCGCCTCGCGGACGCGGCGGAGGACGACCACCCGATGCTGGTCGCGCTCGGCAAGGACGTCGAGGGCGGCTATGTGATGGCCAATCTGGCGAAGATGCCGCATGTGCTCGTCGCGGGTGCGACCGGTTCGGGCAAGTCGTCGTGCATCAACTGCCTGATCACGTCGATCATGGTCCGCGCGACCCCCGAGGACGTCCGCATGGTCCTCGTCGACCCCAAGCGCGTGGAGCTGACGGCCTACGAGGGCATCCCGCACCTCATCACGCCGATCATCACCAACCCCAAGCGGGCCGCCGAGGCGCTCCAGTGGGTCGTGCGCGAGATGGACCTGCGCTACGACGACCTCGCCGCCTTCGGCTACCGGCACATCGACGACTTCAACGAGGCCATCAGGAACGGCAAGGTGAAGCTGCCGGAGGGCAGCGAGCGCGAGCTCCAGCCGTACCCGTACCTGCTGGTCATCGTGGACGAGCTGGCCGACCTGATGATGGTGGCGCCGAGGGACGTCGAGGACGCCATCGTGCGCATCACCCAGCTGGCGCGGGCGGCAGGCATCCATCTGGTGCTCGCCACCCAGCGGCCGTCCGTGGACGTGGTCACGGGTCTGATCAAGGCGAACGTGCCCTCGCGGCTCGCCTTCGCGACCTCCTCGCTCGCCGACTCGCGTGTCATCCTCGACCAGCCCGGCGCCGAGAAGCTGATCGGCAAGGGCGACGGACTGTTCCTGCCGATGGGGGCGAACAAACCGACCCGTATGCAGGGCGCGTTCGTGACCGAGGACGAGGTCGCGGCGATCGTCCAGCACTGCAAGGACCAGATGGCGCCCGTCTTCCGGGACGACGTCACCGTGGGTACCAAGCAGAAGAAGGAGATCGACGAGGAGATCGGCGACGACCTCGACCTGCTGTGCCAGGCGGCCGAACTGGTCGTCTCCACGCAGTTCGGCTCGACCTCCATGCTCCAGCGCAAGCTGCGCGTCGGCTTCGCCAAGGCCGGGCGGCTGATGGACCTCATGGAGTCCCGGGGGGTCGTCGGGCCGAGCGAGGGCTCGAAGGCTCGTGACGTTCTTGTGAAACCCGATGAGCTGGACGGCGTGCTCGCGGTGATCCGGGGGGAGACTGAGGCGTAAGGGCCGCAGCGGTATCGCGGAGGGGCGCGTCAGGGGCGCACAGCAGGAGAAAAGCGGTTGTCCGGCGGGCGGAACACGGATGGGATTACGTCATCCGGGTATTCGAACGTGACTCACCCGTAAGGAAATGGTGAGCAACCGTTTCCCTTCGTCGTACGTCAAGTTGGACGAGGGGACGGCCCCGCGCCCCACCCTCACCACCAGCAGGATGACCGGCCATTCTGATGGCGTACAAACTCGTACCGCCCGGTTGCCCCACCCTTTCGCACCCCCCCTAGACTGAACCTCCAGCACAGGTGGCTACACGCTCGAAAGGCGCCCCCGTGTCCATCGGCAACTCCCCTGACGGCAACTTCCCCGAAGACGAGCGTCCGTTCGAAGACGACCGTGACGAACGCTCGGCGGAACGCCCCTCGATCGGTCGTGCCCTCCAGCAGGCGCGCATCGCGGCCGGGCTGACCGTCGACGACGTCAGCAACGCCACCCGGGTCCGCATCGCCATCGTGCACGCGATCGAGCAGGACGACTTCGCCCCCTGCGGTGGCGACGTCTACGCGCGCGGTCACATCCGCTCCCTCGCGCGCGCGGTGCGCATCGACCCCGCCCCGCTCCTCGAACAGTTCGCGGAGGCGCACGGCGGGCGGCCCGCGCCCACCCCCGCGGCCCCGCTGTTCGAGGCGGAGCGGATCCGTCCCGAACGACGCGGCCCGAACTGGACCGCCGCCATGGTCGCCGCGATCGTCGCGGTGATCGGTTTCGTCGGCTTCACCGCGTTCAGCGGCGGGGACGACGACGGCGACACCACACAGGTCGCCGAGGGCTCCACGCCGACCACCGGCAAGTCCCCCTCGCCGACGCCCAAGGCCGACAAGCCCGACGCCGACCCGAAGCCCGACCCGACCGACAGCGCCATCGCCGCCGCGCCCCGCGACAAGGTGACCGTGCAGGTCAGCGCCTCCGACGGCCGTAGCTGGATCTCCGCCAAGGACCACAACGGCCGCTTCCTGTGGGACGGCCTCCTCAAGCAGGGCCAGTCCAAGACCTTCCAGGACAGCTCCAGGATCGACCTCGTCCTCGGGGACGCCGGAGCCGTCCAGCTCTACGTCAACGGCAAGAAGATCAAGGACGACTTCCAGCCCGGCCAGGTCGAACGTCTGACGTACACGAAGGGCGACCCCGAGGTCGGCTGAGCAGTCCGCGCGTCCGGGGCGGACGCACGGACGAGTCAGAGGGAAACGCGAGTACGGGGTTGGCCGTGATCGGCCAACCCCGTCGACGTGGGCTGTCACTGGGACGAAGTAGTCTTGAGCCCATGCCTGAACGCCGTACCGTCGCACTCGTCACTCTTGGCTGCGCCCGTAACGAGGTGGACTCGGAGGAGCTCGCAGGCCGCTTGGAGGCGGACGGCTGGGAGCTCGTCGAGGACGCCGAGGAAGCGGACGTCGCGGTCGTCAACACCTGTGGCTTCGTCGAGGCCGCCAAGAAGGACTCCGTCGACGCCCTGCTGGAGGCCAACGATCTCAAGGGGCACGGCAGAACCCAGGCCGTCGTGGCGGTCGGCTGCATGGCCGAGCGGTACGGCAAGGAACTGGCCGAGGCGCTGCCCGAGGCCGACGGCGTGCTCGGCTTCGACGACTACGCCGACATCTCCGACCGCCTCCAGACCATCCTGAACGGCGGCATCCACGCCTCGCACACCCCGCGCGACCGGCGCAAGCTGCTGCCCATCAGCCCGGCCCAGCGCCAGGAGTCCGCGGCCGAGGTCGCGCTTCCCGGACACGCCCCCGTCGATCTTCCGGAGGGTCTCGCTCCGGCTTCGGGGCCACGGTCCCCGCTGCGCCGCCGGCTGGACGGCTCACCTGTCGCCTCCGTGAAGCTCGCCTCCGGCTGTGACCGCCGCTGCTCCTTCTGCGCCATCCCCTCCTTCCGCGGCTCCTTCATCTCACGCCGCCCGTCGGACGTGCTGAACGAGACGCGCTGGCTGGCCGAGCAGGGCGTCAAGGAGGTCATGCTGGTCTCCGAGAACAACACCTCGTACGGCAAGGACCTGGGCGACATCCGGCTGCTGGAGTCCCTGCTGCCCGAGCTGGCCGAGGTCGACGGCATCGAGCGGGTGCGCGTCAGCTACCTCCAGCCCGCCGAGATGCGGCCCGGCCTCATCGACGTGCTCACCTCCACGCCCAAGGTCGTGCCCTACTTCGACCTCTCCTTCCAGCACTCCGCCCCGGCGGTGCTGCGGTCGATGCGCCGCTTCGGCGACACCGACCGGTTCCTGGAGCTGCTGGACACCATCCGCGGCAAGGCCCCCGAGGCCGGCGTCCGGTCCAACTTCATCGTGGGCTTCCCCGGCGAGACCGAGGACGACCTCGCGGAGCTGGAGCGGTTCCTCAACGGCGCGAGACTGGACGCCATCGGTGTCTTCGGCTACTCCGACGAGGAGGGCACCGAAGCGGCGACGTACGAGAACAAGCTGGCCGAGGACGTCGTCGCCGAGCGGCTCGCGCGGGTCTCGCGGCTGGCCGAGGAACTGGTCTCGCAGCGCGCCGAGGAGCGCGTCGGACAGACCGTGCGGGTGCTGGTCGAGTCGGTCGACGGCGACGAGGGCGCGTACGGCCGAGCCGCGCACCAGGCGCCCGAGACCGACGGCCAGGTGCTGTTCACGAACGGCGAGGAACTGAGCGTCGGCCTTATGGTCGAGGCGAAGGTGGTCGGCACGGAAGGCGTCGACCTGGTGGCCGAGGTGCTTCCGGGCTCGCTCGCCTCCCTCGCGTGTACTGAGGAGGCGGCCAGATGACGGGAGTCCCGGCATCCGCGGCGGGCGGCACCTCCGGCGCCAAGAGCGCGGCGAGCGCCTCCGGCGTTCCCGGCGCCCCGAGCGCCGCCGCCCCCAGCGATGCCGGGGAGGCACGGCCCGTCCGCGGCGGGAAGCTGGGAGCCGCCGCCGTCGACCAGGCCAGCCTCTGGAACATCGCGAACATCCTGACCATGGTCCGCCTGGTCCTCGTCCCGGGTTTCGTCGTGCTGATGCTCGTGGACGGCGGGTACGACCCGGTCTGGCGGGCCTGGGCCTGGGCCGCCTTCGCCGTCGCCATGATCACCGATGTCTTCGACGGCCATCTGGCCCGGACGTACGACCTCGTCACCGACTTCGGGAAGATCGCCGACCCGATCGCGGACAAGGCGATCATGGGCGCGGCCCTGATCTGTCTGTCCTACCTCGGCGATCTGCCGTGGTGGGTGACCGGCGTCATCCTGGGCCGTGAGCTCGGCATCACCCTCCTGCGCTTCGTCGTCATCCGGTACGGAGTCATCCCGGCGAGCCGCGGCGGCAAGCTGAAGACCCTGACGCAGGGCATCGCCGTCGGGATGTACGTGCTGGCACTGGAGGGTCCCCTGGCCACCCTGAGGTGGTGGGTGATGGCCGCGGCGGTCATTCTGACCGTGGTGACCGGACTCGACTATGTGAGACAGGCCATTGTGCTGCGCCGACGCGGAACCGCCGAGCGCGAAGCCGCGGCGGAGGGAGCGGAACGGTGACTTCCACGGCCGCCGAAGTGCTGCGACTACTGACCGTGAGGGGCGAGACGCTCGCCGTCGCGGAGTCGCTGACCGGTGGTCTGGTCGCGGCCGCGCTCACCGCGGCCCCCGGGTCCTCCCAGGCCTTCCGGGGCTCGGTCACCGCGTACGCCACCGAGCTGAAGCACCAGTTGCTCGATGTCGACGCCGCCCTGCTGGACCAGCGGGGAGCGGTGGATCCGCAGGTCGCGGTGGAGATGGCGCAGGGCGTGCGCTCGGCGCTCGGCGCCGACTGGGGGATTTCGACCACCGGCGTCGCGGGCCCGGAACCACAGGACGGCCGGCCCGTCGGCACGGTCTATGTGGCCGTCGCCGGACCGTCCGCAGCCGAATCCGGCGTATCAGGTGGCGGGAAAGTGTCGTCGTTGCGGTTGAACGGCGGCCGGACGGAAATCCGTATGGAGAGTGTACGGAGCGTACTCGCACTGCTCCTCGAGGAGCTTGCGGGCGAACAGACCGGGAATGAGCGGACACAGGATACGGAACAGAACGGGGGGACTTGATGTTTGCAGCCCTGAGTGAACACAACAGCGCTCCCCGCACGGCCGCAGCGCAAGGCGGTACGGTGGGGCGTGAAGGATGCGGCTACGCGGTCCGAGGAGGGAGCCACCGATGATTCTGCTCCGTCGCCTGCTGGGTGACGTGCTGCGTCGGCAGCGCCAGCGCCAGGGCCGTACTCTGCGCGAAGTCTCCTCGTCCGCCCGAGTCTCACTCGGCTATCTCTCCGAGGTGGAGCGGGGGCAGAAGGAGGCTTCCTCCGAGCTGCTCTCCGCCATTTGCGACGCGCTGGACGTACGGATGTCCGAGCTCATGCGGGAAGTGAGCGACGAGCTCGCCCTTGCCGAGCTGGCCCAGTCCGCAGCGGCCACCGAGCCGGTGCCAGCGCCAGTGCGTCGACCGATGCTCAACTCCGTCTCGGTGGCCGGTGTGCCGCCGGAGCGGGTCACGATCAAGGCGCCCGCCGAAGCGGTGGACGTCGTCGCGGCGTGACCTGCCGCGACCGAGTGCATGAGCACCGGCGCGCGCCGGTGAAGCGGTAGAACGAAGCGGAAGCCCCGGTCGGGGGCCGCCAGGGAGACCTGGGGGTGCCGGCCGGGGCTTTTGTGTTGCCTGGGGCTCCCGTTTGCCGGGGTGGCGGTGTGCGGTCATGGTGGTCGTACGGTCGTCTCAAGAATCCGGAGCGTGCTGATGTACGTGGTGAAGAGCCCGCTGTCCGAGGCCGATCTCAAGACCGTCTCCGAGGCGCTGCAAGGCGCCCTCGTCGATCTGGTCGACCTCTCCCTGGTGGCCAAGCAGATCCACTGGAACGTCGTCGGACCGCGATTCCGCTCGGTCCACCTCCAGCTCGACGAGGTCGTGGACACCGCCCGACTGCACTCCGACACCGTCGCCGAACGCGCCTCCACTCTTGGGGTCTCGCCGGACGGGCGGGCCGGGACGGTCGCCGAGAGCAGCGGTATCGGCCGGGTGCCGGACGGCTGGGTCAAGGACGCGGACGCGGTCGGGACCCTGGTGGACGCGCTCGGCGCGGTGATCACCCGGATGCGGGCGCGGGTCGAGAGCACCGCGGAGGCGGATCCGGTGAGCCAGGACATCTTCATCGGGATCACGGCGGATCTCGAGAAGCACCACTGGATGTTCCAGGCGGAGAACGGGTAGCGCGGCGCGGGCGGCCGGTGGGGGCGTGAGGACGGCGGTGAGGTGCTACGGGGCGCATCGGGTGTCGTGGGGGCGCGGTCCCCGTGAGGGGGCCGTGCGTCCCTGTGCCGGTGGTGCGCCCTCTCCGGCCGTGACGAGGGCCGTCTAGCGTCGTTCTGGGGGCCCGAAGGCCTTGGAGGTGGCGGCCATGCGAATAGCTCGCTGGGGGGCGTCTCTGGGGCTCGGTGCGCTGTGGTGGTGGGGTGTGCTGCGACTCGCGCTGGTGCCGGACGCCGGCGCGGTGGAGGGGGCGGTCGCGGCCGGGGGGTGGGGGCTGAGTCTCCTCCCTGTCCACTGTGCGCCGAAGGGTCGGGCAAGGGAACGGTCGGGGGGCGCGTCAGGGGGCGCGAGGGGTGGTCCTGTTCTGGGGGGCGCGGTGGGGGCCGCGGTCACCAGGGCATGGCCACCCCGCCGTTCGGGCGGAGGATCTGGCCCGTCGTGAACGCCGAGGCGTCGGAGGCGAGGTGCAGCACGGCGTGGGCGATGTCGCCGGGCTCGCCGACCCGGCTCAGCGGTGACAGCCGGGCCATGAGGGACTCGGTCCGTGCCTGGGCCTCGCGGTCGTGGCGGTCGGTCATGGGGGTGCGGATCCACCCCGGCGCCACGGCGTTGACGCGGATGCCGTGGGGGCCGACCTCGGTCGCCAGGGTCTTCGTCAGCTGGACCACCGCCGCCTTGGCCACGCCGTAGCAGAGGAGTCCGGGACCGCCGGTGTCGACGGCGCCGGAGGCCATGGTGACGATGCTGCCCCGCGTCTCGTCGGCGATCATCCGGCGGGCCGCTTCCTGGCAGGCGTACAACACCCCCTTGAAGTTGACGCTCCACACCCGCTCCAGATCCTCGTCACGGGTCTCCAGGACCGGGCTGCTGTGCATGATCCCGGCGATCGCCGCCATCACATCGAGCCGCTCGCAGGCGGCCACCGCCCGCGCGAGCCCGCCGCGGTCGGTGACGTCGAGCCGGTGGACGTGGGCGGTGCCGTTCCCGGCCTTGATCAGGGTCGCCGTCTCGTGCAGGCCCTGCGCGTCCCGGTCCGCGCAGTGCACGGCGGCGCCCGCCTCGGCGAGCAGGACCGCCGACGCGCGGCCGATACCGCTGCCGGCGCCGGTGACGAACGCGGTGCGGCCGGTGAGGTCGTACGCCGGGATGGGCATGAAGCGACGGTACGAGCGTTTCTGACGGTCCGTCAATTAGTACGTCAATCAGTCGTACGGCCTCGGGTTCCGCCGGAGATGCGGGGGCTCGGGCGGCGTGCTCCGGTGTCGCGGGCGGGCGGCACGGGGCCGGTCTGGCAGGTGGGGCACCAGTAGGTGGGGCGCTCCCGGGAACCGTCGCCCTGGTCGGCCACGCGGACGGGGGTCTGGCAGCGCAGGCACGGGCGGGGGGCCCGGCCGTACACGAACAGGTCGGGCCGGCGGAGGCCCGTCGTGCTGCGGATCGGACGCTCGCGGTTGGCTTCGAGGAGCTTCTTGGCGAGGCCCGGCAACCGGGCGGCGAGGTCCTCCGGGAGGGCGCCCACGGGGAGCCAGGGGGTGACCCGGAGCAGGAAGCACAGCTCGCTCTTGTAGACGTTGCCGATGCCGGCGAGATTGCGCTGGTCGAGCAAGGCCTCGCCGAGGGGGCGCGCGGGGTCGCTCAGAAGGTTGGTGAGGGCCAGATCGGGGTCCCAGTCCGGGCCGAGCAGGTCGGGGCCGAGGTGGCCGACGGCGCGGGATTCCTCGACGGTGCGGATCAGCTCCAGCACGGGGAGGCGGTAGCCGACGGCCGTGCGGTCCAGGGTGCCCAGGATGGCGCGGATCTGGTGCGCCGGGCCGCCGCGCCAGCGCTCGTCGTGGGCGTACACCTTCCAGGAGCCGTCCATCCGCAGATGGGAGTGGAGGGTGAGGCCGCCTTCGATACGGGTGAGGAGGTGCTTGCCCCGGGGGGTGACGTCCAGGACGGTACGGCCGGTGAGATCGGCCGTGGCGAACCTCGGGACCCGCAGGTCGGAGCGGGACAGGACCTTGCCGGCGAGGGCGGTGTGCAGCCGTCTCGCCGTCTGCCAGACGGTGTCACCTTCGGGCATGGGTCAAGAGTGGCATGTCGGGGAGAGCGGGTGCTCGGTGGCTGGACGGTCCTTCTCGTGACAGGGAGGCGCATGGCGGACCGGGTTCGTCCCTTTGACGGGGGTGCTCTTCGTGCACGGTGGACGCTCTTCGTTCACGCTCGGATGCGCAGGCCCCGGGGGGTCGCGATGAAGCCCGCTCCTTCCAGGAGGGGGCCGTGGGGGGAGGTGAGGGCGGAGGTGCCGTTCACGCGTTCCACCGTGACCGTGCCCAGGGAGCCCGCGCGTGCCGCCGCGGAGAGGGCTTCGGCGGCCGGACGCAGACGGGGGTCGTCCACGGGTCTGGCGTCGGGGTCGGCGGGCCAGGCCAGGAGGGTCTTGCCGCCCCGCTCCATGTAGAGGGTCAGCTCGCCGTCGACCAGGACGACCAGGGAGCCCGCCTTGCGGCCCGGCTTGTGTCCGGCCTCGGTGGGTGGCTCGGGCCAGGGGAGGGCGGCGCCGTAGGCGTTCGCGGGGTCGGCGGCGGCCAGGACGACGGCGCGCGGGGAAGGCGTGGTGCGGGGGTGGTGCGGGGGGCGGCCGGAGCGGTTGTACGGGCCGGTCCGGGTGGGCGTGTGGTGTCCGTCCGGGTTCGGGGTGCCGTCCGGGGCGTACGGGGAGTCGACGCCGGGGTGGAGGTCGGGGGAGCCGGAGTCGACAGAGGGGAACGGGGTGCCGGAGGTGTCGGAGAAGGTGTCCCACGGGGGCTCGGTCGTGGCTGCCGTGGGGTGGGCGTCGGCGGCGGCCGTGTACGGGGCGGGGCCCGGGACGGGCTCGTTCCGTTCGCGGGCGTTGGACACGGCGCGGAGGCGGTCCACGGCGCCGTCCATCGCGAACTGGGCGGCGCCCAGACCCTCGACGACGTAACCGCGGCGGGCCTGGCCGCTCTCCTCGAAGACGGAGAGGACGCGGTAGACCGCGGAGAAGCCGCCCTCGACCCCCTCGGCGCCGACCGCGCCCCGGGTCACGACGCCGTGGCGGTCGAGGAGGGTACGGGCCAGGGCGTGGGCGCGGACGGTGGTGTCGGGCTCATGGGCGGGGAGGAGGGACCAGCGGCCGGCGACCGTGGGCGGGCCCGTACGGGACTGGGGGCGCGCTGCGGCCGTCAGGGAGCCGTACCGGCCGCGCGGGACCGTGCGCTTGGCGCGGTGGGCGGTGGAGCCCGCGGTGCGGCCCGAGCCCAGGAGAGAGCGCATGGGGGCGAGCGTGTCGTTGGTGAGGCGGCCGGACCAGGCCAGGTCCCAGACGGCGTCCGCCAGTTGGGGATCGGTGGCGTCGGGGTGGGTGGTCGCGCGGACCTGGTCGGCGATCTGACGGAAGAAGAGACCGTAGCCGCCGGAGAGGGCGCTCAGGATCGACTCGTGGAGAGCGGTCGGCTCCAGGGGGTGGGGTGGTGGGAGGAGG
Organism: Streptomyces sp. NPDC034049; assembly: GCF_055575575.1. NCBI lineage: Bacteria > Bacillati > Actinomycetota > Actinomycetes > Kitasatosporales > Streptomycetaceae > Streptomyces > Streptomyces sp. NPDC034049. The sequence continues at coordinate 22,372 of NZ_JBVISJ010000007.1, forward strand.
AGCGGCGCCGCGTCCGCCAGGTACAGCGAGACCCAGCCGTCCTTGCCGGGGAGGGCTCCGGCCCCGGCCCAGACGACTTCTCCGGCCGCGGTGAGTTCGTCGAGCATCGCCGGGTTGTAGTTGGCCACCCGGGAGGGCAGGACCAGCTTCTCCAGGGCCGAGGCGGGCACGGAGGCGCCCTGCAACTGTTCGATCGCGCGGACCAGGCCGTCGACGCCGCGCAGGCCGTGGCCGCCGCCCACATGCTGCCACTGGGGCAGGAACTGGGCGAGCGCGGCGGGCGGCACGGGCTCCAGCTCATGGCGCAGGGCCGCCAGCGAGCGGCGGCGCAGGCGGCGCAGCACGGCCGCGTCGCACCACTCCTGGCCGATGCCCGCCGGGTGGAACTCGCCCTGTACGACACGGCCGTTCGCCGCCAGACGGTGCAGCGCGCCGTCCGTGACGGCCACACCCAGGCCGAAGCGGGCCGCTGCCATGGCCGAGGTGAACGGGCCGTGTGTGCGCGCGTACCGGGCGAGGAGGTCGCCGAGGGGGTCCTTGACCGGCTCGGTGAAGGCTTCCGGGACACCGACCGGCAGGGCTGTGCCGAGTGCGTCCCGCAGGCGGCCCGCGTCCTCGATCGCCGCCCAGTGGTCGGTGCCGGCGACACGGACCCGGATGGCGCGGCGGGATCCGGCCAGCTCCTGAGCCCACTGCGGCTCGGCGCCGCGCTCGGCCAGCTCGGCGTCGGTGAGGGGGCCGAGGAGGCGCAGCAGGTCCGCGACGCCCTCGGCGTCCTTGACCCGTCGGTCCTCGGTGAGCCACCGCAGCTCCCGCTCCAGCTCGGTCAGCACCTCGGCGTCGAGCAGCTCCCGCAGCTCCGCCTGGCCCAACAGCTCGGCGAGCAGCCGGGAGTCCAGCGACAGGGCGGCCGCGCGGCGCTCGGCGAGCGGGGAGTCGCCCTCGTACAGGAACTGGGCGACGTAGCCGAAGAGGAGGGAGCGGGCGAAGGGGGAGGGCTCCGGGGTGGTGACCTCGACGAGGCGGACCTTGCGGGACTCGATGTCGCCCATCAGCTCGGTGAGGCCGGGGACGTCGAAGACGTCCTGGAGGCATTCGCGGACCGCCTCCAGGACGATCGGGAACGAACCGAACTCGCTCGCCACCTGGAGCAGTTGGGCCGCGCGCTGGCGCTGCTGCCACAGGGGTGTGCGCCGGCCGGGATTGCGGCGGGGCAACAGGAGCGCGCGGGCGGCGCACTCCCGGAAGCGGGACGCGAACAGGGCCGAACCGCCGACCTGGTCGGTGACGATCTGGTCGACCTCGCCCTTGTCGAAGGCGACGTCCGCCGCGCCGAGCGGGGCCTGCTCCGCGTCGTACTCGGTGCCCGCCCTCGTCGGCTCCATGTCGAGCAGGTCCAGGCCCATGAGGTCGGCGTCGGGCAGGCGCAGCACGATGCCGTCGTCGGCGTGCATCACCTGGGCGTCCATGCCGTACCGCTCGGAGAGCTTGGCGCCCAGGGCGAGGGCCCAGGGGGCGTGGACCTGGGCGCCGAAGGGGGAGTGGACGACGACCCGCCAGTCGCCCAGCTCGTCGCGGAAGCGTTCGACGACGATGGTGCGGTCGTCCGGTACGTGGCCGCAGGCCTCGCGCTGCTCGGCCAGGTAGGAGAGCACGTTGTCCGCGGCCCAGGCGTCGAGACCGGCGGTCAGCAGACGCAGCCGGGCGTCCTCCTCGGACAGGGACCCCACCTCGCGCAGGAACGCGCCGACCGCGCGGCCCAGTTCGAGCGGACGGCCGAGCTGGTCGCCCTTCCAGAACGGCAGACGGCCCGGGACGCCCGGCGCGGGGGAGACCAGCACCCGGTCGCGCGTGATGTCCTCGATCCGCCAGGAACTGGTGCCGAGGGTGAAGACGTCCCCGACCCGGGACTCGTACACCATCTCCTCGTCCAGCTCACCGACCCGGCCGCCGCCCTTCTTGGGGTCGGAGCCCGCGAGGAAGACCCCGAAGAGGCCCCGGTCCGGGATCGTGCCCCCGGAGGTGACGGCGAGCCGCTGGGCGCCAGGGCGGCCCGTGATGGTGCCGGCGACCCGGTCCCACACCACACGCGGGCGCAACTCGGCGAAGGCGTCGGACGGATAGCGGCCCGCGAGCATGTCGAGGACGGCCGTGAACGCGGATTCCGGGAGCGAGGCGAAGGGGGCCGCCCGGCGGACGGTGGCGAGGAGGTCGTCGAACTGCCAGGTGTCCATCGAGGTCATGGCGACGATCTGCTGCGCCAGGACGTCCAGGGGGTTGCCCGGGATCCTCATGGACTCGATCGAGCCGCTGCGCATCCGCTCGGTGACCACGGCCGACTGGACCAGGTCGCCCCGGTACTTGGGGAAGACCACGCCCGTGGAGACCGCGCCCACCTGGTGCCCGGCGCGGCCCACGCGCTGCAGGCCCGAGGCGACCGACGGAGGCGACTCCACCTGGACGACGAGGTCCACCGCGCCCATGTCGATGCCCAGTTCGAGGCTGGAGGTCGCGACCACCGCCGGCAGCCGGCCCGCCTTCAGGTCCTCCTCGACCAGGGCCCGCTGCTCTTTGGAGACCGAGCCGTGGTGGGCGCGGGCGAGGACCGGGGGCGCTCCCTGGGCCGCGCCTGAGCCGCCCATCAGCTCCGCCGGGGCATGGTGCTCGTCCAGCGGTTCCCCGGTGGCCCGCTCGTACGCGATCTCGTTGAGCCGGTTGCACAGGCGCTCCGCGAGGCGACGGGAGTTGGCGAAGACGATCGTGGAGCGGTGCGCCTGGACGAGGTCGGCGATCCGCTCCTCCACATGCGGCCAGATCGACGGCCGCTCCGCGCCGCCGTCGGCGTCGGTGGCCGGGGAGCCGCCCAGCTCGCCTAGGTCCTCCACCGGCACGACCACCGACAGGTCGAACTCCTTGCCGGACGGCGGCTGGACGATCTCCACCCTGCGGCGGGGGGAGAGATAGCGCGCGACCTCGTCGACGGGACGCACGGTGGCGGACAGGCCGATGCGGCGGGCCGGCCGGGGCAGCAGCTCGTCGAGGCGCTCCAGGGTGAGGGCCAGGTGGGCGCCGCGTTTGGTGCCCGCGACCGCGTGCACCTCGTCCAGGATCACCGTCTCCACGCCCGTCAGCGCGTCGCGCGTGGCCGACGTCAGCATCAGGAACAGCGACTCGGGGGTGGTGATCAGGATGTCCGGCGGGCGGGTCGCCAGGGCCCGGCGCTCGGCGGCCGGGGTGTCCCCGGAGCGGATGCCCACCTTGACCTCTGGCTCGGGCAGTCCGAGGCGCACCGATTCCTGGCGGATGCCGGTCAGCGGACTGCGCAGGTTCCGCTCCACGTCCACCGCGAGTGCCTTCAGCGGTGACACGTACAGCACCCGGCAGCGCTTCTTCGGGTCGGCCGGGGGCGGGCTCGACGTCAGCTGGTCCAGCGCGGCGAGGAACGCGGCCAGCGTCTTGCCGGAGCCGGTCGGGGCGACCACCAGCACGTCCGAGCCCTCGCCGATCGCCCGCCACGCCCCGGCCTGGGCCGCGGTGGGTGCGGAGAAGGCCCCCGTGAACCAGCCGCGGGTCGCGGGGGAGAAGCCGTCGAGGGCTCGATCTGCGGAGCTGACCATGCCCCCATCCTGCACCCGACCACTGACAACGGCCCGGACCTGGGCAAACGGATCGAGTGGGGCGGGATGAGGGTGGCAGGGGGTGGATGCGGCGGGGCGGTGCCGGGCGGGGCTTGCGTGGTGCCGACGGGGGCGTGGGGTTCGCCGTTCGGGGCGGCCGCAGAATGGAGGTATGGCGGGTTCGGTGGAGCGGGCGAGGCACTGGCGGTACGCGGAGCTGCCCGGGGTCGACCTCCTGCGGGCGAGCTACGTCGAGAAGAAGTTCGTGCGGCACACCCACGAGAACTTCGTGATCGCGGCCATCGCCGACGGCGTCGAGGTGTTCCACCACGGTGGCGCCGATCAGTACGCGGGCCCGGGCACCCTGGCCCTCGTCAACCCGGACACTCCGCACACCGGTCGCGCCGGCGTGCCCGAGGGCTGGCGGTACGGCGCCGTCTACCCGTCGCCCGACGTGGTGGCCGAGATCGCCGCCGAGACCACCACGATCCGCGGTACCCCCGGCTTCGTACAGCCGGTGCTCGACGATCCGTACGCCGCCGGGCTCGTCCATCAGGTGCTGCGGGCCGTCGACGAGGGCAACGCGCTGGCCGCGGACACCCTGCTGCGGGTCGCGGTGACGAGGCTGCTGCGCCTGAACGGCGGGCCACTGCCCCAACGCCCCGTCCGTACCGCGGGCACCTCCGTCGCGGCACGCGCGCGTGCCGTGCTGTCGGAGCGGATGGCCGCCCCGCCGACGCTGGAGCGGCTCGCCTCCGACCTGGGCACCAGCCCCTTCGCGCTGCTGCGGGCCTTCCGCGCGGCCTACGGCATGCCGCCGCACGCCTGGCTGACCGACGCGCGCGTGCGGCGGGCGCGGAACCTGCTCGACGCGGGCACGGCTCCGGCCGACGCCGCCGTCGCCGTCGGCTTCACGGACCAGCCGCACCTCAACCGTCACTTCAGCCGGATCGTGGGCGTTCCTCCGGGGGCCTACCAGCGCGAACGCATCGGTGGTCCCGGTGGCGGGCGGGAGCGGGCGGAGGGCGCGCCCGGACGCACGGCCGGCCCGCGGGGGCGCAAGAACGTACAAGACCGCTAGCGCCGGCGGCTCGTACCGTCCGGTGCGTGGTGACGGAACAGACAGGTCTCGCGGAGACACAGGACGACGGTGGCGGCACGAAATCCGACGGGGCGGTCGTCCGGGACGCCCTGGGAGTGGGGGTGGCCGTCGGTCTGTCCGGGTTCGCCTTCGGGGTGACCTCGGCGGGCAGCGGACTCAGCCTGCTGCAGACCTGTGCGCTGAGCCTCCTGGTGTTCACCGGGGCCTCCCAGTTCGCGCTGGTGGGCGCGCTCGCGGCAGGCGGCAACCCCTTCACGGCAGCCGCCGGGGCCTTCTTCCTGGGCGTCCGCAACGCGTTCTACGGGCTGCGGCTGTCCCAGGTGCTCGCCCTCCCGCGCGCGGTGCGGCCGTTCGCCGCCCAGTGGGTCATCGACGAGACCACGGCCGTGGCCCTCGCCCAGCCCACGCGCCGCGCCTCCCGCATCGGCTTCACCGTCACCGGGCTCAGCCTCTACGTGCTGTGGAACCTCACCACGCTGCTCGGCGCGCTCGGCGCCGAGGCACTCGGCGACACGGACGCCTGGGGGCTCGACGCGGCCGGACCGGCCGTCTTCCTGGCCCTCCTCGCGCCGATGCTGAAGACGACCGGGGAGCGCGCCGTGGCGGGTATCGCCGTCGTCCTCGGGCTGGGGCTGCTGCCGGTGCTGCCCGCCGGAGTCCCGGTCCTGGTCGCCGCCACGGCCGCCCCGGTCGTCCTCTGGGCGGAGGGGCGCCGCCGCAGGACCGATGTCCCCAGGTCCGACGTCCCCAGGGGCGAGGCACGGGGTGAGGGCGGCGATGAGCAGCGCGCACGGGTCGAGGACGGCCGGCGCGATGACAGGCAGGGGGGCGCCCGGTGAACGTCTGGATCGCGGTCGTCGCCACCGCCGTCGGCTGCTACGCGGTCAAGCTGATCGGCCTGCTGGTGCCCGAGGGCGTCCTGGAACGCCCGCTCGTGCAGCGCCTCGCCGCGCTGCTGCCCGTGGCCCTTCTCGCCGCCCTCACGGCCCAGCAGACCTTCGCCGACGGCCACGACCTGGTGGTGGACGCGAGAGCCGCGGGGCTCGCCGCGGCCGCCGTGGCGCTCCTCCTGCGGGCCCCCTTCCTGGTCGTCGTGGCCGCGGCGGTACTCGTGACGGCGGGGATGCGGGCGATCACGGGCTGACGGGCGCGGGGGCTGTCGTACGGCGGCACGCGCGCGTGCCGGTCGCCGTTCCGACCGCCCCCAGCCGTACGCGCCTCAGCCGAGCGGCCGCCCGTACGCGCGCAACGTGCGCAGTGCCTCGATCGTCACGATCGGGCGGCTCTCCATGGCCGTGCCCGGGGCCCACTGACGCCAGCGGATCGGCCAGCCGCCGTCCTCCTCCTGCTCGCCCGCCAGGAAGTCGAGGGAACGGGACATCTCCTCGTCGGTGAACCACGCGCGCGCGAGGGACTCCGGGGTGCGCGCGAAGTCGTGCGGGTAGTGGTGCTCGCCCGGTGCGTAACCGGCCGGCACCGGGAAGTCGTGCGGTCGCTCCGGATCCAGCGCGGCGAGCCGGTGCTCGCGCACCAGGCGGCCGAGCCGGTCGGCTGCCGCGCGGGCGCGCGAGCGGTCCGGCACGGACTCCAGGAAGGCCACGGCGGCATGGATCTCGTAGGGGTGCGACTTCTCCAGGGACTCGACCGCCTGCCAGCAGAAGTCGGTGGCCCGGAACAACCACGCGTGCCACACCTGGTTGCGGTGCAGCAGGCCCACCACCGGCCCGGTGGCCAGCAGATCACTGGGCGGGTCGTCGACGATCGGCACGAACGGGGCCGCCGGATAGCCGCGCTGGCTGGGGTGCACCGCGGGGAGCGCGCCGTCCAGGGTCGACACCGAGGTCAGATAGCGGCACACGCGCTCCACCCGTTGTCCGCCGCAGCGCCCGATCGAGTCCAGGACACGCAGCGCGTGCCCGGTGTGCAGCGGCTGGCTCACGGGTCCGCGCAGATCGGGTTCGAGCGCGTGCCCGTACCCCTCGTCGGCATTGCGATAGGCGGCCAGCGCGGTCTCGACCGCGTCGGCGCTCCCCTCCAGGAAGTGGTAGGCGAAGCGGCGCTGCTCCAGCACGCGCGCGGTCAGCCAGACGAACTGCTCGGCGCGGGCCAGCGGGGTGCGCGCCGGGGACGACGAGGGGAGTGGGGATGCTCCGGTTTCGGACATGGATCCGACCGTAGGGCGGAAAGCGGTATCGGAAGGCCGTCCCGCGAAGGCCCACCCCCTGGGGCGGGATACTGGACTCATGCGGTTGACGGTCTTCTGGCAGCGGATGGCGGAGCACTTCGGTGCGGGGTACGCCGAAACCTTCGCGCGCGATCATGTGATGTCCGACCTCGGCGGACGCACGGTCCACGAGGCGCTGGACGCGGGCTGGGAGGCCAAGGACGTGTGGCGCGTGGTGTGCGCGACCATGGGCGTTCCGGCCGAAAACCGCTGAAAAGCCCAGGACTTCACCCCACGGACGTCACTCGTTGCCCCGGAGGATCCGGGGGCGGCGACCGATTGTCGGTGGCGTGGGCGAGACTTGGTGCGTGGCCCCCACAGACGAGACCGCGAGGTCGCAGCAGCAGGTACCCCCGTCCGGCACGACACCCCCCACCGGCCTTCCGGCCGACCCGGGACCCGGTGCCGCGCCGAGCGGCCGTATGCCGCGCTGGCTGCCGCGGGCGATGGTGCTCGCGCTCTCCCTCGTCGCCGTCTTCCAGCTGGGCAGCTGGGCGTTCCACCAGCTGATCGGGCTGCTGGTCAACATCCTCATCGCGTTCTTCCTGGCGCTCGCGATCGAGCCCGCGGTGAGCTGGATGGCCTCGAAGGGGCTGCGCAGGGGCTTCGCCACCTTCCTGGTCTTCCTGATCACGCTGATCGGGGTCGCGGGGTTCGTCACCCTGCTCGGCTCGATGCTCGCCGGACAGATCATCAAGATGGTCGAGGACTTCCCGGCGTACCTCGACTCCGTCATCAGCTGGATCAACACCACCTTCCACACCGAGCTCAAGCGCGTCGACATCCAGGAGGGGCTGCTCCGCTCCGACTGGCTGCAGAAGTACGTGCAGAACAGCGCCACAGGCGTCCTCGACGTCTCCGCGCAGGTCCTGGGCGGCCTCTTCCAGCTGCTGACGATCGCGCTGTTCTCGTTCTACTTCGCCGCCGACGGGCCGCGGCTGCGGCGGGCGCTGTGCTCCGTGCTGCCGCCCGCGAAGCAGGCCGAGGTGCTGCGCGCGTGGGAGATCGCCGTGGACAAGACCGGCGGTTATCTCTACTCGCGCGGGTTGATGGCGCTGATCTCCGGCGCGGCGCACTACGTCCTGCTGGAGTACCTCGACGTGCCCTACGCGCCCGCGCTCGCGGTCTGGGTCGGCCTGGTCTCGCAGTTCATCCCCACCATCGGCACCTATCTCGCGGGTGCCCTGCCGATGCTGATCGCCTTCACGGTCAACCCGTGGTACGCGCTGTGGGTCCTCGTCTTCGTGGTCATCTACCAGCAGTTCGAGAACTACGTGCTGCAGCCCAAGCTGACCGCCAAGACCGTGGACATCCACCCGGCCGTCGCCTTCGGGTCGGTCATCGCGGGCACCGCCCTCCTCGGTGCCGTCGGCGCGCTCATCGCCATTCCCGCCATCGCCACCCTGCAGGCCTTCCTCGGGGCGTACGTGAAGCGGTACGACGTCACGGACGACCCCCGGGTGCAGGGGCACCGCAGCCGTGGTTCCCGCAACCTCCTCGACCGCCTGCGGAGGGGGCTGGAGGAGAAGACGGACCGCCGGCGGTCGACGGGCGGACCGGCGGACGACGCCGGGGGCGATGGCGGCCCCGAGAGTGGTACTGGGCGGGAGGACCGCGCCGGGCCGGAGAGCGGCAGGACCGGGCCGGAAGGCCGCACTCCGTAGGGGCGCGGCCCACCGGCCCTCTGGCGCCGTTCCCGGTCCTCACCAGGTGCCGCCGGGCCGTCGCGACCGTGCACCGCGGCACGCCGTGAACGACATGCAGAAGTCCTCCGGACGGTTCGAGGTGTCGCTTGACACTAAAATCGAACATCCATTCTTATGGAGGCTCCGGCGCGGCTGTCGACGGGAGTTCGGCAGGGTTTTCGTGGAGAAGTGCCCGAGTTATCCACAGGCCGGGCGGGCGTCGGGGCCCATTGTCAGTGGCAGGCGTTAGCGTCTTTCACGTGAAGCGATCGACTCAAGCAAACCGGGTGGAACCCATGGCAGGAACCGACCGCGAGAAGGCGCTCGACGCCGCGCTCGCACAAATTGAACGGCAGTTCGGCAAGGGCGCGGTGATGCGCCTCGGCGAGCGGCCGAACGAGCCCATCGAGGTCATCCCCACCGGGTCGACCGCACTGGACGTCGCCCTCGGCGTCGGTGGTCTGCCGCGCGGCCGCGTGGTGGAGGTGTACGGCCCGGAGTCCTCCGGCAAGACGACCCTGACCCTGCACGCGGTGGCGAACGCGCAGAAGGCCGGCGGCCAGGTGGCCTTCGTGGACGCCGAGCACGCCCTCGACCCCGAGTACGCGAAGAAGCTCGGTGTCGACATCGACAACCTGATCCTGTCGCAGCCGGACAATGGCGAGCAGGCCCTGGAGATCGTGGACATGCTGGTCCGCTCCGGTGCCCTCGACCTCATCGTCATCGACTCCGTCGCCGCGCTCGTCCCGCGTGCGGAGATCGAGGGCGAGATGGGCGACAGCCACGTGGGTCTGCAGGCCCGTCTGATGAGCCAGGCCCTGCGGAAGATCACCAGCGCGCTCAACCAGTCCAAGACCACCGCCATCTTCATCAACCAGCTCCGCGAGAAGATCGGCGTGATGTTCGGCTCCCCGGAGACCACGACCGGTGGCCGGGCGCTGAAGTTCTACGCCTCGGTGCGTATCGACATCCGTCGCATCGAGACCCTGAAGGACGGCACGGAGGCGGTCGGCAACCGCACCCGCTGCAAGGTCGTCAAGAACAAGGTCGCGCCGCCCTTCAAGCAGGCCGAGTTCGACATCCTCTACGGCCAGGGCATCAGCCGTGAGGGCGGTCTGATCGACATGGGCGTGGAGCACGGCTTCGTCCGCAAGGCCGGCGCCTGGTACACGTACGAGGGCGACCAGCTCGGTCAGGGCAAGGAGAACGCCCGTAACTTCCTGAAGGACAACCCCGACCTCGCCAACGAGATCGAGAAGAAGATCAAGGAGAAGCTGGGCGTCGGCGTCCGGCCCGAGGAGCCCACCGCCGAACCGGGTGCGGACGCGGCGGTCTCGGACCCGGCCACCGCGGACGACGCCGCGAAGGCGGTGCCCGCTCCGGCTGCCAAGGCCACCAAGACCAAGGCCGCGGCGGCGAAGAGCTAGTCCGTGACGCGCAGAACGGACTGGGGCGAGCACGCGTATCCCAGTGCTTCCGACGACCGGGGGCGCGGGGGTACCGGCTGGGAGACCGAGGGATTCGGCGCGGACGGGCAGGAGGACGAGGGGTTCCGACCGTACGACGACGGCGGCGACGTCGCACAGCGGGAGGACGGCTCGCGCTCCGGCGCGGGCCCGGCCGTCGGCGGCCGTCGGCGTGGTGGCGGCTCCTCGCGCGGCGTGGGCGGCGAAGCGCGGGGCAGGCGCGGCGGTCGAAGCGGTCGGCGGCGCGGCTTCGGGGAAGCGGGCGACGGCCCGGACGACGGGGGAGCACAGGACGGGGGGCCGGAGGACGGGGGTTCGTCCTTCTCGTCGAGGGCCGAGAAGGGCGAGTCCTCAGGGGACCCGGCTGAGCGGGCGCGCGGGATCTGTCTGCGCCTGCTCACCGGAACCCCGCGCACTCGTAAGCAACTCGCGGACGCCCTGCACAAACGCGAGATCCCCGAGGACGTGGCGGAGGAGGTGCTGTCGAGGTTCGAGGAAGTGGGACTGATCAACGACAGCGCGTTCGCCGACGCCTGGGTGGAGTCCCGGCACCACGGCCGGGGCCTGGCACGGAGGGCCCTCGCCAGGGAGCTGCGCACCAAGGGCGTCGACTCGGCGCTGATCGACGAGGCCGTCTCCCAGCTCGACTCGGAGCAGGAGGAGAACACCGCGCGCGAACTCGTCGCCCGCAAGCTGCGCTCCACCCGCGGCCTCGAGCGCGACAAACGCCTCCGTCGCCTGGCCGGAATGCTCGCCCGCAAGGGCTACCCCGAGGGCATGGCCCTGCGTGTGGTCCGGCAGGCGTTGGAGGAGGAAGGGGAGGAGACGGACGGGTTGGAGGACGAGGGGTACTGACGGGGAACTGAGCGGAGGGGGCGGAGCGAGGGGGAGCAGCCGAGGCTGCTCGGCCACCCCCCAGGGGGGCTTACTGCCAGTCGGACGGGCGTTCGACGTGCTCCAGGCGCAGCACCTGTCCCGTGCGGCTGAAGCGGCGGATGCGGGGGAGCGGCGGGTAGTAGGCGTGGACGGAGATCGCGTGCTCCTCGGGGGACTCGTTGAGCACCTCGTGGACATGGTGGCGTCCGAAGGATCGGCCCTTGCCGGCGGTCAACCGCCGTTCGCGGTCGACGCCGTCGGTGAGTTCGAGGGTCTTCCAGCCGTCGGTGGGCAGCCGGGCGGCGAGCGAGTACTCCTTGAGTTCGCCGGCCGCGGTGACGAAGGCGCCCACCGAGTCGGCGTGGTCGTGCCAGCCGGTCCCGGTGCCGGGCGGCCAGCCGATCAGCCAGGCCTCGCTGCCGCCGGGACCTTCGAGACGCACCCAGGTGCGGCCCTCGGGGTCGAGCGGGAGGGACGCGATCAGCTCGGCGTCGGCGGCGGTCCGGCGGGCGAAGTCGAGCAGTTCCGCCTGCGTGGGGGCGGAGACGGCCGGAGCGGAGGTAGGGGGAACAACGGGGGACACAGACACGGGTACCGTCCTGAAGTGCGTTCGCGGGAGCGCGCGGCCGCACCATGGGTGGCGCGCGCGAAAGAAGAGGGATGCGAAGTCAGCAGGACGGACGACACACGCAGCCCGCGTAGCGGACGAGGTCCATATGGACCCTCCGCCATAGGCGCGTCGAGGTGTCGGTCACGGACCGGAGTAGACCATGACCGGGCAGGACGGTCAACTCACCGTCACTATGTGGACACACAGTGACGGCCGTCGACGAACAGGGCCGCTACCAGAGCCTCTCAACGTGCGCTCGGAGCGGCGTCGCTGGTCTCGGGCTGCTGCCTCGCCCCGCCCAGCGTGGCTTCCGCGGCCGCGTACAGGTCGGCGGGGCGTACGCCGCTCAGCGCGGTGACGAGATAGCCGTCGGGGCGGACGAGGAGGACGGTGTGGGCGGCCGCGCCCGGGTAGGCCTCGGCCACCAGCAACTCGGCGGGCCGCGGCAGGGCGGAGACGGCGGCGGCCAGACGGGGCATGATGCCGGCGCTCATCCAGTGCTTGCGCTCCCACACCCCGGTGCCCGGCGCGATCAGCACGACCAGCAGCGCCCCGCGCCCGAGCCGGTCCCGCAGGGGTACGAAGGAGCCGTCCTCCGCCGTCACCTCCACATCCACGACCTGGGTGCCCGGCAGGGTGTCGACCGGAGTCTCCGCAGCGGCGCGCGGAGGCATGAGCGGCGAGTCGGTGTACGCCCCCGGCGCGCCCAGTGCTCCGCGCCCCAGGTGGCCGTCGGCCAGCAGCGCGTCGTGGCCCCGGGCCGAGCCGGGGACGTACGACCGCAGCCCCTTGCCGCCGCGCAGCAGGGGCAGCACCTGGTCAGCGGCGCGCAGCCGGGCGGCGACGACCGCGCGCCGCTCCGTCTGGTAGCTGTCGAGCAGGGTGTCGTGCGGGCCGTGGTGCCAGGCCAGGGCCAGTTTCCAGGCGAGGTTGTCGGCGTCGCGCAGTCCCTCGTCGAGGCCCTGGGTGCCGAGCGCCCCGAGCAGGTGGGCGGCGTCGCCGGCGAGGAAGACCCGGCCGACCCGCCACCGCCGGGCGAGGCGGTGGTGCACGGTGTGGACGCCGGTGTCCAGCAGGTCGTACGGCGGTGTGGAGCCACCCGTCCAGCCGGCGAGGGTCTCGCGGACGCGGGCCACGAGGAGGTCGGGCGTCACGAGGTCCTTGCCCGGCGGCAGGAGCCAGTCGAGGCGCCAGAGACCGTCGTCGAGGGGGCGCGCGGTGATCTCGCCGCCGGACGGACCCGCCGTCCGCCAGGGTGGCATGCGGTGCAGCAACGCTTCGCCCGGCCAGGGGAGTTCGGCGCGCAGAGCCGCCACCGCGTGCCGTTCCACCGCCGTACGGCCGGGGAACCGGATGTCCTGGAGCTTGCGGACCGTCGAGCGGGGGCCGTCGCACCCCACCAGGTAACTGCCGCGCCACCAGGTGCTCTTGGGGCCACGTGTATGGGCCGTGACGCCGGACTTCTCCTGTTCGAGCGCGTCGAGCCGGCTCTCCACGGCGATCTTGACGAGCCGCTCACCGGCGATGGCGTCGCGCAGGGCGGCGGTCAGGACGTGCTGGGCGATGTGCAGCGGGGGGAGGTCGGCGGAACCGTCCACGACGGCGTCGTTGCCACTGCGGCCGCTCTTCGCGCCCTCCCGGGGAGGGAGGCCCGTGTCCTCGAGGTCGGCTTCACCGAAACGGACCTGACGCATCACCTGCTTGCGCCGCATGGACCGCCATCCGGCCCAGCGGAAGCCGAGCCGGGAGAGGGGGGTGCCGGACAACCGTTCCAGCAGTGCGGTGGTGTCCTCGTTCAGGACGACGGTGCGCGCGAGCCGCTGTTCGTCCTTGCCCGGTCCCTCGTCGAGGACCACGGACGGTACGTCCTGGCGCGCCAGCGCGAGGGCGAGCGTGAGCCCCACGGGCCCCGCACCCACGATGATCACCGGATCCACGGCGCGGGGCCCCCTGCCCGACGTGACGTCCCGGCGGACGTGGGTGAACAGGAAGTTGGAGCAGGGTGCACGATCACAGAACGTATGCAACCCATTGCCGGTGCTTGCGTCAAGTGACGGAGGGCAGTGGCGATCATGCCACTGCCCTCCGGGGAGCGAATCGGGGGACATCCTGGGCGGATGTCACCTGATCACGTGTCAGTTGCCGGAGTCTCCGCCTCCGCCTCCGCCGCCGGCCTCACCGACGCCGATGCCGCCGATGGCGCCTCCCGCGCCGGCCGCGGCGGTGCCCTCGATCGCCGCTGGGCCGAGGACCGCACCAGTCGACTTCTTGCCCCGCCGCAGCCGCTGCTCCAGCCAGCTCGCGAAGCTCGTGATGATGAAGTTCAGGATGATGTAGATGATCGCGACGACGACGAAGCTCTGGATGACATTGCCGTAGTTGGCAGCCACCGTGGTGCGCGCGTTGAGAAGGTCGGTGAACTGCAGCAGCACACCACCGAGCGCGGTGTCCTTCACGATGACCACGAGCTGGCTGACGATGGCCGGCAGCATCACGGTGACGGCCTGCGGCAGCAGGATGCTGCCCATCGTCTGGCCCTTGCGCAGACCGATCGCCTGGGCGGCCTCCGTCTGGCCCTTGGGCAGGGCGAGGATGCCGGCGCGTACGACCTCGGCGAGGACCGAGGCGTTGTAGAGCACCAGGCCGGTGACGACCGCGTACATCGGCCGGTCCTCGGTGCTGATGCCTGTCGAGCGGGCATAGACCTCGTTGGCGAACAGCATCAGCAACAGGACCGGGATCGCCCGGAAGAACTCCACCACGGTGCCGGCCGGAACCCGGACCCATCGGTGGTCGGAGAGACGCGCGATACCCAGGAGCGCGCCCAGCGGAAGGGCGATCACCATGGCGAGCCCCGCGGCCTTGAGCGTGTTGGCGAGGCCGGGCAGCAGATAGGTGGTCCAAGCCTGGGACGTGGTGAAGGGCTTCCAGAGACTCCACTCCAGCTGGCCCTTGTCGTCCATCTTCTGCCACACCCACCAGGCAAGGAGGGCCAGCAGGACCACGAAGGACACCGTGAGGATCACGTTGCGCCGTTTGGCCCGGGGGCCGGGGGCGTCGTAGAGGACGGAACTCATCGCTTCACCGCCAGTCGCTTGCTCAGCCAGCCGAGGAACAGGCCGGTGGGCAGGGTCAGTACCACGAACCCGAAGGCGAAGACCGCGCCGATGAGCAGCGTCTGTGCCTCCTTCTCGATCATGCCCTTCATGAGGTAGGCGGCCTCTGCCACACTGATGGCGGCCGCCACGGTCGTGTTCTTGGTCAGCGCGATCAGCACGTTGGCCAGCGGGCCGATGACCGCGCGGAACGCCTGCGGCAGCACGATGAGGCCGAGGACCTGGCCGAAGCTCAGTCCGATGGCGCGTGCCGCCTCGGCCTGGCCCACAGGCACCGTGTTGATGCCGGAGCGCAGTGCCTCGCAGACGAACGCCGCGGTGTAGGCGACGAAACCGAGAACGGCGAGCCGGAAGCCCTGGGCCTTGAAGTCGTCGGGCGCCCCCATGGTCATGCCGAAGATGTCGGCGAGGCCCAGCGAGGTGAAGACGATGATGACGGTCAGCGGGATGTTCCGCACGATGTTCACGTAAGCGGTGCCGAAGCCCCGCATCAGGGGGACGGGGCTGACCCGCATGGCGGCCAGCAGGGTCCCCCAGACCAGGGAGCCGATGGCCGAGGCGACGGTGAGCTTGACCGTCATCCAGAAGGCGCCCAACAGGCTCGGGTCGTCATAGTTTGAAAGGAAGTCGAACACTGTCTCCCGCGCTTCCGGGTGTGTGGCGTACGTGGCAGGCGCGGTGCGCCGCCGCCCTCACCGAGCCTTGCGGCGGGCGGCGGCGCGCCTGCGAGAACCGCGCTGGGCGCGGCTACCCGACTTACTTGATGTCGCCGATCTTCGGGGCGGGCTCGTTCTGGTAGTCGGCCGGGCCGAAGTTCTCCTTGACCGCGGTTTCCCAGGAACCGTCGCTGACCATCTTCTCCAGGGCGGCGTTGATCTTGTCCACGGTCGCGGTGTCGCCCTTCTTGACGCCGATGCCGTAGTTCTCGTTGCTGAGCTTCAGACCGGCGAGCTTGAACTTGCCCTTGTACTGGGCCTGAGCGGCGTAGCCGGCGAGGATCGAGTCGTCGGTGGTCAGGGCGTCCACGGCGCCACTCTGCAGGCCGGCGAGGCACTCGGAGTAACCGCTGTTCTCACGCAGCTGGGCCTTCGGAGCGATGGTGTCCTTGACGTTCTGCGCCGAGGTGGAGCCGGTCACCGAGCAGAGCTTCTTGCCGTTGAGGTCCGTGCCCTTGCTGATGTCCGAGTCCGCCTTCACCAGCAGGTCCTGGTGGGCCAGCAGGTACGGGCCGGCGAAGTCGACCTTCTTCTTGCGCTCGTCGTTGATCGAGTACGTCGCCGCGATGAACTTGACGTCGCCGCGGGCCAGGGCGTTCTCGCGGTCGGCGCTCTTGGTCTCGACGAACTCGATCTGCTTGGCGTCGTAGCCGAGCTCCTTGGCCACGTACGTCGCCACGTCGACGTCGAAGCCGGAGAAGGAACCGTCGGGCTCCTTCAGGCCGAGACCGGGCTGGTCGTACTTGATGCCGATCTTGATCTTGCCGCCGCCGCTGGAACCGGAGTCGGAGCCGCCGTCGTTGCCGTTGCCGTCGTCGCCGCCGCACGCGGTGGCGGTCAGGGCGAGAACGAGGGCGGCGGCTGCTGCGGCGGAGGCCTTGCGGAGCTTCATGGTGAACATCCTTTGAGTGGTGAAGAGATGCGGACCGTCATGGTGCGGGTGCCGGGGGCCGAAAGGGGCCTCGGCAGGGCCGTCAGTGGTGAAGGATCTTCGACAGGAAGTCCTTGGCCCGGTCGCTGCGGGGGTTGCTGAAGAACTGGTCCGGCACAGCCTCTTCGACGATGCGGCCGTCCGCCATGAACACCACCCGATTGGCGGCCGAACGGGCGAAGCCCATCTCATGGGTGACCACGACCATCGTCATGCCGTCCCGGGCCAGCTGCTGCATGACTTCCAGGACCTCGTTGATCATCTCGGGGTCCAGCGCCGAGGTCGGCTCGTCGAAGAGCATGACCTTGGGGTCCATGGCCAGCGCCCTCGCGATCGCGACACGTTGCTGCTGACCGCCGGAGAGCTGTGCGGGGTACTTGTCCGCCTGGGTGCCTACGCCCACCCGGTCGAGCAGGTTCCGTGCCTTCTCCTCGGCCTGCTTCTTGTCGGTCTTG
Source organism: Streptomyces sp. NPDC034049 (assembly GCF_055575575.1). Lineage (NCBI taxonomy): Bacteria > Bacillati > Actinomycetota > Actinomycetes > Kitasatosporales > Streptomycetaceae > Streptomyces > Streptomyces sp. NPDC034049. The sequence goes on from NZ_JBVISJ010000007.1 coordinate 39,170, forward strand.
CGGACCTTGAGCTGCCCCAGCATCACGTTCTCGAGCACGGTCTTGTGCGCGAAGAGATTGAACGACTGGAACACCATGCCGACGTCCGCCCGCAGTCGTGCGAGCGCCTTGCCCTCCGCGGGCAGCGGCTTGCCGTCGATCGTGATGTCGCCGGAGTCGATCGACTCCAGCCGGTTGATGGTGCGGCACAGGGTGGACTTACCGGACCCGGAGGGTCCGATCACCACGACGACCTCGCCCCTGGTGATTGTCAGATCGATGTCCTGGAGCACGTGCAACGCGCCGAAGTGCTTGTTGACGCTCTTCAGGACGACCAGGTCGTCGGCCGCGGGCACCGCGTCCTTGACCACCGAAACTTCGGTCATCGCTTTCTGGCTCCGTCCTCCTCGGTTTCGGAGGACAGTAGTGACCGGCGACGACCAGCGTCATTACATCTGAGCGAGAATTGAGCATAACGATCTGGTAGCCGGACGGACACTGCACGTGACGGGCCCGGGCGGGGTGTTTCGGCTGGATAACGGAACTCGTTCGGAACCCGTCCGGCCTTGACGGCGTCCTCACTCATCAGTGTGACTGCGGAAGGGCCGATACGCGCGTGCCCGGGATGCGAATCCGCGTAATGTGTGCCAGCCGAGACGCACAAATGACCGAAACGCATGACCCACCGAGCAGGAAGGGGCCGGAATGAGGCTGCTCCTCGTCGAGGACGACAACCACGTCGCCGCCGCCCTGTCCGCGGTCCTGGCCCGGCACGGCTTCGACGTCACCCACGCCCGCAGCGGCGAGGAGGCGCTCCAGGCGCTCGTCCCGGAGGGCAACGGCTTCGGAGTCGTCCTGCTCGACCTCGGTCTGCCCGACCAGGATGGCTACGAGGTCTGCGGCAAGATCCGCAAGCGCACCAGCACCCCGGTGATCATGGTGACGGCCCGCTCGGACGTACGGTCCCGGATCCACGGCCTCAACCTCGGCGCCGACGACTACGTGGTCAAGCCCTACGACACCGGCGAGCTGCTCGCCCGTATCCACGCCGTCGCCCGCCGCCGGGCCCCCGACGATGCCGCGGCCTCCGCCGACAGCGGGCTGCGGCTCGGGTCCGTGCTCATCGAGCTGCCCACCCGGCAGGTCAGCGTGGACGGCTCGGTCGTCCAGCTGACCCGCAAGGAGTTCGATCTGCTCGCGCTGCTGGCCCAGCGGCCCGGGGTCGTCTTCCGCCGGGAACAGATCATCAGCGAGGTGTGGCGGACCAGTTGGGAGGGGACGGGCCGCACCCTGGAGGTGCACGTCGCGTCCCTGCGGTCCAAGCTGCGGATGCCCACCCTGATCGAGACGGTGCGCGGGGTCGGCTACCGGCTGGTCGCCCCGACGCCGTAGCGTGCCCGCGTGCGCACTCGTCTTCTTCCGCTGCTCATCGTCCTGATGGCCGCCGTGCTGCTGGCCCTCGGCGTCCCGCTGGCGGTGAGCCTCGCGGCGGCGCGGCAGCAGGAGGTGGTCGTCGACCGCATCGACGACACGGCGCGCTTCGCGGCCCTCGCCCAGTTCGTCACCGAACGCCCGAGCGGATCCCGCGTGGACACCACGGACGGCCGCGGCGAGACCCTCCAGCGGGAGCTGGAGCAGTACTACCGGGTGTACGGCATCAAGGCCGGCGTCTTCTACCGCGAGAAGAGCCAGCCGTCCATGGCCAACGCCCCCGTGGAGTGGGGCCGGCCCACCGAGGGGGAGGGGCTCGCCGCCTTCGAGGAGGCGCTGCTGGGGCGCCGTCCGCACGACCCGAAACAGGTGTGGCCCTGGCAGGAGGGCCGGCTCGTCGTCGCGTCCCCCGTCATCCACGACGGGGACGTCGTCGCGGCCGTCGTCACCGACTCGCCCACCGACCAGATGCGCTCCAAGATCCTGCGCGGCTGGCTGATCATCGGCGTCGGCGAGATCGCCGCGATGCTCCTCGCCGTCGGCGCCGCGCTGCGGCTGACGGGCTGGGTCCTCAAGCCCGTACGCGTCCTCGACGTCACCACCCACGCCATCGCCTCCGGGCGACTGAAGTCACGGGTCGCGGTGGCCAGCGGTCCGCCCGAACTCCGGCGGCTGGCACGGTCGTTCAACGAGATGGCCGACAACGTCGAGGACGTGCTGGAGCAGCAGCGCGCCTTCGTCGCCGACGCCTCGCACCAACTCCGCAACCCGCTGGCCGCGTTGCTGCTCCGCATCGACCTGCTCGCGCTCGAACTGCCCGAGGGTAACGAGGAGATCGCCTCCGTGCGCACGGAGGGCAAACGGCTCGCCTCGGTCCTCGACGATCTGCTCGACCTGGCGCTCGCCGAGCACGCGGAGTCCGATCTGCGGCTCATCGACGTGGGGGAGCTGACGGCCGAGCGTGTCGCGTCCTGGTCGCCGCTGGCCGACGACAAGGGCGTGTCGCTGGTCGGCACCTGCCCGGCCACCACCGCCTGGGCCGATCCCATCGCCCTGTCCAGCGCCCTGGACGCGGTGATCGACAACGCGCTGAAGTTCACGCCCGCCGGGGAGCGCGTGGAGGTCCGGGTCACCTCGAACGGCGAGACCTCGCGGGTCGTCGTCACCGACGGCGGGCCCGGCCTCAGCGACGAGGAGCTGGAACGCGTCGGCGACCGCTTCTGGCGCAGCACCGCCCACCAGAACATCAAGGGCTCGGGCCTCGGGCTCTCCATCTCCCGGGCGCTCATCGCGGCGGGCGGCGGCTCCATCGCCTACGCCCACCACGAGCCGCACGGGCTGCGGGTCACGGTGACGGTGCCGCGCTCGCGTCCGCCGGTCTGAGCGGTCCGAGAGGGCTGAGGAGGGCCCTGCGAGAGGTTGTCGCGCCGGCCCTACGGCGGACTACGGCTTCACCGAGCGGTAGTACGCCCTCGCTCCCTGGTGCAGCCGCAGCGGGTCCGTGTAGATCGCGGTGCGCAGATCCACCACCTGGGCCGCGTGGACGTGCTGGCCGATGTTGTCCCGGCTCTTGAGGACGACGCGGGTGAGCCACTCGGTGAGGCGGGGGTCCATGTCCGCGCGGGTGATGAGCAGGTTCGCCACGGTGAGGGTGGGCACCGGGGCCGTGAGGATGGTCGGGTAGGCGTCGGCGGGCATCACCGACGCCCGGTAGTGGCTGAAGACCCCGCCCTGGTCGTGCAGCGCCGCCACCAGATCGCTGCGGATCGGGACGAACCGGAAGGCGTACTTCTCCTTCTCCGCGAGGTCCGTCAGCCCCTTCGTGGGCAGGCCGCCCGACCAGAAGAAGGCGTCGATCCTGCCCGTGCGCAGGGCGTCGGGGCTCGTGCCGATGGTGTCGCGCCGCGCGTCTATGTCCTTGTCGATGTCGAGCCCGTCCGCCGCCAGCAGGCGCTCGGCGATCAGCCGTACACCGGAGCCCTCGGGGCCGACGGCGACCCGCTTGCCCTTCAGCTCCGCCACGTTCTGGATGGTGGAGTCGGCCGGGACCACCAGCTGCACGTAGTCGTCGTAGAGCCGGGCCACGCCCCGCAGCTTGTCGGCGCCGGGCTGGTCCTCGTCGATATAGGTCTGGACGGCGTCGGCGGCGGCGATGGCGAAGTCGGCCTGCCCGGTGGCGACCCGGCGGACGTTCGTCTGGGAGCCGTTGCTCGGCATGAGCTGGACCCGCAGCTTCGGCATGTCCCCGGCGATCGCGTTCCGCAGCCGGCTGCCGTACTCCTGGTAGACGCCCCGCTCGGCTCCCGTGGTCACCGTGATCGTCCCGCTCGGGGGCTCCTCGCTCGGCCACAGCCACCACGCGAGCAGCCCGAGGACCACCAACGAAGCCACCGAGCCCAGCAGCGCGCGCCGCCTGCCGATGCGGGGGAGTACCTGGACCATGCGACGAGATCCTGCCAGGTCACCTCGCGGGCGGCCAGGGTCGACCCCATCCGGTGCGAGCTCGTGACCTCGGCGGCGCCGGGCCCCGCGGGGGTGGGGTCCGGCGGCCGGGGCGGGACCGGCGTGGTCAGCGGCCGGTGGCCACCGCCGTGCGCAGGCGCTCCAGCTCCCCGTACATGGCCTCGCCCGGGCACTCCGTCGCCATCCAGTCCCGGTGGCCGCTGATCTCCGCGACCTCCTTCTGGGTGCCGTTGACCGGGTTGGTGTAGGTCACGCGGGCCTGCGGGTCGACGCCGTGCTGGCGGACCAGGACCTTCACGAGCCGGGTCAGGGAGGCGCGGGCGGCCTCCTTGGGTCCCTGCTCGGTGAAGGTGCCCAGCAGGGCGATGCCGAGGTTGCCGGAGTTGAAGCCGCCCACGTGGAAGGCGGTGACCACCTTGCCGTCGGCGTCGTGCGCGGGCAGGCCGTCGTCGCCGGAGTAGCGGCCCTCGTAGATACGGCCCTCCTCGTCGATGAGGAAGTGGTAGCCGATGTCGCCCCAGTCGTTGGTGACGGCGTGCAGCTGGTAGATCGCGCGGACCGTGGCGGCCGGGTCCGGGTCGTCGTTGGCCATGGCCGTGTGGTGCACGGTGATCGTCTGGAACGGGTAGAACGCGGTCGGGGTGTTCTCCGTGCCGTCCGCCTTGAATCGCAGCGACTCGTCGGCGCCCCAGGCGGCGCGCGTCAGGTACTGGACACCTCTGACGCGCGTGGGGTCGCTCGGGACCTTCACCTTCCGGTCCGGTCCGTGCTTGCAGTCGAGCGCCAGCGAGCGCAGCCCGGTGGCGCCGTCGGGCGCCTTCAGCTCGTAGCCGGCGGCCTGGTCGGCGGCGATCAGTACACCGCCGCCGTTGGCCACCGAGCAGCCGCCGTCGCCGAGCGAGCGCCACTCGCCCTGGGTGCCGTCGGCGTCCCGCAGCCGGATGCCGCCGCCGGTGGTCTCGTCGGTGCCGCCCCAGCGCACGCCCACGTAGCCGATGGGGAAGGCCGCCTCGATGGGTGCCTCGCCGGTGGCGGCCTCGCTGCGGGTCTTCGGGAAGGTCTCGGTCGTCGTGCCGGCCGTCGAACCCCCGGCGCCGGGGTCCGAGGACGTCGTGGTGCCGGAATCGCCGGTCGTGGCCATCACGGTGGGCGTGATCACGGCGCCGGCGGCGACCGCGCCGGCCGCGCCGATCACCGCGCGGCGGGTCACCCGGGACGTGGCCCGGTGGCTGGGGGAGGTGGGGGGAACGCTCACGTTGGGTCCTCAATGCTCGGGGTGGTACGTGAAGACACAACGGAGCGTACGGAGTGGAGTCACCGGTTCCGGCATCGCCCCCCGTGTGCTGACACGGCGTCAACGGCCAGGGACGGCAGGGGACTTGGCGTCATGACCGTACGTGAAGGACAGAACTGTCGGAGCGGGGCACAGCAGGGCAGGGCGGAGCGGAGAAGGGCCGGGCGGAGCGGCCGGTCGGTAGGGTCGGCGGATGAGTTCTTCTCCCGCTCGCCTGGTCCGCGAGTTCCACCGGGCCTTCGGCCTCGACGCCCGAACCGCCCCCACCGAGGTCTCGCCCGAGCTGGCCGCCCACCGGGGGGAGCTGCTGGCCGAGGAGGCCGCCGAGGTCGCCGAGGTGGCGGTCGACGGGCCGCTCGACCGGCTGGCCCACGAACTGGCCGACGTGGTGTACGTGGCGTACGGCACCGCTCTCGTCCACGGCATCGACCTGGACGCGGTGATCGCCGAGATCCACCGCTCGAACATGACCAAGCTGGGCCCCGACGGGCGGGTCGCCCGCCGGGCCGACGGCAAGGTGCTCAAGGGGGACCACTACGAGGCGCCCGACGTGTCCTCGGTGCTGCGGAAACAGGGCTGGGCGGGCTGAGCGCTCAGAAGCGGCCGGACAGGGACTCGTCGTCCGAACCGTTCGCGACGGCGGTGACCGTGTAGAGGTCGCGGCCCGCGTCGCGCCGGCCCTGGGCGTGGTCGTACTGGACCTTGAAGACATAGGTGCCGGGGGCGAGGGTGACACCCGACTTCAGGGTGATGACGTACCCGATCTGGTCGCTGGTGGCGTTCTGGCCGACGGCTGCCCTGTCACCGAGGGAGGTCCAGGTCCCGGTGCTCTTCACGCCGCCGGTCTGGACGATCCGGACGACGACCTTGAGCGAGGTGATGGGCTCGGTGGACCTGACGGTGACCGTGCTCTCGTCCCAGAAGTCGTTCGTGTCGGCCTCCACGCTCCCGTCGGCCCACAGGTAGCCGGACGTCGACCCGGAATCGGTGTTCTGGGTGGTCGTGGACTTCTTCTCCTCGGTGCCGGTCGAGCCGGTCGTGCCGATCGAGCCGGAGGTGCCGCCCGTGGTGCCGCCCGAGTCGGACCGGTCGTCGGTGTCCGACGCCGACTTCTCCGTGCCGCCGGTGCCCGCTCCCGCTCCGCCGCTGACCGGCACGTAGACGACGTCGGGGTCGCCCTTGCCCTTTCCCTTGCCCCCGTCCTCCGCCCGGTCGGCCGGCGACGGGTCGACCGCCGCCTTCTTGGTGTCGCCGGGGACGGACTGCTCGCCGGCCGGTCTGTCGGCCGCCGTGGTCACCTTCTCGGACGCGTCGCCGCCCCAGTCGACGGCGGCCACGGCCGTGACGGTGCCGGCGATCACCAGGACCGCGGCGGCGGAGCCGCCGATCGCCTTCCATACCCGGCGGCCGGGCAGGAAGCCGCGGAGCGGGATGCGGGTCCTGCGGGCGAAGAGGTCGGCGAACTCGCCGTCTCTGCGGTCGCTTCGGTCGGGTGCGTGCGGCATGGGGGTGGTCCTTAGGTGGGTGGGTCCGCGCGGTGGGCGCGGGGACGGCGGGGTGGAAGGGGAGCGGACGGTGGGCGCTCAGGGCACCGGAACGGTCGGGCGCCGGTGACGGTCGGTGGGCCGGCTTCGGACGTGCGCCGGACTGCCCGGCTCACAGGGTCTGGGGGATGTCCTCCGGCCTGAGGGTCATCACGTCCGCCTCCGAGGCCTCCGGCAGCTCGGCGACCCGGTACGCCTGGCGTTCCGTCATGGCCTGGAACAGCTGGCGTGCCGTGCGGCCGTTGCCGAAGCCCCGGTCGCGGGGCATGGCGTCGAAGCGCGTGGTGAGCGCCGCGACGGCGTCCGGGGTCAGTTCGTACTGGTGCTGGGCGGCCTGGTGCTCGACGATGCTCACCAGTTCGGCACCGCTGTAGTCGTCGAAGAGCAGGGTGCGGTTGAAGCGGGAGGCGAGGCCGGGGTTGGAGCGGACGAAGACCTCCATCTCCTTGAGGTATCCGGCGACGATGACCACCACGTCGTCGCGGTGGTCCTCCATCAGCTTCAGCAGCGTGGCGATGGCCTCCTGGCCGAAGTCGTTGGATCCGGCGTACTGGGTGAGGGAGTACGCCTCGTCGATGAACAGCACGCCGCCCCGGGCCTGTTGGAAGACCCGTGCGGTCTTCGGCCCGGTGTGGCCGACGTACTCGCCGACCAGGGCGGAGCGGTCTGCCTCGACCAGGTGGCCGCGCTCCAGCAGTCCGACGGCGGCGAGGATACGGCCGTAGAGGCGGGCGATGGTGGTCTTGCCGGTGCCCGGGTTGCCGGTGAAGACGAGGTGGCGACTGAGCGGGGGCGGTACCAGGCCCATCTCCTCCCGGCGGCGGACCATCTGCATCAGCTTGACCAGGGACGAGACGTCGTTCTTGACGCGCTCCAGACCAGCGAGACCCTGGAGCTCGGCGAGCAGGTTCTCCAGGGTGTCCTCGGCGGGGGCCTCGGTCTCCCGCGCGGTGGTCCCGGCACCCGCCGTCTCCGGGCCGCCGGCCGCCGACAGGGCCTGCTCGGCGCCGGTCGGCAGGGACGGGTTCCGCACGTCCCGCGAGACGCAGTCGTCGAACACCGGGCGGGCGCCCTTCTCCAGCGCCACGTCCTCCTCGCAGTCCCGGACCAGACAGCCGCGCAGGACGGGGGCCGCGCCCGTCGCGACGTGCAGGGCGGGGAAGGCAGAGCCCTCGGTGCCCGCGCCGCCGAAGACGCAGTCCTCGACGGTGCCGCGGGCCTTCTCGCCGACGAACAGGCTGTTCTTGCCGGTCCTGGCCACCGTCACGGCCCGGAGCCGGGGCTCGGCGCGCGGCCCCACCACGACGCCGGAGCCGGCCGCGTCCCGGACCGTGCAGCCCTCGACGCTCGGCGTGGCGCCCTCGCCGATGACCAGGCCCGCCGTACCGGTCCCGCTGATCCGGCAGTCCCGCAGCACCGGCGCGGTCTGCGTGCCGCAGGAGATCCCGGACCGTTCGGCGCCGACGACATCGCACTCCTCCAGGACCACGGTCCCGGACGACTCGGTGGTGATCCCGGCCCGGCCACGTACCACGGACAGCCCGCGCATCCGCGCCTCGGCGGCCCCGTCGATCCGCACCCCGGACAGCCCGCAGTCCGAGATCCGGCCGCCCTCCACGGTGAGTCCGGCCCGGTCGGTGGCCCGGACGCCGTGTTCGGCGGAGGAACCGATCCGGCAGGCGGTGAGCGTCACCCGGGAGTCGTCGCAGGCGTGCACCGCGCTGAACGAGCACGCCGTCAGGTCGCCGTTGTCCATCCGCACCTCGGAGCGGCCGCCCGCCAGCAGCCCGTTGGCCCGGCTGCCCGTCACGGAGGTGCCCTCGGCCGACAGCCGGGCCGTGCCCCGGGCCACCAGACCCGAGCCGTGCGCCCCGTCCACCTGGCAGTCGACCAGCTCGGCGCGGCCCTCGTCCTCCACGCTCACCCCGGGCCCCGAACCGTCCCGCAGCCGGCAGCCGAGCATCAGCACGTCACCGTCGCCGGAGACGGCGACCCCGTCCCCGCCCGCGCGTAGCACCTCGCAGCGGGTGAGGACCACCCCGCCCTCGCCGGGACCCCTGTCCCCGGCGGGCGGGGCGGACCGTGCCGCACTGCCCAGCACGCGGACGCCCTCGGCGGCCGTCTCCTCGACCCGGCAGTCCCGCGCGGTGAGGGAGGCGCCGTCCTCCACCAGCAGCCCGCTGCGCCCGGTGCCGGAGATCCGGCACTCCCGCAGGGTCACGCGGGCTCCGCCCCGGACCCGGACGCCGGACCCGGTGACCCGTCGTACCGTCAGCTCCTCGGCCTCGGCGGTGGCCCGGGAGCCGACGACGACACCGGTTCCCTCGACGTCCTCGACGACGACCCGGGTCAGCCGCGCCGATCCGGTGGTGTTCAGGTGCACAGCCGCCAGCTCGGCCCCCGCGACACGGCAGTCCGTCAGGGCGAGCGACGCCTCCCCGCCCGCCTCCACCCGGCCGCCGGACACGTCACAGCCGTCGAGCTCCAGATCCCCGGCGGCCACCAGAACGGCCGGCAGCCCCGGGTCCTGGCCGACCAGGACGAGATCCTCGACGCGTACGTCCCGCGCGGCGACCTCCAACACCGGGCGGCCGGGCGAGGCCGCCAGCAGCCGTACGGCGTGCCGCGCGCCTTCCTCCGGCACCAGGCGCACCGCACGGTCGATCAGCAGGTGTTCGACGTACTCGCCGGGCGAGACATGGATCTCGTCGCCGTCACGGGCGGCACGCAGGGCGGAGGCGATGCTGCGGTGGGCGCCGCGTCCCTTCGGGGCGACCCGGTGCACGGTGGCGGTGGGGGTCACAGGAGCTCCGTTCCGTCGGGCAGGGCGGCCGGGTCGATGGTGAGCGGCGGCTGCGGGGGTATGGGTGGGATCGGCGTGGTGAGGGCGGCACGGGTGGTGGTCGCGGGTGGGGTGCTCGGGGGCGGGAAGGCGCGCGACGGCTGGATGTCGGCGTTCTTGTTGTTGAGCCCGTAGTTGAGGGTGCCCGCGCCCAGTGCCTCGGCGATCTGCCAGATCAGCTCGCCGGGGCCGCCGCGGTGGAAGACCCGGGAGCCCGCTGTGGCGTGCCAGCTGTAGCGCAGCAGACCGCTGGTGACCCCCGCGAAGGCGCTCGCCGCCGCGCCCCACGCGCCCGCTTCGAGCGCGTCGACGCCGGTGCGCTTGTGGCCGTCGACCCCGAACACGGCCGCGTTGACGGCGCCGTTGACGAAACCGGTGAGGACACCGACGCCCAGGTTGTTGAAGAAGTCGTAGGAGCCGGAGCGCCAGCGGACGGGGTTCTCGAACACGGTCCACTCGCCGTCCCAGTCGTCGCTGGAGGCGAGCGGGTGGCGGTGCCAGTCCTGTCCCTGGTCGAGGTTGGTCAGGCCGTACTTGAGGTAGCCGAGGCGGGTGGTGTCGTAGGCGACGTTGACGCCGACGCGGATGCCGCCGCCGATCGCGCCGTTGAGCGCCGCCCGCTGTAGGGCCGTGGTCAGGTCGAACTTCTTGTTGTCGAGGTCGGCGACGATCGCGGACACGGCGAAGCTGGTGCCGAACTCGATGAGATAGCCCATGGTGAAGTCGGTGACGGCCTTGCGGAGCTGGTGCCGCCACATCGGCATGGCGGCCGAGGAGCCGTCCTCGACCCCGGTCCAGATCTCGTGGAACACATCGCGGAACTCACGGTTGTAGCCGCGCAGTTCGGTGGTGTACCCGCGGAAGTCGACCTCGCGTCCGACGAGCCGCCAGCTGTGGTGTCCGTCGAGGCCCACCTCGCCGCCGACCCTGGGCAGGCTGCTGATCTCGGGCAGCTTGGCGATGTCGAAGTTCGACCAGCGGCCGAAGGCGTCGGTGACCCAGACCCGCCCGGTGATGGTGCGCTGGGCCACCAGCCGCCCGTCCTGGTACTCGCGCCACTGGTTCCACAGCGACTCCGACTCCCGGAAGCGGCCCTCGAACCCCTCCACCGGGTCCCGGCGGCGGATCACCTTGCCCATGTCGAACTCCTGCCAGACCTCCCGGTTCACGGTGGCCGACACATCCGTCTCGAAGTGCCGCGCGGAGCGTGAGAGGAGGTCGGGCACGGAGATCCGCCCGGACTCCACGGGCGGCGGAGCGACCCGCTCGTTCACCGTGTACGCGTACTCGCGGACCCGGCCGCCGTTGCGGAACCGTACGGCGTCGGTGCCGATGTGGTCGGTCCAGCGTCCTCCCGCGAGGTCCTGGTAGGTGCGGATGCCCCGGGACTCGATCGTCCCGTCGGCGCCGATCTTCCGCCAGGACCAGGTGCCGTCGGAAGCGCGGGTGGCGTCGACCCAGAGGGAGCCGTCGCCGGTGGCGTTGCGCTCGCGGACGGCGTCGCCCCGGCCGCCGCCGGGCAGCCGCTCGAAGTCGATGAAGGAGTCGTCCCAGGTGCGGGTGTGCACCAGGGAGCCGCGATTCTGGATACGGACGCCCTCCGTGACCTGCCCGTCCGGCCCGGTGGCCGTCCAGGTCCAGTGGTCCTTGCGGGGGTCGCCGTGCGCCTCGACGTACAGCTCGCCCCAGTGGTCGCGGCGGCCGGTGATCTGGAGCTGGGTGTTCTTGTCGACCCACACCCCGGACACGTCGTCGGCGCCGATGCCGCGCGCCGGGTTCTCGGCGAGGTACTCGCGCACCCCGGTGCCCTGGGAACGCAGCGACAGCAGTTCGTCGCCGGCCGCGTTCCTGAAGACGTCCACGAAGCCGCCGTCGGCGGCGACGTACCGGGTGCCGGTCCTGCCGCTCTTCGTGTCCAGCCAGGGCAGCTCGTAGGCGTCCGCCGAGCCGCTCCACTTCGGGGCCGGGGCCCACTGCTTGGGGTCGGTGGCGCTGCGGCCCACCTCGACGACGCTGCCGTTCTCCAGGGTGCGGGTCTCGCGGACGACCCGGCCGAACTGGTCGATGTCCTGCCAGCCGCGGCCGGCGTGCGCGGTCAGCCGGACTCCGCGCAGCTTGGCGCCGTCGGCGGCGGTCTCCGTCCAGGTGGACACCTGGAACATGGAGTCGCCGGTGACGAAGTTGCGGAAGAACCCGTCGAACCGGCCGTGGCCGGCGCGCGGGTACCAGACGGCGGCCGGGAGGCGCTGGTCGGAGATCCGGGCGACGTGCAGGGTGCCGCCGTCCGCCAACTGCGCCATTTCCTCGGTGAGTTCGTCGATGAAGTCGATCGGCTTGTTGTTGGGGCCGACGGCGGTGTGCAGCACCGGGTTGGTCCGCATGCCGCCGGGCGCGGGGCCGGACAGCAGCGGATGCTCCAGGTACTGGCGGGAGCCGTGGTAGCCGTTCAACGGCCAGACGTCGCCCCGCCGCTGGGCCACGGCCCGCTCCCCGGTGGCCGGGTCGAGATAGGTGTCCTTGTAGCCGATCCGGGTCCAGGACCAGTCGCGGGTGCCGTGCAGCACCTCGGTGCCGTCCTTGTCGAACCGCGTCCAGGCCCAGCTGCCGTCGCTGTTCTTCTCCGCCCGGATCAGACCGCCGTCCAGGGCCTTGGTGTAGGTGCGCACGTCGAGGACGTCCACCGGGGCCCAGCGGTAGGGAAGCGTGTCGTGGTACGTGCGGCGGTCGCCGTCGAAGATCCGCTCCCCGGCCCGCAGCCGGTTGCCGGCCTCGTCGAACTCGGTCCAGCGGGCCCGCCCGAACCGGTCCAGGTCGAGGTGGAGGACATGTCCGTTGCCGAGCACCTCGCGCTCGAACAGCGTCACCTTGCCCTCGCCGATCAGCTTGTACTGACCGGTGGCGGACTTCTCCAGCTTCGCGGTGTCGAAGCGACCGGTGAGCGGGGCCCCCGTCTCGTCGAGCCGTACGGCCGTGCCGCCCGCGTGGTCGATCTTCCACAGCTGACCGTTGACCTTGCCGCCCTTGACCCGTACGGCGACGGTCTCCTCCAGCAGCGTGCCGGCCGGGTCGAGGACCGCTCGCTCCAGCGGCTGGGTGCCCTTGGCGGTGGGGACGAGGGCGACCTTGCCGTGGTCGAGCGCCTCCGCACGGAAACCGGGCCGGGGGTGGCCCGACGCGTCCAGCACCCGGGGTGCACCGCCGGCCTCGAAGCGCAGGACACCCCGGCTGCCGGGCAGGTCGACGTCACGGAAGGCGTGCACACCCTCGGGGCCGTAGTGCCAGCGGGTGCTGCCGGCCGCGTCGGTGAGGACGAGGCCGCCGCGTGGCTCGGTGCCGGGGGAGAGGGTGAAGAGGTCGTCGGCGGGGCGGGCGCCGACGAAGTCGGCCGCCGTCGGGGTCCAGGGCCCGCCGTCGACCGAGCGGCCGGTGATCCCCACCTTCAGCCCGTCGAGCTCGGCCGGGCCGCCCCGCAGGAAGACCTCCTGGTGGACCAGCGAGCGGTTCGCGTCGAAGCCCAGGGTCAGGTCGGACGGGTGGTGGCGCACGGTGTAGCGGCTGCCGCCGGGGCCGCCGTGCGGGGTCGGTGTGACCGTGAAGTCGCCGAGGACGCGGCCCGTCGGGGTGGTGGCCCGCAGGTCGTCGAGGCGGGTCGCGAGCGGCAGGTCGAGGTACTCGGCGAGGGCGCCCACGGCACCGCGCCGCAGGCCCAGCCGGGCCCGTTCGGTCAGCTCCCGCAGGTGCTCGCCGAGCAGGTCGGGGTGCAGCCCGAGCCGGTCGAGCGAGGCCGCCGCGTCGTCTGCCAGCCGCTGTACGCCGGGCAGGCCCAGCGCCTGCAACGCGTGCCCGTCGGGGGCGGTGTGCAGGAAGTCCAGGGCGCCGGCGATGCCGGACAGGTCGACCGGGTCGCCCTCCGGGACCGTGCGCAGGCCGGAGGCCTCGTCGAGCGTGCGCTCGAAGATGCGGGCGAGTTCGGCGTTGCCCAGCGCGTCGTCCAGGGTGTCGCCGAGGGCGCCGACGTCATCGAGCGCACCGAGTCCGCCGACTTCGTCCAGCCGTACGGGCGGGGTGTCCGGCCCGGCTCCCTCGGTGAAGCGGAGGAAGCCGGAGCCCTCCGGGTGGGGCAGGTCGCGGAAGGCGAGCCCGCCGGTGTTGTCGAAGTGGAAACGCGAGCCGGTGACGGTGTCGGTGAGGGTGAAGCCGCCGGGCAGCCGTGCCGACAGCGTGGCGTCGAGGTCGGTGAACCGGATCGAACCGGTGGCGCCGGTCACATCGACCCAGACCCGCCTGGTGCCGTCGCCCAAGGGGGTGTGTGTCACATGGAGGCGCAGGCCCTGCGGCAACCCGTCGTGGGGGAGCGCGGCCTGCCGCCCGAGGAAGGTGCCGTCCGGCCCGAACGTGAAGTGGGTGCCGCCGGCCGGATCGACGACGGCGAACCGGCCGCTGTCGTCCAGCAGTTCGACCGTGAAGTCGGACGCGCGCACCGGTCCGGTCCCGCCGGGGACACGGTCGGCGAGTTCGAGCCGGTACGTGCCCTGGGGCGCCTCGTCGGTCGCCGGGAGGCGCGACACCCGTACGTCGAAGTCCGCCAGGTCGTCCACGCCGGACAGCGGGATGCGGAACGGCTCGTCGGTGTCGGGCGGGCCGTCCATCCGTCGAACGCCGTCCAGGCGTGCCTGGAGGTTCGCCCACTCGGTGTCCGAGAGGTCGCTGATGTCCGACAGGTCGCTGACGTCCGAGAGGGCGTCGGTGCGGGGGGAGCCGACGTGCGAGGTGTCGAGACGCGGGGGGTCGACACGTGGTGAGTCGGGGCCGAGGACGCGGTTGAGTTCGTCGAGGGAGAGGGGTCGTACGTCCTGGGTCAGGTCGTTCCAGAGGTCGTCCACGAGCCCTTGTTCCCGCGGGCTCAGGTCGTCGCCGAGGCCGTGGGGGTCTTCGAGTTCGTCGAGGCGTACGGGCGTGGTGTCCGGCCCGGCTCCCTCCGTGATGCGGAGGAAGGCGGAGCCGTCCTGGGCGGGCCCGTCGCGCAGCGCGAGGCGGCCGTCGGCGTCGAAGTGGAAGCGGGCACCCGTGCTCGTGTCGGTGACCGTGAAGCCGTGCGGCAGCCGTCCGGCGAGCGTTCCGCCCACGGGGTCGAGCCGGAAGGAGGCGGCGAGGTCCGCCGGGCCGGTCAGCTCCAGCACCCTCGTCGTGGTGCCGCCTGCGCCGGGGGCGGTCGTCGTCCGGAGCCCCAGACCGGACGGACCGTCCGGGCCGGGCAGCGTGAGCGGCAGCTCCCGCGAGTGCGTCAGGCCTCCGGGTTCGAAGCGCCAGACCGCGGCGGGGCCGTCGGGCCCCGGCATCGGCACACGCACGGTCAGCTCGCTCGGCGTGCCGGACGCGTCCCGTACCAGTCTGACCGTGGCGCCGGGGACGGGGACCCCGTCCGGGCCGGTCACCTGGATCGGGCGGAGTGCGTCGTCGGAGAAGCGCAGCGAGAAGTCGGTGCCGGTCAGCGGCAGTTCCCGGTGCTCCAGACGCCCCGCGGCGTCGAACTGCCAGCGCACGCCGCCCTGCCGGCCGGTGGCGGTGAATCCTCCGCCCTCCCGGACGGTGACCGAGGCGTCCGGCAGCCGTGCCGGCGCGCCCTGGGCGGTGAGGTCCAGCACCTCGACGCGGACGGACGCCGGGGCGGCGTCGGTCGCAGGCACCTCCGTGACGCGCAGCCGCAGCCCGGCCACGTCGTCCAGCCCGGACAGCGGAACCTCGCGCACCGGGGGCACGGGTGAGAGCGGGGAGTCGAGCGACTGCCCTCGCAGGGGGGAGCCGCTCAGCTCGGGGGCGGCCGTGGGGTGGAGGGTGACGTCCTGCGCGGGGGCGGTCCGGAGGAGGGTGACGTCCGGTCCCTCGGTGATGCGCGGCAGGGCCGGCTCCGGGGCCTGGGTGGTCTGGGGCAGGTCGACGTCCGGCGTCCGGGTGGTCTGGGGCAGGTCGACGTCCGGTGTTCCTGTGATCCGGGGCAGGTCGACCCCCGCGGGCTGTGCGGGCCGGGGCACGTCGGCCGCGGGGATGTGCGGCTCGTCGAGGTTGGTCAGCGGACGGTTCGATCCGCCCGGAAGCGGCACCCCGTCGGCACGCGGGGGCGCCGGCGGGACGGAGGGTACGGCCGAGACCGGCGGCCTGACGGGTGCCACGGGCCTGGTGGTGATGTCCTGCCAGGCCTGTGGGTGCCGCAGGTTGATCCACTCGGCCTTGTGACGGGCCGCCGCCATCCTGAGGATCGCGTCGGTGCTCTTGTTCTGATGGATCCGCCCGGCGTCCGGATCCCTCGGGAACTCCGTGCGGTACCAGTCCGCGAAGGCGTCCCTGTTCTCCGGCCCGGAGACGAAGTCGTTGATCCTCTGGACGCCGACGGCCCGGTTCCCGCCCAGCTCCGCCAACGGGTCGGTCACCACGGAAACAGGCGCCTTCTCGTGCGGTACGGCGCCCTTCAGCTCGTCGGGGAGGGAGCGGAACTCGAACAACAGCGCTCGTTCTCCCCCGACCGTGGCGTTGTTGATGCCCCGTCCGGCCACCTCGTTGCCGTTCAGGATGTACTGCCGCGCGGCCTTCCACACCGGCTCGTCCCCGAGGGCGGGGGCCTCGCGCAGGAGTCTCAGCGTCACGGCGCGGTCACCGGGCGACAGGGAGTCCAGGACCAGGCTCGGCCTGGTCCTGGGCAGTACGGACCACTCGTTCTTCACCGCCGGGTGGGTCAGACCGAGGTAGGGCGGTGCGCCGGCCCAGTCCTCCATGGGGATGCCGTGCCTGCGGACCAGGTCGGAGGTGAAGTCGATGACGGACTTCACATAGGTGTACGCGTTCTCGACCTGCTCGGGCGCGTCGAGCGTCTCCCGGGTCAGCGCCGTCCGCAGGGCGTCGTCGTCGCGGAAGGCGGGCTTGTACCAGTGGGCGTGGTCCGCCAGCAGTCGCAGCTCGGGCGTGGCGCGGGAGCCGAAGTCCACGGCCCTGATGCCGATCGTGGCCTGCTGCTGGGTGGTCGGCATCGAGACGGAGGGGATGCCCTCGAGCTCCAGGCCCGTGCCCGCCGCGATGACGTGACGGTCGCTCGTCACCTGCAACCGGTAGAGCCCGTCGGGGCTGACCATCGACTCCAGCGGCCGGTGGTTGTGGATGCCGAGCCGCTCCTTGAAGACGTCGAGCAGCCACTGGGTCGCGCCGTTGCGGGCGCCGATCGCCCCCTGGTCGCCCAGGCGGGAGGGGTAGGTGATCAGCTCCACGGTGTGCGTCTGCCAGTTGCCGCGCTGTGCCATCGGGAGGTCCGCGGGGTTGGCGTACGCGCCCTTGCTCATGTCCTTGGTGACCATGAGCAGGGGTTCGTCGGTGTCGGCCTTCGACACGAAGGCGAAGGTCCGGTCCGCGCTGTTCGGGAGGGCGACGACGAACCCGCCGAGTTCGCTCTCGCTGCCGATGGAGGGGGCGGGGAAGGACGTGCCGAATCCCGGCGCCACGGCTCGCGGGGCCCGGGTGGCCCCCGGCGCCCCGGGCAGGTGCGCCGGGGGAGCGGCGGCGGGAACCGGTGGCGGAGCTGCGTGGGGCGGGGTGGGGGGTGGCGGAGCGACGTGGGGCGGGGTGGGGGTTGGCGGAGCGACGTGGGGCGGGGCCGCGACAGCCAGGTCCTCCAGGGACACGCGCTCGCCGGTCGGGAGCGGTCCCGTGACCTCGCCCGCCGCGTCGTCCAGGACTCCGGTCCCGGGGACGGACATCTGAGAAAGCTGCCCGGGCGGGGTGCCGCCGAGATCGTCGAGCCCGCCGAGCCCGCCGAGCCCGTCGAGCCCGTCGAGCCCGTCGAGCCCGTCGAGCCCGCCGAGCCCGCCGAGATCGTCGAGCCCGTCGAGGGCCGTCACCGGGCGCGCCGCCGTGTCCGGCACCGTCGTGCCGAACGTGTCCAGCCCGGTCGTCGGCGCCCCGTCCCCGGGAAGACCCACGAACCGGCCGCCCCGGTCGAACACGAACCGCGTCCCGGTCGCCGTGTCGGTCACCGCGAAGCCGCCCGGCAGCCGTCGCGCCAGATCGCCGTCGAGCCGTACGACGGTGAAGGCGCCGTCGCCCGGGCCGGGCACCGTCAGCCGGTACGTCGCCGACGGGGTGCCGTCCGGCAGCCGGGTGAACGTCGTGGTCAGCCGGGACCCGGGCAGCGGGCCGCCGGTGGGGCCGGACAGGGTCAGCTGTTCCGACAGCCGCGTGCCGTCGAGGTCGAAGCGGCCGATCCACGCGCCGTCGACCGACTGCACCCGCACCCCGGTGACCACGCCCAGCGCGCCCCTGACCGGTTCGACGGCCGCACCGCCGGGCAGCGCCACCCCGTCCTCGCCGACGATCCGCGGCAGCGATCCCGGCCTGGGGTCGGCGTCGAAGCGTACGAAGCCGTCGGCGCCCGGCAGCCGGATGTCGGTGAACCGCTGTACCTCGCTCGCGTCGAACTCCAGCCGGAGGTCACCGGCCGGGTCGGTGAAGCGGAACCCGCCGTCCTCCAGCGGGGTCCGCTGCCACTCCGCCCGGAAGCCGGTCACCCCCGTGACGTCGGCCGGGTCCACC
This sequence comes from Streptomyces sp. NPDC034049, assembly GCF_055575575.1. Lineage (NCBI taxonomy): Bacteria > Bacillati > Actinomycetota > Actinomycetes > Kitasatosporales > Streptomycetaceae > Streptomyces > Streptomyces sp. NPDC034049. The sequence goes on from NZ_JBVISJ010000007.1 coordinate 57,297, forward strand.
AGCACGGTGTCGGTACGGGGCGTGGGCGCGTCGGAGCGGTCGAACCGGAGGTCGTCGGAGAGATGGCCGAGGTCGTCCAGCTGACTGCCCAGGTCGTTCAGCGAGTCGCCCCTGCTCAGCGAGTCGAGCCCGATCGAGTCGAGCCCGATCGGCGAGTCCAGGCCGTTGGGCGAGCCGAGGTCGTCGAGGGCGCCGGTCCCGCCCAGGTCGAGCTGGTCCAGCAGCCGGAGCTGGTCGTCGAGGGACAGCCCCTGGAAGTCGAGCGCGCTGGGGCCCGACGTCACTTCGCCGGTGATGCCCGAGGTGCCCTCGCCGGGCACGCGCAGATCCGCCGCCAGCGTCGGCAGGGGGTCGCTGCCCCGGAAGTGGGGGTTCGGGATCCACTCCAGCAGGTTCTGCTGGGCGTCCATCCGGTACGCGCCCCGGATGAACTCGGAGGCGATACCGCCGGGGAAGGCGATCTCGTTCTCCGCCGCCCAGCCCGAGGCACGCCAGGCATCGGTGCCCATGGAGCGCTCGAAGGTCCGTCCGACGTCGATGCCGCCGGACGCCTCGATCTCGAACTTGTAGATCCCGTCCCAGACGAGGTTCCGGTCGGTCGTCGTGCTGACGAACGCGGACGGCTGACCGGTCCTGACCATGACGTCGAGGTTGGTCTCCAGCGGATCGCGGACGGTGAACCCCTCGCGGAAGATCTGGTCGAGGGGCCGTCTGCCGCCGATGCGCCACAGCGTCTCGTCGGTCGCACGCCAGACCGGGGCCGGGGTGATGGCCCGGATGTCGACGGACCGGTCGGCGGCGAAGGCCAGCCGGTCCGGGAGCCCGGCGGCGCCGAACCGGGTGACGGCACCCTCGGGTCCGGTGACGGTGAAGCCCCCGTCGACCATCCGCACCTCGACGTCGGGGACGATCCCGGCGTCCGTCCTGAGCACCCAGGTGACGTTCCGGCCCGGTTCCATGGTGATCCAGCGGCCGGTGGGCGTCCCGAGGTCGTCCAGGAGCCGCAGTTCACCGGTGGGCAGGGCGGCGACCAGGCCGTCGGTCCGGGCCGTCATCACCACGACGTCCCGGCGGACCGTGTCCAGGTTCATCCCCAGCCGGTCGAACGCGATCCGGGCCCGGTCGAGGTCGAGTCGCGCGGCGCTCAGGTCCAGCTCCGCCCGCGCGCGGCTGAGCGGCGGGACGTCGGTCAGCCCGTCGAGGTCGCCGAGCCTGCGCCCCGCGGTGTCCAGCTGCAGTTGGGCGTCCTGGGCGCGCAGCCAGGTCTGGAAGCGCTCGGTGGCGAGTCTGCCGGTGGCGCCGCCGGTGACGATGTCCCGCAGGGTCAGCGCGGTGAAGGGCCTGGTGGCCGGGGGAGCGGTGACCTCGGTGCGGACCGGGCCCAGGCCGAGCAGGTCGCGGGCGGTGCGGGAGCCGTCGCCGGTGTCGGGCAGCAGCCGGGTGAGGTCGTCGAGCTTGATGCCGAGGTCGTCGAGGCCTTCGGCGCCCTTCGTGGCGTTCCAGGTGGGGACGCGGGGGTCGGCAGGGCCGAGGGCCTCGATCGTCACCCCGTCCTTCAACCCCACCCGGACGTCGATCGGGTCGGTCTTCCCGATGCGCAGGACCACCCCGTCGGGGGTGACGCGCACCAGATCGATCTCGCCGTCCAGGACCTGACGCACCTGCGTCTCGGTCAGTCCGCCCAGCCTGCCGTCGAGGCTCAGTCCGGCCAGGTCGTCGAGGGGGCGCAGCAGACCGGCCGGGGTGCGCTCCATGCCGGTGAGGGCGTCGAGGTCCCGCAGTTCGTCGAGCACGGTGGGCGGCGGCAGCAGGTCGTCGCCGACGCGGTCGGTCACCGGGTCGAGCAGCCGGAGGCGCTCGTTCACGGGGGTGAGCAGGCCGAGGCGCTGTCCACCGGGGACGGTGCCGACCGGCAGGCCCACCGTGTCGAGGTTGTCGAGGACGTTGAGCCGTACGCCCACGTCGTCGAGGCGGCCCGGCGTCCGGACGGGGGCCGGGCCCGGCAGCGAGCTGAAGCCCGGGGTGCGGGGCGCGGTCACCGGGGTCACCGAGATGTCGGCCAGTTCGTCGAGGGTGTCGTTGAACTCGGGTGTGCCGGGGACGGCGAGCCTGTCGGAGCCGGTGCGGTCGAACGGGCGCAGGGTGCCGCCCCGGTCGAGGTCGCGGCCCGGCAGGTCCAGCAGGTCGCCGGTCAGGGAACCCCCCCTGCTGAGGAGGCCGGCGCCTCGGGGGGAGAAGTGCAGACCCCGGTCGATGAATCCCATCCGGGCCGCGCCCCGGTAGCCGAACCGGGCGATCTCGGAGTACCGCATCGGCAGCAGCGCCGAGGTCGTGAGCCGGCCGAGGCCCATGACCGTGAAGACGCCCAGTTTGCTTCCCAGGCCGCCGGTGACGAACGCGGTCGACTGGTAGAAGTCGCGGCTCAGCGCGGACCAGCCCTGCCGGACGGTGCCGCGGGCGAAGCCGCCCATGAACCGCAGGGCCGACCCCAGCATCGCGGGCGTCTTCGACAGCAGCCGGGGCAGCGCCGTCAGCCCGCTGCCCGCGCGACTCGCCAGCGCTCCGCCGAACCGGACCAGCCCCTGTCCCGCCAGCGACAGCAGGCGGCCGGGGGAGGACATCAGCGCCCTGCCGCCGCGGAACAGCAGACGCCCGCTCGCGGAGAGGGCGCCGCCGAGGGCCTTCCCACCCGAGGAGCCCAGCCGGAGCAGTCCGCCGAGGGTCGTCAGGCCCTTCGTCGAGGGGAACAGGATGCCCAGGAACGCGAGGCCGAGGCTCAGGGCGTTGCCGTTGCCCGTGGCGTAGTCGACGAGGGCCTTGGCGAAGAGCACCGCGCCCAGTGCGAAGGCCACCAGCCCCAGCGGGCCGCCGATGACGGCCGCGACGAGGGTGATGACCAGCGCGACGATCTCCAGCACCTTGAAGAACGTCGACACGAACCGCTTCCAGAAGCCCTTCTTCGGCTTCTTCACGGGCTTCGACACCAGCCGGGACGCCTCGTGCAGGGCGTCCTCCAGGATCTTCGCCTCGGCCTGGACGGCGTCCCGCTCCGCGTCGACCTCGCCGCGGGCGCGGGACATCTCCGGATCGTTGTCGGCCAGCGGCGAGCCGCCGACCCGCTCCAGGGCGGCCACGGTGTCCGCCGCGTTCTCGGCCCGGTCCTGCGCGTCCCCGAGGGCGCGGGCGTAGCGGGCGGTGGCGTCGGCGGCCATCTCGAACGAGCGGTTGATGTTCGCCATGTACGTCTTCAGCTCGTCCTTGACGTACGTCCGCAGCGCGTCCGCGGTCCGCCCCTCGAAGCCGCCGTCCTCGGCCTTGGTCAGCAGGGTGTCGAGGCCGGCGCTGACCCGTCCGGCCAGATCGCCGAGGTCGCGCAGCTCCTTGCTGATGCCTTCGAGGACGCCCGGGTTCCCGGTCACCGGATTGCCGGTGAAACCGACTCTGCTCCACTCGTCGGAGGTGGCCAACGAATCCTCCACGCGGTCCGGGACTTGGGGTACCGAAAGCAGACGTACCTGGGTGGCTTGAGAGTTCAAGAAAGTGGCGCACGCCACATTTCCCCCGGTCAGGGCGGTGCGGCCGAAATTTTTTTGAACCATCCGGGCCCGGCGCCTCGTCTACAGGGCGGCTCGGCACCGAACCCCGGCACGGGCCGCGGAATCGTTCCCGGCGCCCGGTCGCCTGCCACACGACCGCTTCGAGGAAAGGACGGCGGACATGGTGCGCGTCTCCTACGACTACGACCTGATGACCCTCCTCGCGCGGCATCTGTGGCACCTCCGCGACGAGCTGGACGTCACCTCGCAGACGGACAAGACGTTCGCCCCCGGGGACATCGGCCCCCGCCGGGAGACGGCCGAGGCGCTGGAGGACTTCTACGGGGCCTGGAAGAAGTCGTTCCAGGAGGGCTGGCAGGCCATGACCGACCTCGGCAACCTCCTCGACCGGGCCGGCAAGGCCTTCTACGACCAGGACGCCGCCCACGCCGCCGGCGCCGCCCAGCAGGTCACCTCCCAGGTGCGTGACGAGGCGACCCGGCAGAACGAGGTGCGCAAGCAGACGCTGGACAGTAAACGGCGCGCGTCGCTGGCCCGCCGTCTGGAGGCCGGCTACCAGAGGGAGCGGGCCCGTCTGAAGAAGGAGCAGGAGGCCCTCGTCGAGAAGCGGAACAAGCTCGACGAGCGGATCGCGGCCCAGGACAAGCGGCAGCAGGAGCTCAACCGGCAGCAGGAGGAACTCGCCGCGAAGCGGGAGCCCCTGCTCAAGCGGCAGGACGAACTCGAGGCCAGGCAGCGCCAGCTGTGGCAGGAGGAGAAGGAACTCCTCAGGCAGCGCGAGGAGAAGCTCCAGGCGAAGCGCGACGAACTGCAGAAGCAGTCCGACGCCCTTCGTGCGGAACAGGAACCCCTGGTCAAGCGGCAGGAGGAGCTCCAGCGCAAGCAGCAGCAGCTCTGGGAGGACGAGAAGGCCCTCCGCGCCGAGCAGGAGGCGGCGATGGAGAAGAAGGTCACCGCCCTCGAACAGGAGCAGAAGGCCTACGACGCCAAGCAGGACGCCCTCCAGGAGCGGCAGGAAGCCCTCCGGCGCAAGCGGGAGGCCCTGCTGGCCGGGGACGGTGTCACCCAGGCCGACCTCGACGCCTGGCAGCGCGAGCAGGACGCCCTCGACAAGGAACGTGAGGCCCTGTGGGAGTCGGAGGGCAAGGGCCTGGAGGCGCGCTGGGACGCGCTGGAGCAGGAGCAGCGCGACCAGCTGAAGGCGTTCGACCCGCTGAACGAGCGGCAGAAGGAGATCGACGCCGAGCGCGACGCGCTGGCCGCCGACCAGAAGCCCCTCGCCGAGCGCCAGGACGAGCTCCAACGGAAGCAGAAGGACCTCTGGGCCGTGGAGCGGTCCACCCAGCAGGAGGTCGAGGACGCCATGAAGGGCAAGCAGGACGCCCTCGACGCCGACCGCGCCGACCTCCAGTCGCGGCTGGCTCCCCTGGACCGGGAGGCCGCCGACCTCCGGACCCGCCAGCAGGAGCTGTGGGACGACCAGGCCGACACCGAGGACGAGCAGACCCGGCTGACCGAGGAGGAGAAGCCCCTCCAGCAGCGGCAGCAGGACCTCGAGGAGGGCTTCGGCAAGGCGTACGACGAGATCCGCGACCGGGACTTCGACAAGGACGAGGACCTCGGCCAGCTCCGGGGCATGCGCGGCGAGCTGGACGATCTGCCGCCCGAGGCCTTCGTGCCCAAGGGCTACACGATGGAGGACGAGAACAGCACCACCACGGTGTCGTTCCAGCTCGACGAGAACGGTGAGATCAAGGTCGACGCGAACGGTGACCCCGTGGAGACGACCACCACCGTCACCAACAAGAACACGGGCCTGTCGTACTCGGAGACGTACCACCCGCTCTCCGGCGAGGGCGACTCCGTGACGACGATCCGCAGCTCCGACGGCACCGTCACCAAGGTCTACACGGACGTCGACGCCGACGGGTCCGCGACGCGTTACGTCACCGACGCGACCGGCCGGGACACCCAGCAGATCTGGAGCAAGACGGCCGACGGCGACTGGGTGCTGCGGATGGACAAGGAGACCTACCTCGACTCCGAGGCCGGCAAGGAGGACGACCAGCAGTTCCTGGACCGTCCCCCCGCCTACCTGACGGTGGAGAACCCGGTCGTCGACGCCGACGGCCACCCGTCCCAGAACTCCTCCGCCCCGGGGACGACGACCCAGGTGCAGGACGGGGTCACGCGGACGAACTACACCGAGCCGGACGGCTCCGTCCTGAAGGTCGTCACCGACGAGAACTCGGGACAGCGCTTCGTGGCCGGAGAGAACAACGAGATCCAGGAGATCTGGCAGCGCCGCGAGGACGGGACCTGGTACCTGAAGGAATCCGTCACCCAGCACGAGCGCTACGGCGACGAACCTCCCCTGGGGACGCTCGGCGAGAACTGGCGCTGACCCCCCGCGGGTGCTGCGGCGCCCGCCCCGAAGCTCCCCGGGCGCTCTTCCCGCGCTGCCGGGTCCATCAACAGAGAACGAGGTGCACCATGCCGAAGAACGTCATCGACGACGAGGAAGTCGAGCGGACCGCCAAGAAGCTCGACTCCGCCGTCAGCGACACCCTGGTCCCCCAGCTGTCCTCGCTGCAGGCCGACGTAGAGAGCCTGCTCCAGGGCGGCCTGCTGCTGACGGCCACCAGCCCGAAGATGCAGACCTCCTACGCCAACTTCAACAAGTCGTTGACGGAGGCAGTGAACAACATCACGCAGTTCTCCAAGCAGTTCCGTGACATCTGCAACGCGGTGAACAATCTCGACTCGCAGATCGCGGGCGGCATCCCCGCCTGATCCACCCCCGAGACAGGGTGCCGGCCCCTCAACTCCCCCTCCGCCGGCACCCGTTGGGCAGGGGCGCCGGTCCTTCCCCCGGACCGGCGCCCCTGTCGCTTTTCACCCCGTCGTTCGACGAATCGAACCCCTCGGCCGCCGCCGGTTCTCCGGCCATCCGCCAGGAATGTTTCCTTCCCGTCAGTAACCTCAGGTTCTTCTCAGGAACCCTTGAAACATCCGGAAGCGCTCATAGACTCCCAGCGGAACCTCACCTTCCACCCATGAACCGTGAGGTCACCCGGGTACCCGTGCTCAGCTCCTTAGTCAGCCAACGCCGCCGCCGCGGCGCCCGACCGGACCGGCCCAGAGATCCACGCCGGCCCTGGGGGAATCCATGAGAACGCCCAGACCCAGTACCGCCATGTCCGGGAGCACCCCGGATTCCGGCGAGGCCACGCCCTCCTCCCACGACGGTTCCGTCCGCAAACTCTACGAAGAGCACCACGGCCCCCTGCTGCGCTATGTGGCGGGTCTCATCCGGGGGGACCGCCAGCGGGCCGAGGACTTCGTCCAGGAGACCCTGGTCCGCGCCTGGTTGAGCACCGCGACCCAGCCCCCGGGCTGGTCACCGTCCCGGGCCTGGCTGATGAGGGTGGCGCACAACCTGGTCATCGACTGGTCCCGCCGCGAGCGCGTGCACACCGACATCCCGCACGAACACACCCTGGACAAGCACCTCGAACCGGTGGACCCGATGAGCCAGGCCGTCCAGCGCCGTTTCATGGTCCACGCCCTCTCCCGGCTCTCCCACCCCCACCGCGAGGTCCTCTTCTACGTCTACGTCCTCGGCTGCACCGGAACCGACGCCGCCGACGCCCTCGGCATCCCCCCGGGCACCGTCAAGTCCCGCACCCATCACGCGATACGGGAACTGCGCCGCCGGCACCCCGAACACGCCCTGGCGGCGGCGTGACCGGGCCCGTCGCGACCGGCGCCGACGTGACGGCACACGGCAGCCGGCTGGTCGCGATCGGCAAGCCCGGCGACTCGGTCCTCACCGTCGTCATCGTCGCCGCGGTCGTCCTGATCCTGCTCGTGCTGCTGCTGCGGCACCTGATCCGCAAGCGGGGCGGCTGGCGCCGGTTCCGGCGCGGCGTCGGCCGGGAACTGACCCTCACCCGGCGGGCCTTCGGCGAGCCGCTGCGCGCCTACCGCCGCCACCGCCGAGGCGTCCGGGCCCTCGCCCGGCAGCTCTCCGACCCCCGGGGCGGACTGCTCGTACGACGGCTGTTCGACGCGGCGGCGGCCGCCCTCGCGGATGTCCCCGGCGCCGTGGCGCACGCCGTGCGGCTCGAACCCGGCTGGGCCTCCGTGCAGATCGCCGCCCGCCGGCTGCCGGAACCGCCCGCGCCGTGGGAGACCGCCGTCGAACCCGGCCCGCAGCGCTGGGAGCTGCCGTCGGACGAGGCGGACGCACTGCCGCAGGGCCGCACCCGCGCCGGTGCGGCCAGGCCGCTGCCGGTCGCCGTCGGGATGGCGGACGACGCCTGTGTCCACGTCGACCTGGCCGCCGGACCACGGCTGATCACCGTCGAGGGCGACACCGCCGCCCGCGGCCTGCTGTTCCAGGCACTCGCCGCCCAGCTGGACCGGCCCGGCAGCGGAGCCTCGGTGGTCGTCGCCGACGGGGTCCATCCGCAGCACCGGGGCCGACGGCTCGACGCGCTGCTGACGGAGCTGGAGACGGCCGCCGCCCCCGACGGTCGGAGCGCCGCCGAAGCAGCCGCAGCCCGGGAGCCCGACGACATCGGGGAGCCGGGACGCGCCGCCACCACCGTGGTCGTCTGCGCGGCCCCCACCCCGGACCAGGCCCGCCGGCTCGCCGCCCTCGCCGCCTCCGGTGCCGTCGTCTGTCTGGTCGACGGCCGGGTCGCCGGGCACACCTGGGCCCTCCGCGTGGACGGCCGGGGCCGGGTGACCGCGCCGGAGCTGGACCTGGACGCCGACTCGGGCCCCCTGGGCCGTGCCGTCGTGGCCGCCGTGCGCGCCGACCGGCGCCGCCTGCGCCGCGAGCCGCCGCCGGCCCGCCCGCGCCCGAGCCGCCCCGAGGAGCCCCGTCCGCACCTCCTGGACGAGACCACACCCCTCCGCGAACAGCCGGCGGAACCCGTCGTGCCCACCACCACCGGCACCGACCTGCTCGCGGAACCGGCCACCGCCCGCGAACGCCCCACGGCGGCCTCCTCCACCACCAGGGACGACTGACCGACAGGCCAGCTCCCGCACCATCCCCCCGCCCCCCGAACCACCCGCAAGGGGAGAAGTGAAACTCCTCATCACCACAGTCGACGGCGGCGATTCCCGCGGCAGCCAGGACGTTCTGCTCACCGCGTCCGGCAGCACCCCCGTCGAGGACGTCGCCGCGCACCTGGCAAGGCTGCGCGCCGGGGACACGGACGCGACCGACGGCGCGTTCCCCGCGCCCGGCCCCGCCCCCGCCTGCTTCCTGGGCGACGAGCCCCTCGCACCGGGCACCCCGCTCGCCGAAACCCGCCTCATGGACGGCAGTGTCGTCGCCCTGGGGCACCCGCGGGCCCCGGCCGTCACCGCGTACGGGCCCGAGCGCGACGCGATGCCGCAGCCGCACCGGCCGGACCACGCGGCCGTGGTCGAACTCCAGGTGGTGGGCGGCCCCGACGCCGGACGCGTGTACGCCCTCGGCCTCGGCACCCACGGCATCGGCCCCCTGGAGGACGCCGCCGTGCCCCTCGAAGGCCGCGGCCTGCCCGCCGAGGGCATCCGGGTGACCGTACGCCCGGACGGCTCGGCCGTCGTGGAGCTCCGCGAGGGCGGGCCCGCCCGGCTGTCCGTGCCGGAACCGCCGGAGCACCGGGGGCGGCCCAACACCCCGCTGCTGCCCCTGGCGGAGCAGGACGAGGAGGACGAGGGCGAGGACGCCCGGCCCGAGGAGGACACCGAGAACCCGGCACTCCCCGACGGCTGGCAGCCGTGGGCCGTCGGGGCCGAGCTGTCGGTCGGCGAGTATCTGCTGCGGCTGACCGAGCCGACCCCCAGGGACGCCGCCGTGGTGCCCTCCGAGGGCGGCGGCGGCCTCGACTACAACCGGCCGCCGCGCATCCTGCCCCACCTGGCACCCGAGCGGTTCCGGCTGCCCGGCCCGCCCGACCCGCCGGCCCGCAGACCGATCCCGCTGATGGTCTCGCTCGCCCCGATGGTCTTCGGCGTGGCCATGATGCTGTTCTGGAACTCGTACTTCTATCTGCTCTTCATGTTCCTCTCGCCGGTGCTGATGGCGGCGAACTACCTCAGCGGACGGCGCCAGGCCCGCAAGGACTACGAGGAGCGGTCCCGCGTCTACCGGCAGCGCCGGGCCTCCCTGGAGGAGGACATCCGCGAGAAGGTCGCCACCGAACGGCGGCTGCGCACCGAGAGCGCACCCGACCCGGCGGTCGCCGGACTGTGGGCGGTCGGCCCCGGCCGGCGGCTCTGGGAGCGCCGGCGCGGCGACCCGGACCACCTCGCCCTGCGCATCGGCACCGCGCCCCAGCCCTCGCTGCTCGGCATCGACGACACAGCCCGCGAGGACAACCACACCGCCGTCCACTGGACGATCCCGGACGCCCCCGTGAGCGTCGGCCTGGTCGACAGCGGCGTGGTCGGGCTGGCCGGAGCGCCCGGACCCGTGCAGGCGCTGGCCCGCTGGATGACGGCCCAGGCCGCCGTCCTGCACACCCCGCGCGACCTGCGGATCGTCGTCCTCACCGACAAGGGTTCCCAGGACTCCTGGAACTGGGCCCGCTGGCTGCCGCACTCCCGCGACGGCCTGCCCGGCACCCGCGGCGGCGCCGTCACCCTCATCGGCAACGACCCCGAGACGGTCGCCAACCGTGTCGCCGAGCTGGTCTCCACCCTGCGCACCCGCCAGCGGGCCGCCGAGTCCACCATGAGCAAGGCGCTGCTGAGCGAGCCGGACGTCCTCGTGGTCATGGACGGCGCCCGGCGACTGCGCGACGTGCCGGGTGTGGTGTCCATCCTCAGGGAGGGCCCCGGCGTGCGGATCTTCCCGCTCTGCCTGGACCAGGAGGAACGGCTCCTGCCGGAGGAGTGCACCGCCGTCGTCCGCCACGAGAACCACCGGCTGACCCTGCGCCGCACCGGGCTGCCCGACATCCCCGACATCCGCCCCGACCTGGTCGAGCCCGACTGGTGCGAGCGCGCCGCCCGCGGCATCGCCCCGATCCGTGACGTCACCCCGGACGCCTCCGAGGGCCTGCCCGGCGAGGTGGGGCTGCTGGACCTGCTCGGACTGCCGCAGCCGGACGCCGCGCTGATCACCGCCCGCTGGGCGCGGCGCCCGGCGTCCACCGGCGTCCTGCTGGGCGCCGGCTACGACGGACCGGTCGCCTTCGACCTGGTCAAGGACGGACCGCACGGACTCGTCGCCGGCACCACCGGCTCCGGCAAGTCCGAACTGCTGCAGACCTTCGTGGCCTCCCTCGCCGCGATGAACCGCCCCGACGAGCTCACCTTCGTGCTCGTCGACTACAAGGGCGGCAGCGCCTTCAAGGACTGCGTCGACCTGCCCCACACCCTCGGCATGGTCACCGACCTCGACAGCCACCTCGTGCAGCGCGCGCTCACCTCGCTCTCCGCCGAACTCACCCGCCGCGAGCACCTCCTGGCCGAGGCCGGCGCCAAGGACCTGCCCGAGTACCAGGGCATGCGCCGCCGGACCCCCGAACTGGCGCCGGTGCCCCGACTGGTGATCGTCATCGACGAGTTCGCCACCCTCTACCGGGAGATCCCCGACTTCATCCCGGGCCTCGTCAGCATCGCCCAGCGCGGCCGCTCCCTCGGCATCCACCTGATCCTGGCCACCCAGCGCCCCGCCGGGGTCGTCAACTCCGACATCCGCGCCAACACCAACCTGCGCATCGCGCTCCGGGTCACCGACTCCTCGGAGAGCATGGACGTCATCGACACCAAGGACGCCGTCAGCATCTCCCCGGCGACCCCCGGGCGCGCCCTGGCCAGGCTCGGCCACGGCACCGTCGTCCCCTTCCAGACCGCGTACGCCGGCACCCCCAGGCCCGTCGCCGAGCCCTCCGCCGAGGCCCGGGCCCGCCAGGAACGGCAGGCGGCCGAAGAGGCCCGGATCTGGGGCACCGCACTCCACTGGCAGCGCCTCGGCCGAGCCGTCGCCCGGCCCGGAGGCCCCGAGGGGGAGCAGGGCCCGGACCCGGTGGACCTGACGGCCGAGGAGGCGCCCACCGACCTCAACGCCCTGGTGGAGGCCCTGTCCGAGGCCGCACGGCTCGCCGACTGCGTCCCGCAGCCCAGCCCCTGGCTGCCCGCGCTCGGCCAGCAGGTCCTGATCGACGACCTGCCCCAGCCGGACACGTCGGGCGGCGCCCGCCCCGCCCCCGTCTCCTGGGCGCTCTCGGACATCCCCGAGGCCCAGGCACAGCTGCCGGTCCGGCTGGACCTCGCCGAATTCGGACACCTGTACGTCGTCGGGGTCCCGCGCTCGGGCCGCTCCCAGGTGCTGCGCACCATGGCCGGAGCACTGGCCCGCGCCCACTCCAGCGCCGACGTCCACCTCTACGGCGTCGACTACGCCGGCGGCGCGCTCACCGCGCTGGGCGTGCTCCCGAACACCGGGGCCGTGGTCCCCCGCGGTGACGTCGAGCGCCTGGAGCGGCTGTTCGCCAGGCTCGACACGGATCTGGAGCGCCGTCAGGAACTGCTCACCCGCCACCACGCCGGCAACCTCACCGAACTGCGCGAACTGGTCGCCGCCGGGGACCGCCCGGCGCACGTGATGCTGTTCATCGACGGCTGGGACGCCCTGATCGAGGCCGTCGCCGACCACAACGGCGGACGCCTGGTCGAACAGCTCAACCGCCTCCTGCGGGAAGGTGCCGCGGCGGGCATCCACCTCGTCGCCACCTCCGAGCGCGCCCTGCTGTCCGGGCGGGCCACCGCCCTCAACGACAACAAACTGCTGCTGCGCCTGAACGACCGCACCGACTACCACGCCGTCGGCAAGCGGGCCCGCGACATCCCCGACCTCGTCCTGCCCGGCCGCGGCTTCACCTCCGACGGCGGCACCGAGATCCAGGTCGCCCTGCTCGCCCCCGGCGCCTCCGGCCAGGAGCAGGCGGAGGCACTGCGCCGGATCGGAGCCGAGGCCACCCGCCGTGACGCCGGACTCCCGGCCGACCGCCGCCCCGCCCGCATCGGCACCCTGCCGGTCAAGGTCACGTTCACCGACGCCTACGAGAAGGTGGGGGAGGAGCTCCGCCGGCCGATGTGGGGCCTGCTGGGCCTCGGCGGCGACGACGTCTCCCCGGTCGGCGTCGACTTCGCGGACACCTCGCCCACCTTCTCGGTGGTCGGCCCGCCCGGCTCCGGCCGCAGCACGACCTTGGCCGCCCTCGCCGTCTCCCTGCTGGCCGCCGGCACCCGCCTGGTGATCCTCGCCCCGCGCGAGTCGCCGCTGCGCACCCTGGGGAGCCACCCCGGCGTACGGCTGATCACCGCGACGGAACCCACGGTCGAGGAGTTCACCGAGGCCCTGGAGGCCGGCGGCGGACCCCGGGTGGTCATGGTGGACGACGCCGACCTGTTCGTCCTGCCGGACATCGACCAGAACCTGCGCTCGCTGGCCCAGTCCGGCCGGGACCACGGCATCGGCATCGTCATCGCGGCCACCGCCGAGACCATGACGGGCGCGATGGGCTGGCTCAGCGCCCTGAAACGGCACCGCAAGGGCGTCCTCCTCGGCCCGCAGAGCGTCCTGGAGGGCGACTTCGTCGGCGCCCGCCTCGCCCACGCCCACCTGCGCGGCCGCAAACCCGGCCGGGGCCTCACCGTCGACCAGCGCACCGGCGAACTGATCAACGTGCAGATCCCGGAGACCGTGCTCGACGCGGACCACTGAGACCGCGGCGCCCGGGGGACGAGGGCTCCCCGGGCGCTGCCTTAGGCTTACGGAGTGACCAACAGCAGCGACCGGAGTCAGGCAGTGGACGTCAGGACATACGAAGTGCGTACGTATGGATGTCAGATGAACGTCCATGACTCCGAACGCCTGTCAGGTCTCCTGGAGGACGCCGGCTACGTCCGCGCCCCCGAGGACGCGGGCGAGGGCAACGCGGACGTCGTGGTCTTCAACACCTGCGCCGTACGGGAGAACGCCGACAACCGCCTCTACGGCAACCTCGGCCGCCTCGCCCCGATGAAGACCGCCCGCCCCGGCATGCAGATCGCCGTCGGCGGCTGCCTGGCCCAGAAGGACCGGGACACCATCGTCAAGAAGGCGCCCTGGGTCGACGTCGTCTTCGGCACCCACAACATCGGCAAGCTGCCCGTCCTGCTGGAGCGCGCCCGCGTCCAGGACGAGGCCCAGGTCGAGATCGCCGAGTCCCTGGAGGCCTTCCCCTCCACGCTGCCGACCCGCCGCGAGAGCGCCTACGCCGCCTGGGTCTCCATCTCCGTCGGCTGCAACAACACCTGCACGTTCTGCATCGTCCCGGCCCTGCGCGGCAAGGAGAAGGACCGCCGTACCGGCGACATCCTCGCCGAGATCGAGGCCCTGGTCGGCGAGGGCGTCTCCGAGATCACCCTGCTCGGCCAGAACGTGAACGCCTACGGCTCCGACATCGGCGACCGCGAGGCGTTCAGCAAGCTGCTGCGGGCCTGCGGGAAGATCGAGGGCCTGGAGCGCGTCCGCTTCACCTCCCCGCACCCCCGCGACTTCACCGACGACGTCATCGCCGCCATGGCCGAGACGCCGAACGTGATGCCGCAGCTGCACATGCCGCTCCAGTCCGGCTCGGACACGGTCCTGAAGGCGATGCGCCGCTCGTACCGCCAGGAGCGCTACCTCGGGATCATCGAGAAGGTCCGCGCGTCCATCCCGCACGCGGCCATCACCACCGACATCATCGTGGGCTTCCCCGGCGAGACCGAGGAGGACTTCGAGCAGACCATGCACGTGGTCCGCGAGGCCCGCTTCACGCAGGCGTTCACCTTCCAGTACTCCAAGCGCCCCGGCACCCCCGCCGCCACCATGGAGGACCAGATCCCCAAGGCGGTCGTCCAGCAGCGCTACGAGCGCCTCGTCGCCCTCCAGGAGGAGATCTCCTGGGAGGAGAACAAGAAGCAGGTCGGCCGCACCCTGGAGCTGATGGTCGCCGAGGGCGAGGGCCGCAAGGACGGCGCCACCCACCGCCTCTCCGGCCGTGCCCCCGACAACCGTCTCGTCCACTTCACCAAGCCGGACCAGGAGGTCCGCCCCGGCGACGTGGTGACCGTCGAGATCACCTACGCCGCGCCGCACCACCTGCTGGCCGAGGGCGCGGTCCTGGACGTACGGCGGACGCGGGCGGGCGACGCCTGGGAGAAGCGGAACGGCCTGCCGGCGGAGAAGCCGGGGGGTGTGTTGCTCGGGCTGCCGAAGATCGGGGTTCCGGAGCCGTTGCCGGTGGCCACCACCGGTGGGTGCGGGGTTTCTCGGTAGCGGGTTCGGTTCGGTTCGTCCGGTTGTTCGCGGGCTGCCGGTGAGTGGGGGTTGTTCGCGCAGTTCCCCGCGCCCCTTCAGGGCGCGGGTGTCACCCCCGGGCTGCGGAAGTTACCCTGCGCACCATGCTTGTCGCCGCCGCCGTCTGCCCCTGTCCGCCGCTGCTCGTGCCCGAGGTCGCCGCCGGGGCCGCGCCCGAGCTGGATCCGGTGCGGGACGCGTGCGCGGACGCGCTCGGAGTGCTCGCAGCCGCCCGGCCGGACCGGCTGGTGGTCGTGGGTCCCGCCGGGCAGGAGGCGTCCTACCCCGAAGGCACCCCTGGCTCGTTCCGGGGCTTCGGCGTCGCTCTCGACGTCCGTCTGGGGCGCGACGGCGGCACGACGGCCCCCGCGGCGCGGCTGCCCGCCTCCCTCGCCGTCGCCGCCTGGCTGCTCGGCCGCACGGGCTGGGCCGACGCCCCCGTGGAAGGGCTCGGGGTGGCGGAACCGATCACGGTCCAGCGGTGTATCCAGGTCGGAAGGGAAACCGCCGGAGTGGCCGAGCGGGTGGCTCTGCTGGTGATGGGCGACGCCAGTGCCTGCCGCACGCTGAAGGCCCCGGGGTACCTGGACGACCGCGCGGCCGGTTTCGACGCGCGGGTCGCGCGGGCGCTCGCCGACGCCGACACCGAGGCCCTGAAGGGGCTGGACCCCGGGCTCGCCCGCGAACTGCAGGCCTCCGGGCGCGCTCCCTGGCAGATCCTCGCCGGCGCCGCGCAGGGCACAGGCCTGGGCGGCAGCCTGCTCTACGACGACGCGCCGTACGGCGTGGGCTATCTGGTGGCTGCCTGGTCGTAGACCTGGGACCGGACGCGGCGGACGGCCGGGAGCGCCTGGCTCCGCGGCCGTCCGACGAGATGCGTGTTCAGGAAGCCGGCGGCGGGGGTGCGGTGCCGCCGCCGGGGGGCGGGGGTGTGGTGCTGCCACCCGGGGACGGGGGTGTGTGACCGCCGTCGTGGTGCGCGAGTCGGTCCATGGCGTGCTTCGCCCTGCCCGTGCCCGACTGGATCCTGTCGCTGTACTTGCCCTTGGTCTTCCTGTCGACCGTGTGCGCGGCCTTGTCGAGACCGTGCTGGATCTTGCCCTCGTGCTTCTGCGCGAGGTGCGCGACCCTGTCCCTGGCCGGGGAGAGTTTGGATTTCACGTTATCCAGCAGGTGCATGATTCACCTTCCCGCGCGGGCAGTCACTTGCGGGCGTTCTCACTGGACTCGTTGTCCGCCGCCTGGTCGGCCGTCTGCTGCTTCGGGATCTCCACGTCGTCCGCCGCGTCGACGGTCTCCGCCGCCGGCTCGGCCGCGTCGTCCTTCGGCTCGGCCTCGGACGTGCTCCCGGCCTCCGGGCGGGCGGACTCGGTGGCTCCCTTCGCCTCCTCCGGCTCCTTCGCCTCCGTCTCGGCGTCCGGCTCGGGCGCCGTCACGGCGGCCTCGTCCGCGTCCTTCGCCTTACGACGGAACAGTGAGAAAACGCCCATATCAACCTCAATGCTAATCATGCGGGCTAATTCCCGCCCTCTCCCGGAGCGTCCGATTGCGTCATCCGGGTCGCCGGCACTCGAAACCGGCGCTGCGAACACGCAACACGCAACGACTCCGGCCCTCCCGCGTCACGTAGCTCGTTCGAGAATCGGGCCCGGGATTTGCGAGACTGGGGCGGTGAGCAACGCAGTTCCCCCATCGCGGGTCATCGCCGTCGTCGGACCCACCGCGGCCGGAAAGTCCGATCTGGGCGTCTTTCTGGCGCAGCGCCTCGGCGGCGAGGTCGTCAACGCCGACTCCATGCAGCTCTACCGGGGGATGGACATCGGCACCGCCAAGCTGACCCCCGAGGAGCGTCGCGGAGTCCCGCACCACCTGCTGGACATCTGGGACGTCACGGCCGCCGCCAGCGTCGCCGAGTACCAGCGGCTCGCCCGCGCCCGCATCGACGCCCTGCTCGCCGACGGCCGCTGGCCGATCCTGGTGGGCGGCTCCGGGCTGTACGTCCGGGGCGCCGTCGACAACCTGGAGTTCCCCGGGACGGACCCCGAGATCCGCGCCCGGCTGGAGGAGGAGCTGACCCTGCGCGGCTCCGGCGCGCTGCATGCCCGGCTCGCCGCCGCCGACCCCGAGGCCGCCCACGCGATCCTGCCCAGCAACGGCCGCCGCATCGTCCGCGCCCTCGAAGTGATCGAGATCACCGGAAAGCCGTTCACGGCGAACCTGCCGGGCCATGACGCGGTCTACGACACCGTCCAGATCGGCGTCGACGTGGCACGGCCCGAACTCGACGAGCGCATCGCCCGCCGGGTCGACCGCATGTGGGACGCCGGACTGGTCGAAGAAGTGCGCTCACTGACGGCGCAGGGGTTGCGCGAGGGGCGTACGGCGTCGCGCGCGCTCGGCTACCAGCAGGTCCTCGCGGCACTGGCCGGGCAGTGCACCATGGACGAGGCGCGTGCCGAGACCGTCCGTGCCACCAAGCGCTTCGCGCGCCGCCAGGATTCATGGTTCAGGCGGGACCCTCGGGTGCATTGGCTCAAGGGAGGGCTCGCCGACCTGACGGAACTCCCGCAGCTCGCACTGGCGTTGGTCGAACGACCGGTCACAGCCTGATCACGTCATGGCATCGGGTCGCCCCGCCGGTCATCCGGGCTCGCGGGAGCGTGCCATCATCGAGCTTCGATCGACCAAGTGGAGTCCGAGTTGGGAGGGCGCGTGGCGATGGAGGCCGGCCCTCGCGACACCGCACAAAGTACGGAGCAGGGCACCGCGCAGGACGCGGACCAGCTGGTTACCGAGGGGTACGCACTGGATTCCGAAGGTGATCCGCTGAGCCCTGACGGGCCGGAGGACCAGAGTCCCGGCGGCGTCAGCGACGACGGACCGGAACCGGACGACATGACCGGTCCGGAGGTCGAGGTCGAGCTGCGCCCCCAGCGCAGGCTGCGGCTGTGGCAGCTCGCCCCGATCGTGGGCCTCGGCGCGGTCGGCTCCCTGATGTTCGCCTTCCCGCTCGCCTTCGAGTTCGGGGACGGCGGCGCCGTGGTCGCCATGCTCGGTCTGCTGATCTGCGCCACCGCGGCCGGCTGGGGCATGATGGCCGCCCGCCGGGTCGGTTACACGTGGCCCGGGCTGCCCGCCCGCGGCTCCGGCCGCCGCCCGGACTGGCGCCTCGTCCTCGCCTACGCCCTGGTCGTCGCCGCGGTCGCCTTCCTGGCCGTCTGGCGAGTGGCGCGGCTCCGTTAGAGCGCCCCGCAAGGGGCGCGGGGAACTGCGCGACCAGCCACGATCGACCCGCGCGGCCCCTCCACACGCAAGCCCGCCCCCGGCCCTCCGAGCGGAGCGCTCCCGTACGATCGGGGCATGAGCACGCGGATCGCCTTCCTCAAGGGGCACGGGACCGAGAACGACTTCGTGATCGTCCCGGACCCCGAGAACGCCATCGACCTCTCCCCGGCCGCCGTCGCCGCCCTGTGCGACCGCCGCGCGGGCATCGGTGCCGACGGCGTGCTGCACGTCGTCCGGTCCGCCGCCCACCCCGAGGCGCGGACGCTGGCCGCCGAGGCGGAGTGGTTCATGGACTACCGCAACGGCGACGGCTCGATCGCGGAGATGTGCGGCAACGGCGTCCGGGTCTTCGCGCGCTACCTCCTGCACGCCGGGCACATCACCGAGGGCGACCTGACCGTCGCCACGCGCGGGGGCGTGAAGAAGGTCCACATCGACAAGGGCGGCGACGTCACCGTCGGCATGGGCAGCGCCCGTCTCCCCGAGGGCGACGTGACGGTGAGCGTCGGCGAGCAGAGCTGGCCCGCGCGCAACGTCAACATGGGCAACCCGCACGCGGTGGCGTTCGTCGACGACCTCGCGGACGCCGGCGATCTCCTCGCCGCGCCCCCCTTCAGCCCCGCCTCCGCCTACCCGAACGGCGTCAACGTCGAGTTCGTGGTCGACCGGGGCCCCCGGCACGTGGCGATGCGCGTCCATGAGCGCGGCTCCGGCGAGACCCGCTCCTGCGGCACCGGCGCGTGCGCCGTCGCCGTGGCCGCCGCCCGGCGCGACGGCGCCGACCCGGCGGTCACGGGGACCCCGGCCACCTACACCGTCGACGTGCCCGGCGGCACGCTGGTGATCACCGAACGGCCCGACGGCGAGATCGAGATGACCGGCCCCGCGGTGATCGTCGCCGAGGGTGAGATCGACGCCAAGTGGCTGGAAAACGCGGTGCGTTGAGATGTGATAGGGCTTCAGATCAAGGCGTCTGGGGTGCCGACGCTGTAGGGATCCAAGCCCACCATGTGTTCAGGGGTGCGAATCCATGGCGCACCCCAAGTGGGGTGGCCGAAAACCGTAAACCTCGGAACCTTCGCTCGAATGGGTGATCCGTTTCACGCTCGGCGAGAGGCGGTCGGACGGGCGTGATGGGCTCGGTAGCATCAAGCACCGGCACGGACGGGGGAACGACACGATCCCCGAGCCGCCGCACGCCCTGGGGCACCCGTCCGCCGGTCCACGCAGCCGGAGGTGCCCATGAGCGCGGAGGCCACGAACCCCGCCGTATCGCCCGCCCCTGCGCCGCCGCCAGCGCACCGCAGGAAGGGCCGACCTCGAATCGACCTGCGCCGTCTGGGCCGCGCCGCACTCCTGGGCCCGACGACCCGCGACCGGTTGCCCGACGCGATCAGCCATGTCGCCGAGGCGCACCGCGCCCACCATCCCGACGCCGACCTGGAGCCGTTGCGCCGGGCGTACGTCCTCGCCGAGTCCTCGCACCGCGGCCAGATGCGCAAGAGCGGTGAGCCGTACATCACCCACCCGCTCGCCGTGACGCTGATCCTCGCCGAACTGGGCGCGGAGACCACGACCCTGACGGCCTCTCTGCTCCACGACACCGTCGAGGACACCGAGGTGACCCTCGATCAGGTGCGCGACGAGTTCGGCGAGGAGGTGTGCTTCATCGTCGACGGCGTCACCAAGCTGGAGAAGGTCGACTACGGCGCCGCCGCCGAGCCCGAGACCTTCCGCAAGATGCTCGTCGCCACGGGCAACGACGTCCGCGTGATGTCGATCAAACTCGCCGACCGGCTGCACAACATGCGCACCCTCGGCGTGATGCGCCCCGAGAAGCAGGAACGCATCGCCAAGGTCACCCGGGACGTCCTGATCCCGCTCGCCGAACGACTCGGCGTGCAGGCGCTCAAGACGGAGCTGGAGGACCTCGTCTTCGCGATCCTGCACCCCGAGGAGTACGCCCACACCCGCGAACTCATCGCGGACAACGCCGCACAGGCCACCGACCCGCTCGCCGAGATCGCCGACGAGGTCCGCGGCGTTCTGCGCGAGGCGGGCATCCAGGCCGAAGTCCTCATCAGGCCGCGCCACTTCGTCTCCCTGCACCGCGTCTCCCGCAAACGCGGACGGCTGCGCGGCACCGACTTCGGCCGGATCCTGGTCCTCGTCGGCGAGGACGCCGACTGCTACGCCGTCCTCGGCGAACTGCACACCTGCCTCACGCCCGTGGTCTCGGAGTTCAAGGACTTCATCGCCGTACCGAAGTTCAACCTGTACCAGTCGCTGCACACCGCCGTCGCGCGCGGCGACGGCCAGGTCGCCGAAGTCCTCATCCGCACCCACCGGATGCACCAGGCCGCCGAGGCCGGTGTGGTGGCGCTCGGCAATCCGTACGCCGCTCCCGCGGAGGAACAGCCCGAGGGGCGGCGGACCGACGGCGAGGGCGAGCGCATCGACCCCACCCGTCCCGGCTGGCTCTCCCGGCTCCTCGACTGGCAGGAGGCGGCCCCGGACGCCGACATGTTCTGGTCGACCCTGCGCGAGGACCTCGCCCAGGACCGGGAGATCACCGTGTTCCGGCCCGACGGGGGCACGTTGGGGCTCCCCGAGGGCGCCAGTTGCGTGGACGCGGCGTACGCGCAGTACGGCGAGGACGCCCACGCCTGTATCGGCGCCCGCGTCAACGGCCGTCTGGCGACGCTCAGCACAGTTCTGAAGGACGGTGACACCGTCCAGCTCCTGATGGGCCAGGACCCGGCCTCCGAGCCCTCCAGAGAGTGGCTGGAGCACGCCCACACGCCCGCCGCGCGCATCGCCATCCAGCGCTGGCTCGCCACCCACCCGTCACCCGCAGCCGAAGAGCACCAGGAGCGCGAGAGCGCCCGCGAGGACGAGACACCCGCCCTGCGCCCCGCCCTCGACGAGCCCGCCACCTCCGGCTCCGACTCCGTCGGCGCCGTGGTCGTCGTCGACCGGCCCGAGGCGACCGTCCGGCTCGCCGGCTGCTGCACCCCCGTACCGCCCGACGAGGTCACCGGGTTCGCCGTGCGCGGGGGAGTGGTGACCGTGCACCGCGTCGAATGCGCCGCCGTGACACGGATGAAGGGGCTGGGGCGCCCCGAGATCGACGTGCGCTGGGGCGACACCACCGAGTTCCGGGTCACCCTCGTCGCCGAGTCCTTCCAGCGCCCCCATCTGCTGGCCGACCTCACCGAGGCCATCGCACTAGAAGGCGTCGACATCGTCACCGCCACCGTCGAACCCCCGACCCAGCAGCGCGTCCGCCACACCTACACCCTGCAACTCCCGGACGCCGCCCATCTCCCCGCCCTGATGCGCGCCATGCGGAACGTGGCCGGCGTGTACGACGTGGGCCGGGCCCAGCACCAGGCGGTGGCCGCCCACTGAGCCGAGCGGGACGGGCGGGGGCGGTCCGGCGGACGGGGGCGGTTCGGCGGACGGGGGCTGTTCGGCGGACGGGCGGCTCGGAGGACCGTGAGCCGCTCGTTCGAGTGGGCCCGCTGCGCGTCGGCCGCACGGAGCGGGAGCGCGCTGGTAGCGGTGGTCCATGCCGCTCACCCCACGCTTCAGGAGCCGCCGCGTCCAGGCCGCGCTGCTCGCCTCCGCCGTCTCCGTCTGCCTGATCGCCGCGAGCGCCCCGTCCCCCGCCGTCCCGCTGGGCGTCGGCGACCGGCTCTTCCCGCACCTCGGCAACCCGGGGTACGACGTGCGGTCGTACGACCTCGACTTCACCTACCCCGGCAGCAACAGCCGGCCGCTCACCGCCGTCACCACCATCGACGCCCTGACGACCTCCCCGCTGGAGCGGATCAACCTCGACTTCGCCCACGGCAAGGTCGACTCCGTCGAGGTCGACGGGGCGCCCGCCGCCTTCACCGGGGCGGGCGAGGACCTGGTGATCACCCCCCGGGAGCCGCTGCCCGAGGGGAGCCGGACACGCGTCACCGTGCGGCACACCAGCGACCCGGTCTACACCGGCGACACGGAGGGCGGCTGGGTACGGACCGCCGACGGACTGGCGATGGCCAACCAGGCGGACGCGGCGCACGTCGTCTTTCCCTGCAACGACCACCCCTCCGACAAGGCCATGTTCACCGTCCGCGTCACCGTCCCCGACGGCTACACGGCCGTCTCCAACGGTCTCGCCACCGGCACCGACCGCGCCGCCGGCACCACCACCTGGACGTACCGCACCCAGCACCCCATGGCCACCGAGCTGGCCCAGGTCTCCATCGGCCGCTCCGCCGTCCTGCGCCGGACCGGACCCCACCGCCTGCCGGTGCGCGACGTGGTCCCCGCCAAGGACCGCGAGAAGCTCGAACCGTGGCTCGCGAAGACCCCTGCCCAGATCGAGTGGATGGAGGGCAAGGTCGGCCGCTACCCCTTCGAGACGTACGGGGTGCTGATCGCGGAGGCGCAGACCGGGTTCGAGCTGGAGACACAGACACTGTCGCTCTTCGAGCGGGCGCTGTTCGTCCGGCCCGAGTACCCCCGGTGGTACGTCGAGTCGATCATGGTCCATGAGCTGGCCCACCAGTGGTTCGGCAACAGCGTCAGCCCCCGCACCTGGTCCGACCTGTGGCTGAACGAAGGGCACGCCACCTGGTACGAGGCCCTGTACGCCGAGGAGACCGCCGGCCGGCCCATGGCCGCGCGCATGAAGGCCGCGTACGGAGCCTCCGACCGCTGGCGCGCTGCCGGAGGACCCCCGGCCGCGCCCAAGAAGCCCAAGAACGGTCAGAAGATCGGCATCTTCCGGGCGAACGTCTACGACGGCGCCGCCCTCTTCCTCTACGCCCTGCGCCAGGAGATCGGCGCCTCCGCCTTCGGCCTGCTGCAACGGGCCTGGGTGACCGTCCACCGGGACGGCGTCGCGTCCACCGCCGACTTCCAAGACCTCGCATCCCGGATCGCCGGACGCGACCTGGGCGACTTCTTCCACGCCTGGCTCTACGAGGTGCGGACACCGCCCATGCCGGGGCACCCCGACTGGACGTCGGCCCCGGTGGAGGCCCCGGCCCGGCGATGACCCGGATCCGCACGGGTGTGACCCCCGTGCGGACGGGAAATAACCCGGGTGACGAGACGGGGCGTGCCGTGCGACCATCATCGGGTCGACGACGGCGAACTCCGGGAATCCCCGGACGGCCCCGGACGTTGTCACCGGTGACGGATCGGAATCCGTGACGAACGGATCGGGATCATGAAGATCCGCCGCCCTTCGGTATCCCCCATCGACGTAAGGACCCAATGACCTCCTCTTCTTCCCCTTCCCAGGCCGCGCAGCGCGCCTTCGCGCAGAACAACCCCGAAGGTCTTCGGGCCGATGCCCTGATGGAAGAGGACGTCGCCTGGAGCTTCGAGATCGACGGAGAGCGGGACGGCGACCAGTTCGACCGCTCCGACCGCGCGGCCCTGCGCCGCGTGGCGGGCCTCTCCACCGAACTCGAGGACGTCACCGAGGTCGAGTACCGACAGCTCCGCCTGGAGCGCGTCGTGCTCGTCGGTGTCTGGACCACGGGAACCTCGCGGGACGCGGAGAACTCGCTGGCCGAGCTCGCCGCCCTCGCGGAGACCGCGGGCGCGCTCGTGCTCGACGGCGTGATCCAGCGCCGCGACAAGCCGGACGCGGCCACCTACATCGGCTCCGGCAAGGCCAACGAGCTGCGGGACATCGTCATCGAATCGGGCGCGGACACCGTCATCTGCGACGGTGAGCTGAGCCCGGGCCAGCTCATCCACCTCGAAGACGTCGTCAAGGTCAAGGTCATCGACCGTACGGCCCTGATCCTCGACATCTTCGCCCAGCACGCCAAGTCCCGGGAGGGCAAGGCGCAAGTCGCGCTCGCGCAGATGCAGTACATGCTGCCGAGGCTGCGAGGCTGGGGTCAGTCGCTGTCCCGTCAGATGGGCGGCGGCAAGGGCGGCGGCCTCGCCACCCGTGGTCCCGGTGAGACCAAGATCGAGACTGACCGGCGCCGGATCCGCGAGAAGATGGCGAAGATGCGCCGGGAGATCGCGGAGATGAAGACCGGCCGCGAGATCAAGCGCCAGGAGCGCCGACGGAACAAGGTGCCCTCGGTCGCCATCGCGGGCTACACCAACGCGGGCAAGTCCTCCCTGCTCAACCGGCTCACCGGCGCGGGCGTCCTGGTCGAGAACGCCCTGTTCGCGACCCTCGACCCGACCGTGCGCCGGGCCGAGACCCCGAGCGGGCGGCTGTACACGCTGGCGGACACCGTCGGCTTCGTACGCCACCTGCCGCACCACCTGGTCGAGGCGTTCCGCTCCACGATGGAGGAGGTCGGCGACTCCGACCTGATCCTGCACGTGGTCGACGGTTCGCACCCCGACCCGGAGGAGCAGCTGGCCGCCGTGCGCGAGGTCATCCGTGACGTGGGCGCCACGAACGTGCCCGAGATCGTGGTGATCAACAAGGCGGACGCGGCCGACCCGCTGACGCTCCAGCGGCTGCTGCGGATCGAGAAGCGCTCCATCGCGGTCTCGGCCCGCTCCGGCCAGGGCATCGAGAAACTGCTCGCCCTCATCGACGACGAACTGCCGCGCCCCTCGGTCGAGATCGAGGCGCTCGTGCCGTACACCCACGGCAAGCTCGTCGCCCGCGCCCACACCGAGGGCGAGGTGATCTCCGAGGAGCACACCCCGGAGGGCACCCTGCTCAAGGCCCGGGTGCACGAGGAACTGGCGGCCGACCTGGCACCGTACGTGCCGTCGACGACCACGGCCTGACCGCCGGGCCGGGCCGGACCGTCAGGCGGTTGAGCTGACTGTTCGGCCGCGCCGTTCGCGCAGGCGTACCCGCAGGCCCGCACCCTCCGCCGAGGGGCGGGCCTTCGGTTTGTGCGGGGGCACCGGCCGCTTGGTGCCCCCGCGCACCCCACGTCCGTCCCCCGTACTACGGGTCTTCTCCTCGACCTCGTAGCCGGGGGAGGTCTCCAGCTCGCTCTCGGCCATCGAGCGGGGCACGACGTCCCCGTCGTGACCGTCCGGGCCGCCCTCACCGCCGAACTCCGCTGTCACGCCCACTATGCGGGGGCGCCGGGGGACGGTCGGAGGGCGCGCGACCGGAATTTCCGAGGGGCGCCGCCCCGGTGCCGCCCCTCCCGGGGCGGCACCACCTGATCAGCCGGACGTCACTGCGACGCGAACTTGTCGCTCACCGCCCGGTACACGCCCTGGGCCTCCTTGCCCAGCCGCGGCCCTGCCAGCCAACCGGCGCTCACCGGGCCGATGGAGGTGTTGGACACCAATGCGGGCTCACCGTCCGCACCGGTCGCCACCCAGCCACCACCGGAGGAGCCACCCGTCATCGAGCAGCCGATGCGGTACATCGTCGGGTCGGACTCGACGAGCGAGAGCCGCCCCGGCTTGTCCGTGCACTGGTACATCGTCTCGCCGTCGTACGGAGCCCCGGCGGGGTAGCCGGTCGCCGTGATGCTCTCCACCTGCGCGACGGCGGGCGCGTCGAAGTCCACCGGCAGCGCCGAACCGACCATCTCCTCCAGCGACTTGCCCCCGCTGCCCTCCTCCGGCGTCACATGGATCACCGCGAAGTCGTACGGCGCCCCGTCCCCGCCCGTCTGACCACCCTGCTCGATCCACTGGTCCGAGGTCTGCGCCCAGTCACCCCACCAGACGCCGTACGGGGCGACCTCTTCCTTCGTGGCCGTCTGCGACTCCGACGCCGCCATGGCACTGTCGTTGTACGAGGGCACGAAGGCGATGTTGCGGTACCAGCCGCCCGACTTGCCGGCGTGCACACAGTGACCAGCGGTCCACACGAGGTTGGACTTGCCCGGGTTGGCCGGGTCCTGCACCACCGTCGCCGAGCAGACCATCGTGCCCTCGGGCGCGTCGAAGAAGACCTTGCCCGCCTCGGGCACGTTGGCGTGGTACTGCGCCGCCACCGCCTTCGCGTCGACGGGCTCCGGCGCGGGGTCGGTCACGCCCTGGTCACCGGTGAGGTCGCCCTCGTCGACCTCCTTCTCCGGCTCCTCGGCGTCCCGCATCCGGTCCGGGTCCCACAGGTCCTTGATGATCGGGTTGACGTAGTCCTCGGCCTCGCGCAGCCAGTCGTCCTTGTCCCAGTTCTTCCAGGCCCCGCCCCGCCACTTGTCGAGGTCGATCCCGTGTTCCTTGAGCTTGTCCTTGATGTCGTCCGGGATTCTGATCTTGCCGTCGCCCCCGCTGCCGGTGTCCTGAGCGGACGCCGACGCCTCCGCGTTCGCCGTCGTGTCACCCGAGCCGCACGCGGTGGCGGTCAACGACAGAACCGTGGCCAGGCCGACCGCGGCCAGAACGTGGGGAGTCGTGCGGCGCGTGCTCCTCCCACGACGAGCGGCGAAGAGCGGTCGTATGGGTCGCATGGTTTGAACTCCCCCTGGGGCGTATGAGTCTGTGGTGCCGAAACGGACAGTGCGCGACTCCTCCGCGCGCCGGCCGCCTCCTTGTACGTAGCCGACACGTCATTCGCGCGGCTCCGCACCTCTGTTTCTTCGTACGTATCTGCGTACGCAGTGCCGTCCCCGGCCTGGTGTCAGCCACCGAGCCGCGTCCTTCGGAACGGCACCACACACTATGCGGTCGTTGTGGGGGACATCCGATGGAACGGCAACGGTTTCGCTACGAGCCGACGCATACGCGGAACCGAGCGCGGCCACATGTCCTGGGTGTTCTCCTTGGCGGCCGTCCGCCACCTCACCGCCGTCAGGCGGGGCGGCGACCGATCTGGTCAAATGACCTTTCCCCTGCGGTAGTTGAACGACTGTGCCTAGGTTGGGGACGGAACTCGTCGCTCATGTTTCGAAGGAGACCACGCCGCATGTCCGACCCCTCCCACCGGGACGAAAGTGGCGTACGCACCAACCCGATCCGCACGAACGTCAGCCATTCCGCGCGGATCTGGAACTACTGGTTGGGAGGCAAGGACCACTACGAGGTCGACGAGGAGGTCGGCGACCAGATCCTCGGCTTCGTGCCCGAGCTTCCCCGCTCCGCCATAGCCGACCGCCGCTTCCTGGCCCGCTCGGTCCGCTTTCTGGCCGAGGAGGCGGGCATCCGGCAGTTCCTGGACATCGGCACCGGTCTGCCCACCGCGGACAACACCCACGAGGTCGCCCAACGCGTCGACCCGACATGCAAGATCGTCTATGTCGACAACGACCCGATCGTCCTCGCGCACGCCCATGCTCTGCTCAACAGCACGCCGGAGGGCGCCACCGACTACATAGACGCTGACGTCCATGACCCCGACACGATCCTCAGGGGCGCCGCGAGCACCCTCGACTTCGATCAACCGATCGCGATCACCATGCTCGGCGTCCTGAACTTCGTCATGGACACCGACCAAGCGGTCGCCGTCGTACGGCGGCTCGTGGACGCCGTACCGTCCGGCAGCCACCTCGTCATCTCCCATCCCACCACCGAGGTCGACGGCGAAGCGATGACCCAGGCGGTGGCCTACTGGAACGGACAGGGCTCGGCGCCGATGACCCTGCGCAGCCATGCCGACCTGGTGCGTCTCTTCGGCGACGTCGAGGTCCTGCCCCCGGGCATCGTCTCCTGCTCCCGCTGGCGCCCCGAAGCCGGCGACGAGGACGTTGACGTCACGCACTTCGGCGGCGTCGGACGGAAGCGATAACCCACGGCGGGAGCCCAGCCGTAGTCCACGACCGTGCTGACCCGGCCGCGGTGGCACCGCCCGTGGCCCAGTCGGAGGGGACAGGGACGGGACAGAGACGGGACAGAGGCGGATCGGACCGCACACGCAGCCTTTGTGCCGAGGCACAGATTTTCGTCCTACCCGCTTCCCCTTACCGGTCGCGTCGTTGGTACGTGCGGGGGACCCGCCGATGTTCGGTGACCCCTGCCGACTTGCCTCTGATGAGCCGTGGGAGGAAGTGCAGCAGTGGCGGTGACCGAGTCTGCTGTGGCGCCGGTGGGGCGTGAGCCCGAGCGTGCGCGTTCGGGACCCGAGAGCGAACGTGCGCGCCCACGACGGGAGCCCGCCTGGGCGCGCGCGGTGGGGTCGGGGCACAGGGGGATCCCACGACCACAGGCCGCCCGCGACTCGGCCGCACGCACCTATGCGCGGTCCCTTCCCGTCGTGCCCGTACGCGCACGGGGGCTGACCATCGAGGACGCCGACGGCCGCCGCTACCTCGACTGTCTGTCCGGCGCGGGCACCCTGGCCCTCGGCCACAACCACCCCGTCGTCCTCGCGGCGATCCGCAAAGCGCTCGACTCGGGCGCTCCCCTGAACGTCCTCGACCTCGCCACCCCGGCCAAGGACGCCTTCACCACCGAACTCCTCCGCACCCTGCCGCCAGAACTCGCCGCCCGCGCCCGCGTCCGCTTCTGCGGCCCCTCGGGCGCGGACGCCGTCGAGGTCGCCTGCAACCTGGTCCGGGCCGCGACCGGACGCTCCGGCCTGCTCGCCTTCACCGGCGCCCACGCGGGCCCGACCACCGGGCCTCTGGAAACGCCCACACCCGCCCGCGACATCCGGTCGGCCCGCCTGCCCTACCCGCAGGACTACCGCTGCCCGTTCGGTATCGGCGGCGAACGGGGTGCCGAACTCGCCGCCCGCTGGACCGAGTCCCTCCTCGACGACGCCGAACTCGGAGCACCACTGCCCGCCGGCATGATCCTCGAACCCGTCCAGGGCGAGGGCGGTGTCCTTCCCGCGCCGGACGGCTGGCTGCGCCGTATGCGCGCGATCACCGCCGCACGCTCGATCCCGCTGATCGCCGACGAGGTCCGGACAGGCGTGGGACGCACCGGACGCTTCTGGGCCGTCGAGCACAGCGGCGTCGTCCCCGACGTCATGGTCCTGTCCCAGGCCATCGGCGGTAGCCTGCCGCTCGCCGTCGTGGTCCACCGCGATGACCTCGATGTATGGCGGCCCGGCACCCACGCGGGCACCTTCCGCGGCAACCAGCTCGCCATGGCCGCGGGCGCCGCCACCCTCGCCCACGTCCGCGAGAACGGCCTCGCCCGACGCGCCGATACCCTGGGCGCCCGCATCCTCGCCCAACTCCACCCCCTCACCGAGCGCTTCGCCTGCGTCGGTGACGTCCGGGGACGGGGGCTGATGATCGGCATCGAGATGGTCACCCCGGACGCGCCCCCCGGCTCCGACGACCACGGCCCGCCTCCACCCGCCCCCTCCCTCGCCACCGCGGTCCAGCGCGAGTGCCTTCGCCGAGGCCTGATCGTCGATCTCGGCGACCGCCACGCCGGTGTCGTACGCCTCCTCCCGCCCCTCACGATCACCGACGAACAGACGAACGCCGTGCTCGACCGTCTGACGGACGCGATCGCCTCGGTGGCGGCCACGGCATCGGCGCGAGTCGCAGCACCCCCGCCTCTGGCCCGAGCCGGAGGGCTCGCACGCAGCTCGGGTGGATGACCACCACCCCCACCCGAGCAGCCGCCCACCCCGCCACGTCCGCACCAGCCCCGCACGCAGGGCATCGCCCCGCCACCGCCCGGCACGCCCGTCCGACACCGCACTCCACATCACCACCGACCCACACCCCTTCCACACCAGCCCCACCCCCGCTCGCCCGCACACACCCGCGACTGCCCTCCCGCACGAGCAACCCCAGGAACCGCCGTGAACCCGCCGCCCACCCCCGGGGCCCCCACCCACCGCCAGGCCCCGGAAGCCGAAACCCTCCAGCGCCCCGGCCAGTTCAGTGCTGAACCACCCCCCGGCCGCCCTGAACCATCGCCCGGCCGGAGCGAGCCGGGACAACAGTCGCCCGATCACGCCGAGCCGCAACAGCCTGAACCCAGCGAAGGGCAACCCGGGCCCGGCCAAGGCCAGGTTGGGCCCAGCCAGGACGAGCCCGGGCCCAGTCAGGGGCAGCTTGTCCCCAACGAGGACCAGCCTGGACTCAGCCAGGGCGAGCCAGGGCCCAGCCAGCACGAGCCGGTGCCCAGCGAGGGCGAGCCGGGGCCCAGCCAGGGGCAGCTTGTCCCCAGCGAGGATCAGCCTGGACTCAGCCAGGGCGCGCCGGAGCTCAGTGAGGGCGCGCCGGGGCTAAGTAAGGGGCAACTTGGGCCCCGCCAGGACGAGTCAGAGCCCAGCCAGGGCCAGCTTGGGCCCAGCCAGGACCAGCCTGGACCCAGCCAGGACCAGCCTGGACCCAGCCAGGGCGAGGCGTTGCCCCGTCAGGTCGAGCGGGGTTCCGATCTTCTGGAGTCGGGGTTCAGCCCGGTCGAGCCGTCGCAGCGCCCAGCCGGCCCCCGCTCCGGTGGGCCCGCGCGGCTCCCGCGCCCCACTCAGCCATTTTCTCGACGATCCGCGCTTCCCCACCTTCCGACTGAGCCAAGCCATGAGCGCGGTCGGCCCGCCCCTCACCCAATCGCTCACAGCACCCAGGCCACCGAACTCTCGCCCGCCCCCGGCCTCGACGCCGACCCCCTGCACCACCCCGACCCCCACACGGCCGCCCAGGCGGCAGCGGTCGATAACCTCCTGCGCTGCTGGGTACGCGAACACGACCTCACCCCTCCCCAAGACCACGGCGGCATCCTCGCCATCCCTCTCCCCGCCACCGGCACGACCCTCCTCGCCCCGGTGCACTACTGGTCCCCGACCGGCTGGCACCGCTTCGGCCTCCCCCTTCTCGCCGGCACCCCCGACGCCGCACCCCCTGTCGACGCGGTCACACTGGCGGCCCTCCTGGCCCGCGAAGCGACCACACGAGCCCCACAGGGCACAGCACCCCACCCCCACCCCACAGCCGAGCCCACCCAGCCCACCGGGACCGTCCAGCCCGTCGGGCCCACCCAGCCCACCGGGCGCCTTCAGCGTGATCAACCGGACCTGATCGGCAGGGTCGCCGACTCCGCCCGCCGCGTCGCCGTGTTCATCACGGAGCGCCGAGCTCGCCCCGCCGACCACCCCGATGGATTCCTGGCCGCCGAACAGTCCCTCCTCCTCGGCCACCCCCTGCACCCCACCCCCAAGAGCAGAGAAGGACTCTCCGAGGCCGAAGAGCGGCTGTACTCACCCGAGTTGCGTGGCTCCTTCCCTCTGCACTGGATGGCGATCGCCCCCTCCGTCCTGTCGACCGACTCGGCGTGGACCGAGCGCGGTCGTGTCGTCCCCGCCGGACAGCTGACCGCCAGGCTCGCCGGCCCGGCATTGCCGCTGCCCGACGGCTTCACCGCTCTGCCCCTGCACCCCTGGCAATTCCGCGAGGTCCGCCACCGCCCTGCCGTAGCCGCTCTGCTCGACGCCGGACTGCTGCGCGACCTGGGTCCGCACGGCGCCGCCTGGCACCCCACCTCCTCCGTTCGTACCGTTCACCGCACCGGTGCCCCCGCGATGCTGAAACTCTCGCTGGGCCTGCGCATCACCAACTCCCGTCGTGAGAACCTCCGCAAGGAACTCCACCGCGGCGTCGAGGTGCACCGCCTGCTGCGCACCGGCCTGGCCGAGCAGTGGCGGGCGGCCCACCCCGGGTTCGATGTCGTCCGCGACCCGGCCTGGTTGGCGGTCACCGCACCCGACGGCGACCCCTTGGCGGGCTTGGACGTGGTCATCCGGCACAACCCGTTCGGCCCTGCGGACGACGTGTCCTGTATCGCCGGCCTCGTGTCCCCCAGGCCGTACCCCCATGACGAACGCCATCCCGGCGACGACGAGCCTCTCCTCATGCGGTCGCGGCTCCAGGAGGTCGTCACCCGCCTTGCCGGGCGCACCGGGCGTCCCCGTAGCGCCGTGGCCATCGAGTGGTTCCTGCGTTACCTGGAGCAGGTCGTGCGGCCCGTGCTGTGGCTCGACAGCGAGGCCGGGATCGCTCTCGAAGCACACCAACAGAACACGCTCGTCCTTCTGGACCCCGACGGCTGGCCCGTCGGCGGGCGGTACCGCGACAACCAGGGCTACTACTTCCGCCAATCCCGCCGCGCGGATCTCCGCTCCCGGCTGCCCGGCATCGGAGAGCGCAGCGACACGTTCGTCTCCGACGAGGTCACCGACGAACGCTTCGCCTACTACCTCGGCATCAACAACGTGCTCGGCCTCATCGGCGCGTTCGGCTCCCAGCGTCTCGCCGACGAGCGCGTTCTTCTCGCCGCCTTCCGCCGCTTCCTCACGGACGTGGCCACCGGCCCCGCCCGGCTGAACACCACCCTGCCGGCCCGACTGCTCGACTCACCCGTCCTGCGCTGCAAGGCCAACCTCCTGACCCGTCTCCACGGCCTCGACGAACTCGTCGGCCCGGTCGACACCCAGTCCGTCTACGTCACCGTCACCAACCCCCTCCACCCATGACCGGCCACTCCGCCCCGCCTCGGCGCAGCCGTCCGGCCCACTCGTCCGCGTAAATGCGACCCACTCGTCCGCGTACTTCGACTCCCTTCAGCCCCGAGGAACATGACCCACCCGATCTCCTGAGAGGAGCGTCGCCGTGCCTTCCACCGACGCGAGCACCCACGCGAGCACCGACACCGGCACTGCCTCTGCCCCCAGCAACGAGGACACACTCGAACTGCGCCTGACCGACGACTTCCTCGCGCTCCTGTCCGAGGACACCGACCCCTGCGGCGGCAGCACCGAGGCAGGTCAGACGGAACCCCCGGCCAATGGCGAGTTGCTCGACCACCTCGCGAACTGGGGGCCGGTCGTCACCCCGGCAGGCACCCTGCATCTGGTCCCGGTGCGCCTCGAACGGGACCTTCCGCTGATCTCCCGCTGGATGAACGACTCAGCCGTGGACTCCTACTGGAAGCTCGGCGGCACCGAGGACGTGACCGCGCACCACCTACGGACCCAGCTCGGCGGAGACGGCCGCAGCATGCCCTGCCTCGGACTGCTGAACGGCACCCCGCTGAGCTACTGGGAGATCTACCGGGCGGATCTCGACCCCCTCGCCCGCCACTACCCCGCCCGCCCCCACGACACCGGGATCCATCTGCTCATCGGACCCGTGGCCGAACGAGGGCGCGGTCTCGGCTCCACCCTGCTCCGCGCCGTAGCCGATCTCGTCCTCGACAGAAGACCCTCCTGTGCCCGCGTCGTCGCGGAACCCGACCTTCGCAACTTTCCCTCCGTCTCCGCATTCCTCAGCGCCGGCTTCCGGTACTCCGCGGAGGTCGACCTGCCCGACAAGCGGGCCGCCCTCATGTGCAGAGATCGGCTGCTGCGCGATCTGATGTAGACCCGACCTAAATCGGACCTGGATGGGACCTGGAACCCCACCTGGGTCCAGGATGGATCTGCCGTGGTCCTGCTGTGGTCCTGTGTGGTCCTGCTGTCGATCTGCTGTGATGCCGTCATATCTGGTACACCGCCCGAGCCGATCCGGTTCCCGGTCGAACCGACTCGATGTCCGGCGAATCGACTCGGTGTCCAGGCTCCCCGAGACCCCTCCCACCCCGTCGAAGAGAACACGTCTTGATTCCGCCTCCCAGATCCCATGCGTCCGCCGCGATCACACGTTTGTCAGTCGTGACCCGTAGGGTGGTCGCGCTATGACGAAGCCCTCACTCCACGAACTCCTGCATGCCGCCGTCACCGCTGTCGGCGGCACGGAGCGCCCCGGCCAGGTGACCATGGCCGAAGCCGTCGCGGAGGCGATCGACGACGGCTCCCACCTGCTGGTCCAGGCAGGCACCGGCACAGGAAAGTCCCTCGGTTACCTGGTGCCCGCGCTCGCCCAGGGCGAGCGCGTCGTCGTCGCCACGGCGACCCTCGCCCTCCAGCGGCAGCTCGTGGAGCGGGACCTGCCGAGAACGGTCGACGCGCTGCACCCCCTCCTGCGCCGCCGCCCGGAGTTCGCGATGCTCAAGGGCCGGTCGAACTACATGTGCCTGCACCGGCTGAACGAAGGCGTGCCGCAGGACGAGGAGGAGGGCCTCTTCGACCAGTTCGAGGCGGCCGCGCCCAGCAGCAAGCTGGGCCAGGACCTGCTGCGGCTGCGGGACTGGTCGCAGGAGACCGAGACCGGCGACCGGGACGACCTCACCCCCGGTGTGTCCGACCGTGCCTGGGCCCAGATCTCGGTGTCGTCGAGGGAGTGCCTGGGCGCCACGAAGTGCGCGTACGGCGCCGAGTGCTTCGCCGAGATGGCCAGGGAGCGGGCCAAGCTCGCCGAGGTCGTCGTCACCAACCACGCGCTGCTCGCGATCGACGCCATCGAGGGCGCTCCGGTGCTCCCGCAGCACGAGGTCCTGATCGTGGACGAGGCGCACGAACTCGTCTCCCGGGTGACCGGCGTGGCGACCGGCGAGCTCACGCCGGGCCAGGTCAACCGCGCCGTGAAGCGGGCGGCGAAGCTCGTGAACGAGAAGGTCGCGGACCAGCTCCAGACGGCCGCCGAGGGGTTCGAGCGGATCATGGAGCTGGCTCTGCCGGGTCGGCTGGAGGAGATCCCCGAGGATCTGGCGTACGTCCTGATGGCGCTCCGCGATGCCGCCCGCGCGGTGATCTCGGCGATCGGCAGCACCCGCGACAAGTCCGTCCAGGACGAGGACGCCGTCCGCAAACAGGCACTGGCGGCCGTGGAGAGCGTGCACGACGTGGCGGAGCGGATCAGCAACGGCTCCGAGTGGGACGTCGTCTGGTACGAACGCCATGACCGTTTCGGCGCGTCCCTGCGCGTCGCCCCGATGTCCGTCTCGGGTCTCCTGCGGGAGAAGCTCTTCGCGGACCGCTCGGTCACCCTGACCTCCGCCACGCTGAAGCTGGGCGGCGACTTCAACGGCGTAGGGGCGTCTCTGGGACTGGCCCCCGAGGGCACCCAGGGGGACGACCTGCCGCAGTGGAAGGGCGTGGACGTCGGATCGCCGTTCGACTACCCGAGGCAGGGCATCCTCTATGTAGCCAAGCATCTGTCACGTCCCGCGCGGGACGGCGACCGGGCGGACATGCTGGACGAGCTCACGGAGCTGATCCAGGCGGCCGGCGGCCGGACGCTCGGGCTGTTCTCGTCCATGCGGGCCGCCCAGCTGGCGGCGGAGGAGTTGCGCGTCCGTATCCCCGAGTACCCGATCCTGCTGCAGGGCGAGGAGACGCTCGGCGAGTTGATCAAGGGCTTCGCGGCCGACCCGAAGACCTGTCTCTTCGGCACCCTCTCGCTCTGGCAGGGCGTCGACGTGCCCGGTCCCAGCTGTCAGCTGGTCGTGATGGACAAGATCCCGTTCCCCCGGCCCGACGACCCGCTGATGAGCGCTCGCCAGAAGGCCGTCGAGGAGGCGGGCGGCAACGGCTTCATGGCCGTCGCCGCCACCCACGCGGCCCTGCTGATGGCTCAGGGAGCCGGCCGTCTCGTACGGGCACAGGGAGATCGTGGCGTCGTGGCCGTACTGGACCAGCGGCTCGCGACCGCGCGGTATGGCAGCTATCTGAAGGCCTCGCTGCCCGACTTCTGGTACACGACGGACCGGAACCAGGTCCGCAGGTCGCTCGCCGCGATCGACAGTGCCGCGAAGGACAGGGAAGAGGCTGCACAGCAGGAAGAAGCGGCACAGCAGGGCGAAGCGGCGAAAGCTGAGGCATGACGAACGGCCGGTGGCCTGACCCCATGCTGCATGGGGTCAGGCCACCGGCCGTAACGCGCACGGGCTCGGGCTCGCGCACC
This sequence comes from Streptomyces sp. NPDC034049, assembly GCF_055575575.1. NCBI lineage: Bacteria > Bacillati > Actinomycetota > Actinomycetes > Kitasatosporales > Streptomycetaceae > Streptomyces > Streptomyces sp. NPDC034049. Next base: position 93,122 of record NZ_JBVISJ010000007.1, read on the forward strand.
GGCACGGGCTCGGGTCTCGGGCCCGGCCGTGGAGCTCGGCCAGACCTTGGACAGCCCAGGGCCCCGGAACCGGCGCAGTGGATTCCGGGGCCCGGATCAGGGGCGGGAACGGCACGGGCGACCGTCCGCCGCGGGGCGTCAGACGCGGCGCAGCACGGCCACCACCTTGCCGAGGATGGTCGCGTCGTCACCCGGGATGGGCTCATAGGCGGCGTTGTGCGGGAGCAGCCAGACATGGCCGTCCTCGCGCTTGAAGCGCTTGACGGTGGCCTCGCCGTCCAGCATGGCGGCCACGATGTCCCCGTTCTCCGCGACGGGCTGGCGGCGGACCGTCACCCAGTCACCGTCACAGATCGCCGCCTCGATCATGGAGTCACCCACGACCTTCAGGACGAAGAGCTCGCCGTCACCCACCAGCTGGCGGGGGAGCGGGAACACGTCCTCCACGGACTCCTCGGCGAGGATCGGGCCACCGGCCGCGATCCGGCCGACGAGCGGCACGTAGGAAGCGGCCGGCTTGCCCGCCGTGTCCGTCGGCTGCGCCGAGGCCTGGTCGGAGCCGCGTACCTCGTACGCACGCGGACGGTGCGGGTCGCGGCGCAGGAACCCCTTGCGCTCCAGTGCCATCAGCTGGTGCGCCACGGAGGACGTGCTGGACAGGCCGACCGCCTGGCCGATCTCCCGCATCGACGGCGGGTATCCGCGCCGCTGCACCGAGTCCCTGATCACCTCGATGACCCGGCGCTGCCGGTCGGTGAGCCCGGAGCTGTCCGCCCTGATGCCTGGAGGTCGGCCGGGCAGGGCGCGCTTGGGCCCTTCATGGTTCGTGGCTTCGTTCATCGCATGCACCGGCTCGAGTCGGCTCTGGGAGCGGTCCTGGGCAGTGATGGTGGCACTGTCAGCGGTGGTGGTCACGTCGGCCCCTCTCGATGGTCTCCCGTGCAGCACAACGGTAGTTGCTTTCGAAAGGTTGCGCCAAACACACGTTCGAGTGAAAAACCGTGGATTTCGTGACGTGACCATGTGCCGGGGTGTAGGGCGACGGCTCCGGCGGACAAAAGTGATGATTGCTGTACTCTTCACCGCCGGGGCGAGGGCCTTGTGGGCCGCTGTCGCTGCGTGGCCCAGTCTGCCATCCGGTACTCCGCCGCCCGGGTACCGACCCCTTTTTCTTGGCGCCCCCCCCGCGCCCGCGTCCGCTCCGCAACGGCTCGGACGCGCTCCGCGACGGACTCTCCGTCTGGCACATGCCGATACGTGCGCGACACGCGCGCCGTGGGGGGATTTACGCGTCTAGCCCTACATCTAGTGCTTGGATTGCCGCAACGGCCCAGAAGTTGTGGTCCCCCGGGTCCTCGGGCCCATGGTCATCCCCTATGCTTGGGGCTGCTTCCGCGGGGCCCGAGTGGCCCGTGGGGCGTATTGAGTCGTGCTGTGAGGAGGGTTGGAGTTATGCACTGTCCCTTCTGCAGGCACCCCGACAGCCGCGTCGTCGACAGTCGTACGACGGACGACGGCACGTCGATCCGCAGGCGCCGCCAGTGTCCCGACTGCTCCCGTCGTTTCACGACGGTGGAGACGTGCTCGCTGATGGTGGTCAAGCGGTCCGGCGTGACCGAGCCCTTCAGTCGTACCAAGGTCATCAATGGCGTGCGTAAGGCATGCCAGGGCAGGCCTGTCACCGAGGACGCGCTCGCCCAGCTCGGCCAACGGGTCGAGGAGGCGGTGCGCGCGACCGGAAGCGCCGAGCTGACCACCCACGACGTGGGGCTGGCCATACTCGGCCCGTTGCAGGAACTCGACCTCGTCGCCTACCTGCGGTTCGCGAGCGTCTACCGGGCGTTCGACTCGCTGGAGGACTTCGAGGCCGCGATCGCGGAACTCAGGGAAGAGCAGGGGAAGCGCCTCGACGCGAACGACGAGGGCGTCGTGAGCGTGGTCGAGGGGCGCGTCGAGGGCGACCGCGGGTCCGGAGTGGCCACGCAGGTCCCGGTGCCCGCCAACGCCGCCGACTGACGGCGGGCCGCACCGCCGGACCAGTGGGTCCGGACGACCGGCGGCGATCCAGACCTGTCGCGAACGGCTGTGTCAGCCGGGTCGCGGCACAAGACAGAACACCGTGTCACGGGAACATCGTGGCACTTCAGGGCGTTTTCGCCCGTACAGGGAGGCGGCATGACAGAGACGGCGAGCGGTCCGGCACGGAGTTCCCGCGCCAAGGGCACCAAGGCGAGCAAGGGGCTGCGTATCGAGCGCATCCACACCACCCCCGGCGTGCACCCGTACGACGAGGTGGTCTGGGAGCGGCGTGACGTCGTCATGACCAACTGGCGCGACGGCTCGGTCAACTTCGAGCAGCGCGGCGTCGAGTTCCCCGACTTCTGGTCGGTGAACGCGGTCAACATCGTCACCAGCAAGTACTTCCGCGGTGCCGTCGGCACCCCGCAGCGCGAGACCGGCCTCAAGCAGCTGATCGACCGCATCGTGAAGACGTACACGAAGGCCGGCGAGGACAACAAGTACTTCGCCTCGCCCGCCGACGCCGAGATCTTCGAGCACGAACTGGCGTACGCCCTCCTGCACCAGATCTTCAGCTTCAACAGCCCCGTGTGGTTCAACGTGGGCACCCCGCAGCCCCAGCAGGTCTCCGCCTGTTTCATCCTGGCCGTCGACGACTCCATGGAGTCGATCCTCGACTGGTACAAGGAAGAGGGCATGATCTTCAAGGGCGGCTCGGGCGCCGGCCTGAACCTGTCCCGCATCCGTTCCTCCAAGGAACTGCTCTCCTCCGGCGGCAACGCCTCCGGTCCCGTCTCCTTCATGCGGGGCGCCGACGCCTCCGCAGGAACGATCAAGTCGGGCGGCGCCACCCGCCGTGCCGCCAAGATGGTCGTGCTGGACGTGGACCACCCGGACGTCGAGGACTTCATCGCCACCAAGGTGAAGGAGGAGGAGAAGATCCGCGCCCTGCGTGACGCGGGCTTCGACATGGACCTGGGCGGCGACGACATCACGTCCGTCCAGTACCAGAACGCCAACAACTCGGTCCGCGTGAACGACGAGTTCATGACGGCCGTGGAGAACGGCACCGAGTTCGGCCTCCGCGCCCGTATGACCGGCGAGGTCATCGAGAAGGTCGACGCCAAGGCGCTGTTCCGCAAGCTCGCCGAGGCCGCGTGGGCCTGTGCCGACCCGGGCATCCAGTACGACGGTGTGATCAACAACTGGCACACCTGCCCCGAGTCCGGCCGCATCACCGCGTCCAACCCGTGCAGCGAGTACATGCACCTGGACAACACGTCCTGCAACCTCGCCTCGCTGAACCTGATGAAGTTCCTCAAGGACGACGGCCTCGGCCACCAGTCCTTCGAGGTCGAGCGCTTCGCCAAGGTCGTCGAGCTGGTCATCACCGCGATGGACATCTCCATCTGCTTCGCCGACTTCCCGACCCAGAAGATCGGCGAGAACACCCGCGCCTTCCGTCAGCTCGGCATCGGCTACGCCAACCTCGGCGCCCTGCTGATGGCGACCGGTCACGCGTACGACTCCGACGGCGGCCGTGCCCTCGCCGGTGCCATCACCTCGCTGATGACCGGCACGGCGTACAAGCGCTCCGCCGAACTGGCCGCGGTCGTCGGCCCGTACGACGGCTACGCCCGCAACGCGGACGCCCACAACCGCGTGATGAAGCAGCACTCCGACGCCAACGGCACGGCCGTCCGCATGGACGACCTGGACTCCCCCGTCTGGGCCGCCGCCACCGAGGCCTGGCAGGACGTCCTCCGCCTCGGCGAGAAGAACGGCTTCCGCAACTCGCAGGCGTCCGTGCTCGCCCCGACCGGCACGATCGGCCTCGCCATGTCCTGCGACACCACCGGTGTCGAGCCCGACCTGGCGCTGGTCAAGTTCAAGAAGCTGGTCGGCGGCGGCTCGATGCAGATCGTCAACGGCACGGTCCCGCAGGCCCTGCGCCGCCTGGGCTACCAGGAGGAGCAGATCGAGGCGATCGTCGCCCACATCGCCGACCACGGCAATGTGATCGACGCCCCGGGCCTCAAGCAGGAGCACTACGAGGTCTTCGACTGCGCCATGGGCGAGCGTGCCATCTCCCCGATGGGCCACGTCCGCATGATGGCCGCGATCCAGCCCTGGATCTCCGGCGCCATCTCCAAGACGGTCAACATGCCGGAGACGGCGACCGTCGAGGAGGTCGAGGAGATCTACTTCGAGGCCTGGAAGCTGGGCGTCAAGGCGCTCGCGATCTACCGTGACAACTGCAAGGTCGGCCAGCCGCTCTCCGCGAAGACCAAGGAGACGGAGAAGGCTGAGATCACGGAGAAGGCCGAGGAGACGATCCGGGCCACCGTCGAGAAGGTCGTCGAGTACCGCCCGGTCCGCAAGCGCCTCCCGAAGGGCCGTCCCGGCATCACCACCTCCTTCACCGTCGGCGGCGCCGAGGGTTACATGATCGCCAACTCCTACCCGGACGACGGTCTCGGCGAGGTCTTCCTGAAGATGTCCAAGCAGGGTTCGACCCTCGCGGGCATGATGGACGCCTTCTCGATCGCCGTCTCGGTGGGTCTGCAGTACGGCGTGCCGCTGGAGACGTACGTCTCGAAGTTCACGAACATGCGCTTCGAGCCGGCCGGTATGACGGACGACCCGGACGTGCGGATGGCGGCGTCGATCGTCGACTACATCTTCCGCCGCCTGGCGCTCGACTTCCTGCCCTTCGAGACCCGCTCCGCGCTCGGTATCCACTCCGCCGAGGAGCGTCAGCGTCACCTGGAGACCGGGTCGTACGAGCCGATCGAGGAAGAGGTCGACGTCGAGGGCCTCGCCCAGTCGGCTCCGCGCCAGTCCCTCAAGGCGGTCTCCGCTCCGAAGGCAGACGAGGAGGGCGCCAAGCCCGCTCCGAAGCAGGCCCACACCAGCGCCGAGCTGGTGGAGATGCAGCTGGGCATCCAGGCCGACGCCCCGCTCTGCTTCTCCTGCGGGACGAAGATGCAGCGGGCCGGTTCCTGCTACATCTGCGAGGGCTGCGGCTCGACGAGCGGCTGCAGCTGACCTGAGCGCCCTCCGGGCGTGAAGTGACGGACAGAGGCGGGGAGCCGGCGACATGCCGGCTCCCCCTTCTGCCGCCCGGGCACTGCCCGGGCGGAACCGCTGCTGCCCGGGCGATCGAGCCTCAGGACGCCGGTGCCCCGTCGGGGCGGGGGAGTCAGGGCTCTCGTGTGCCGCCCATGACGCGGGCGAAGGTCGCCGGGTCCTCGTCGAAGCCGATGACGCCCGGGTGGAAGGTCCATTCGCCGGTGGAGTCACGGACGAACTCGGCGACGGTCGCGGCCGTCGATCCGAGGACACCGCCGAAGTCGTCCTCCGTCAGGACGGTGTAGTCCTCGCGGATGCGCAGGGCGGGATTGGTGACGTCGCCGAAGGTCCTCGGACCCGATCCCTGCTGTATGGCCACACCGATCACGACCCGGCCGTACCGGCTGTCGAGGCGGTTCAGCTCGACCGTCATGACCTCGTCCCAGCCGAAGCCCTGGCCGGTCTTGCTGTCGCGGTTGAGGTTGATGGTGCCGTCGGGCGAGCGGCTGTCGAAGTGCACCACATAGGCGGGGCTGCCGTTCGGATCGGTCGCCAAGTAGGGGGCCGCGACGAGGTCGAGATCCGTCGGCGGCTGTCCGGCCGGACTCGGGTCCCACTTCAGCGACACCTCGACCTTGCGGATGCCCTTGTTGAGGCCGTTCAACAGAACTCCCTCCCCGTTCTTCTCTGCGTGCGGGCCGAACTGGTCGGCACTCCAGGCCAGTTGTCCATCCTCGCATGCGCGCCGAGGCGCTCGCCCGGGTGCAACCGGCCGGAGAGTGACCGCCGCCACGTTCCGTGGCCTTACCATGGCGCGGTGCTGGTCAAGTGGATTCGCTGCACCGTGGTGGACCGCCGCGGTTTCGAACGGGGGCAGCGAAAGTGGGCGGGGCTACTGGGGGAGCCGGGATTCCGTGGACAGGGCGGGGGTTGGAGCCGGGGGCGGGCCGGCGTGGCGCACATCTTCTCCTTCTGGGAGAGCCGTGCCTTCTACGACTCCTTCATGGCGCGCTCCCACGACCGGCTCGCCGCGTCGCAGTCGGGCACCTTCAAGGACATGCAGGCCAAGCTCTTCGACCACCGGTTCGACGTGAAGACCGGTTTCGAGCCGCGCTTCACGGAGGCCGATCTGGTGCGGGTGGCGCACTGCCGTGTCCACGAGGAGCGGGCCGAGCACTTCGCGCTGATGCAGGAGAAGGTCTGGAACCCCGCGATGGCGGGCTCTCCGGGCATGGTGCGCGGACTCTTCGGTGAGGCACCCGCACACGAGTTCCTGATCCTCTCCATGTGGCAGTCGGCCGCCGAGCACGGCAAGTACCGCGTCGAACGCATCGAACGCCTCGCCCTGAGGGCCCAGATCGAGGCCGACGTCGCCGCCATGACCGGCGACATCGTGGAACTGGAGCCGAGCTGGACCGTTTGAGATTCCATCTGCTCGAGATTCCATCTGCGGTGAGTTTGAGTCTCAAACCTCGATGGTGGGTGTGCGGAACCTGTGTGACCTACGCCGTATGCCACCCGGACGAGTGCTCGTTCCGCCCTCGTCCCCTTTAGGGTCTTGGCATGGCACGACCACGGCGCATCATCCTTGTCCGACACGGCGAGTCAACGGGCAATGTTGATGACACCGTGTACGAGCGCGAGCCCGACCACGCCCTCGCCCTCACCGATCTCGGCTGGCAGCAGGCCGAGGAGACCGGCAAACGCATCCGCGAGGTGCTCGGCAGCGAGCGCGTCAGCGTCTACGTCTCCCCTTATCGCCGGACGCACGAGACCTTCCAGGCCTTTCACCTGAACCCCGAGCAGGTGCGTGTGCGCGAGGAGCCACGGCTGCGCGAACAGGACTGGGGCAACTGGCAGGACCCGGACGACGTACGCCTCCAGAAGGCCTACCGGGACGCGTACGGCCACTTCTTCTACCGCTTCGCGCAGGGGGAGTCCGGCGCCGACGTCTACGACCGGGTCGGCAACTTCCTGGAGAGCCTCTTCCGCAGTTTCGAGGACCCCGACCACCCGCCCAACGTTCTGCTGGTCACCCACGGGCTCGCCATGCGTCTGTTCTGCATGCGCTGGTTCCACTGGACGGTCGCCGAGTTCGAGTCGCTGTCGAACCCCGGGAACGCGGAGATGCGGATGCTCGTTCTCGGGGAGGACGGCAAGTACACGCTCGACCGGCCGTTCGATCGCTGGCGGGACCCGGAATCGTACGGAGCCACCAGTTAGAGTGGCAGGGCGATGACCGCTGACTCCTCTTCCACCGGCCGCCTGGAGCGCGCCCTGTCCAGCCTGCGCGGCCTCGCGGTGGGGGACGCGCTGGGCTCGCAGTACTTCGTGCCCGTGAACTACCCGCTGCTCAAGCGCCGCGAGACCCCGCCCGGCCCCTGGCAGTGGACCGACGACACCGAGATGGCCTGCTCCGTCGTGGCCGTCCTCGCGGCCCACCACCGGATCGACCAGGACGAGCTCGCCCGCTCCTTCGCGGTGCACCACGACTTCGACCGGGGCTACGGCCCCGCGGTCAACCGCCTGCTGCGGCTGGTCCGCGAAGGCGGCGACTGGCGCCAGCTGGCCTCCGCGCTCTTCAACGGCCAGGGATCCTGGGGCAACGGCGCTGCCATGCGGATCGCCCCACTGGGCGCCTGGTACGCGGACGACCCCGAGCAGGCCACCCACCAGGCCGAGATCTCGGCGTACCCCACGCATCAGCACCGGGAGGCCGTCGTCGGCGCCATGGCCGTCGCAGCGGCCGCCGCCCTCGCGGCCGACCCCGCCGGACCGCCGAGCCCCGGGACATTGCTCGACGGGGTCGTCGCCCTCGTCCCGAAGAGCGCAGTCGGCGCCGGCCTGCGGCGCGCCCGGGACATGCTCGACTACGCCGACGCGGACACCGTCGCCGCCGTACTGGGCTGTGGGCGGCGTACGACGGCGCACGACACCGTGCCGTTCGCGCTCTGGTCGGCAGCACGCGCCCTCGGTGACTACGAGCGGGGTTTCTGGACGACGGCCCAGGTGGGCGGTGACGTCGATACGACCTGCGCCATCGTCGGCGGAGTGGTCGCCGCCGGGAAGGCCGGGGCGCCTCCCGAGGCGTGGACGCGGCAGACCGAGGCGTTTCCCGACTGGCTCCGGGTGGGGTAGCCCCCGGGGTACGCCTTGTGGCGCGCGGACCGGGGTAAGTCAGGACAAATGATTGAAGGGGTGCGCTTCCCTGGGCTCGTCCGCCCCATGCGCCTCAACTGTCACAGGAATGCCACAGTGCGCTTCTCGATCGGCGGTGCGGCCGTTCCTACGGCATACCCTTTCCGCCACGCCGTCTGTTGATCATGACGAGAGACGGCGAAGAGGTACCGGCGACGAGTCTTCTGCCGCAGCCGCGCGCTGCATACGGTGGGTGACGAGGGCCGGTCGGGGGAGGGGGTCCCATGTCCGAAACGCCGTCAGCTCCAGCCACGCCGGAACCCGAAAGCTCGCCGCCGAGGGCTCGTGCGGGGGCGGACAAGGACCGGTCCCGGCCGACGGCACCTGCCGACGCCGCAGCGGAGGGCAAGGCGGGCAGACCCGCACCCATACCGGGCGGACCGCCGCCCACACCGCCCGGACTGATCGATTTCGCGCCCGGCGATCCCGCGCCGATCCGTACCGCGACCCTGTGGGCGGCCCTGGCCACCGGTCTGCTCAGCATGTTTCTCCTGGGCGAGGGGCTGGCGGTCAACCTGGTCTTCGTCGCGGTGCCCACCACCCTCGCCGTGTACGCCGCCGGCCGCCGGGCGGGCCGCCGCCCTCGCCCGTGGGCCCTCGTCTGGGGTGCCGGGGGTCTGGCCCTGCTGACCGTGCCCGCACTGCGGGCCGCCGAGTGGCCCTCGTTCCTCGCCGTCGTCACCGCGTTCGCGGCGGGCTCGCTCGCCCTGCACGGCGGCCGCACCTGGCCGGGTGTCCTGCTCGGACCCGTCGGTGTCTTCACCTCGCTGGTCACCGGACCGGCCTGGGCCTGGCAGGGCCTGCGCGAGCGGATGGGCGGCAACCGCAACCGCCTGGCGCCCGTGCTGAGGGCGCTTCTCGTCGCTGCCGTCCTCCTCTTCGTCTTCGGGGCGCTGTTCGCCGGGGCCGACGCGGCCTTCGCCGATCTGCTCGGCGCTCTGGTGCCCGACGTCTCCGTGTCCGACGGTCCCTGGAGGTTGCTGCTCCTCGCCCTGGGCCTGTTCGGAACCCTCGCGGCGGCCCGCACGGCGGCCGCACCCGCCCGTTGGGACCGCATCCAGGTGCCGGCGGGGCGTGCCCGCGGCCGCGTCGAGTGGGCACTGCCTCTGGTCGGGCTCGTCGGGCTCTTCGCCGTCTTCAACGCCGTTCAGCTCGCCGTGCTCTTCGGTGGCTACGACGCGGTCCTGAAGGAGACCGGCCAGACCTACGCCCAGTACGCGCGCCAGGGCTTCTGGCAGCTGCTCATGGCCACGCTGCTCACCCTGGTGGTCATCGTGGTCGCCCTCCGCTGGGCCCCTCGCACTCGATCGAGTGACCGGACGCTCGTGCGTGGGGTGCTGGGAACGCTGTGCGCGCTGGCGCTCGTTGTCGTGGCATCCGCGGTGCGACGTATGGACATGTACGTGGAGGCCTATGGACTGACGCGACTGAGGATCTCGGTGCTGACCATGGAGCTCTGGCTCGGCCTGGTCATCGTGCTCATCATGGCCGCCGGTGTGTGGGGTGCCCGATGGCTGCCGCGCGCCGTCGCGGCCGGCGCCGTCGCCGTGGTGCTCGGGTTCGGGCTGGTGTCGCCGGACGGGCTGATCGCCGAGCGCAACGTCGAACGGTACGAGACCACGGGCCGCTTCGACCTGCCCTACGCGCGAGGGCTGTCCGCCGACGCGGTGCCCGCCCTGGACCGGCTGGAGGAGCCCATGCGGTCGTGCGCGCTGTGGGACATCAAGGAGGAGCTGGACGAGCGACAGCACGTTCCCTGGTACGCCACGAGCTGGGGCGAGGCCGAGGCCAGGCGCATCCTGGACGAGCGTCCGCCGGTGGGTGACGCGAGCGGACCGGCGTGCGGCGAGCTGGGGCCGGAGTTCTACCGCTGAGAGCCGTCGCGGCGGTGGGCCACCGTACCTTCGCTCGCCGCTCGCCGCTCGCCGCTCGCCGCTCGCCGCTCGCCGCTCGCCGCTCGCCGCTCGCCGCTCGCCGCTCGCCGCTCGCCGCTCGCCGCTCGCCGCTCG
>NZ_JBVISJ010000007.1:103516-482646 GCF_055575575.1 Streptomyces sp. NPDC034049
TCGCTCGCCGCTCGCCGCTCGCCGCTCGCCGCTCGCCGCTCGCCGCTCGCCGCTCGCCGCTCGCCGCTCGCCGCTCGCCGCTCGCCGCTCGCCGCTGTGGCCGGACCACGTCCTGATCCCCGTGCGCATGGGTGTGGTCCGGCCGGTGCGCGGCTGTTTCGTGACCGTGCCGTCAGCCTCCGGCGGCGGGTCCGGCCGTGCCAGAGAGGGCTTCCAGGTCGCTCTTGCGGACCCTGATCACCAGGAGGGCGGTGGCCAGGGCGAGCACGGCCATCGCGACAGCCGGTATGAAGGCCGTGGAGATGCCCTGGGAGAGCACATCGTGGCTCCAGGGGGCCGGCAACTGCTGGGTCTTGGCGAACTCGGCCTTCTGTGCGTCCGTGGCCTGGGCCATGAAGAGCTGGACCTGCTTCTCAGCCTCGTCGCGGCTGGCCGTACCGAAGACCGTCGTGAGGATGGACAGGCCGAGCGAGCCGCCCACCTGCTGTGTGACGTTGAGCAGACCGGACGCCGCGCCCGCCTCGTGCGGGGCGACCCCCGAGACCGCGGTCAGGGTGAGGGTCACGAAGTTCAGGCCCATGCCGAAGCCGAACATCACCATCGGACCGAGCACGCCACCGACGTAGGAGCTGTCGGGGCTGATGAAGGTCTGCCAGGTCAGACCGAGCACCACGAGCGTGGAGCCGACCACCATGAACGGTTTCGGGCCGAGCACCGGCAGGAACCGCTGGGACAGACCGGCACCGGTGACGATCGCGACGGTCACCGGGAGGAAGGCCAGACCGGCCTCGATCGGGGTGTAGCGCAGCACGTTCTGCACGAACAGCACGATGAAGAAGAACATCCCGAACATCGCCGCAGCGAGACTCAGCATGATCACGTACGTGCCCGAGCGATTGCGGTCGGTGAACATCCGCAGCGGGGTGATGGGCTCCTTGGCGCGCCTCTCGATGAGACCGAACACCAGCAGCAGGACCACCGCGGCCGTGAAGGAACCGATGGTCAGGCCGTCGCGCCAGCCGTCCTCCGCCGCGCGGATGAACCCGTAGACCAGCGCGGCCATACCGGCGGTCGAGGTGAGCGCGCCCGCGATGTCGAACCGTCCCGGGTGTCGCTCGGACTCGCTGATGTACATCGGGGTGAGGACGGCGATCAGCACACCGATGGGCACGTTGACGAACAGCACCCACCGCCAGTCGAGCCACTCGGTGAGCATGCCGCCCGCGAGCAGACCGATGGCGCCGCCACCGGCGGAGACCGCGGCGAAGACACCGAACGCGCGATTCCGCTCGGGCCCCTCGGCGAACGTCGTCGTGATGAGTGCCAACGAGGTCGGCGACGCGATCGCCCCGCCGACGCCCTGCAGAGCGCGGGCGGCGAGCAGCTGCCAGGGCTCCTGGGCGAGCCCGCCGAGCAGCGAGGCGAGCGTGAAGACGAGGATGCCGGTCATGAACACCCGGCGGCGGCCGAGGATGTCACCGGCCCGCCCCCCGAGGAGCAGCAGACCGCCGAAAGTCAGCGTGTAGGCGCTGACCACCCATGTCAGGTCGGTGGTGCTGAACTTGAGCGCGTCTTGAATGTGCGGGAGGGCGATGTTCACAATCGTCGCGTCGAGTACCACCATGAGTTGGCAGGCCGCGATGACGGTGAGTGCGATGCCGGGGCGCCCCTCCCGGCGGGCGGCTCCCGGCTTCTGATTCTGAATCAACGGAGAGGTTGTCACTATGGGTCCCCCACAAGTGCCTTAGTGAACGCTCGCGTTCACTGACGCGTCCACGGTAGTGAGTCCCCCTTAGTGAACGCAAGCGTTCATTGAAGTCGCCGCCGCGGTCCGCGTCGTCCGTCCGCTTCCGCTTTCGGCACCTCGCCCCCTGGCTCAACGGAGAAACACAGATGGTCACTTCGCGCTGGACGACCGCTCCTGCCCCGACGGTCTCCCCGCGTCGGCGCGGCGCCGTGCTCGAGCGTGCGATCCTCGACGCCGCGCTGGAGCAGCTCAGCACGGTCGGCTGGAGCGGCCTCACCATGGAGGGGGTCGCCGCCGGCGCTCAGACGGGCAAGGCCGCGGTCTACCGTCGCTGGCCCTCCAAGGAGGACCTCGTCGCCGACGCCCTGCAGGCCGGGCTGCCGCGCTTCGAGGAGGCGCCCGACCTCGGGAGCGTGCGCGACGACCTGCTGGCGCTGTGCCGTCAGGCGCGCGAGGCGATGTTCTCCCGCCCCGGGTTCGCGCTGCGGTCGGTGATTCACGAATGCGACACCATTCAGGCCGAGCGCTTTCACGGCGTGATCATCGAGGGCGTCGTGGAGCCGACGGTCAAGCTGCTGCGCGAGGTCGTGGAGCGTGGAATCCAGCGAGGTGAGGTGCGTCCGGACGCGGCCAACGGCTATGTCTTCGACGCGATTCCGGCCATGATGATGTACCGCTCGAAGATGTGCGGGAGCGAATGGGGTGAGCGGGACATCGAGGAGATGGTCGACCAGCTGATGGTTCCGCTGCTCCGTCGTTGACGTGCCCGGGCGGCGTCTGCGAGAGGGGTGGGGTTGCCCCGGGAAACCTGGGTGTCGCGCGGGGGCGCGGGCGGCGTAGGCTAAGGGCGCCATGCCGTACGAACCACCTACTCACACCGTCGAGCGCTCCCTGCGCGCCACGACCGGAGCGAAGGTCATTGCCGGTGTCGACGAGGTGGGGCGCGGAGCGTGGGCCGGTCCCGTCACCGTCTGCGCGGCGGTCACCGGACTGCGCCGACCGCCCGAGGGCCTCACCGACTCCAAGCTCCTGACGATCAGGCGACGCGAGTCGCTCGCCCGGGAACTGCTGACGTGGGTCACCTCGCACGCCCTCGGTCATGCCTCTCCGGAGGAGATCGACGACCTGGGCATGACGGCCGCGCTGCGGCTGGCCGCCGTGCGGGCCCTGGAGGCGCTTCCGGTGCGGCCCGACGCGGTCATCCTAGACGGCAAGCACGACTACCTGGGGTCACCCTGGCGGGTCCGTACGGTGATCAAGGGCGATCAGTCCTGTGTCGCCGTCGCGGCCGCCTCGGTGATCGCCAAGGTTCAGCGCGACAAAATGATGGCCGAACTGGGTGTCGACCATGCAGACTTCGGTTTCGCGGCCAACGCCGGGTATCCGTCGCCTGTCCACAAGGCCGCGCTGGCGGAGCGGGGCCCCACCCCGTACCACCGGTTGTCGTGGGCGTATCTTGATGCGCTGCCCCAGTGGCGGCACCTCAAGAAGGCCCGCAACTGGGCGAACGGAAGCGTTCCGGAGATCGAGGGTCAGCTCGGCTTCGATTTCTGACGGATTCGTTCGCACTCATGTACCACCCGCCGACGCGAGTCGCACCGGCGTTTGATAAACATCAGCTCATGCCTCTCATTCCCGAGGAGCCTCAGATTCACGAGAGTGCCCAGGGCCCGCGTGCCACTCCGGCCAGCGGCCGGGTCGCGCCGACCCCCCGTCCCGTACCCGGTCCCCGTCCCGCGGCTCCGCCGCGTCCCGGTCGTCCGGGTCCTGCCCGGCCGGTGCCGGCCCAGCGCGCGGCTCACACCGCGGCCAAGCCCGGGCCGTCCGCTCCTGCCGCAACCCCGCAGATCCAGCTGATCCCGGCCTCGGCCGAGGGTGCGCTGGACGCCGCCGAGGAAGCCGTCGATCTGCTGTTGGAGTCGGGCCGTGCCCCCGGCGACGTGCTGGTGATCACCACCGGCCAGTCGCACCCGTGGGCCGACCACGAGCTCTCCTTCGGCGAGGCGGCCTACTGGGCGCAGCACGACGCGGGCGACGACGTCTTCTACGCCGATGCCTCGGCCGCCGACCGGGCCGCGCCGCGTCCCGTCGTCGTGGTCGCCGTCAACGGTGGAACCGATGCCGCCACCGCCCATGCGCTGCCGAAGGCCCTCGGCCGGGCCCGGGCCCTGCTGATCGTGTGCGGTGACCCGCAGACGATCAACTCGGTGCTGGGCGCCGGGGTCTGAGCGACTGCGGACCCGGCCCCGGTCGGCCCGCCAGGGCCCGCCGGGGAGCCGTGCACGCCCCGGAACGACCTGGGCAGGACTGCGGCCACACCCCGTGCAGGGGCGCTTCGGCGTGCCCGCGGGGTGTTTCGGCGTTCCCGGGGAGGCTTCGAGGGCGTCGTGGGGGTGGCCTGCGATGCCGCCGCTCAGTTGGGTGAGGTGGGGAGCCGCGCCGTGCCGTGGAGTGGGGTGAGGAGCGGTGTCGTGCCATGCCTCGCTCGCGTCGAGCTGTCCACGGGGCCACGGCGGCAGCGTGTTGCCGCACCCCCGCGGGCCGCGCGGGGGTGGGTGCGGGCGTATTCGCCGTGGTCCGGGCGGGTGCCGAAGCGGCTCGGAACGGCTTCGGACCGGAGCGGCTGTGACCGGACGTCTGCGGACCGGAGCGGCTACGGACCGGAGCGGCTGTGACCGGACGTCTGCGGACTGGAGTGGTTGCGGCTCAGCGCGCGGCGGCTCGGCGCAGTACCTCCGACGCGACGCCACCGGTGCGCGGCATGGGCGGCGGCGCGACGGCTGTGGCGAAGGGCTCGGCCGGTGAGTCCGCGTGCGGGCGTCGGCCACCTCTGCCCTCGCCGAGGACCTGCCAGCCGTCACGTGTCAGCGTGATGTACGCCCCGCAGCGCAGCCCGTGCAGCGTGCAGGCGTCCCGCAGCCCCCACATCCACGCCCCGTCCTCCTCCGTCCAACGCGCGTCGCCCTCACGGCAGTAGAGCAGCACGGCCGTCCGCACCGGGGTGCGCCGGCGCAGATCGTGCGGAATGACCCGGCGCAGCTGGGCGAGGAGGGCGTTGCGGAACATCCACCCGTCGGCCGGCGCGGGACGCCGGACGAACGAGGCGCTCGCCAGCAACCGCTCGTCCGGATCCAGGACGGCGATGACCGCCGTCGCGGGCCGGGGCTGATGCCGCGCGTGCAGCCCGTTGACGACCTCCCGGGGATTGCGCAGCAGCGGAATCCCGGCGGCGGCCCATTCCGCGGGCTCGAGCAACCGGTTGGCGGAAGTGGCGGACAGGTCGGCAGAGGTCGACACGGAAGCCGCCGACGACGGAGCGAATCCGAAGGTCACGATCCTCCCTTCGGCTACGCGCCCACACAGCGGGGCGAGGGTCGGACTTGGGGGAGCGCACGCCGCAGCAGAAGCCCTACCGATTCACGAGTGGGCCGTGCGGGGAGCGGACTCCAATTCTTCCTGGCGAACTTGGTTGCGGCAACGAGCAATTGGGGCCACTGACAGTTTTGTGGTGATCCACCGCTTATATCCCTGCGCATGGGACGGCGTCGACAACGCCCAAGCGGCACGGTGTTCACGCGTGGTTGACGGACGGTCACCCCCGGACCGCGAGCACGAGGGGCAACACCCCCTGTGCGCCCGCGCGCCGGAGTACGCGCGCGGCGACCGCGAGGGTCCAGCCGGTCTCCGTGGCGTCGTCTACCAGGAGCACGGGCCCGTTCGCCTCCTCGAGGGCGGCGGCCAGCTCGGGGGGCACGGTCAGTGCCCCGTCGAGCGCCTTGAGGCGTTGCGCGCTGTTGCTACGCGTGACCTGGGAAACCGCGCCGGTGTACGCAACCGAACCCAGCAGCGGCAGACGGCCGATCTCGGCGATCCGGGCACCGAGAGAACCGATCAACTGCGGCCGGCTGTGGGATGCCATGGTGACGACACCCACCGGACGCGGCTGTGCGTCGGGCTGCCCTGTGGCCCAGCCGCCAGGGCCCTTCGCCCAGTCGGCCAGTACGCCCACCACCGCCTTCGCGACATCGTCCGGAACCGGGCCGTCCGGGGCCTGGGGCGAGAGCATCGGCCGCAGTCGGTTGCCCCAGCCGATGTCCGACAGCCGCCCCAACGCTCGTCCCGGAGCCGCCAGTTCACCGGCCGGAATACGTCCTTTCAGATTGACGCCGACCGCCGGCAGCCCGGTCGGCCACATCTTGCGGGGCTCCACCTCGACTCCCGCCCGCCCCAGCTCGCCGCGCGCCGCGTCCAGCGCCGCCGAGGAGACGGAGTCCGCGAATCTGGGCTTCGTGCAGGTGTCGCAACGCCCGCAGGGGGCGGCCTCCTCGTCGTCCAACTGCCGTCGCAGGAACTCCATCCGGCAGCCCGACGTCGTCACGTAGTCACGCATGGCCTGCTGCTCGGCCGCGCGCTGCTTGGCTACCCAGGCGTAGCGCTCGGTGTCGTACGTCCAGGGGACCCCGGTGGAGACCCAGCCGCCCTGGACGCGGCGGACGGCGCCGTCCACGTCGAGGACCTTCAGCATCGTCTCCAGACGGGACCGACGCAGTTCCACCAGCGGTTCGAGGGCGGGCAGGGACAGCGGTCGCTCCGCGTGCGCCAGCACGTCCAGGGTCCGGCGCACCTGTTCCTCCGGAGGGAAGGCGACCGAGGCGAAGTACTCCCAGATCGCCTGGTCCTCCTTGCCGGGCAGCAGCAGCACCTCGGCGTGCTCGACACCACGACCGGCGCGGCCGACCTGCTGGTAGTAGGCGATGGGGGAGGACGGTGAGCCCAGATGCACGACGAACCCCAGGTCGGGCTTGTCGAAGCCCATCCCCAGCGCGGAGGTGGCGACCAAGGCTTTGACCCGGTTGGCGAGGAGGTCCTCCTCGGCCTGCTGCCGGTCCGCGTTCTCCGTCTTGCCGGTGTACGACGTCACGGTGTGCCCGCACTGGCGCAGGAACGCGGTCACCTCCTCGGCGGCGGCCACGGTCAGCGTGTAGATGATCCCGGAACCCGGCAACTCGTCCAGGTGGTCGGCGAGCCAGGCCATCCGGTGGGCGGCGTCCGGCAGTTCGAGCACCCCGAGGCTCAGGCTCTCGCGGTCCAGCGGCCCTCGCAGGACCAGGGCGTCCGTGCCGCCGCCGGTGCCCAGTTGCTCCGCCACGTCGGCCGTCACGCGCGCGTTGGCCGTCGCGGTCGTGGCGAGCACCGGAACCCCCGGCGGCAGATCGGCCAGCATGGTGCGCAACCGACGGTAGTCGGGGCGGAAGTCGTGGCCCCAGTCCGAGATGCAGTGCGCCTCGTCGACCACGAGCAGCCCGGTCGCGGCCGCCAGCGCGGGCAGGACCTGGTCGCGGAAGTCGGGGTTGTTGAGCCGCTCCGGGCTGACCAGGAGCACGTCGACCGTGCCCGCGGCGACCTCCTGGCGGATCGTGTCCCATTCCTCGGTGTTCGACGAGTTGATCGTCCGCGCGTGGATGCCCGCGCGGGCGGCCGCCTCCACCTGGTTGCGCATCAGGGCGAGAAGCGGGGAGACGATGACGGTGGGGCCCGCGCCCCGCTCGCGCAGCAGCGCGGTCGCGACGAAGTACACCGCGGACTTGCCCCAGCCCGTGCGCTGTACCACCAGGGCTCTGCGCTGCTCCGCGACCAGCGCCTCGATGGCGTGCCACTGGTCCTCGCGCAGTCGCGCGGCGCCCGCCGGCGCGCCGACGAGGCGGGCCAGCACGGCGTCGGCGGCCGTACGCAGGTCTTGGCGGTCCGTGGGGGGCAGGTCTTCGTCGCTCATGGCCCCATGCAACCTGATGCCTCCGACATCGCGCGAACGAGAGGAGCGAACTGTGGACAGGTTCTGACGTGGTCATGGTCGGACTTATCCACAGGCCAAAGCGGAATCTCAAGATCCGCGAGATGGTCGCCGCATGACGAATCACAGCGAAGCGGCCGGGACCTCCGGCAACAGTGACATCAGCGGCCAGAACGGATGTGGCCGCGAGGGCGAGCCCACCGCCTACCTGGGCCACGGCGCGACCACCGGACCCCTCGACGGACAGCAGGTCACCCTCCGGACCCCGGCCGAACTCGCCGACGCCCTGCCGTACCTCCTTGGGTACCGCCCCGAGGACAGCATCGTCCTCGTCGCACTGCACGACCGGGACGCCCGGGGACGGTTCGGCGGGCGCGCACGACTGGGCATCCCGGCCCAGACGGATGACTGGCCGGCGGTGGCCCAACAGCTGGCCCGGGGGCTGGTGACCGGAAGTGAGCGTCGAGGAGCCAGGCCGGAGAGCATGGTCGCCTTCCTCTGCCAGGACCCGGCGAGCGATGAGTCGCCACGTGACGTCATGGAACGCCTGCGGCCCCTCGCGCAACTGCTGCGCAGGGCCTGCGGCACCCTCGACGTGCCGGTGGTCGAGGCCCTGTGCATCTCCGACGGCCGCTTCTGGTCCTACTGCTGTCCCGGCAACGGCTGCTGTTCCCCCGAGGGAGAGTCGATGGGGCTGCCGGGCACCTCGGTGCTGGCCGCCGCCGCGACCTACGCGGGCCTCCAGGTGCGCGGCACCCTGAAGGAGCTGAGGGCGAGGCTGCTGCCCTGGGAGACCGCTGCCGCGCTGCAGCAGGAGGCCGCCCTCGACGCGGCGCAGTCCGCGCTCGTCCCACGCATTCTGCACGCGGAGAGCCGCGCGGACGTGGCCGAGGAGACCCTCGCCGTGGCCCAGCGCGCCATCGAGCGACTGGCCGCCGCTCCGGCCGTGCCCGGCACGCTGGACGCGGACCTCCACGACGACGAACTCGTGGGACACGAGGATGCGGCCGCCCTGATCCTCGGACTCCAGGACCGAGCCACTCGCGACCGCGCAGCGGAGTGGATGGAGGGCGACGAAGCCGGCCCGGCCCTCCGTCTCTGGCGCGCCCTCGCCCGCCGCTGTGTCGGTCCGTACGGTGAGCATGCCGCCGCCCCGCTGACGCTCGTGGGCTGGGTCGCCTGGTCCTCGGGGGACGAACTGGAGGCCCGCGAGGCATTGGCCATGGCCCTCGCCGCGGATCCGGACTACCTCTTCGCTCGTCTTCTCCACCAGGCCTGCAACGAAGGCCTCGACCCCGAATCCATTCGCCGCTGCCTGCGCGCCGAGCGCAGGGGACGGGGCGTGGCGGCGGCTTCTGTCCCTGTCCCTGCCCCCGCGGGTGCGGGTGCGGGTGCGGGTGCCGAGGACGAGGTCAGGGCCGGTGCCGGAGCTGGTGCCGAGGTTGATGTCGAGGGCGTGGAAGTGGGCGTAGGCGTGGGCGAAGAGACCCCTTCCGGCCAGCGTCCGGCCGCGCAGGCGACCCCGGCTGAGCCCTGCATCACGACCAGCCCTCGGCGCCGCCGCAGGTCACACCCGGACGGTAGCGCCGAGACCCGCACCATCCGGCGATCATCCGGTGCCGCTCATGCCCGGCGATCACGCTCGGGAGCCGGGAAGGCACCCGCCGGTCGACGCCCGGGGAGCCCGGCCAACGGCGCGAGCGCTCGCGCGCGGGCCCGCCGTGGTGGCGGTGGGCAGCCCACCGAGGGGGAGAGCTGAGCGCGGCGAACGGGGACGGGGCAGGCAGGGCGCTCCTGTCCCGGATCGGGACCTACCTGAGCACCATCTCCCGGATCGGGCCGCACCTGAGCATGCTCTTCTGGATCGGGGCGCACCTGAGCGTGCTGTTCCCTGTCGGGGCCGTCGCAGCCTGCTCGCCGGGCCGAGGGGCGCTCGGCTTCCCGGGCCCGGGGCGTGACCCTGAGCGGAGCCGCTCCGTTCACCTGAGTGGCGGTACCCGTGGCCTGGCCTCGCCGCCGTCGCACCCCGTCCCGCTCCGGTGCCCCACCTGGTTCCGGGCGCACCCCGAGCGCGCCGTAGACAGAAGAAGCCACCCCATGCCCCTGCCGTCCATGTCCGATGCCGACGACGTCCCGTCGTTCCTCAGGCCGTCCCAGCCCCCTGCCCAGGTCCGGGCAGGGGCCCGTGGGGAGGCAACCGGCGCCTCACGCACCGACATCCGCAGCCCGATGCCCCGCGTCACGGGCTCACGCCCAGCGGTCTGGGGCGGCCGGGCACCAGCCGCACCCGCCGCACCCCTCGCGCCGGCCGTACCCGCCACGCCCACAGCGCCCGGCGCGAGCGGCTCCGCCGGGCTGCCCCGCACCGCCGCCGGAAGCGCTTCGCCCCCACAGGTGTCGGTGCCTGCTCCCCGCCGCCCCGTGGAGCTGCCACCGGCCCACACGACGCTGATCTGCGTCGCCCTGCCGGGCCTCGCGATCTCGACGGAGCAGGGCCAACTGAACGGCCGAGGACTGGAGGGGTTCTACCGTGCCGGCCGGCGCGTACTCTCCCGCTGCCAGGTGAGGGTGGCCGGACGGGAACCGCTCGCCGTGCAGGCGCGGATGATCTCGGCCGACAGAGCCCGGTTCATGGCGACGCTGCGCATGTCCGCCGAGGCCGGGCCGGACCCGGACGTCATGGTGGAGCGCACGCGGTATGCAGACGGTACCGAGCGGATCACCCTGTACAGCACAGCCCGCCGCCCCCTGCGTCTGCCCGTCGAGGTGTCCCTGGGGACGGACCTCGCGGAACTGGGTGCCGTCGCCTCCGGCAGCGCAGGTCCGGAACTGCCGGCGAGTGTGCACGACTCCGGCCTTCGCTGGTCCAGTACGCACGGGCACGCCACGGTGACGGCACATCCACCGCCTGCCGACGCCCTGGCCTCCGCGGGGCTGCTGCGCTGGGAGTTGGAGCTGCCGCCGGGCGGCACCCGGAGCGTGGAGCTGCGGGTACGGCCGGACGGCGCGGGCCCCATCAGGCCGGTGGCACGAGGGGCCACGAGCCCGCTGTCCCAGGTCGGAGTCGCGGGCGACGACCCGACGGCACAGCCCTTGCTGCGCACCTGCCTGGAGGACCTCGAAGCCCTGCTGCTGCGGGACCCGCAGAACCCGTCCGACACCCACCTCGCGGCGGGCGCACCCTGGCGTTGCGGCATGGCCCCGGCCGACGCGCTGGTAGCGGCCCGGATGACCCTGCCGCTCGGCACTCGTCTCGCCGCGGGCACCCTGCGCACCCTCGCCCGCACCCAGGTCGTGGGCCGAAAGGCCGAGTCCGGCATGATCCCGGGCCTGCGGCGGGACGCGGGCCCGCATCTGCCGCCGGGCTGCACCGGTACCGAGGCGACCCTCCTGTTCCCCGTGCTCCTGGCGGAGGCCAGGAGGTGGGGACTCCCCGAGCAGGAGACCGAGGAACTGCTGCCCGCGGCTGAGCGCTGCCTGCGGTGGCTGCGGGGCGCTGTGGGCAGCGGTGCCTATCTGCCCGACCCGCGCCCAGGGGGCCCGCTGCGTTGCGAGACTCAGGCGCACGCCCACCGGGCCGCGCTGCTGGGCGCGGATCTCCTCGACGCGTACGGCAGGCCGGGCGGGGCGGAGCTACGAGGCTGGGCGCGAGAACTGCGAGTCCGGTTCGCGGCGGATTTCTGGGTCGAGGACCGGGGCGGTGGCAGACCCGCGGCCGCCCGAACCCCGGACGGGCGCCTCGTGCCGCAGCTGGGAGCCGGTGCCGCCCACCTCCTCGACACCGGGCTGCTCGGCGGTGGGGAGCAGGCCCCAGGACTCCTCGACAGGGTCCGGACCGAACAGCTCGCGCGGCTGCTCGGAGGGCCGGCCATGGATTCCGGGTGGGGGCTGCGGAGCCTGGGGGCGAAAGAAGCGGGATACAACCCCTTCGGCCATCGCAGCGGTGCGGTGCGTGTGCAGGAGACGGCGATCGCGGTCGCGGGGCTGGCGGCCGCCGGGTACGAGAAGGAGGCGAGCGCGCTGCTGCGCGGGGTGCTGGCCGCAGCCGAGAGCTTCGACCGCCGGCTGCCCGAGATGTACGCGGGGGAGCAGCGGACGGCGGGGAGTGCCCCGCTGCCCCACCCCGCCTCCTGCAGACCGGCTGCGACGGCGGCGGCCGCAGGGGTGCTGCTGCTCACCACGCTCGTCGGAATCCGTCCCGATGCCCCCGCCGGGACGGTGACCCTGCGTCCGGTGCGCAGTGCGCCACTGGGAGAGATCGGTATGACGGGCCTGCGCGTCGCGGGCGCTCCGTTCGCCGTACGTGTCAGTCGGCTGGGGCTCGCGATGGTCGAGGAGGCGGCTGACGGACTGCAGTTGGGCGTGTGACCTCCCGTGACATGACGAGAGAACGGCAGGCGGCGCACGGTGCGCGAGGGTGGAGGTCGATCCGCGACACCAGGCACGGGCAGAAGTGGATCAAGTGGGGAAGCGACGACGAAGGGAGTGTTTATCGTCAGGCAGACGACTATGATCGCGACATGCCCTACGACCCGTCGGACTATCCGCCCTTCGCTGTCACCGTGGACCTTGTCGTGCTGACCGTCCGTCGCCATGCGCTCTGCGCGCTGACGGTACGGCGGGGCGAACAGCCGTTCCAGGGACGGTGGGCGTTGCCCGGTGGCTTCGTCCGGCCGGACGAGGATCTGTCGCAGGCGGCGGCGAGGGAGCTGGCGGAGGAGACCGGGCTCACCGCCCACGAACCGTCCGAGCCCGCGCAGGACAACGGCGCGCACCTGGAGCAGTTGGCGACCTACGGCGACCCGAAGCGCGACCCGAGGATGAGGGTCGTCAGTGTCGCCCACCTCGCCCTCGCCCCGGACCTGCCCGCACCCAGGCCGGGCGGGGACGCCAACAGCGCACGCTGGGCGCCTGTCGAGGAGCTGCTGGAGCAGGGTGGCTACGGGCGTGACGGCGAGCCGGTGGCGCCGTTGGCCTTCGATCACGCGCAGATCCTCGCGGACGGGGTGGAGCGCGCCCGTTCCAAGATCGAGTACTCCTCGTTGGCCACGGCCTTCTGCCCGCCGGAGTTCACGGTCGGCGAGCTGCGGCGCGTCTACGAGGCTGTCTGGGGGGTGGCCCTCGACCCACGCAACTTTCATCGCAAGGTGACGGGTACGCCGGGCTTCCTGGTGCCCACCGGCGGCACCACCACGCGGCAGGGCGGCCGTCCCGCCCAGCTCTTCCGCGCCGGCGGTGCCACCCTCCTCAACCCGCCGATGCTGCGCCCGGAGGTCTGACGCACGCGGGGTCGTAGGTCTGGCGCATGCGCGCCTGGAGGCCCGGCGGGCGCGCGCCGGAGGTCTGACGCGCGCGTGGTCGGAGCCTTCTCCGTCGCGTTCGGCTGTCATGGCCGTGTGGTGAGCCCCAGGGTGCCCGAAAAAACGGACATACCGCGCTATCTTGCCTAGGGTGATCCAGGCCATCGGATTGACCAGCAATCCTCGCAAGGACTTTCCGCCCGCCGTCGACGATGTGTCCTTCGAGGCGCACTCCGGCCACGTCACCGCACTCCTCGGGGCCCCCGGAGCGGGTAAGTCGACAGTGCTGAAACTCATGCTCGAACTCCAACAAGGCCGTGGCGTCGCCTACTTCAGAGGGCGCCCCCTGCACCGCATCGCCCACCCCTCACGCGAGGTGGGAGTGCTGCTCGGCGAGGTGCCCGGCCACCCGGCCCGCACGGTCCGCGGTCATCTGCGAATGCTGTGCGCCGCCGCGGGACTGTCCACGCGGCGGGCCGACGAAGTCCTGGAGGTCGTGGGCATGGTCGGTCTGCGCGAGGCGCGGCTGGGCACGCTCTCGCGGGGCATGGATCGCCGCCTCGGTCTGGCCTGCGCGCTGCTGTCCGACCCGCACACCCTCGTGCTGGACGAGCCGGCCCACGGGCTGGCCGTCCGCGAGGGCCGGTGGCTGCACGGGATCATGCGGGCGCACGCCGAGCAGGGCGGCACGGTCCTGTTCACCACCGCCGACCCCAAGGAGGCCGCGCGGACCGCCGACCGGGTCCTCACCCTCGAACAGGGCAGGCCCGTCGCCGACCAGGACGTCGCCGACTTCTCCCGGACCAGGCTCCGGCCCAGGGTCGCCGTGCGTACGCCCTACGCCGCCCGCCTCGAGGCGCTGCTGACCAAGGAGGCCCGGACCGCGCGGCGTTCCGTGGAGATCGTGCCGGAGGGAGGCAATCGGCTCTCGGTGTACGGGAGTACATGCGCGGAGATCGGCGAGGTCGCGTTCCGGCACGGCATCCTCGTGCACCAACTCGCCGACGAGATCGGCGACATGGGCCCCGTACCGCAGATGCCCACGGAGGCGGTCGAAGACGATCCGGAGGAGTGGGCCGACGCGTCGCACGAAGCGGCCCTGGAGGCCAGGGTGCTTCTCGCGGCGCACGAGACGGTCGCCGGGATGCCTCGGGCGAGCGGGTTCGCGACGGTGGCCGAGCCGCGCACCCCGGCGTCGGCCCACAGCGCGGCGGAGGGCGATGCCGAGCCCGGAACCGCCCGCGCCGCCGCCTTCGCGGCCGATGCCGAGCCCGGAACCGCCCTCGCGGCCGATGTCGACCCCGTGGCCGATGCCGACCCCACGGCAGCACCCGAGGCCGACCCGTCCGAGACGGACCCGCTGTCGCACTCCCGGGCGACGGAGCCCGAACCAGTACCGACGCCGCCCCTGCCGGCGCTCCCGCCGCCCATCACCGTGCGGTCGGCGCCGAGCCCGCTGCGTCCGCTGCGGTACGAGCTGCGGCGGGCCTGTGGTGTCGGCACCGCCTACGTGACCGCCGCGACCGTGCTCGTCACGTCCGCCGTCATGGCGGTGGTCCTGGCCAGGATCGGACACACCCCGCAGCCGCGACTGCTGGCCGCGTGGCCGCGGGAGCTGCCGCTGCCGCCCGCCGCCATCGGCGCGGGGCTGCTGGGGGCCATCGCCTTCGGCGACGAGTTCCGCCACCCCGCCCTGGCAGCGGACCGTGGCACCGTGCCGCGTCGCCTGGGGCTGCTCGTCGCGAAGCTCCTCGTCGCAGCGGCCACCGCGCTGCTCCTAGCGGTCCTCGCCGTCGGCTGCGACCTCGAAGTGCTCTACCTCGTCTACGGGCCGGAACTCATCTCCGTCCCCGCCGACTGGCGCCCGCTCGGCGCGAGTTGGGTCGGACTCGTCGTGGGGTGCGCCTGGGCGGGGGTGCTCGCGGCGGGGGTCTTCCGGTCCACCTCTGCGGGGCTCGCCGCCGTGGTCGCCGTACCCCTCCTCGTCGTACCCCTGGTGCAGAAGGCGCTGGAGGGGGCCTCCGTGCGCAGTGCGATCGGGTTTCCGGTGCGGCTGCGCGAGCTCGTGCTGGTGCAGTGGCCGTTCGGGGGAGAGCGCTATCTGGAAGTGCTGGTGCGGGCGATCGTCCAACCCGTGGGCGGGGCGCTGCTGTTGTCGTTGACCGCGCTGCTGGGGGCCTACGTGCTCACGAACCTGCGTGGCAGGGTCCGCGGATGATCGTCGTCATCCTTTCGTGCTCACCGTCCGTGCTCTTCCGCCGACGCAATGCGCACAACTCCTCGTAGAACGCCCATTTCTTTCCGATAAGGCGTCAATTGCGACGGGGTGAGCGATCACCCTTTCGTGTGCTTTTCACCAAAGACCTCAAGGGAGTTGAGAACGCAGCCGACAAAGGATGCGTGAGTACCCTTGCGCACACCATGATGACCGCCGCCCGCTCCGCCGACTCCGGCCTCGCAGGACCGGGCGAACTCGACCGCTACCCCTACGCCGAGCACCCCGCCGTGGACCGCGTAGGCCTCCCCGCCTGGGACGGCGCGGACCCCGAGCTGGGGCGCGTGGGCCGACGCGCCGCCGGGAGCCGCGGGCGCGGACTGCACGGCCAACTCGTCCAGCAGCTCGGCCAGATGATCGTCTCCGGGGACCTGGGCGCGGATCGCCCCCTCGTGCCCGAGGAGATCGGCCAGCGGTTCGAGGTCTCCCGCACCGTCGTCCGTGAATCCCTGCGCGTCCTGGAGGCCAAGGGCCTGGTCAGCGCCCGGCCGAACGTCGGCACGCGCGTACGTCCCGTCAGCGACTGGAACCTGCTCGACCCCGACATCATCGAGTGGCGGGCCTTCGGTCCGCAGCGCGACGACCAGCGGCGCGAGCTCAGCGAACTGCGCTGGATGATCGAGCCGCTCGCCGCCCGCCTCGCCGCCGGACACGGCCGTGACGACGTCCAGCAGCGTCTCGGCGACATGGTCGAGCTGATGGGCCACGCCATGGCCCAGGGCGACCCGCTGACGTTCTCGCGCGCGGACGCCGAGTTCCACTCGCTGCTGATCCAGGTCGCGAGCAACCGCATGCTGGAGCACCTCTCCGGGATCGTCTCGGCGGCCCTCCAGGTCTCCGGCGGACCGGTCACCGCATGCGACCGGCCCACCGAATCGACGCTGACGCACCACGCCCGGGTCGTCGACGCCCTCGCCGCGGGCGACGGAGGAGCGGCCGAGGCGGCCATGCGGCAACTGCTCACCGTCCACCCCGAGGTGGAACGTGTGGTGCCCGCGCCGCGCGAGCACTGAGGGCGCGCGGAGCGGGACAGGTGTGACGCGGCCGGGGTGTAGGCCCCTCCCGTGGCGTCGCTCGCCCGGCGGACCCGTGCCGCCGGGCCCCATCGGATCCTCCCGGGATTCGGCGGGGTCCGGCGGCACGACGCCAGGGGCGAGCGGACGACCCGTCGTGCCGCCCGACCCGGCCGGGACGAGACGCGGTGTCCCCGGCCGAGACAACGATCCCCGTCAAGGCGAACTCGTCGAGGCGTCCTCGTCGAGGCGCTCCGTCGGGGCGGTGATCCACATCGAGGAGTTCATTCCGGAATCGTCCGGGTACACGTCCGAACAGAACCGGTTGTGGCCTTGATCGATTATGTCTGGCAGTATCTGATCGCTTTTGGCCGCTTACGGGGTGTGACTCGGGCCACGCAGATTGGGCGTAACGCTCGTGGGAACAGCGCGATGACCTAAGAGGTGACAGCCGCGGAGGGAATACGGACGCCGTTCACGGCGCTGTGCCTCTTCCCGGCCCCCGCCCGCACCGTCGGCCCACTCCCAAGCCGGTGGTCGGCTCCTGTCCGCAGTGGACGGGGCCGGAAGCCGTTTTCCAACGTTCCGAGAGGTTGTTCGTGTCGGCCAGCACATCCCGTACGCTCCCGCCGGAGATCGCCGAGTCCGTCTCTGTCATGGCGCTCATTGAGCGGGGAAAGGCTGAGGGGCAGATCGCCGGCGACGATGTGCGTCGGGCCTTCGAAGCTGACCAGATTCCGGCCACTCAGTGGAAGAACGTACTGCGCAGCCTCAACCAGATCCTCGAGGAAGAGGGTGTGACGCTGATGGTCAGTGCCGCGGAGCCCAAGCGCACCCGAAAGAGCGTCGCAGCGAAGAGTCCGGCCAAGCGCACCGCCACCAAGACGGTCGCGGCGAAGACGGTGACCACCAAGAAGGCCACCGCCCCAGCCGCTCCCGCGGTGCCCGCGGCCGACGCCTCCGCCGAGGACGTCGCCCCCGCCAAGAAGGCCGCCGCCAAGAAGGCTGTGGCCAAGAAGGCGGCCCCCGCCAAGAAGACTGTCGCCGCCAAGAAGACGGCGGCCAAGAAGACCACCGCCAAGAAGGACGACGTCGAGCTGATCGACGAAGAGGTCATCGAGGAGACCCCGGGCGGCAAGCCGGGCGAGGAGCCCGAGGGCACCGAGAGCGCCGGCTTCGTGCTGTCCGACGAGGACGAGGACGACGCGCCCGCCCAGCAGGTCGCCGCCGCCGGTGCCACCGCCGACCCGGTCAAGGACTACCTCAAGCAGATCGGCAAGGTCCCCCTGCTCAACGCCGAGCAGGAGGTCGAGCTCGCCAAGCGCATCGAGGCCGGTCTGTTCGCCGAGGACAAGCTGGCCAACGCCGACAAGCTCGCCCCCAAGCTCAAGCGCGAGCTGGAGATCATCGCCGAGGACGGCCGCCGCGCCAAGAACCACCTGCTGGAGGCCAACCTCCGACTGGTGGTCTCCCTGGCCAAGCGCTACACCGGCCGCGGCATGCTCTTCCTGGACCTGATCCAGGAGGGCAACCTCGGTCTGATCCGCGCGGTCGAGAAGTTCGACTACACCAAGGGCTACAAGTTCTCCACGTACGCCACCTGGTGGATCCGCCAGGCGATCACCCGCGCCATGGCCGACCAGGCCCGCACCATCCGTATCCCGGTGCACATGGTCGAGGTCATCAACAAGCTGGCGCGTGTGCAGCGTCAGATGCTCCAGGACCTGGGCCGCGAGCCCACCCCGGAGGAGCTGGCCAAGGAACTCGACATGACCCCCGAGAAGGTCATCGAGGTCCAGAAGTACGGCCGCGAGCCCATCTCCCTGCACACCCCGCTGGGCGAGGACGGCGACAGCGAGTTCGGTGACCTCATCGAGGACTCCGAGGCCGTCGTCCCGGCCGACGCGGTCAGCTTCACGCTGCTGCAGGAGCAGCTGCACTCCGTCCTCGACACGCTCTCCGAGCGCGAGGCGGGTGTCGTCTCCATGCGCTTCGGTCTCACCGACGGTCAGCCGAAGACCCTCGACGAGATCGGCAAGGTGTACGGCGTCACGCGTGAGCGCATCCGCCAGATCGAGTCCAAGACGATGTCGAAGCTGCGTCACCCGTCGCGCTCCCAGGTGCTGCGCGACTACCTCGACTAGGCAACAGCGCACCGGCACGTCCGGTCGGTCCGAAGGCCCGGTTCCCTCGAAGGAGCCGGGCCTTCGGCGTGTGTGCGGCATGCGAAAGCCGATCCGGTGGATCACTCTGGGTGTGCCATCCAAGACCCGGAGTGAGGAGCCCGCATGCGTCGATCGTTCGCCCGACTGCTGGCCGTCGCGGCCACCACGGCC
This sequence comes from Streptomyces sp. NPDC034049, assembly GCF_055575575.1. Lineage (NCBI taxonomy): Bacteria > Bacillati > Actinomycetota > Actinomycetes > Kitasatosporales > Streptomycetaceae > Streptomyces > Streptomyces sp. NPDC034049. Next base: position 121,979 of record NZ_JBVISJ010000007.1, read on the forward strand.
GTCATACCGCTGGTGTCGCCGCCACCGGCGACGGCCGAGGTCGTCATCGGCGGTCATCCGGTCGAGATCTCCCAGGCGCCCTGGACGGTGGCTCTGTCCAGCCGTGACCGGTTCGGGGGTACGCGGGCCGGGCAGTTCTGCGGCGGGGTCGTGGTGGGCCCCACGACCGTGCTGACGGCCGCCCACTGCCTCAGCGAGGGTGTGCTGGGCGGTCCGCCGGAGAGCGTCCCCGATCTGCGGGTCATCGCCGATCGTGCCGAGCTGCAGTCGACCGAGGGGCAGGAGATCCCGGTGAGCGGCGCCTGGGTCAACCCCGAGTACGACCCCTACACGAACGCGGGCGACTTCGCGGTGGTCACGCTCGCCGCACCGCTGCCCGAGACCTCCGTCATCGGGCTGGCGGGCGCCGGGGATGCGGCGTACACGCCGGGCACGCCGGCCGCGGTCTACGGCTGGGGGGACACCACGGGCGCCGGGGACTACACACAGGGCCTGCGGGCCGCCTCGGTGGAGGTACTGGCCGACGCCGTCTGTGAGCGGGCCTATCCGGGCAGCGCGGAAGGCCGGTACCAGTCCGGCTCCATGGTGTGCGCGGGGGAGCAGAACGGCGGCCGGGACGCCTGCCAGGGGGACAGCGGAGGACCGCTGGTCGCCCGGGGGAAGCTGATCGGCCTCGTCTCGTGGGGCAGTGGCTGTGGGATCGCCGGGAATCCCGGCGTCTACACCAGAGGTTCGTACGTCGCCCGGGTACTGGTGGAAAGCCGCTGAGCGGGCGCTGAGGCGCCCTGTGCGGCCGAACCCCTTGTGGGTGCGGGACGAGAGCGGGCGGCCACCCCGTGGGTACGGGAGTGGCCGCCCGGTCACCGGCCTCGAGCCGGTGGCGGCTCGTCGTCAGGTGCGAAGCGTCAGCGCTCGTCCTCTTCTGCGGTCGCGGGAGCGGCCGTGAGTCGCTCCGTCTCGTCCTGTATCTCCGCGGCGATCTTCTTGAGCTCCGGCTCGAACTTGCGGCCGTGGTGGGCGCAGAACAGCAGCTCTCCACCGCTCAGGAGGACGACGCGCAGATAGGCCTGGGCGCCGCAGCGGTCGCATCGGTCAGCGGCCGTCAGCGGGGTCGCGGGGGTCAGAACAGTAGTCACGTCGCCTCTTCTCTAGCTCGACGAGCTGTCGTACCAGGGTCAACATCCAACCAGGCCGAAAACGTTCCCGCTCGCGGCTTTAACTCGAAAAAATCTTTCCGGGCCGGCTGTCTGCTGCCGGTTGGCGGCGAATGAGCCGTAGTGCGTGTCTTCGTGTCGTACGGGTTCGCGCTGTCTGTCAGGGGTTCTTCGGTGGTTCTGGCGGTTGTTCTTTCGGTTGTACGGTCCTCCCGGCTGGGTTGCCGGTTGTTCATGAGGACGTGCCCGGAGCCTAAATGGTTCATGCCTCGAAGGGAACGTGATATGTACTTCACCCCATCGAGGGATCGAACGTGTATGCGACGCTGGACTACTCTGAGTTTCGGACGAGGGTGGCGTCACAACGGCTCTACCAGGCCTCGGTACCCTCGGACCGGCAACAGAGCCCGGCCCCTTACCCCAATGGGCCGCACCTGAAATTCAGCGAGGAGCGAACCGCGTGACCGCCGATACGTCCGTGCCGTCCACAGCGCTGCTGACCGGAGCAGACCGGGACGGTTCCAACTACACCGCGCGGCACCTGCTCGTCCTCGAGGGGCTCGAGGCCGTGCGGAAGCGCCCCGGCATGTACATCGGGTCGACCGACAGTCGAGGCCTGATGCACTGCCTCTGGGAGATCATCGACAACTCCGTGGACGAGGCCCTCGGGGGCTACTGCGACCACATCGAGGTGATCCTCCACGACGACGCCTCCGTGGAGGTGCGGGACAACGGCCGCGGCATCCCGGTCGACGTCGAGCCCAAGACCGGCCTGTCCGGCGTCGAGGTCGTCATGACCAAGCTGCACGCCGGCGGCAAGTTCGGAGGCGGCTCGTACGCGGCCTCCGGCGGTCTGCACGGCGTGGGCGCCTCCGTGGTGAACGCCCTCTCCGCCCGCCTGGACGTCGAGGTCGACCGCAACGGGGGCACGCACGCCATCAGCTTCCGGCGTGGTGTGCCGGGCGCCTTCGCGGGCAACGGCCCGGACGCCAAGTTCGAGGCGACCAGTGGCCTGCGCAAGGGCAAGCGGATCCCGAAGACGCGCACCGGCACGCGCGTGCGCTACTGGGCCGACCGCCAGATCTTCCTCAAGGACGCCAAGCTCTCCCTGGAGAACCTGCACCAGCGCGCCCGCCAGACCGCCTTCCTCGTGCCCGGGCTGACGATCGTCGTCCGGGACGAGTTCGGTCTCGGTGAGGGCGGCAGCAAGGGCGAGGAGTCGTTCCGCTTCGACGGCGGCATCAGCGAGTTCTGCGAGTACCTGGCCTCCGACAAGCCGGTCTGCGACGTCCTGCGCTTCTCCGGGCAGGGCACCTTCAGGGAGACCGTGCCCGTCCTGGACGAGCACGGTCAGATGACGCCCACGCAGGTCACCCGCGAGCTCGGCGTCGACGTCGCCATGCGCTGGGGCACCGGCTACGACACGACGCTCAAGTCCTTCGTGAACATCATCGCCACCCCCAAGGGCGGCACCCACGTCGCGGGCTTCGAACAGGCCGTGGCCACCACGATGAACGAGGTGCTGCGCGCCAAGAAGATGCTGCGCGTGGCCGAGGACGACATCGTCAAGGACGACGCCCTCGAAGGCCTCACCGCCGTCGTCACCGTGCGCCTCGCCGAGCCGCAGTTCGAGGGCCAGACCAAGGAGGTCCTCGGCACCTCGGCGGCCCGCCGCATCGTGACGCAGGTCGTCGCCAAGGAGCTCAAGGCGTTCCTGACCTCCACCAAGCGGGACGCCGCCGCCCAGGCGCGGGTCGTCATGGAGAAGGCCGTCGCCGCCGCGCGTACGCGTATCGCCGCACGTCAGCACAAGGACGCGCAGCGTCGTAAGACGGCGCTGGAGTCCTCGTCGCTGCCGGCCAAGCTCGCCGACTGCCGCAGTGACGACGTGGAGCGCAGCGAGCTGTTCATCGTCGAGGGGGACTCGGCGCTCGGTACGGCGAAGCTCGCCCGGAACTCCGAGTTCCAGGCGCTGCTGCCGATCCGGGGCAAGATCCTCAACGTCCAGAAGTCGTCCGTGACCGACATGCTCAAGAACGTCGAGTGCGGCGCGATCATCCAGGTCATAGGGGCGGGCTCGGGGCGCACCTTCGACATCGACGCGGCCCGTTACGGCAAGATCATCATGATGACCGACGCCGACGTGGACGGGTCGCACATCCGCTGTCTGCTGTTGACGCTCTTCCAGCGGTACATGCGGCCGATGGTCGAGGCGGGACGCGTCTTCGCGGCGGTGCCCCCGCTGCACCGGATCGAGCTGGTCCAGCCCAAGAAGGGGCAGGACAAGTACGTCTACACGTACTCGGACCGTGAGCTGCGCGACAAGCTGCTGGAGTTCCAGAGCAAGAACATCCGGTACAAGGACTCCATCCAGCGCTACAAGGGCCTCGGCGAGATGGACGCCGACCAGCTGGCGGAGACGACGATGGACCCGCGGCACCGCACGCTGCGGCGGATCAACCTGTCGGACCTGGAAGCGGCGGAGCAGGTCTTCGACCTGCTGATGGGGAACGACGTCGCACCGCGCAAGGAGTTCATCTCCAGCTCCGCGGCGACGCTGGACCGGTCACGCATCGACGCGTAGCCCCCGTCGCCGGGCCGGAGGCGGGTGCCTTCGGCCCGGCGGGGTGGGCCCGGAGGGCGCCTCTTCAGCGCTTACGCGGGCGCCGGTTGGTCTCTTCTGCCGCAAGTGCGGGAGGCTGGCCGGGGTTTCACCTGATGGGGTGAACAATCGTGAAGAGGTGCGCCAGGGGTCTTTCCGTTCTGTCCATGCTTGGGCATGCAGTCAAGCACCGGCCGTCCCCGTCGACGCGGGGGTGGTTCTGAGAGCCCGGTTGAGCAGCACGAGGGGCACGGCCTCGCCAGCGCGGACGTGCGGTTCGACGATCCCTGGTACGACGCGTTGGCCTCCGGCTGGGGGGAGTTGGACGGCACCGGCGGACCGGCCCCGGTCGTGGCCGACGCCCGGGAGAGCCGGAGCGAGGGCGCGGCGGACGTCTATCTGGAGGTCCAGCGGAGCGCGGCCTTCCAGGAGGTGCGCAGCCGTTACCGCAGGTTCGTGATCCCGGGTGTCGCTGTCTTCTTCACCTGGTACGTGGCGTACGTCGTGGCGGCGACGACCGCCCCCGACCTGATGGCACGGCCGGTGGCGGGCGCGGTGAACGTGGCGATGCTCGCGGGGCTCGGGCAGTTCCTCACGACGTTCCTGTTCACCTGGGCGTACGCGCGCCACGCGAGGCTGCGCAGGGACCGGGCGGCGCTCGATCTGCGCTGGGACACCCAGGAGTTGACGCGCGGCATCACAGGGGGTGCGCGGTGACAGTCGACCATCAGACGCTGGCGCTGGTGCTGTTCAGCGCGTTCGTGGCGGTCACGTTGGGCATCACGACGTGGGTGAGCCGCAACCGGCACGGCTCCGCAGAGGAGTTCTACGCCGGCGGACGGCTGTTCTCGCCGATGGAGAATGGTTTTGCCATCGCGGGCGACTACATGTCCGCCGCTTCCTTCCTGGGCATCTCCGGCCTCATCGCGCTCTTCGGTTACGACGGGCTGCTCTACTCCGTGGGATTCCTGGTCGCCTGGCTCGTGGTGCTCTTCCTGGTGGCCGAACTGGTGCGCAACTGCGGGCGGTTCACCCTCGCCGACGTCGTCGCGGCACGGATGAACGAGCGGCCGGTGCGGATCGCCGCGGGAACTTCCTCGGTGACCGTGTCCGTTCTGTACCTGGTGGCGCAGATGGTGGGAGCGGGCACGCTCGTCGCGCTGCTGCTGGGGGGAGAGAGCGAGGCGGCGCAGGCCTGGACGGTCATCGGGGTCGGCGCGCTCATGGTGGTCTATGTGTCGCTGGGAGGGATGCGGGCCACCACCTGGATCCAGATCGTGAAAGCGGTCCTGCTGATGGGCGGGGCGATCGCCCTGACCGTGCTCGTCCTGGTGCGGTTCCACGGCGACTTCGACCAGTTGCTGCGGACGGCCGCCGAGCGCAGCGGACACGGAGACGCGTTCCTCGCACCCGGACTGAGGTACGGCGGGGACTGGACCGCGCGGTTCGACTTCATCAGCCTCGGGCTCGCCCTGGTGCTGGGCACGGCCGGGCTGCCGCACATCCTGTCGCGCTTCTACACCGTGCCCACCGCGCGGGCCGCACGGCGCTCGGTCGTCTGGTCGATCGGCCTCATCGGCGGCTTCTACCTGATGACGATCGTGCTGGGCTTCGGCGCGGCCGCCATCGTCGGCCCGGAGGCCGTGCGGGGCTCCAACGCGGCCGGGAACACCGCGGTGCCGCTACTGGCCCTGGACCTGGGCGGCGGCGCCGACTCCACCGGTGGAACGGTTCTGTTCGCGATCGTCGCTGCCATCGCCTTCGCCACGATCCTCGCGGTCGTCGCCGGGATCACCCTCGCGTCGTCGGCGTCCGTCGCCCACGACCTGTACGCGTCGCTGCGGCGCAGACGTTCGAAGCCGTACAGCGAGGTCGCGGTGGCGCGCACGGCCGCCGTCGGTGTCGGCGTGGTCGCGATCGCTCTCGGGCTGCTGGCCAAGGACCTCAACGTGGCCTTCCTGGTCGGCCTCGCCTTCGCGGTCGCCGCCTCCGCCAACCTGCCCGTCCTGCTGTACTCGCTGTTCTGGCGAGGGTTCACCACCCGGGGGGCGGTGTGGTCCGTGTACGGCGGACTGGTCCCCTCCGTGATCCTCGTCATGCTGTCGCCCGTGGTCTCGGGGAGCGCCGACTCGCTGTTCCCCGGCGTCGACTTCCAGTACTTCCCGTTGCAGAACCCCGGCCTCGTCTCCATCCCGTTGGGCTTCCTCGCCGGCTGGCTCGGCACGGTCACCTCGGCCGAACCGCCGGACGAGGCGAAGCACGCGGAGACCGAGGTGCGCTCGCTGACGGGAGCGGGAGCGGTGTGAGCGCCCGGGGCGCGGCCGCAGGCACGGCACGCCCTGCGGCTGCCACGGAGAAGCGTGTGCGCACGCCGGAGGTCCCTCAGGAGCGCGTCGCCCACTCGTAGCGGTGTTCCGGGCGGCCGGCGTCGCCGTACTTGAGGGTCAGCCGGGCCCGTCCCGTGCGTTCCAGGAGCTTCAGATAGCGCTGCGCGGTCTGACGGCTCAGGCCCGTCCGCTCGGCGATCTCCTGGGCGGACAGCGCGCCCTCGGCGGTCATCAGGGCGCGGCGCACCAACTCGGTGGTGGTGGGGGAGTGCCCCTTGGGCAGGTCCGGTTCGCCGCCCGCCGACAGCGCCCCGAAGATCCGGTCGACCTCGGCCTGTTCGGCCTCGCCGCCGCCGTCCAGGGTGCGCCGCAGCTCGGCGTACGCCTCCAGCTTCGCCCGCAGCCCGGCGAACGCGAACGGCTTCACCAGGTACTGGAGCGCGCCCTGCCGCATCGCGGCCTGGACGGTCGAGACGTCACGGGCCGCCGTCACCATGATGACGTCGGTCTCGTGACCCCGGCGACGCATCTCCTGGACGACCACGAGTCCCGTGTCGTCCGGCAGATAGTGGTCCAGGAGGATCAGGTCCACGTGGGGCAGCGTCTCCAGCAGCCGCAACGCCTCTGTCGCGCTGTGGGCCACACCGGCAACGTGGAAACCGGCGACCTTCTCCACGTAGGCGGCGTTGACGCGGGCGACCCTGATGTCGTCGTCCACGATCAGGACCTCGATCATCGCGACTCCTTGTCGGCGGCGGTGACGGTGGCGGCTTCGGTTTCCTGTGGCGGACCCGGCTCGGCGAGCGCGTCGGGCAGGACGACGGTGAACTCCGCGCCCCCGCCCTCCGCCTCGCCGACCGTGGCGCTGCCTCCCTGCCGCTCGGCGAGCCGGCGCACCAGGGAGAGCCCGATGCCGCGTTCGCGATGGGCCGGGCGCGTCTTGGTGGACCAGCCGTCCGTGAAGATCAACTCCTGCTTGTCGGACGGGACTCCGGGACCCGTGTCCCGTACCCGGAGGACAGCGGTACGGCCCTCGGCGCGCAGATCGACCTCCACGCGCGCGTGCGGTGTGCCCGCGACGGCGTCCAGGGCGTTGTCGACGAGGTTGCCGACCACGGTCACGAGCCCCCGGGGGTCGATCAGCCGGTCGGGCAGCAGGGTGCCGCCCGCGAGCGACAGGGCCACTCCGCGCTCGGCCGCGACGGTCGCCTTGCCGACCAGCACCGCGGCCAGCAACGGATCGTGGATCTTCTCGGTGACCTGCTCGGCGGTCGCGCGATGATCGCCGACCACCTCGCCGACGAACTCCACGGCCTCGTCGTACATCTCCAGTTCGAGCAGACCGAGGAGTGTGTGCATCCGGTTGGCGTGCTCGTGGTCCTGGGCGCGCAGGGCGTCCGTCAGACCGCGCGTGGAGTCGAGTTCACGGCCCAGCTGCTCCAGCTCGGTGCGGTCGCGGAGGGTGGCGACGGCGCCCCCGTCGTCCGTGGGCATGCGGTTGGCGACCAGTACGCGGTTCCCGCGCACGGTCAGCAGGTCGGTGCCCGTGACGCGGCCGGCCAGCACATCGGTCGTACGGCCGGGGCCGAGCGCGTCGTCGAGCGACCTGCCGAGCGCCTCGTCGCCGATGCCGAGGAGCCGCCGGGCCTCGTCGTTGAGGAGGCGCACGCGTCCGGCGCGGTCCAGCGCGACCACGCCCTCCCGGATGCCGTGCAGCATCGCCTCGCGCTCCGCCAGCAGCCCCGCGATGTCGGAGAAGGCCAGGTCACGAGTCTGCCGATGAACCCGCCGGGAGATCAGATACGCGGCCAGCGCCCCGACCGCCATGGCCCCGCCGGCGTAGGCCAGGAGGCCTGGGATGGCGTGGATCAGCCGGGCGCGCACATTGTCGTACTCGATCCCCACCGAGACGGCGCCGACGATCCTCCCGCCCGCGTCGCGCAGCGGCACCTTGCCCCGGGCCGAGCGTCCGAGGGTCCCCGAGTCGATCTCCATGACCTCGTTGCCGGCCAGGGCGCGGCGCGGGTCGGTGGAGACGAGCCCGCCGATCTCCGCCGGGTCGGGGTGCGACCAGCGCACGCCGTCGCGGTCCATGACCACCACGTACTCGGCTCCGCTGGCCTTCCGGATCCGCTCCGCCTCGACCTGCACGGGGCCGTTCACGGACGGCTTCGTCGAGACGAGGTCCTCCGCGATCTGCGGCTGGGCCGCCGTGGTCTGCGCTATGGCGAGGGCCCGGCGCATCGCCTGGTCGTCCAGCTGGTCGCTGAGCGGTGCGAGGAAGAGCCCGGTCGCGAGGACGGCGACACCGGCGGCGATCGCCACCTGCATCAGCAGGACCTGCGAGAACACCCGCCGCGGCATACCGAGACGCAGGCGGCGTGCGGGGGGAGTGGGGCTCATACCCATGACGGTACGTGGACGGGGTGGGCCGGTCGTAGTGGGGTGTGACGCGGATCTCACCCGCCCGGCGTTTGCGCGACGGGTCGAGGCCTGGGTGTTTCCGGGCGGGCGGCCTCGGAGGTCAGCTCGTCGGGGGTCGGCTTGCGTGGTGTGGTGTCAGCGTGCGTACGGCCAGCACGTCCATGCGTGTCGGGGAGCCCAGCGTGGAACCGCAGCTCTCCTGGCGGGGCGGCTCGGCGGTGCCCTGGGCGACGGCGACGGTCCAGTGGCGGCCGTCGGTGTGGGCGACGACGACGTCCCAGCGGGGAGCCGTGCCCTCCGTACGGACGACCGTCAGGGCGCCGGCGGTGTCCTCGCCGTACTCCGTGCGCACCGCCAGCTCGGCAGCCTGACCGGGGCGTTCCCAGGCGGAGTTTCCCCGGCACCCTTCGGTGACCACACGGCCCTCCCGTACGCCTTGGAGGACCTCCTTGACGTGGTGGGCCTCGGCGCGGCCGTAGACGTATCCGAAGGGCAGCACGAGCAGCGTCGGGGAGAAGCGGTGACCACCCAGATGGGTGACTTCCCAGGTGCCCTCGACCCCGGAGGCGGCCAGTTCGGCGGCGAGCGGTCGGCCGAGGAGCGCGCAGCAGCGGTCGCGCTTGCCGTTGGTGCAGACGAGCGCGAGAGGGTCACCGGTGTGGGGCCGCCCGCCCAGAACCGTCCCGAAGGTGTGGTGCTCGCCCCGGCCGAGCGCGGCGAGATCCAGGTCGAGCAGTCGGCGGGGGTCGGACGTCGTGGCGCTGTGCAGCCAGACGTTCCCGGGAGCGGTGTGGGCCACGTACACCTGGCGCTCGCGCACCTCGCGGCAGTCCGCGTGGCGGCCGGGGCGCCGGATGAGCGCCACGCGTACGCCGGTGCCCTCCGTCGCGGCTTCCAGGGCGCGGCCGAGCGCGGGGTCGAGATGGCTGGAGGTGAGCGCCTTGACGCCCCAGGGGCCCGGCTGTTCCAGCAGCAGCCATGTCCTCGCCGTGGCGGCGGTCCCCGCGAGAGGCTCGTCGAGGTGTCGGGACGCGGATGTGCACGTACTCACAGAGGTGAGCCTAACCTGACTTCCTCGCGACCGAATTCCGGCTGGGCCGAAGGAGGGTGGAAGCCTCTGGCTCGCTGTCGCGGGGTGGCGGCCGTGCGGGGCGGCGGCGCGCGGTGGCGACGCGAGGGGCCCGCGCTGTAGTGCAGGCGAGCCCCCGTTCAGGATCAGGCGTCGGGGATGTCCGACTTTGCCCGGATGAGAGTCTCGCGGCTGATGACCACGATCCTCTCGTAGTCAGCGCGCGAGGCGTCGGCGGGAAGCTCGGGGTCGAGTTTATCCGTCCGATCTGTCCCGATTACTGCGAAGTTACCGTCCTGCAGTTCGAAGATGTCTGGGCACGTCTGCCCCGCGGCGCTGCCCCTCTCGCGGGGCGAGGCACCGATGCGGCGCACGATTTTCAACGGGTTCGATCCTTGGGTCATGAGTAGTGATACGAGCGGGCCAATTTTGCCCCATGAGCCCGGTTGATGCGTATGCATCGAAGGTGCGATGGAGTGAAGCGTGGGGCAGGGGTCGCACCGCGCGAGACGAGCGCCGTGGGGAGTGAGGAGAGCGGGGGCGCGCCCTCATTCAGCGGGCGGTTCGCCCACGACCCACCACTCGTCGGTGTTCGCTTCCTCCAGGTCGTTGATCAAGGTGTCGACCATCCTGCCGATCTCCGACTCCTCCGAGCCCTCCTTCAGGCTCGACCGGTGGTGGCGCGTGGCGGCCCAGTAGTCGCGCATCAGCGTGCTCTGGAAGATGCCACGCAGGTGCCCGTACAGCTCGGCCCGGCTGAAGACGCCCACCCGGTACCCCTGGAGGACGTGGGTGTACAGCAGGTTGGCGAAGAGGTACTGCCGTTGCCGGTCGGTGGACAGTTCCTCCTCGTAGGCGTTCAGGACGGGCAGCAGGGTCGGGTCCGCGGCCGCCTTCATGACCAGGTCGAAGTTGTGCCGCTGGTAGGCGATCAGTGCCGCGCGCTGTTCCGTCTCGCGTTCCAGCCGTTCCAGGCGCCGAAGCAGGATGCCGACGCGCCGCTCCACGACGAACGCGCCCAGCGCGCCCACCGCGAAGGCGAGACCCGCTGCCGCGGCGGGGCCGAGTCCCCGCGCCCCATGATTCTGTGTGGCCATGTCAATCCCCGATTCAGGCGGCCGTCCGCCGGTCGTCGGGTGTGGATCGACAGGTTGGGGACCGGCGAGCGGTGGGCGGCGCTTGCCGTCTCCCAGTGTCGCCGAGAGGCGCTGGTCCACCGGGAGGCGGAGAGGAGGCGCACGGAGGGATGCGTGGGTCGCGCGACCCGGCGCCATGCCCATCGTGTGCCCCACGGGCGCCGCTGACAATCTCGCCCCCGGCGGGGTGGGGTGCCCCTCGTATCCTGGTGCCGCATGCGGTCGACGCAGGAGAGCGACGGGGTGGGAGAGGGCGCGTGGTGAGTCAGTCGTCGAGCCGGGGTCAGGGGCCGAGTCCACAGCACGCGCCGCAGATCCCCGTCGTCGTCCTCGCCGGATTCCTCGGATCCGGTAAGACGACCCTGCTGAATCACCTGCTCCACCGCAGCGGCGGCAGCCGGATCGGCGCCGTGGTCAACGACTTCGGCGCGATCGAGATCGACGCGATGGCCGTGGCCGGGGCGCTCGGGGACTCCACCGTGTCCCTGGGCAACGGTTGTCTGTGCTGTGCCGTCGACGTCGAGGAGCTGGATCGGTTTCTGGAGCGGCTCGCCGATCCCGCCACCGGGATCGACGTCATCGTCATCGAGGCGAGCGGGCTCGCCGAGCCGCAGGAACTCGTCAAGATGGTGCTCGCCAGCGAGAACCCGCGCGTGGTGTACGGCGGGCTGGTCGAGGTCGTCGACGCGGCCGAGTTCACGCGGACCCGGCAGCTGCACCCCGAGCTCGACCGCCATCTCGCGATCGCCGACCTGGTGGTGGTCAACAAGCTCGACCGGGCCGAGGACGGGGCGGGAGTTCTGGCGCTGGTCCGCTCGCTCAGCGACCGTGCCGCGGTCGTGCCCGCCACCTACGGGCGTATCGACCCCGAGTTCCTGTTCGACTGCAGGCCCTCCGAAGAGCGCATCGGCCAGCTCTCCTTCGACGACCTCCACCGGCACGACGAGGCCGGGGAGGAGCACGGGGGCCATGCCGGGCATCTGCACACCGGCTACGACAGCGTGTCCTTCGTCTCCGACGTGCCGATCGATCCCCGGCGGCTGATGGAGTTCCTGGACGGCAGGGCCGAGGGGCTCTACCGCATCAAGGGGTACGTCGACTTCGGGCCGTACGACCCCCGCAACCGCTATGCCGTGCACGCCGTCGGGCGCTTTCTGCGGTTCTATCCCGAGCCCTGGACGCCCGGCGAAGCCTCCCGGCTCACCCAACTCGTCCTCATCGGGGCGGGGATCGACGTCCCGGCCCTGACCAAGGAACTGGACGCGTGCAGGAGCGAGAAGGACGCCCCGCACACCGACGAGCACGGCATGTGGGGCGTCCTGCGCTATGTCCGGCAGACCGGGACCGGGACCGGGACTGAGCCCGGGACCGGGACCTGGGCCGAGATCGAGACCGAGATCGACATCGAGACCGGCGAACCCGACGTCACCTACGACACCTACGACGACGACGTCTGACGCGTCGCGCTCACACCGGCCCCGCCACCGCGGACACCGGCTTGCCCACGGACACCCCCGAGCCGTCGCGGCGGGGGTCCATCTCCGGGAGGTCGGCCGGGGTGCCGTTCTTCTGCGCGGCCCGAGCCGGGGCCGGTCCCGCCCAGGCGACGGACAGGCAGTCCTCGCCCTTGAGGAACCGCTGGCAGCGCACACCGCCCGTGGCGCGGCCCTTGCGCGGGTACTGGTCGAACGGGGTCAGCTTGGCCGTGGTCTGGACGGAGTCGTCCAGGGTGCCCCTCGAACCGGCGACGGTGAACACCACCGCGTCCACGGCCGGGTCGACGGCCGTGAAGGAGATCACCTTCGCGCCCTCGGTGAGCTTGATGCCCGTCATACCGCCGGCCGGACGGCCCTGCGGGCGGACCTGGGCGGCCTGGTAGCGCAGCAGCTGGGCGTCGTCGGTGATGAAGACCAGGTCCTCCTCGCCGGTGCGCAGCTCGACCGCGCCGACGATCCGGTCGCCCTCCTTGAGGGTGATGACCTCCAGCTCCCCCTTGTTGGACGGGTAGTCGGGGACCACCCGCTTGACGACGCCCTGCTCGGTGCCGATGGCCAGGCCGGGCGACGACTCGTCGAGCGTCATCAGACAGATGACCGTCTCGCCGTCCTGGAGGGAGAGGAACTCGGCGAGCGGGGCGCCGCCCGAGAGGTTGGGGGCCGCCGCCGTGTCCGGCAGCTGCGGCAGGTCCACCACGTTCAGGCGGAGCAGGCGGCCGGTCGAGGTCACCGCGCCCACCTCGCCCCGGGCCGTCGCGGGGACCGCGGAGACGATGACGTCGTGCTTGACGCGCTTGGCGTCCTCGTCGGCCGTGAAGGGCTCGCCATTGGCCGTACGGGCCAGCAGCCCCGTCGACGACAGCAGCACCCGGCACGGGTCGTCCGCGACCTGGAGCGGCACCGCGGCCACCGCGGTGCCCGAGGACTCCATCAGGACCGTACGGCGCTCGGTGCCGAACTTCTTCGCCACCGAGGCCAGTTCGCCGGAGACCAGCTTGCGCAGCTCCGCGTCGGACTCCAGGATCCGGGTCAGCTCGGCGATCTCGGCGTTCAGCCGGTCCTTCTCGGACTCCAGCTCGATACGGTCGAACCGGGTGAGACGGCGCAGCGGGGTGTCGAGGATGTACTGCGTCTGGATCTCCGACAGGGCGAAGCGCTCCATCAGGCGCTCCTTGGCCTGCGCGGAGTTGTCGCTGGAGCGGATCAGACGGATGACCTCGTCGATGTCGAGCAGCGCGGTGAGCAGACCCTCGACCAGGTGGAGCCGGTCGCGCTTCTTGCCGCGGCGGAACTCCGAGCGGCGTCGGACGACCTCGAAGCGGTGGTCGAGGTAGACCTCCAGCAGTTCCTTCAGGCCCAGGGTGAGGGGCTGGCCGTCGACCAGCGCCACGTTGTTGATGCCGAAGGACTCCTCCATCGGCGTCAGCTTGTAGAGCTGTTCCAGGACGGCCTCCGGCACGAAGCCGTTCTTGATCTCGATGACGAGACGCAGGCCGTGCGCGCGGTCGGTGAGGTCCTTGACGTCGGCGATGCCCTGGAGCTTCTTCGAGCCGACCAGGTCCTTGATCTTCGCGATCACCTTCTCCGGGCCGACGGTGAAGGGCAGTTCGGTGACGACGAGGCCCTTGCGGCGGGCCGTCACGTTCTCCACCGCCACCGTGGCACGGATCTTGAAGGTGCCGCGGCCCGACGCGTACGCGTCCTTGATGCCGGAGAGCCCGACGATCCGCCCGCCGGTCGGCAGGTCGGGGCCCGGGACGTGCTTCATCAGCGTGTCCAGGTCGGCGTTCGGGTACCGGATGAGGTGGCGGGCGGCGGCGATGACCTCGCCCAGGTTGTGCGGAGGCATGTTGGTCGCCATGCCGACGGCGATCCCGGACGCGCCGTTGACCAGCAGGTTCGGGAAGGCGGCGGGCAGCGCCACCGGCTCCTGCTCCTGGCCGTCGTAGTTCGGCGCGAAGTCGACCGTGTTCTCCTCGATCGACTCCGTCATCAGGCTCGTCGCGTCGGCCATCCGGCACTCGGTGTACCGCATGGCGGCCGGCGGGTCGTCGTTGCCCAGGGAGCCGAAGTTGCCGTGGCCGTCGACCAGGGGGAGCCGCATGGAGAAGGGCTGGGCGAGGCGCACCAGGGCGTCGTAGATCGAGGAGTCGCCGTGCGGGTGCAACTTACCCATGACCTCGCCGACGACGCGGGCGCACTTCACATAGCCGCGGTCGGGGCGCAGACCCATCTCGTTCATCTGGTAGACGATCCGGCGGTGCACCGGCTTCAGGCCGTCGCGGGCGTCGGGCAGGGCTCGGGAGTAGATGACCGAGTACGCGTACTCCAGGAAGGAGCCCTGCATCTCGTCGACGACGTCGATGTCGAGGATCCGCTCCTCGAACGCGTCGTCGGGCGGCGGGGTCTTCGTGCTGCGGCGGGCCATCGCTGCCGGCTCCTCTTTTTCTGGTCGCTCACCTACGGGCGCTCACGTCTCCAGCTCACTCTCACCGAGAGGTGAACGGGATCTGACGCGCACCATTGTGGACTGCCGCACTGACAAGCCCGACACGACCCGGCGCCGACCGCCTGGCACGCCTCCCCGAGCCGCCGCGTCAACAGCGTGCGCCGACTTTAACCAGTGACCGTCCGGCGCAACCCCCGTCTCGCTCTCGGCGTACGAGCCCCGGGAACTTCTCCGGGCGTCCGCGCGCTTGCATACAGTGGCAGGACCGGCAGGAAAACAGCGGTTTCCGCGACGATCCACGACGGACAGACCACGGATTCCGCGACCACAGCACAGCGATCGAAGGGACGTACCGCCCATGGGTCACACGGCCACAGCCGAGGCCGGCTCCGAAGGCCTGACAGTGAGGGAGCACCGCCTGGCCAACGGCCTGCGCGTGGTGCTCTCCGAGGACCACCTGACCCCGGTCGCCGCCGTGTGCCTCTGGTACGACGTCGGTTCGCGGCACGAGGTGGAGGGCCGCACGGGCCTCGCCCACCTCTTCGAGCACCTGATGTTCCAGGGCTCGGGCCAGGTCAAGGACAACGGCCACTTCGAGCTGGTCCAGGGCGCGGGCGGTTCGCTGAACGGCACCACCAGCTGGGAGCGCACCAACTACTTCGAGACCATGCCCACCCACCAGCTGGAGCTCGCGCTGTGGCTGGAGGCCGACCGGATGGGCAGCCTGCTGCTCGCGCTCGACCAGAAGAACCTGGACAACCAGCGGGCCGTCGTCAAGAACGAGCGCCGCCAGCGGTACGACAACGTGCCCTACGGCACCGCCTTCGAGAAGATCTTCCGCCTGGCCTACCCGGTGGGCCACCCTTACCGGCACACGCCGATCGGCTCGATGGACGACCTGGAGGCGGCCAGCCTGGAGGACGCCCAGCAGTTCTTCAGGACGTACTACGCGCCCAACAACGCCGTCCTGTCGATCGTCGGCGACATCGACCCGGAGCAGACCCTCGCCTGGGTCGAGAAGTACTTCGGCTCCATCCCCTCCTACGACGGCAAGCCGGCGCCCCGCGACGGCGCGCTGCCCGACGTCATGGGCGCGCAGCTGCGCGAGGTGGTCGAGGAGAACGTGCCCGCGCGCGCGTTGATGGCCGCCTACCGTCTCCCGGAGGACGGCACGCGCGCGTGCGACGCGGCCGACCTGGCCCTGACCATCCTCGGCGGCGGCGAGTCCTCCCGCCTCTACAACCGGCTCGTCCGCCGCGACCGTACCGCCGTGACGGCCGGCTTCGGCCTGCTGCGGCTGGCCGGCGCGCCCTCCATGGCGTGGATGGACGTGAAGACCTCGGGCGACGTCGAGGTGCCCGTCATCGAGGCCGCCGTCGACGAGGAGCTCGCCCGGTTCGCGGCCGAGGGCCCCACGGCGGAGGAGATGGAGCGCGCCCAGGCCCAGTTGGAGCGCGAGTGGCTGGACCGGCTCGGCACGGTCGCGGGCCGCGCCGACGAACTGTGCCGGTACGCGGTCCTGTTCGGCGACCCCAAGCTCGCCCTGACGGCCGTCGACCGGGTCCTGGAGGTGACGGCCGACGAGGTCCAGGAGATCGCCAAGGCGCGCCTGCGGCCCGACAACCGCGCGGTGCTCGTCTACGAGCCCGTCGCCAGCGAGGAGGACGCCGAAGAGGGCGCCGAAGACGAGACCGCCGCGGCCGAGGCCGCCGGAACCACCGACGAGACCGAGGAGTCGGCGAAGTGACCGAGCTCGCGACCATGGACTTCCACCCGCAGCCCCAGGCCGGCGAGGCCAGGCCCTGGGCGTTCCCGGCGCCCGAGCGCGGCACCCTGGACAACGGCATGACCGTGCTGCGCTGCCACCGCCCCGGCCAGCAGGTCGTCGCCGTCGAGGTGCTCCTCGACGCGCCCCTGGACGCCGAGCCCGCCGGCATCGAGGGCGTCGCCACCATCATGACCAGGGCCTTCTCCGAGGGCACCGACAAGCACACGGCCGAGGAGTTCGCCGCCGAGCTGGAGCGGTGCGGCGCCACCCTCGACTCGCACGCCGACCACCCGGGCGTACGCCTGTCCCTCGAAGTGCCCGTCTCGCGGCTGGAGAAGGCCCTCGGCCTGCTCGCCGACGCCCTGCGGGCCCCCGCGTTCGAGGACGGCGAGATCGAGCGGCTGGTGGCCAACCGGCTCGACGAGATCCCGCACGAGACCGCCAACCCCGGCCGCCGGGCCGCCAAGGAGCTCTCCAAGCAGCTGTTCCCGGCCACCTCCCGGATGTCACGGCCCCGCCAGGGCAGCGAGGAGACCGTCGAGGGCATCGACTCCGCGGCCGTTCGCGCCTTCTACGAGCGGCACGTGCGCCCCGCGACGGCCACCGCCGTGGTCGTCGGCGACCTCACCGGGGTCGACCTCGACACGCTGCTCGCCGACACCCTGGGCGCCTGGACCGGCTCCCCGGCCGCGCGGCGACCCGTGCCGTCGGTGAGCGCCGACGACACCGGGCGCGTGATCATCGTGGACCGACCCGGTTCCGTGCAGACCCAGTTGCTCATCGGCCGGGTCGGCGCCGACCGGCACGACCGGGTGTGGCCGGCCCAGGTGCTCGGCACCTACTGCCTCGGCGGCACCCTCACCTCCCGCCTGGACCGCGTCCTGCGCGAGGAGAAGGGCTACACCTACGGCGTGCGGGCGTTCGGCCAGGTGCTGCGGGCCGCGCCCGACGGTTCGGGCATCGCGATGCTCGCCATCAGCGGCTCCGTCGACACCCCCAACACCGGGCCCGCGCTGGACGATCTGTGGACGGTGCTGCGCACCCTCGCCGCCGAGGGCCTGACGGACGCCGAGCGCGATGTCGCCGTGCAGAACCTGGTCGGGGTCGCCCCCCTCAAGTTCGAGACGGCCGCGGCCGTGGCGAGCACGCTGGCCGACCAGGTCGAGCAGTACCTGCCGGACGACTACCAGTCGACGCTGTACCGCCAACTCGCCGCCACCGGCACCGTGGAGGCCACCGCGGCGGCCGTGAGCGCCTTCCCGGTGGACCGTCTGGTGACCGTCCTCGTCGGGGACGCCGCGCAGATCGAGGAGCCGGTCAGGGCCCTCGGAATCGGCGAAGTCACCGTCGTCCCGGCCGAGTAGGGGCGGCCGGACGGACGCGTGTCAGTGGGGCCCTGGTGACGGAAGAGTCACCAGGGCCCCTGTTTGTCCGTATTGATGGCGGAGGTTGTGTGTCTGACCTGTGGCGTAGTTAACAAATCCCGTGATCCGTTTGTTATTTCGAAGACGGCCCACTTAGCGTCGGTCCGGCTGTTCGTCAGAAGTTCGCCGCAGCCGCGGCACCGGACAGTCATCGCCGAGTCCCCATGGCGTGAGCCAGGGGAGCCGGGGACCCACCGAAGTCCCTGGGGTGAATCGGGTGCCCTTCGCGAGCGACGCGAAACGAGGGGTAGCCGTAGGAGACCTTCCTGCTCCGAACCCGTCAGCTAACCCGGTAGGCGAGAAGGAAGGAAAGGACCAGCCACTTCATGGCGTTCACCCGCGCCCCCGGGAAGCACCGCCGTCCCGGCCGTGTGCAGCGCACGACCACGAGGAACGTGGGCGTTGCCGCTCTCACCACCACCGGTGTCCTCGGCACCCTCGCCGGCCCCGCGCTCGCTGCGGAGGAGCCCGCCGTCGAGCAGACCGGCCTGAACCAGATCATCATCCTCGGCGACACGGTCGCCGACCAGGTCGACGCCCAGGCCGTGGCCCAGCAGCAGGCCGCCGAGGTCGCCGCCGTCAAGAAGAAGGCGCAGGAGGAGGCCAGGAAGGCCGCCGCCGAGAAGGCCGAGCAGGAACGTGCCGCCGCCAAGGAGCGCGAGGAGATCAAGGCCCGTGCCGCCCGCGCGGCCGAGCGCGAGCGCCTCAACGCCTACGTCGCCCCCATCAGCGGCTCCTACATCTCCACCGGCTACAAGGCCGGCGGTGCCGTCTGGTCCTCCGGCAGCCACACCGGTGTCGACTTCCACGCCGCGTCCGGCACGGCCGTCCACGCGGTCGGCTCCGGCACCGTCGTCGAGGCGGGCTGGGGCGGTGCCTACGGCAACAACATCGTCATCAAGATGAACGACGGCACGTACACCCAGTACGGCCACCTGTCGTCCATCGGCGTCTCCGTCGGTCAGACGGTCACCCCCGGCCAGCAGATAGGCCTCTCCGGGGCCACCGGCAACGTCACCGGCCCCCATCTGCACTTCGAGGCCCGGACGTCGGCCGAGTACGGCTCGGACATCGACCCCGCCGCGTACCTGCGCTCGCACGGCGTGAACGTCTGACGCGCGCCCCCGCTTCCCAGGAGGCCCCGGCTCACCGAGCCGGGGCTTTCCTTGTTGTGGTGACCCACCACTTGTGACGCACCTCCTGTCCAAAAAATATCCCTGGATTCCGGTCCGCCGTCGGAAATTCCGTCTTCCTGCAATAGAGTCGCTGGAACACACGTCAATCATCGACGTTTCACGGGGATTAAGGCGGAGGTCGGTCATGCGTATTCCGGCGCACTCGGTATGCACGGCGATCCGTGATGACATCGTCGCGGGTGTCTACGAGCGCGGCAGCCGGCTCACCGAGGAACTGCTCGCCCGCCGGTACGGCGTCAGCCGGGTGCCCGTGCGCGAGGCGCTGCGCACGCTGGAGGCCGAGGGGTTCGTGGTGACCCGCCGGCACGCGGGCGCGTGCGTCGCCGAGCCGACCGAGCAGGAGGCCGCCGACCTGCTGGAGATGCGCATGCTGCTGGAGCCCCTGGGGGCCGCCCGCGCCGCGCAGCGCCGCACAGAGGCGCACCTCAAGGTGTTGCGGGGACTGGTCAGGTTGGGCCAGGAGCGGGCCAGGAGGGGCAACAGCGAGGATCTGCGCTCGCTGGGCGGCTGGTTCCACGAAACGCTCGCGCAGGCCTCCGGCAGCCCCGCCCTGACCTCGACACTCGCCCAGCTCCGGCACAAGATCGCCTGGATGTACGTGGTCGATGCGCCGGCCGACCCCGGGGAGTCCTGGGCGGAGCACGGCGGCATCGTGGACGCGGTCGCGCGCGGCGACGGCGACCGGGCCCGCGCGATCACGTCCCTGCACACCGAGCGGGCCACCGCCGCGCACCGGCTCCGATTTCCGGCCGGGTCCGGCGGGGCGGAGCGCCCGGAACGTGTGAGGACTTCGCAACACCCCGTAAACATGCCGAGCCTGCGGCATTAACACGGGCGCCGTATACAAAGAGGGAAGAATTCCGAGGGGCATTTTTCCTGCTGCCCGCAGAACGGAAAAATGATGGAATGCGAAGGGCCCGCCCGATAAATCGGACGAGCCCTTCGATGTGTGTGCGGGGCGGCTTTTCAGGCCTTTCCGCTTCGGTGGTCCGCTCGCTCTCAGACCGTCTCGGGGAGCTCTTCGAGCCCCTCGGCGACGAGCTTCGCCAGACGGTCGAGCGCGGCGTCCGCGCCCTCGGCGTCGGAGGCGAGCACGATCTCCTCGCCGCCCTGGGCGCCGAGGCCCAGGACCGCGAGCATGGAGGCCGCGTTGACGGGGTTCCCGTCGGCCTTGGCGATCGTCACGGGGATACCGGAGGCCGTGGTGGCCCGGACGAAGATGGATGCGGGTCGGGCGTGAAGGCCCTCGGCCCAGCCGACGTTGACGCGGCGCTCAGCCATGTGATGCTGCCCTTCAGGTGTCTCGGGTGGTGCAGAGAGGTCTAGACCGGTTGTCTAGACCAGTTTTCCATATGGCGCGACGCACCGGAACGGGCCCACGGCCTGACCGCGAACCGGCTGTCGAGCTTGGGGTCGTGCTTCAGTTGTGCCTCCCCAGACTGCCCCGCGCCGTTGTCGGACGCGAGCCGTACTCTGGGGCCCATGCAGACCTCGTCGGACCGGCACGAGTACCCCGCCCACTGGGAGGCCGACGTGGTGCTGCGCGACGGCGGCACCGCACGCATCAGGCCCATCACCGTCGATGACGCCGAGCGTCTGGTCAGCTTCTACGAGCAGGTCTCGGACGAGTCGAAGTACTACCGCTTCTTCGCGCCGTACCCTCGCCTGTCCGCCAAGGACGTCCACCGCTTCACGCACCACGACTTCGTGGACCGGGTGGGGCTCGCCGCCACGGTCGGCGGCGAGTTCATCGCCACCGTACGCTACGACCGCATCGGCGCCGACGGCATGCCCGCGTCCGCCCCCGCCGACGAGGCCGAGGTCGCCTTCCTCGTGCAGGACGCCCACCAGGGCCGCGGGGTCGCCTCCGCCCTGCTCGAACACATCGCCGCCGTGGCCCGGGAGCGCGGCATCAGACGCTTCGCCGCCGAGGTGCTCCCCGCCAACAGCAAGATGATCAAGGTGTTCACCGACGCCGGGTACCAGCAGCAGCGCAGCTTCGAGGACGGCGTCGTCCGGCTGGAGTTCGACCTGGAACCCACCGACCGTTCCCTCGCCGTCCAGCGCGCCCGGGAGCAGCGCGCCGAGGCCAGGTCCGTCCAGCGGCTGCTCGCGCCCGGCTCGGTCGCGGTCGTCGGCGTCGGGCGCGCACCGGGCGGAGTGGGCCGCAGCGTGCTCGCCAACCTCCGCGGCGCGGGCTTCACCGGGCGGCTGTACGCGGTGAACAGGGCGCTGGGGGAGGACGAGAAGGAACTCGCCGGGGTGCCCGCGCACAGGTCCGTCACCGACATCGAGGGCCCCGTCGACCTCGCGGTCGTCGCCGTCCCCGCCGCCCACGTCCCCGAGGTCGTCGCCGAGTGCGGTGAGCACGGGGTGCAGGGCCTCGTGGTCGTCTCCGCCGGGTACGCCGAGAGCGGACCGGGCGGGCGCGAGCGTCAGCGCGAACTGGTGCGCCAGGCCCGCACGTACGGCATGCGCATCATCGGGCCGAACGCCTTCGGCATCATCAACACCGCCCCCGACGTACGGCTCAACGCCTCGCTCGCCCCCGAGACCCCGCGTTCCGGGCGCATCGGCCTCTTCGCCCAGTCCGGCGCCATCGGGATCGCCCTGCTCTCCCGGCTGCACCGGCGCGGGGGAGGGGTCACCGGGGTCACGGGCGTCTCCACGTTCGTCTCCTCCGGCAACCGTGCGGACGTGTCCGGGAACGACGTCCTCCAGTACTGGTACGAGGACCCGGACACCGATGTGGTGCTGATGTATCTGGAGTCCATCGGCAACCCGCGCAAGTTCACCCGCCTCGCCCGGCGCACGGCGGCGGTCAAGCCGCTCGTGGTGGTGCAGGGCGCGCGCCATGGCTCCGCTCCCCTGGGCCACGCCGTGCGCGCCACCCAGCTGCCGCACACCACCGTGTCCGCGCTGCTGCGGCAGGCCGGGGTGATTCGGGTCGACACGATCACGGAACTGGTCGACGCGGGGCTGCTGCTGGCCCGGCAACCGCTACCGGCGGGGCCGAGGGTGGCGATCCTGGGCAACTCCGAGTCGCTGGGGATGCTCACGTACGACGCCTGTCTCTCCGAGGGGCTGCGGCCGCTGCCGCCGCTGGACCTGACGACCGGCGCCTCGGCGGAGGACTTCCACGGGGCGCTGTCGCGGGCGCTGGCGGACGACGCGTGCGACGCGGTGGTGGTGACGGCGATACCCGCGCTGGGGGAGACGTCGCCGGGGGACGCGGCCTTGGCGGAGGCGCTGAGGTCGGCCGCCGCCGCGAACCCGTCGAAGCCGGTGCTGGTCGTCCACGTCGAGCTGGGCGGGCTCGCGGAGGCACTGTCGGCCGCGGCGAGCACCGCACCGCGGGTCGCGGAGGCGGCACCCGACACCGGCCCCCGCCACCCGGCGGAACGCTCGGCCACGACGGGGGAGGCTACGGGCCCGGGCGGGCCGACCTCTGGCATGCCGATCTCAGGAGTGCCGATCTCGGACATGCGGGGCCCTGGTGTGCCCGGCGCCGGCGCGGCAGGCCCCAGCGGACCGGCGGCCCAAGTCGTCGAGGGGGCGCAGCGCGGGCCGGCAGCCCCTGCGGAGCCGGCCGGCGCCCGGCTCATCCCCGCCTACCCCGCCGCCGAGCGAGCCGTCCGGGCGCTGTCCGAGGCCGTGAACTACGCCCAGTGGCGGCGGGACGCGGCGGAGCCGGGGCGCGTCCCCGAGTACGAGGACATCGACGAGAAGGGCGCGGCCGAGCAGATCGACGCGCTGCTGGCCAGGGGCGAGGGGCTCACCCTCGGGGCGGAGGAGACGGGCGCGCTGCTCGCGCGGTACGGCATCCACCTGCGGCAGGCGCGCCCCGCGCCGACGCCCGACGAGGCCGCGAGAGCGGCGCGGCTCATCGGCTATCCCGTCGCGCTCAAGACCACCGCCCCGCACCTGCGGCACCGGGCCGACCTGGGCGGCGTACGGCTCGACCTGGCGGACGAGGAACAACTGCGGCGGGCGTACGCGGAGTTGACGGAACTCTTCGGAGGGCCCGACGAACTGCGCCCGGTCGTGCAGGGCATGGCTCCGCGCGGGGTCGACACGATCGTGCGGACGGTGGTGGACCCCGCGGCCGGAGCGGTGCTCTCGTTCGGGCTCGCCGGGCCCGCGTCGCAGCTGCTCGGGGACATGGCGCACCGCCTGATCCCGGCCACCGAGCGGGACGCGGCCACACTGGTCCGCTCGATCCGGACGGCCCCCCTCCTCTTCGGCTGGAGGGGCTCGGCACCCGTCGACACGGAGGCGCTGGAGGAGCTGCTGCTCAGGGTGTCCCGGCTGGTCGACGACCACCCCGAGGTCGTGGCGGTCTCCCTGGAGCCCGTGGTCGTCGCCCCGCAGGGTCTCAGCGTGCTCGGCGCCACCGTCCGGCTCGCGCGCCCGCCCGCCCGCGACGACCTCGGCCCCCGGACCCTCCCGGTGTACTGAGCGCGCCGCTCCCGGCCCACCGGAGGCGGCGCGCGGTCACCGTACGGACGGCGCACGAGCCCGTGCATTGAGCCGTCCACGACAGAACAGAGACCGCAGAGCGGTCCCTCGCAGTCAGTGCGCCCCCGTAGGATGGACGTCATGGCCAAGACCAGTACGACGACCCAGGGGCTGCGTGCGGCGATCGAGCGCAGCGGCTACTACCCGGCCCTCGTGGCCGAGGCGGTGGAGGCCGCCGTCGGCGGCGAGGCCATCAAGTCGTACCTGGTCCACCAGGAGACGACGTTCGACGCGAACGAGGTGCGGCGGCACGTCACCGTCCTCGTCCTCACGGCCAACCGCTTCATCGTGAGCCACACCGACGAGCAGGCCGCGGACAGCACCTCCCCGACGCCGTACGCCACGACGTCGACCGAGTCGGTGAAGATCGGCCGGATCTCCTCGGTCGTCCTCAGCCGGGTCGTGGCCAACCCCGAGTCGTACGCTCCGGGCACCCTGCCCCGCGAGGTCGTCCTGACCATCGGCTGGGGCGCCGTCTCCCGCATCGACCTGGAGCCCGCCGCCTGCGGCGACCCCAACTGCGAGGCGGACCACGGGTACACCGGCAGTTCGACGGCGGACGACCTCAGCCTGCGGGTCAGCGAGGCCGGGGACGGCCCGGAGACCGTGCGCCAGGCTCTCGCCTTCGCGCAGTCCCTCTCCGAGGCGACCGCGGACACCGCCCGCTGATGGCGCTGCCCACCTGGGACCACCCGGAACCCCTGGCCCTCGGCTCCGCCCCCGTTCCCGAGTACGGCGTCGGCTCGCTCGCCGACCTGCTGCCCACCCTCGCGGCGGGCATGGGGGTTCCCGGTACGACCGCCTCGATACCGGAACTGACGGCGACCGACCGTGCCTGTGTGTTCCTGGTCGACGGCCTGGGCTGGGAGCAGCTGAAGGCGCACCCCGACGAGGCGCCCTACCTGACGGCCCTGCTGGCGTCCTCGCGCGGTGGCACCGGCCGCCCCATCACCGCGGGGTACCCCGCCACCACCGCGACCTCCCTCGCCTCCGTCGGCACGGGTCTGCCCCCCGGCGCACACGGCCTGCCCGGCTACACGGTCCGCAACCCGCAGACCGAGGAGCTGATGAACCAGCTCCGCTGGCAGCCCTGGACGTCGCCGCAGGTATGGCAGCCGTACCCCACGATCTTCCAGCTCGCCGACCGGGCGGGTGTGCACACCGCCCAGGTCACCTCCCCGGCCTTCCAGAACACGCCCCTCACCCAGATCGCGCTGAGCGGCGGCACCTTCCACGGCCGCCTCTCCGGCGAGGACCGCATGGACCTGGCCGCCGCGCAACTGGCGGCCGGGGACCGCGCGTTGATCTACACCTACTACTCCGAGCTGGACGGCGCGGGACACCGCTTCGGGATCGACTCCGACGCCTGGCGCGGCCAGCTCATGCACGTCGACCGGCTGGTCCAGCGGCTGGCCGAGCAACTCCCGCCGCGCACCGCCCTGTACGTCACCGCCGACCACGGCATGATCGACATCCCGTTCGACGAGCAGCACCGCATCGACTTCGACGAGGACTGGGAGCTGCGCGCCGGGGTCGCCCTGCTGGGCGGCGAGGGCCGGGCCCGCCATGTCTACGCGGTGCCGGGTGCCGCGTCGGACGTCCTGACCTGCTGGCGCGAGGTGCTCGGCGAGCAGTTCTGGATCGCCTCGCGCGACGAGGCCATCGCGGCGGGCTGGTTCGGCCCGCACATCGACGAACGCGTGTACGCCCGCCTAGGCGATGTGGTCGCGGCCGCCCATGACGACGTCCTGATCGTCGCCTCGGAGCGGGAGCCCAAGGAGTCGGCGATGGTCGGCAACCACGGTTCGATGACCCCCGTCGAACAGCTGGTGCCGCTCCTCGAAGTACGCTCCTGAGAGGTCCCGCCGCCGCTCGCCCCATCCTCCCGCCGGACCCGCCGTCCTCGTCCTCCTCGCCGAAAGGTGCTCAACTCCACATGCCCGAGCTCGTGTTCTTCTCCGGAACCATGGACTGCGGGAAGTCGACGCTGGCGCTCCAGATAGAGCACAACCGCTCGGCGCGCGGCCTTCAGGGCATGATCTTCACGCGTGACGACCGTGCCGGTGAGGGCAAGCTGTCGTCGCGGCTGGGCCTGGTCACGGACGCCGTCGAGGTCGAGGACGGCCAGGACCTCTACGCCTATCTCGTCGACCACCTCTCCCAGGGCCGCCGGGCGGACTATGTGATCGCCGACGAGGCCCAGTTCCTCGCCCCCGGGCAGATCGACCAGCTCGCCCGCGTCGTGGACGACCTGGGCCTGGACGTCTACGCCTTCGGCATCACGACCGACTTCCGCTCCAAGCTCTTCCCCGGCTCCCAGCGTCTGGTCGAGCTGGCCGACCGGGTCGAGGTCCTCCAGGTCGAGGCCCTGTGCTGGTGCGGCGCCCGTGCCACCCACAACGCCCGCACCATAGGCGGCCAGATGGTCGTCGAGGGGGCCCAGGTCGTCGTCGGCGACGTCAACCAGCCCGACGACATCGGCTACGAGGTCCTCTGCCGCCGTCACCACCGCCGCCGGATGACGGCCGCCACGGCCCACGCGGGCGCCCTCTCCCCGGACGTCCTCCCGGTCGAGACGGTCTGACCCCTACGTCGGACGCCACGCTCGGCCCCCACGCTCGGCCCCTGTGCTGCCCGACGCGTGTCTGCGCCCTGCCCCTGGTGCCCCGATCCCGGGCCCCGGTTCCGCGCCCCCGGTTCACTCGACCGAGCGACCGTCCCCGCCCGCGCTCCGGTGTTCCGTGCGCACCACCGCGAACTTCGCGCCCTCCGGGTCGGCCAGGGTGGCCACCGGACCGTGCGGGGTGTCGTGGGCCGGTTCGAGGACATGGCCGCCGAGTTCGATGACGCGGTTGGCGGCCTCGTCGGGGTCGCTCACCTCGAAGTAGGTCAGCCAGTGGGGGCCCCGGTCCCGGGGGAGCGCGCTGCCGACGCCGTGGATACCGGCCACCGGGCGGCCCCCGACGCGCAGGGTGACGTAGTCGAGGTCGGCGGAGACCACCGGCTCCTCCTCGTAACCGAAGGCCGTCTCGTAGAACTTGGCGACCAGGGAGCTGTCGACGGTGAGGAGTTCGTCCCAGGCGGGCGTGCCGGGGACGCCGGTGATGTCCGCGCCGAGGTGCTCCGCCGCCTGCCAGATGCCGAAGACGGCGCCCGCGGGGTCGGAGGCGATCACCAGCCGGCCCGCCTCACCGGCGTCCAGCGGACCCACGCCGACGGTGCCCCCGCAGTGCCGCACGGTCTCCGCCGTCCGGTCCGCGTCGGGCGAGGCGAAGTACGGCGTCCAGGCGATGGGCAGATGACGGTCGGGCGGCAGCTGGCCGATCCCCGCCACCTGGCGCCCGTCGAGCAGTGCCCGCACATACGGGCCGAGCTGCTGGGGGCCGGGCTGGAACTCCCAGCCGAACAGCGCCCCGTAGAACTCCTGGGTCGTGGCCATCCCGTGCACCATCAGACTCACCCAGCAAGGGGTGCCCGGTGGAAACACCGCGCCGTTCAGGCCGGTCGACCCCCGTGCCTCGGTCATCGTCACTCTCTCCTCGGCCCCTCGCGGTGGCCGTGTCCGTCGCCCTCGGTACGCGTGTACCGCGTCCACGCGCGATCACGCCCCGTGCCGATGCTCGCACCACCGGTAGCGCGACGGGCCCGCGCCGCACCGCCGCGCGACGCGTACGTGTGCGAGGGTGCCCGGGTCGCCGGTCCCGGTCCCGTCCGCGCCGCTGCCGTGTGGTGTCCGTCCGTTGTACGGCTCGTGCCCGACCCCGTACGCCCGGTGATCGGCACCGCCCGGCGGGCAGAGTAGCCCGAGCCGGGCGAGGCGGCCACCCCGTGCGCGAGGATGGGGCCATGAACGCCATCATCTCGGCCCCCGACCTCGTCAGCGAGCTGGCGGGAGCCCGCCCGCCGGTGCTCCTGGACGTCCGCTGGCAGTTGGGCGGCCCGAACCTGCGCACCGAGTACGAGAAGGCGCACATCCCGGGTGCCGTCTTCGTCGACCTGGACGCCGAACTCGCCGGTCCCGCGGGTTCCGGCGGCCGCCATCCGCTGCCCGACCTCGACACCTTCGGTGCGGCGATGCGCGCGGCCGGCGTCTGCGCCGACCGCGCCGTCGTCGTGTACGACGGCGGGCTCAACTGGGCCGCGGCGCGTGCCTGGTGGCTGCTGCGCTGGTCCGGCCACCCCTCGGTACGGGTCCTGGACGGCGGCCTGGCAGCCTGGGAGGGCACGCTGACGGCCGAGATCCCGGAGCCCGACCCCGGCACCTTCGTGCCCGTCCCCGGCACGCTGCCGCTGCTCGACGCGGACGGCGCCGCCGCGCTGGCCCGCACCGGACTGCTCCTGGACGCACGGGCCGCCGAACGCTACCGGGGCGACGTGGAACCCATCGACCCGGTCGGCGGGCACATCCCGGGCGCGGTGTCGGCCCCGACCACGGAGAACGTGGCCGAATCCGGTCTCTTCCGGACCGCCGCCGAACTGACCGACCGTTTCAAGGGACTCGGCGCGACCGCCGACTCCGAGGTCGGCGTGTACTGCGGCTCCGGTGTCTCCGGCGCCCACCAGGTGCTGGCGCTGGCCGTGGCGGGCATCCCGGCGGCCCTGTACGTGGGCTCGTGGTCGGAGTGGTCCCGGGACGCCGACCGTCCGGTGGCCACCGGACCCGACCCCCAGTGATCCGGCGCTGACGACAGCCGTGGGGCCCGTGTCTGAACGACGCGGGCCCCACACACGTATGAATGACCGATCCTGCACCCGAGAGAAACGGAACCGCTGGACGGAGTGGAACGAGTGACCGCTCCGATTCCCCGCCACCGTGGGGCCGTTACTCCTGCTTCTTGCGTCTCGTCCCGAACACGATCTCGTCCCAGCTGGGTACCGCCGCGCGCCGCCCCGGCCGGACGCCGTCCGCCTCGGCCTGGCGGTCGGTGGCGCCGATCAGCCGGTCGCGGTGGCCGTTGACCGAGCGCGGCATGAGGACGTCCGCGTAGGCGGAGCCGGCCGAGGCCGCGGGGGCCGCCGACTCCTCCTCCGCCACCTCCTCGACGGAGGCGGACTCCTCCTGCGGTTCGGCGGACGGCAGTTCGGGCACCACCAGGTCGCCCCGGTAGCTGGGGACGGCCTCCAGGATGCTGGTGAGCGAGTCGCGCTCGCTCACGATCTCCTCATCGGCCTCGGGCGGCGCGGGCAGGACGGGACGTTCCGCCTGGCGGTCCAGGGGGCGGTCACGGGGCAGCCGCGCGATCCTCGGCACGAACGGGAAGCTCGGCTCGGGCGTCCCGAGGTCGTCGGACTCGCCGATCAGGGAGCGCGCCTCGTCGTCCACGGCCTGGACGAGCCGCCGAGGCGGGTCGTAGGTCCAGCTCGCCGAGTGCGGTTCACCCGCGACGCAGTACACCAACAGCACTTCCCAGGTGCCGTCGTCGCGGCGCCACGAGTCCCACTGGACGGTGTCCTTCTCGGCGCCGCGCAGCAGCAGGCGCTCCTGGACGGCCTCCCCGAGCTGGGGCCCCGCGGCGTTCTCACCGGGGCGGCGGACCGGGGTCTTGCGTGCCCGCTCGGCCATGAAGGCGCGCTCGGCGAGGACGGGGCCCTCGAACCGGCGGACCCGGTCGACGGGAATGCCGGCGAGCTGCGCGACCTCCTCGGCCGTGGCACCCGCGCGTATCCGCGCCTGGATGTCACGGGGGCGGAGATGGCTCTCCACCTCGATCTCGATCTGGCCGAGGCGGGGCCGGTCGCCGCGCACGGCGGCACGCAGCCGCTCGTCGATCGGCAGCGTGTACTCCGTGGAATCGGCAGCCTTCAGCACCAGCCGTGTGCCGTCATTGGAGACGGCCACGACACGCAGTTCGGGCATGGGGACCTCCCGGGTGGTGCCTGCCGACGTCACGTGCGTCGCTGCTTCCGCTAGTCGAGTGTGGCCTGCCCGGGTGCAGCCTGCCACAACCTTGCCGAGTTGCCCGGCGTGTCGGGCCTGAGCCCGAGGCCGCCGTTATGGCACGGTTATCAATTCGCAACGCTAAGTGACGAACCTCATCACCCTGTGCAACGATCCCCCTCCCGGCGGTCCTCTAAGGCCCCGGACACCCTGGCGGGAGTCCGGACCCAGGGCTCGCAACAGTACTCCATTCGGGCCACTTGCGTGGATCGGCACGCCGCCCAACTTCTCATGGGAGACGTCGATCCGCTGCCGGAACAGACCTTTTCGCGACCCCGGGACGGGGGTGCTTCACATGATCACCAGAACCGCCCGCCCGGCTACGCCCCGAGCACCCGGCGCAAGTAGTCGTTCTGGAAACGCCGTTCGGGGTCGAGCCGGTCACGCAGCGCGGTGAACTCGCCGAAGCGCGGGTAGACCTTGGCGAAGTAGTCGGTGTCGCGCGTGTGCACCTTGCCCCAGTGCGGCCGTCCCTCGTGCGCGGTGAAGATCCGCTCGGCGGCGGTGAAGTACGCCTGATAGGGCGTCCCCTTGAACATGTGCACGGCGACATAGGCGCTCTCGCGGCCGGAGGCGGTGGAGAGCGTGATGTCGTCGGCCGGCGCGGTGCGCACCTCGACGGGGAAGCTGACGCGCAGGTTCGACCGGTCGACCATCGCCTTGAGTTCACGCAGCGTGTCCACCACGGCCTCGCGCGGGACGGCGAACTCCATCTCCACGAACCGGACTCGGCGCGGAGAGGTGAAGACCTTGTAGGGGATGTCGGTGTAGGTCCGCGCGGACAGGGCGCGGCTGGAGATCTGCGCGATCGTCGGGATGGTGGCGGGGACCGCCTGGCCGACCCAGTTGGCCACCTGGAAGACGCCGTTGGAGAGGAACTCGTCCTCGAACCAGCTGTTGAGCTGCGGCACCGGCTTCTCGGGTCCCGCGCTGCGGTTGTTGCGCTTGGTGTTGGTGTTGCCGGTGTGCGGGAACCAGTAGAACTCGAAGTGCTCGTTCTCGGCGTGCAGTTCGTCGAACTCGGCCAGCACCCGCTCGAACGGCATCGGTTCCTCGCGCGCCGTGAGCAGGAAGATCGGCTCCACGGCGAAGGTGATCGCGGTGACGATGCCGAGGGCGCCGATGCCGACGCGGGCGGCCGCGAAGACGTCGGGGTTCTCCGTGGCGGAGCAGGTGAGGATCGAGCCGTCGGCGGTGACCAGTTCGAGCCCTCGGATCTGGGCGGCGATCGACGCCGAGTCGCGGCCGGTGCCGTGGGTGCCGGTGCTGGTGGCGCCGGAGACCGTCTGCTCCATGATGTCGCCCATGTTCGTGAGCGAGAGCCCCTCGCGCGCGAGGGCCAGGTTGAGCCTCTTGAGCGGAGTGCCGGCGGCGACCGTGACCGTCATTGCCTCACGGTCGATCTTGCGTATGCCCGTCAGCAGTTGAGGGCGGATCAGCACGCCGTCGGTCGCGGCGGCCGCGGTGAACGAGTGGCCCGTCCCCACGGCCTTCACCCGGAGGTCGTCCTCGGCGGCCTGCCGTACGGCCGCGGCGAGTTCCTCGACGGTGGCCGGGGTGACCTCCCGTACGGGGCGGGCGGTGACGTTCCCCGCCCAGTTACGCCACGTGCCGCTCTTCCCGATCACTGTGGTGCTCATGGGGCCCTCCCCGCCTTGGAGCCGGCCTGCGCAGCCGGCGGTACCCGAGAAAACCGACCGCGACCGCGACGGCTCCGGAGGCCGCCGGAACCACGTACCCCGCCTTCGCCCCGGCCGCGTCGATCACCCAGCCGGAGACCGAGGACCCGAGCGCGACCCCGACCGCGAGCCCGGTGCCCACCCAGGTCATGCCCTCGGTCAGTTGCGTGCGTGGTACGTGCTCTTCGATGAGGGACATCGTCGTGATCATCGTGGGTGCGATGGACAGTCCCGCCACGAAGAGCGCCACGGCCAGAAACGGCAAGTTTCCGACCAGTAGGAGGGGGATCATACTCACGGCCATGCCGCACACGCCCAGCAGCCACCGGCGTTCCGCCGCACCGGAGAAGCGCAGCAACCCGAAGACGATGCCCGCGGCGCACGAACCGGCCGCGTAGAGGGCCAGGACCACGCTCGCGGCGGCCTTGTGGCCCCGCTCCTCGGCGAAGGCCACGGTGACCACGTCGACGGCTCCGAAGATCGCTCCGGTCGCCACGAACGTGGCCACCAGGACCTGTAGTCCGGGCGAACGCAACGCGGAGCGGCCCTTGTCGTGGCGCGCACGCGGATGCGGCGCCGGCTCGGTGGCGCGCTGGGCGGTCAGCCAGAAGACCCCGGCCGCCAGGAAGCAGGCGGCGAGCAGCGGACCGGCCTCCGGGAACCACGCCGTGGACAGCCCGATGGAGATGATCGGCCCGAAGATGAAGCACACCTCGTCGACGACGGACTCGAAGGAGTACGCGGTGTGCAGTTGCGGGGTGTCCCGGTAGAGGGCCGCCCAGCGCGCCCGGGTCATCGCCCCGAGGCTCGGCACACAGCCGATGCCCGCCGAGCAGAGGTACAGCACCCAGTCCGGCCAGCCGTAGTGCGCGGCGACCAGGAGTCCCGCGGCGGCGGCCAGTGCCACGAGCGTCGCCGGGCGCAGCACCCGCCGCTGCCCGTACTGGTCCACCAGACGCGAGATCTGCGGGCCGAGCACGGCGGCGGACAGGGCGATGGTCGCCGAGAGCGCGCCGGCCAGGCCGTACCGCCCGGTGAGCTGGGAGATCATCGTGACCACGCCGATGCCCATCATGGACAGCGGCATCCGGCCGAGGAGACCCGCGGCGGTGAAGCCCTTGGTGCCGGGGGCGGCGAACAGGGCGGTGTAGGGGCTGGGCACGGGGGCTCCGGTCGTTCCGGGAAGCGGAGGGATGAGTTCCGCGTAAGGCGCGAACTCGGTCGGTACAGCTTACGAGTGAGGTCACCCTAAGTCATCCTCGGGCATGGGCCGGGATCCCGCCCGTCGGTGCCGGGTGGCAGGATCGACGACATGCCACACGCGCACGACGCCACCCCCTACGACGCCCTGCTCCTGCTCTCCTTCGGCGGCCCGGAAGGCCCGGACGACGTGGTCCCGTTCCTGGAGAACGTGACACGGGGTCGCGGCATCCCCAAGGAGCGCCTCAAGGAGGTCGGTCAGCACTACTTCCTGTTCGGCGGGGTCAGCCCCATCAACGACCAGAACCGCGCCCTGCTGGACGCCCTCCGCAAGGACTTCGCCGAGCACGGCCTGGATCTGCCGGTCTACTGGGGCAACCGCAACTGGGCGCCCTACCTGACCGACACCCTGCGGGAGATGGTCGGCGACGGCCGCCGCCGCATCCTGGTCCTCACCACCAGCGCGTACGCCTCGTACTCGGGCTGCCGCCAGTACCGCGAGAACCTGGCCGCCTCGCTCGCCGCCCTGGAGGCCGAGGGCCTGGAGCCGCCGCGGATCGACAAGATCCGGCACTACTTCAACCACCCCGGCTTCCTGGAGCCCATGATCGACGGCGTCCTGGAGTCGCTCGCCGACCTCCCCGAGGACGTCCGCGACGGCGCCCACCTCGCCTTCTGCACGCACTCCATCCCCGTCGCCTCGGCGGACACCTCCGGCCCGGTCGAGGACCACGGGGACGGCGGCGCGTACGTCGCCGAGCACCTGGACGTCTCACGGCTCATCGCCGACGCCGTGCGCGAGCGGACCGGCGTCGAGCACCCCTGGCAGCTCGTCTACCAGTCCCGTTCCGGCGCCCCGCACATCCCCTGGCTGGAGCCGGACATCTGCGACCACCTGGAGGAGCGGCACGCGGCCGGCGTCCCGGCCGTCGTGATGGCACCCATCGGGTTCGTCTCGGACCACATGGAGGTCCTGTACGACCTCGACACCGAGGCCATGGCCAAGGGCGAGGAACTGGGCCTGCCCGTCCGCCGCTCGGCCACGGTGGGCGCCGACCCCCGGTTCGCCGCCGCGATCCGCGACCTGGTCCTGGAGCGGGCGGCGGCCGAGCGCGGCGAGGACGCGGTCACCCCCTGCGCCCTCGGCGCCCTCGGCGCGAGCCACAACCTGTGCCCGGTCGGCTGCTGCCCGGCCAGGACCCCGCAGCCCGCCGCCGCGGGCGCCGACAGCCCGTACGCGTGAGGAGCACCGTGACCGACCAGCCCGAGCGACCGGACGGCCTGAAGGCCGAACTGCTGGAGATCGCCCTGGACGCCGCCCGCCGCGCGGGGGACTTCCTGCGCGACGGCCGGCCCGCCGACCTGGGCGTCGCCGCCACCAAGTCCAGCGCGGTCGACGTCGTCACCGAGATGGACATCGCCTCCGAGAAGCTGATCACCGGCCTGCTGGCCGAGCGCAGGCCGCACGACGGCGTGCTCGGCGAGGAGGGCGCCAGCGTCGCGGGCACCAGCGGCGTCCAGTGGGTGATCGACCCCCTCGACGGCACCGTCAACTACCTCTACGGGCTGCCCAGTTGGGCCGTGTCCATCGCAGTCCGGGTGGACGGCGAGACGGTCGTGGGCGTGGTCCACGCCCCGGTGCGCGGCGAGACCTTCCGGGCCGTCCTCGGCGAGGGGGCGTTCCTGAACGACCGTCCCGTGCGCGTGAGGCCCGCCCCGGAGCCGGAGCTGGCCCTCGTCGGCACCGGCTTCGGCTACCTCGCCGAGCGCCGGGCCAGGCAGGCCGACGTGCTGCGCGAGCTGATCCCCCACGTCCGGGACATCCGGCGCGGCGGCTCGGCCGCGATCGACCTCTGCGACGTGGCCGTGGGGCGCCTGGACGCGTACTACGAGCGCGGCCTGAACGCCTGGGACTACGCGGCGGGCGACGTCATCGCCCGGGAAGCGGGCGCCCTGACCGGTGGCCGCCCCGGAGAGCCCCTGTCGACCGACCTGACCATCGCGGCCCCACCCGGCCTCTTCGAGGCCCTCCAGACCCGCCTGGACGCCTTGGGCGCCTGGCACGACTAGGACCACCACAGCGTCACCCAGCCACAGCAGCAGGCGGCGCCCCTGAGGCGAACCGAGCCCCAAAAAAAGCAGCCCCCGGACTGGATCTGCCGGGGGCTGCTGTCATGCGTATGCGCTGGATCAGACGCTGAACGCCCCGACCTCCACACCGTGGTCGGCGGCGAGGCGGCGCAGGTCGTCGAGTTCGCCCTGCTCCACCTCGACGAGGAAGTCGTCGCCCTCGTCGAGAGCCCTGGTCAGGTCGCTCTCGGTCGCCCTTATGCGCTGCAGAAGTCCTGCGGTGAATGCGTCCATGCTGCGCCCCCTCGTCCTGGGTCGTGGGTCGTTGGCACGGGGGTGTGCCGTTCGGAAGGGGCGATCACGTCTCCTGGGATGCCCAGCGCCACCCTGGCCGGGCGGCGACGGTGCCGGACACCCACGCCCACTCTGCGGAAAAGCGGTTGGCCCGTACCGCATGGTGGTGCGGCACAAGCAGAGCGTGATCGCGGGGTGTAAAGCCGTCCTCCCCCCGCTCTCTCTGACGGAAACCTCAACCGGACGAAAAACTCCCGCATTCCCGGTTCCCCGCCCTCGCTCTTCCTGCCCGGGGGTCGTCTTACAGCCGACTTACGGCCGAAAAAGGCAGGATGGAGGTCACACACCCACGAACACCCTGCCCGTGCGCGCCTGTGACGCGCTACGCGGGTGGACAGAGGAAGGACAAGCGACGTGCGCGTACTCGTCGTCGAGGACGAGCAGCTGCTCGCCGATGCGGTGGCCACCGGACTGCGCCGGGAGGCCATGGCCGTCGACGTCGTGTACGACGGTGCGGCCGCCCTGGAACGCATCGGCGTCAACGACTACGACGTGGTCGTCCTCGACCGCGACCTCCCCCTGGTCCACGGCGACGACGTCTGCCGCAAGCTGGTCGAGCTGGGCCTGCCCACGCGCGTGCTGATGCTCACCGCGTCGGGCGACGTCAGCGACCGCGTCGAGGGTCTGGAGATCGGCGCCGACGACTATCTGCCCAAGCCCTTCGCGTTCAGTGAGCTGATCGCACGCGTGCGTGCCCTCGGCCGGCGTACGAGCGTGCCCCTGCCGCCCGTCCTGGAGCGCGCCGGCATCAAGCTCGACCCCAACCGCCGCGAGGTCTTCCGCGACGGCAAGGAGGTCCAGCTCGCGCCGAAGGAGTTCGCGGTCCTGGAGGTGCTGATGCGCAGCGAGGGCGCGGTCGTCTCGGCGGAACAACTGCTGGAGAAGGCCTGGGACGAGAACACCGACCCGTTCACCAACGTCGTACGCGTGACGGTCATGACGCTGCGCCGCAAGCTGGGCGAACCGCCGGTCATCGTCACCGTGCCCGGTTCCGGCTACCGGATCTGATCCGCCATGGCCACGACCCCCGCGCCCCCGCTGGCGCCCCCGAAGCCCACCTGGGACCCCAGGCGGCCCCAGAACCCGCTCCCGTGGCTGCGCCCGACCATCCGGATACGGCTCACGCTGTTGTACGGCGGCATGTTCCTGATCGCCGGGATCCTGCTGCTGTCGATCATCTATCTGCTGGCCGCCCAGGCCGTGAACACGGGAAACGCGCCGCTGTTCAAGATCGTCGGCGGTACGGACATCAGTGTCACCAGCGAGAAGTGCCCGGCGGTCGACGCCGGCTCGACCAATGTGCGGCTCTCGGACTTCAACGCCGCGATCTCCGCCTGCATCGACGCCCAGCGCCAGGTCGCTCTGGACACCCTGCTGAGCCGGTCGCTGCTGGCCCTGCTCGGGCTCGCCGTGATCGCCTTCGCCTTCGGGTACGCGATGGCGGGCCGGGTGCTCGCGCCGCTGGGCCGGATCACCCGCACCGCGCGCGCGGTGGCAGGCTCGGACCTGTCGCGCCGCATCGAACTGGACGGTCCGGACGACGAGCTGAAGGAGCTCGCGGACACCTTCGACGAGATGCTGGAGCGGCTCCAGCGGGCCTTCACGGCCCAGCAGCGCTTCGTGGGGAACGCCTCGCACGAGCTGCGGACCCCGCTCGCGATCAACCGCACGCTCCTCGAGGTGCACCTCTCCGACCCGAACGCGCCGACCGAACTGCAACAGCTGGGCAAGACGCTGCTGGCCACCAACGAGCGCAGCGAACAGCTCGTCGAGGGTCTGCTGCTGCTGGCCCGCAGCGACAACCAGATCGTCGAGCGCAAGCCGGTGGACCTCGCCGAGGTCGCCTCCCGGGCCATCGACCAGGTGCGCTCCGAGGCGGATGCCAAGAAGGTGGAGCTCCGCGGTGAGCGGGCTCCCGCGGTCGTCCAGGGCAACGGCGTCCTGCTGGAGCGGATCGCGCTGAACCTCGTCCAGAACGCCGTCCGGTACAACGTGCAGGGCGCGGGTGGCTGGGTGGAGGTCACCACGGAACTCCAGCACGGTCACGCCCTGCTGGTGGTCACGAACACCGGGCCGGTGGTCCCGGCATACGAGATCGACAATCTTTTCGAGCCGTTCCGGCGGTTGCGCACGGAACGCACGGGCAGCGACAAGGGGGTGGGCCTCGGCCTGTCGATCGTCCGGTCCGTGGCCCGCGCTCATGGCGGTCACATCGCCGCCCGCCCACGTGAAGGAGGCGGGCTGGTGATGCGAGTGACCCTACCCGTCTGAGAAAATGACCCCCGGTTCCGGGACGTGTTCGCTTTGCGCGGAATTTCCCGGCGCCTGATCGAAACGGTCGTGCACGACCGATGTGTGATCGATCACAGGGGCGATTTTCCAGCCATCTACCGAGCGTGATCATGTAGCCGCCCTAAAGCCGGGAAAATCCGGGTTTTCGGGGGTTGAGATCACGGGAAGTACATGCTGAGGCGCCTTTGAAATGCAGCCTCAGGACCGTGTACGGTCCCGTTCGCCATCCAAGCCGATCACTCTTGAGGAGTCCGGTTGGGTGTCGATTGAGTAACAGACCTTGATGTGAGGCAAAATCTCCGCCTCAGGTCGGGCACAAGTCCGGCCTCTCACGCGTTACGTGCGCTGGAGACACCGCAGACACCCAGAGGGGGAGAGCGACATGGCAACGGATTACGACACCCCACGCAAGACCGACGACGACGTCGACTCGGACAGTCTTGAAGAGCTCAAGGCTCGCCGGAACGACAAGTCGACCTCCGCCGTGGACGTCGACGAGTTCGAGGCCGCCGAAGGCCTGGAACTGCCCGGGGCCGACCTCTCGAACGAGGAGCTGGCCGTCCGGGTGCTGCCCAAGCAGCAGGACGAGTTCACCTGCATGAGCTGCTTCCTGGTGCACCACCGCAGCCAGCTGGCCCGCGAGAAGAACGGTCAGCCGATCTGCCGCGACTGCGACTGAGGCAGGGTCGGCCGTGACTGGCTCGACCCCTCCTTGGAAGCGCCGCTCCCGCAAGGGGGCGGACCAGGGGCCGCAAGGCCCCGACGGCGTGCGTGACGACGAGCGGGGCTCCTCCGAACAGGGAGCGGCCTCGCTCGAGCGTGCGTCCGGCACGGCGTCGGGGAGTGCCACGGACGAGCAGGGACGCCTGCCCGTCCCGGTGCAGAATCCGGCGCCGGTCGCCAGACGGCGTGCGGCCGCCGTCGCCGCCGTCCGGGACGGAGTGAGACAGGGCCTCAAGGTCGGGGCCCGCAAGAGCGGTGACCGGGCCCGAGCAGGGCTCGCGTACATCACCGACCGTGTCATCGAGATCGCCCCGCGGATCCCCGTACGCGATCTCGGGACCCTGCGCGCCCAGTTCCCGGGGCTGGGGCCCGAGCAGATCGCCGACAGGCTGGTGGCGGGTGCCGCCAACGCCACCTCGACGGTCGGCGCGGGCGTCGGGGCCGCAGCGATGCTGCCGGCGCCGCCCGCCATGCCCGCGGAGCTGGCCGCCGAGATCACCGGCGTCGCCGCCATCGAGCTGAAGCTCATCGCCGAGCTGTACGAGGTGTACGGGGTGCGGCCGCCGGGGAATCTGCGCCAGCGCAGCACCGCGTATCTGGACTCCTGGTCCGGTGAGCGCGGGATCGACGTGATGAAGCCGTCGACGATCAACTCGGCGCTCGGCGGGCAGATGAAGCGGCAGCTGCGGCAGCAGATCATGAAGCGGATGGTGCGGAATCTGCCGAACCTGATGCCGTTCCTGGTCGGCGCCGCGGTCGGGGCGGTCATGAACCGCCGGGACACCAAGCACCTCGCCGAGCGGATCCGTAAGGACCTGCGGCGGATGCAGGTGCCGTGGGAGGCGCTGCCGGAACTGCCACCGCTGGAGAAGCCGACGGACCCGGTGCCGGTGGGGGAGCTGCCGGAGGAACTCGGCGGGGGCCGGGACGAGCCGTAGCGCCGCCGGACCGGATCGCCGGGGCCGGGCGTCGATCGATGGTGCGGGCGGGCCCGGGTGAGTGGTGACCGAGCGCGCCTGAGTTCGGCACCGCCGGGTATGAGCCGCTGCGGCTGATCGCCGTCGCGGCGGGAGGAAGCCGCTCGGCGGCGAGCAGCTGGGGCGCCGGCTCGGCAGCGCGGAGCCGGTGAGCGGTAAGAGTTCAGCTAGAGAACCGGGCCGCCGCCGGACGGGTGCGCCGCCCGCATCGGCTCCGCCGCAGCGGGTGGTTCAGCGCCGCCGAGCGCCGCCGAGCGTCGCCGACCGAGAGGCCGTACCGCAGCGGGGCTGTCTCGCGGCGCAGTGCGGCTGACCGCGTGCTCCGTCGCCGGTCGAAGGCGCACGTCGTGTCGGCGTGCGTGGCCGTCGGGCCGCGCTATGCCGTCGTCTTCTTCGCCGCTTCCAGGGCCGCTGCCACGCGTTCCGGGGAGCGGGTCGACAGGTAGACGTACGGGGTCGGGTCCGCCGGGTCGGTGACCGGGATACGGAGGGCCGTGGGGATGTAGGCGCGCAGGAGCATGAAGGCGTGCGGGTTGGCCTTGTGGGTGCGCCAGGCCTGGGCCTCCTCCCGGTCCAGGATCTCCGGCTCGCCGAGGGCGGTCACCGGGATCTTCGCCTCGCCCGCGATCAGGGAGTCACCGACGACGCGGATCCGGACCGAGCCGTACGAGCTGGTGACGACCGCCGCGACCGCGGTCCCGCCGACGAGACCGCCCAGCAGGGGGAGCGTGCCGAACGGCAGCAGGATGAGGGCCATCGAGACGCCGACCAGGAAGCACACCAGCCACCACGTGCGGGGAGCGGTGAGGCGTTCTTCGTACGGCGGGACGGAGAGCTGCATGGCGTCAAGCTTGGCATGCGGACCCTCCGGCCCCCGAGGTAGGGGCGTCCGAGGGGAAACCCTGTCCGCAGGGGCGATGGCCGGACGCTGACGGACGGGTAAGGTCTGCGGCTGTGAGAGGTACTTCCGCGGCCCTGCGGCCCCCGGCGGACGCCACGGCGCCCGTACGCCATCCCGAGGCACCCGCCCCCGGTGAGCTGCTCGGCGCGCACTACGGGCAGTGTTTCGGCTGTGGTGACGAGCAGCCCCACGGGCTGCACCTGGAGGCGAGGGCCGGTGAAGGCGTCACTCTCACCGCCGAGTTCACCGTGCGGCCCGCGCACCAGGGGGCTCCGGGGCTCGCCCACGGCGGGATCCTGGCCAGCGCCCTCGACGAGACCCTCGGCTCCCTCAACTGGCTGCTGCGCACCATCGCGGTGACCGGACGGCTGGAGACCGACTTCATGCGGCCCGTCCCCGTGGGCGCCGTGCTGCATCTGAGGGCCGAGGTCACGGCGGTGGCCGGGCGGAAGATCTTCGCGACCGCCGAGGGGCGCATCGGCGGCCCCGACGGACCGCTCGCCGTCCGCGCCGACGCCCTCTTCGTCGAGGTCAAGGTCGACCACTTCATCGACCACGGCCGCGAGGAGGAGATCCAGGCGGCCATGAACGACCCCGACCAGGTCCGGCGGGCCCGCGCCTTCGAGGTGAACCCGTGAGCGGCGGCCGTCCCCCTCTCGACGTCCTGATCCGGCGCGTCGACCCCGACGTGCCGCTGCCGGACTA
This sequence comes from Streptomyces sp. NPDC034049, assembly GCF_055575575.1. Taxonomy (NCBI): domain Bacteria; kingdom Bacillati; phylum Actinomycetota; class Actinomycetes; order Kitasatosporales; family Streptomycetaceae; genus Streptomyces; species Streptomyces sp. NPDC034049. Next base: position 162,381 of record NZ_JBVISJ010000007.1, read on the forward strand.
CGCGCGGCCCGGCGACGCGGGCGCCGATCTGCGCACCACGGAGAGCCGGGAGTTGAAACCCGGCGAGCGGGCCGTGCTGCCCACGGGAGTGTCCATCGCGCTCCCCGAGGGGTACGCGGCCTTCGTGCACCCACGGTCGGGGCTCGCCGCCCGCTGCGGCGTCGCCCTGGTGAATGCCCCGGGGACGGTTGATGCCGGGTACCGTGGGGAGATCAAGGTGATCGTGGTGAATCTCGACCCGTATGAAGCCGTACGGTTCGAGCGCTTCGACCGGATTGCCCAACTGGTCGTCCAGCAGGTCGAGAAGGTGCGCTTCCAGGAGGTGGCGGAGCTTCCCGACTCGGCGCGGGCCGAGGGGGGCTTCGGGTCCACCGGCGGTCATGCCGCCGTGGACGGCGCAAGAGGCACAAGCAGCACAAGCGGCACAACGGGTGGGAATCGATACGCTTCGGTCGTATCCGACCGGGAAGGACAGTGACGTGTTCGGACGTCGCAAGAAGAAGGGTTCCGCTGAGGACGCGGCGGACGCGGCGAGCGAGGCCGAGCAGGTCGACGGCGTTGCCGGGGAAGCCGACGACGAGGCGGGCGTGGAGCGGGAGCGCGTGCGGCTCGAGCCCGAGCCCCGGCCGGACGGGCCGTGGGACAGCACCGAGGTGCGCGAGCCCGGCGAGGGCCGGGTGGATCTCGGCGGCATCTTCGTGCCCGGAGTCGACGGCATGGAGCTGCGGGTCGAGGTCGCGGGTGACGCGATCGTCGCCGCCACCGTCGTGCTGCGCGACAGCGCGGTCCAGCTGCAGGCCTTCGCCGCGCCCAAGCGTGAGGGCATCTGGGGCGAGGTCCGTGAGGAGATCGCCTCCGGCATCACCCAGCAGGGCGGTGTCATCGACGAGGTCGAGGGCCCGCTGGGCTGGGAGCTGCGCGCGCAGGTGCCGGTGCAGCTGCCGGACGGCACGGGCGGCTTCCAGGTGGTCCGCTTCGTCGGTGTGGACGGGCCCCGCTGGTTCCTGCGCGGAGTGATCTCCGGGCGGGGCGCGGTGGAGCCGCAGACCGCCGGGCTGCTGGAGCAGATCTTCCGGGACACGGTCGTCGTCCGCGGCGAGGGCCCCATGGCTCCGCGCGACCCGATCGTCCTGAAGCTGCCGAACGACGCGCAGATGGTCCCCGAGGGGGTCCAGCAGGAGGAGCAGGCCGGTTCCCGCTTCTCCGGCGGCATGGGGCAGCTGCAGCGCGGACCGGAGATCACCGAGGTCCGCTAGCCGTTCCGGCCGAGGCCGTACGGGAACCGCGTCGGCCCCCTGGCTGGTTGCGCGGTTCCCGGTGCCCTCGCGGGGCGTCGGCGTCAGGGTTCTGTCAAAGAGGCGGCCTCCGGTCGCCTCTGCCCGTTTTGCCGTGATTATTGGCCGTAAGGTCGACGCCGCGTAGGCAGTGGTCACGGGAAGACAATGGGGACATGGGACGCGGGAAGCTTCGGATCTACCTCGGTGCGGCGCCGGGCGTCGGCAAGACGTACGCGATGCTGTCCGAAGCGCACCGCCGGATCGAACGCGGCACCGACTGCGTGGTCGCCGTGGTCGAGCACCACGGCCGGCCGCGCACCGAGGTGATGCTGCACGGGCTGGAGCAGATCCCGCGCCGGACGCTGGAGTACCGGGACACGGTCTTCACCGAGATGGACGTGGACGCCGTCCTCGCCCGGCGGCCCCGGGTGGCCCTCGTGGACGAGCTGGCCCACACCAATGTGCCCGGCTCCCGCCACGACAAGCGCTGGCAGGACGTCGAGGACCTGCTCGCCGCCGGCATCGACGTGATCTCCACCGTCAACATCCAGCACCTGGAGTCGCTCGGTGACGTCGTCGAGTCGATAACCGGCGTACGGCAGCGCGAGACCGTCCCCGACGAGGTGGTGCGGCGGGCGGACCAGATAGAGCTGGTCGACATGTCGACGCAGGCCCTGCGGCGGCGGATGGCGCACGGCAACGTCCACCAGCCGGACAAGGTCGACGCCGCGCTGTCCGACTACTTCCGCCCCGGGAACCTGACCGCGTTGCGGGAGCTGGCCCTGCTCTGGGTCGCGGACCGGGTCGACGAGTACCTCAACGCCTACCGCAGCGAGCACCAGGTGTCGCGGATCTGGGGCTCCCGCGAGCGGATCGTGGTCGGCCTGACCGGCGGCCCCGAGGGGCGGACCCTCCTCCGAAGAGCCGCCCGGCTAGCCGAGAAGGGCGCCGGCGGCGAGGTCATGGCCGTCTACATCGCACGCAGCGACGGGCTGACCTCCGCCTCGCCCAAGGAACTCGCCGTCCAGCGCACCCTGGTCGAGGACCTCGGCGGCACCTTCCACCACGTCGTCGGCGACGACATCCCCGCCGCGCTGCTGGCCTTCGCGCGCGGGGTGAACGCCACCCAGATCGTGCTGGGCGTCTCGCGCCGCAAGAGCTGGCAGTACGTCTTCGGGCCGGGCGTCGGCGCCACCGTCGCCCGGGACTCGGGACCCGACCTGGACGTCCACCTGATCACGCACGACGAGGCGGGCAAGGGACGCGGACTGCCCGTCGCCCGGGGCGCGCGGCTCGGCCGGGCCCGCACGATCTGGGGCTGGTCGGTCGGGACGGTGGGGCCCGTCCTCCTCGCGCTGCTGCTGGCTCGCTCCGGGGCCGACCTCGGTCTCGCCAACGACCTGCTGCTCTTCCTGACGCTGACGGTGGCCGCGGCCCTGCTCGGCGGTCTGCTGCCCGCCCTGGCGGCGGCCGTCCTCGGTTCGCTGCTGCTCAACTGGTTCTTCACCCCGCCCGTGCACACCCTGACGGTCGACGACCCGACGAACATCGTCGCCATCGCGGTCTTCATAGGGGTCGCGGTGGCGGTGGCCTCCGTGGTGGACCTCGCGGCCCGGCGCACCCACCAGGCGGCCCGGCTGCGCGCCGAGTCGGAGATCCTGTCCTTCCTCGCGGGCAGCGTGCTGCGCGGGGAGACCAGCCTGGAGGCACTCCTCGAACGCGTGCGCGAAACCTTCGGGATGGAGTCCGTGGCCCTGCTGGAGCGCGAGAGCGATGTCGCCCCGTGGACCTGCGCGGGCAGCGTGGGGCCGCGGCAGATGGACCGCCCCGAGGCCGCGGACGTGGACATGCCGGTCGGGGACCACATGGCCCTCGCCCTCTCCGGCCGCGTCCTGCCCGCCGAGGACCGTCGGGTACTGGCCGCGTTCGCCGCCCAGGCCGTCGTCGTCCTGGACCGCCGCCGTCTCCAGCAGGAGGCCGACCAGGCCAAGGCGCTGGCCGAGGGCAACCGCATCCGCACCGCGCTGCTCGCCGCCGTCAGCCACGACCTGCGCACCCCGCTGGCCGGGATCAAGGCCGCCGTGTCGTCCCTGCGCTCCGACGACGTGGCCTGGTCGCAGGAGGACGAGGCGGAACTTCTCGAAGGCATCGAGAACGGCGCCGACCGGCTCGACCACCTGGTCGGCAACCTCCTCGACATGTCCCGGCTCCAGACGGGCACGGTCACCCCGTTGATCCGCGAGATCGACCTCGACGAGGTCGTGCCGATGGCGCTCGGCGGCGTCCCCGAGGGCAGCGTCGGCCTGGAGATCCCCGAGAGCCTGCCCATGGTCGCCGTCGACCCCGGGCTGCTGGAGCGCTCGGTCGCCAACATCGTCGAGAACGCCGTCAAGTACAGCCCGCCCGGCACACCCGTCCAGGTCTCCGCGAGCGCGCTCGGCGGCCGCGTCGAGGTCCGGGTCACCGACCGCGGCCCCGGCGTCCCCGACGAGGCCAAGGAGCGCATCTTCGCCCCCTTCCAGCGCCACGGCGACGCCCCGCGCGGAACCGGTGTGGGCCTGGGCCTCGCCGTCGCCCGCGGTTTCGCCGAGGCCATGGGCGGCACGCTCGCCGCCGAGGACACCCCCGGCGGAGGACTCACCCTGGTGCTCACCGTGCGGGCCGCACGGAACGGCTCCGGGCCCGGTACGACCCCGTCCTCGGGCACCGCCCCGGCCGCGGACACGTCTACGTCGGCAGAGGCCGCCCCGTCGGCGGAGACGGCCACCGTCGCACCGGCCGGCACGGCCACCACGGCAGAGAGGCGAACCACATGAGGCGGACCCCATGACCAGGGTGCTCGTGGTCGACGACGAGCCGCAGATCGTGCGCGCGCTCGTGATCAATCTGAAGGCCCGCAAGTACGAGGCCGACGCGGCCCACGACGGGGCGAGCGCGCTCGCCCTCGCCGCCGCCCGGCACCCCGATGTCGTCGTCCTCGACCTCGGACTGCCCGACATGGACGGCGTCGAGGTGATCAGGGGACTGCGCGGGTGGACCCGGGTGCCGATCATCGTGCTCTCCGCCCGGCACACCTCCGACGAGAAGGTCGAGGCCCTGGACGCCGGCGCCGACGACTACGTCACCAAGCCGTTCGGCATGGACGAGCTGCTCGCCCGGCTGCGGGCCGCCGTCCGTCGCGCGGAACCCGTGGGCGGGGAGGAGGGCGACGTCATCGTGGAGACGGACGACTTCACCGTCGACCTGGCCGCGAAGAAGGTGAACCGGGACGGCAGGGACGTCCGGCTGACCCCCACCGAGTGGCACCTCCTGGAGGTGCTGGTCCGCAACACCGGGCGCTTGGTCAGCCAGAAGCAGCTGCTCCAGGAGGTGTGGGGGCCGTCGTACGGGACGGAGACCAACTACCTGCGGGTCTACATGGCCCAGCTGCGGCGCAAGCTGGAGGGCGACCCGTCACGGCCCAGGCACTTCATCACCGAGGCGGGGATGGGGTACCGCTTCGAGAAGTGAGACGACGCCCGGGGTGCGCGCGGGCTCGTGGCGATGTGGGGCGTGCGCACCCCCGTGCACGGACACCCGTGCACGGGGGTGCGGGACTGTCGGCGGGCCCCGGTACGCTTTTTGTCATGAGTGCTGTTCCTCGTTCCGAGAAGCCGGCGGGCCGGTTCCGGCGCATGCTCGACCGGCTCTCCTCCTCCCAGACGGACCTGGAGTCGGAGGAGCTGCGCGAGGACGCGGTGACCGCGGGCTGCACGCGTATCTGTGACTGCCACGACCGACAGATAGTGACCGTTACTGGTACCTTGCGCACGGTCACGCTGCGCCCCAGGGCTGGAGTCCCGGCCCTGGAGGCAGAGCTGTTCGACGGTTCGGCCGCCCTGGACGTGGTGTGGCTGGGCAGACGCTCCATCGTCGGCATAGAGCCGGGGCGCAAGCTGATCGCGTCCGGGCGGATCTCGATGAGCCGGGGCCGTAGGGTGCTGTTCAATCCGAAGTACGAACTCAGACCGCTCGGACGGGAGTAGCCGGTGACGTCGCTCGACAAGCCGACGGAAGACGCCCAGCGCGGCGTCCAGGACGCCCAGGGCGAAGAGGACGGCTCGCACGACTCCAGGGCGGTGACCGAGGCCGCGCTGTTCGAGGCGTTCGGCGGCGTACGCGGCATGGTCGAGACCGTGCTCCCGGGCCTGCTCTTCGTCTCCATCTTCACGATCAACAAGGACCTGCACTCGGCGGCCCTCGCGGCCCTCGGCGTCTCCGTCCTGCTGGTCGTGGTGCGGCTGGTCATGAAGGACACCGTCAAGCACGCCTTCAGCGGTGTCTTCGGGGTCGCCTTCGGCGTGGTCTTCGCGATGATGACCGGCAACGCCAAGGACTTCTACCTGCCGGGCATGCTCTACACACTCGGCCTCGGATGCGCGTACATCATCACGACGCTGGCCGGTGTGCCGCTGATCGGTCTGATGCTCGGCCCGGTCTTCAAGGAGAACCTGTCCTGGCGGACCCGCAACCCCGGACGCAAGAAGGCGTACGCGAAGGCGAGTTATGCCTGGGGCGCGATCCTGCTCGGCAAGTGCGCGATCCTCTTCCCGCTCTACTGGTGGGCCGACACCACACAGCTGGGCTGGGTCCTCATCGCCCTGAAGATCCCGCCGTTCCTGCTCGCCGTCTGGCTGACCTGGATCTTCCTGGCCAAGGCGCCGGCCCCGATCGACGTGTTCGCGGAGATGGAGGCGGAGGAGCGCGCGGAGGAGGAGCGGAAGGCCGCCGCTCGGGCGGGCGAGTAGGCACAGGCACCCCGCACGTGACACGAAGGGGCGCCCCGCATCGCGGGGCGCCCCTTCGCTGTCGTACCGTCCCGCGTCAGCTCGTCGCGTCCTCGCGGCGGACCGACAGCAGGTCCTCCAGCTGCTCCTCGCGGGCCTGGGCGGCCACGAAGAGGAGCTCGTCGCCCGCCTCCAGGGAGTCGTCCGCGGTCGGGGTGAGGACCCGGGTGCCGCGGATGATGGTGACCAGGGAGGTGTCCTCCGGCCACTCGACCTCACCGACCTGGGTGCCGGCCAGCGCCGACTCGGGCGGCAGGGTCAGCTCGACCAGGTTGGCGTCTCCGTGGCTGAAGCGCAGCAGCCGGACCAGGTCGCCGACGCTGACGGCCTCCTCGACCAGCGCCGACATCAGCCGGGGGGTCGACACGGCCACGTCCACGCCCCAGGACTCGTTGAACAGCCACTCGTTCTTGGGGTTGTTGACGCGGGCGACGACCCGCGGAACGCCGTACTCCGTCTTCGCCAGCAGCGAGACGACCAGGTTGACCTTGTCGTCGCCTGTCGCGGCGATGACGACGTTGCAGCGCTGGAGCGCCGCCTCGTCCAGCGACGTGATCTCGCAGGCGTCGGCCAGCAGCCACTCCGCCAGGGGGACGCGCTCGACCGAGATGGCGGTCGGCGCCTTGTCGATGAGGAGGACCTCGTGACCGTTCTCCAGCAGTTCACCCGCGATGGAGCGGCCGACCGCTCCGGCTCCGGCAATGGCGACCCTCATCAGTGACCGCCCTCCTCGTCGGGGCCCTCGGCGAAGGACGCCTCGACCTTCTCCACGTCGTCCGTCCGCATCATCACGTGCACGAGGTCGCCCTCCTGCAGCACCGTCTGCGAGGTCGGCAGGATCGCCTCGCCCAGGCGGGTCAGGAAGGCGACACGGACACCGGTCTCCTCCTGCATCTTGCTGATCTTGTGGCCCACCCAGGCCGACGAGGCGTGCACCTCGGCGAGCTGCACCCCGCCGGTGGGGTCGCGCCACAGCGGTTCGGCACCGGACGGCAGCAGCCGGCGGAGCATCTGGTCGGCGGTCCAGCGGACCGTGGCGACCGTCGGAATGCCCAGACGCTGGTAGACCTCGGCGCGGCGCGGGTCGTAGATCCGTGCCGCCACGTTCTCGATGCCGAACATCTCGCGGGCGACCCGGGCGGCGATGATGTTGGAGTTGTCGCCGCTGGAGACGGCCGCGAACGCGCCCGCCTCCTCGATGCCCGCTTCCCGCAGGGTGTCGCGGTCGAAGCCGATCCCGGTGACGCGCCGGCCGCCGAAACCCGAGCCCAGACGACGGAAGGCCGTGGGGTCCTGGTCGATCACGGCGACCGTGTGCCCCTGTTGCTCCAGGGTCTGGGCGAGGGTGGAACCCACTCGCCCGCAGCCCATGATGACGATGTGCACGACCGTCCTTCCGGTGTCAATAGCTACTGTTCAGCCGAAACGTCGAAAACAGGGTCTCAGACCGTGGCCCAAGCTACACACGCGCGGTCCGCCGGGGGCACCCCCGTGCACTCCCGGGTCACATCGTGGGACGTCGACGACTGATCCGGCGGACGCTGATCCCCGTCAGCAAGCCGAGTCCGACGAGGGAGGCGAGAGCGCCGATCAGCTCAGCGGTCGCGGCCTGCATGGGGCCTCCAGGAAGTGAGAGGGGTGAGAGGGCAAGAACGTCACGGGTTCCGTCGGGCGCCCGGTGTACACGCGGCACGAGCACGGGATCGACGGGATGTGTCATCGGGATGCGTCATCGGGATTCGTCATATAGACGTGAGGACGCAGCCCATCACACCGGAGGATGCGTGACGTGACGCACTTCGCAGTCGTCGGCTGACCGATTTCACCCCGGGGCCCGCCGGGATTTCACCCGGATGTGCCCAGAACCAGTCGGGGGCTTACGATCCTCTGCGTGTCCAAACTGACCGACGTGCCCAAACGGATTCTGATCGGGCGCGCTCTGCGCAGCGACCGGCTGGGCGAAACGCTCCTGCCGAAGCGCATCGCACTCCCCGTCTTCGCCTCCGACCCGCTCTCGTCCGTGGCGTACGCACCCGGCGAGGTACTGCTGGTCCTCTCCATCGCGGGCGTGTCGGCCTACCACTTCAGCCCCTGGATCGCCGTCGCGGTCGTCGTGCTGATGTTCACCGTGGTGGCGTCCTACCGTCAGAACGTGCACGCCTACCCGAGCGGCGGCGGCGACTACGAGGTGGCGAACACCAACCTCGGCCCCAAGGCCGGCCTCACCGTCGCCAGCGCGCTCCTCGTCGACTACGTCCTCACCGTCGCCGTGTCGATCTCCTCGGGCGTGGAGAACCTCGGTTCGGCCATCCCCTTCTTCGTCGAGCACAAGGTGCTGTGCGCGATCGGCATCATCGTGCTGCTCACGCTGATGAACCTGCGCGGGGTGAAGGAGTCCGGGAAGCTCTTCGCGATCCCGACGTACGTCTTCGTCGTCGGCGTCTTCCTGATGATCGCGTGGGGCGCGTTCCGGGGCCTGGTCCTCGACGACACCATGCGGGCGCCGACCGCCGACCTGGAGATCAAGCCCGAGCACCAGGGACTGGCCGGGTTCGCGCTGGTCTTCCTGCTGCTGCGGGCCTTCTCCTCCGGCTGCGCCGCCCTCACCGGCGTCGAGGCGATCTCCAACGGCGTCCCGGCCTTCCGCAAGCCCAAGTCGAAGAACGCGGCCACCACGCTCGCCGCGATGGGCCTGCTCGCCGTCACGATGTTCTGCGGCATCATCGGCCTCGCCATGGCCACCGATGTGCACATGGCCGAGAACCCGGCGGTCGACCTGGTGCGCGACGGCACCCCGGTCGGCGACTCCTACGTCCAGAACCCGGTGATCTCCCAGGTCGCGGCGGCCGTCTTCGGTGACGGCACCTTCCTCTTCGTCGTCCTGGCCGCCGCCACCGCGCTGGTCCTGTTCCTGGCCGCCAACACCGCCTACAACGGCTTCCCGCTGCTCGGCTCGATCCTCGCCCAGGACCGCTACCTCCCGCGCCAGTTGCACACCCGCGGCGACCGCCTCGCCTTCTCCAACGGCATCGTGCTCCTCGCGGGCGCCGCCGTGCTCCTGGTGTGGATCTACGGCGCCGACTCCACGCGCCTCATCCAGCTCTACATCGTGGGTGTGTTCGTCTCCTTCACGCTCAGCCAGACCGGCATGGTCCGGCACTGGAACCGGCACCTGCGGACGGAGAAGGACCCGGCCAAGCGCCGCCACATGATCCGCTCGCGGGCGATCAACACCTTCGGTGCCTTCTTCACGGGCCTGGTGCTGATCGTCGTCCTCGGCACCAAGTTCACGCACGGCGCCTGGGTCGCCCTGCTCGGGATGGTGATCTTCTACGCGACGATGACGGCCATCCGTAAGCACTACGACCGGGTCGCGGCGGAGATCGCCGCGCCGGAGGGCCCGAGCGACGACGTCGTACGGCCGTCGCGGGTCCACTCCGTGGTGCTGATCTCCCGGATCCACCGGCCCACCCTGCGCGCCCTCGCCTACGCCAAGCTGATGCGCTCGCACACGCTGGAGGCGCTCAGCGTCAACGTCGACGCGGTGGAGACCAAGGCGCTCCAGGAGGAGTGGACGCGGCGCGGCATCGACGTCCCGCTGAAGGTCCTGGACTCGCCGTACCGCGAGGTCACCCGGCCGGTCATCGAGTACGTCAAGGGGCTGCGCAAGGAGTCCCCGCGCGACGCGGTGTCGGTGATCATCCCCGAGTACGTGGTCGGCCACTGGTACGAGCACCTGCTGCACAACCAGAGCGCGCTCCGGCTCAAGGGCCGGCTGCTGTTCACGCCGGGTGTCATGGTGACCTCCGTGCCCTACCAGCTGGAGTCCTCCGAGGTCGCCAAGCGCCGGGCGCGCAAGCGGCAGGAGTGGAGCGCGCCGGGCTCGGTACGGCGCGGTCCGGCGCACGAGCGGCCCAAGGAGTCGGCGGCGAAGTCGGCCAAGTCGTCGACCGGTTCGTCGGCCGGTGCGTCGAATGCGTCCACCGGTTCGTCCACCGGTTCGTCCTCCGGTTCCTCGTCGGGTTCATCGGCCGACGAGGGCTGACGCTCGCACCAGGCCGACGTTCGTGGTCAACGGCCGGACCGCACCCACGTAGACTGGTGGGCTGTTGTCCGGCCGTTGTCGCGTTCCTCATCTCCTGGAGTCACCCCACCATGCAGGCAGAACCGAAGAAATCGCTGGTGGGGGAGGAGTACGAGGTCGAGGTGGGCCCCGTCGCCCACGGCGGCCACTGCATCGCCCGTACGTCCGAGGGACAGGTCCTCTTCGTCCGGCACGCGCTGCCCGGCGAGCGGGTCGTGGCCCGGGTGACCGAGGGCGAGGAGGGCGCGCGCTTCCTGCGGGCGGACGCGGTCTCGGTCCTGTCGGCCTCCAAGGACCGCGTCGAGGCCCCCTGCCCCTACGCCGGCCCCGGCCGCTGCGGCGGCTGCGACTGGCAGCACGCCAAGCCGGGCGCCCAGCGCCGCTTCAAGGGCGAGGTCATCGCCGAACAGCTGCAGCGCCTCGCGGGTCTCACCCCCGAGGAGGCGGGCTGGGACGGCACCGTGATGCCCGCCGAGGGCGACAAGCTGCCGGCGGGCGAGGTCCCGGGGTGGCGGACGCGGGTGCAGTACGCGGTGGACGAATCGGGGCGGGCGGGGCTGCGCAAGCACCGCTCGCACGAGGTCGAGCCGATCGACCACTGCATGATCGCGGCGCCGGGGGTGTCCGAGCTGGGCATCGAGAAGCGCGACTGGACGGGCATGGCGTCCGTCGACGCGATCGCGGCGACCGGTTCGCAGGACCGTCAGGTCATCCTGGAGCCCCGGCCGGGCGCGCGGCTGCCTCTGGTGGAGCTGGACAAGCCGGTGTCGGTGATGCGGGTCGAGGAGAAGGACGGGGGCGTGCACCGCGTCCACGGGCGCCCCTTCGTCCGGGAGCGCGCGGACGACCGTACGTACCGGGTGGGCAGCGGTGGTTTCTGGCAGGTGCACCCGAAGGCCGCCGACACGCTCGTCAAGGCCGTGATGCAGGGTCTGCTGCCGCGCAAGGGCGACATGGCGCTGGACCTCTACTGCGGCGTGGGGCTGTTCGCGGGCGCCCTCGCCGACCGAGTCGGCGACAAGGGCGCGGTGCTCGGCATCGAGTCGGGCAAGCGCGCGGTCGAGGACGCGCGGCACAACCTCGCCGACTTCGACCGGGTGCGGATCGAACAGGGCAAGGTCGAGGCGGTGTTGCCGCGCACGGGCATCGAAGAGGTCGACCTCATCGTCCTGGACCCGCCGCGCGCCGGCGCGGGCAGGAAGACGGTCCAGCACCTGTCGTCCCTGCGCGCCCGCCGCATCGCCTACGTGGCCTGCGACCCGGCGGCGCTGGCCCGGGACCTGGGGTACTTCCGTGAGGGCGGGTACCGGGTGCGGATGCTGCGGGCGTTCGATCTGTTTCCGATGACGCATCACGTGGAGTGTGTGGCGATTCTGGAGCGCGCGGAAAAGGGGCTCTGACCTGCTGGATCTTGTAGATTCCTCAGGCGCGGCCGGTGCGCTCGATCTGATTCCCAAAATGCATGGCGTGAACTACGTCCGGTGTGCCTGAGCATCCCTGACCTGCTGTTTTGCGAGCACTACGGGGACGGCGGCTGTGCCTCGTTCGGTGCGGGCCAGCACGGCGGCAGTTGTTTGACGCTCGGGAGGGCGCCATGCGCGTCGCTGTCACTGGGTCCGCCGGACTGGTGGTCGCGGTCGTGGCCGTCGTCGCCTATCGGCGCGTCCTGCCGCTGCCTGTCCCCTGACGCGACCGTGCCGGCTACCGGCTACCGGCTGCGGGCTACCGGCTACCGCTGCGGGCGGCGTCCTGGGGGCCGGGACGACCGCCTCCGGGCCACCGTTGCTCGCGCGCAGGAACAGCCGTGCACGCCTTCCGTCTGCGTGACGGTGCCCATCCCATCCACCGCGTGGATAACCCGGATACGGGATTCGGATTGCGCTGGGGATGGCACCGGCGCCTCGGCGCCCCCATAGTCGTCGCTACCGCACGCCGCTGTCCGGATGCTGCCGGCGCGCGAGTTCCCCCAGCATGCCGGGCGCCGTCGGTGCCCGCGAGGCATGCCCGCTCCCTTACGCCGTCCCCTGGAGTCGCCATGCCCGGTTCCGTGCCCCCGCCGCCTCCCGCCGCGATCGATGCCACCGCCCCGTCGGCCGTCGCCGTGTCGGGCCCGGACCATCTGCTGCGGGTGACCCTTCTGATGGCGGGCAGCTGCCTGCCGATCCTGGGGGCGGTGCTGATCGCCCCCGTGCTGCCGAAGATGCAGGACCACTTCGCGGCGGTCCCGGGGGCCAAGGCGCTGGTGCCCCTCGCACTGACCGTTCCGGCGCTGGCGCTGGCGCTGCTGGCCCCGTTCGCCGGTGTGATCGTGGACCGGGTGGGCCGCAAGCGCCTGCTGGTCGTGGCGACCCTGCTGTACGCCGCGTTCGGCACCGCCCCGCTCTGGCTGGACTCGCTGGGCGGCATCATCGCCAGCCGCGCCCTAGTCGGCGTCGCCGAGGCCGCGATCATGACCTGCTGCACGACCCTGATCGGCGACTACTACAGCGGTCACCGGCGGGTGAAGTACCTCGCCCTGCAGACCATGTGCGCCTCCGCGTCGGCCACCGTCTTCTTCGTGCTCGGCGGCGCCGCCGGATCGGCGGGCTGGCGCGTGCCCTTCTGGTTCTACGCCGTGAGCCTGGCGCTGGCCCCGCTGATGGCCACCGTCCTGCCCAACCCGGCGGGTCGCGCGGCCGGCGACGAGGTTCCGGCCGCGGCTCCGGCCGAGGTGGAGGCCCGCCGCCCGTTCCCCTGGCGGCAGCTGGCGGGCATCTGCGCCCTCACCTTCTTCGGGGCGATGGTCTTCTACACCGTCCCGGTGGAGATGTCGTACCTGCTCGACGACCTCGGGGTGGAGAACACCGGCGTGATCGGACTGGCCACCGCGATCGCCAGTGCCGCCACCGTGGGCGGAGCGGTCACCTTCGCCCGGCTCAAGCGTTCTCCCGACCCGATGCTTCCCGTCGTTCTCGCGGTCTGCGCGGTCGGCTTCGGGGTGATGTTCCTCGCGGGCAACGCCCCGCTGCTGGTCATCGGGGCGGTCGTCAACTGTGTGGGCACCGGCATGCTGCTGCCCGCCCTTCTCACCAGTGCCATGTCCCGTCTCGCGTTCGAGGACCGCGGCCGTGGCACGGGGCTGTGGACGGCGGCCTTCTTCGGCGGTGAGTTCGTCTGCCCGCTGGTGCTGCTCGCCGGGGAGTCCGCGGTCGGCAGTCTCGCCGGTGCGGTGGGCATGCTGGGGCTGGCCACCGCCCTCGTCGCGGCGGGGCTGTGGGCGGCCCGCCGCCGGGTGGGCGTCGTCGGACGCCGGCCGTTGCCGGAGCAGTTGGCCTGAGGGTGCGCAGGGCTGCCGCCGGGAGCGCGTCGATCACGGGCCGCCGCCGGGCCCGGTCAGAGCCGGCCCGGCGGCAGCCCCGCGCTCTGGCCGGCGGGCACGGCCGTCCCTTGGCCCTTGCCGTAGCCGTTGCCGTTGCCCGCCAGCGTCGCGCCCACCTCCGCGGCCTTCTGCCGCAGCCAGATGTGGCCCGCGTCCTGAGCGTGCACGGGGTGCCACCACATCGCCTCCCGCACCGGTACCGCCTCGAACGGGCAGGGCAGGACGCGCACCGCCGCGGATCGGACCGCCTTGCGCGCAAGGCGCTCCTGGATCATCGCGATCCGGCGGGTGCCCTCGACCATGTGGGGAAGCAGCTGGAAGGTCTGCACGGACACCTCCACCTGGGGACTGATCCCTATCATGCTGAGCTGGCGGGCGGCCGGGGCGTCGTAGGGACGCTGGTAGACGGCCCAGGGCAGACGCCCCAGCTGGTCCAGGGTGAGTTCGTCACCGATCTCGGGGTGATCGTCGGCGACCAGGAACAGCCAGCGGTCCTGGTGGAGGTCGACGGCGGGCAAGCCGTCGATGACGCCGTGCGGCATCAGCAGTCCGTCGACGGTGCTCAGCACCGCGGCGGTGTTCTCCACGACGGACGGTGCCGGGTGCTGGAAGGTGAGCCGGATGCCGGGCGCCTCCTCGTGCAGGGTGCGGGCGAGGACGGCACCGAACACGGCCGCTCCGTAGTCGGAGGCGAGCAGGGTGAATTCTCGGCTCTCTGCGGCCGGGTCGAAGTCGGCCTGGCTGGCGAAGACCCGTTCCAGCAGGTCGCACGCGGTGGCGCTGCGGTCGCGCAGGGCGGCGCCGAGCGGTGTCAGCTCGTAGGCGTTGCCGGTTCGGGCGAGCAATTCGTCGTCGAAATGGCGGCGCAGCCGGGACAGCGCCGCGCTCATGGCGGGCTGGCTCAGCCCGATGCGCTCGCCGGCCCGGGTGACATTGCGCTCTTCCAGCAGCGCGCGCAGGGCGAGGACCAGATTGAGGTCGAGTCGGGACAGGTTCACCGGGCAACCACCTAGCAACGAGAGCCATCCATGGCATGGATTCGACGCATCCACAGGATTAATTTCCGTGATCGGCTGATCGGGGTCAGAGTAGACCCCAACCCCGCAGGAGGAAATCTGATGGCAATGCTCGCGCAATCAGCCGGCCCGTTCGCGCTCGGCACGTTCTCCGCTCCGGACGGGGAGCCGTTTCCCGGCCTCTTGGTCGAAGACCGGGTACTCGATCTGCGTAGCGCCCTGGACTGGGCGCCATCGGATCTGCGCGCCGTGGTGGAGCGGTGGGAGGAGACCCTCCCCCTCCTGCACACCCTGGCAGACGACGACGCCCTCGGCCGGCGGCCACTGGAGGGCCTGCGGGTGCACGCCCCCATCGAGCCGCGGCAGATCTTTCAGTCCGGCGCCAACTACCGGCAGCACGTGATCGACCTGGAGGTCGCCCACCGCTCCCCGGACGACCCGCGCACGGTCGAGGAGGCCCGCGAGGAGATCGCCGCGGTCATGGACCGCCGGGCCGCCGAGGACCTGCCGTACGTGTTCATCGGTCTGCCGAGCGCGATCACCGGCCCGTACGACGACGTGGTCCTGCCCGCCTGGGCCGAGAAGCCGGACTGGGAGCTGGAGTTGGCGGCCGTCATCGCCAAGCCCGCCTACCAGGTGACGGTCGAGGAAGCCCTGGAGTACGTCGCCGGGTACACCATCGCCAACGACCTCACCGACCGCGCCACCGTGTTCCGCCGGGACATGAAGGCCATCGGCACCGACTGGCTGCGCTGCAAGAACGCGCCCGGTTTCACGCCGCTCGGCCCATGGCTCGTACCTGCTGAGTCGATCGCGGACACCGGAGACCTGCGGGTCACGCTCAAGCTGAACGGCGACACCATGCAGGACGAGTCCACCAAGGACATGCTCTTCGGAGTCGCCCGGTTGGTGTCGTACGCCTCGCAGACGGCTCAACTCCTGCCCGGTGACCTGGTGTTGACCGGCAGCCCGGCCGGCAACGGCATCCACTGGGGACGCCTGCTGCAGGGCGGCGACGTCATGGAGGGCTCCATCACCGGTCTGGGCGTGCAGCGCACCCGCTGTGTCGCGGAGGGAACGACATGAGCCCGGAGCGTCGCGACCCGGAGGGCGCGATAGCCGAGGCCGCCAAGGCGTACTCCAACTGGGGGCGTTGGGGTGAGGACGACGTGCTCGGCACGCTGAACTTCCTCGACGAGGCCAAGCGGCGCGAGGGAGCGGCGCTCGTGCGCCGCGGCGTCAGCTTCTCGCTGTCGCAGCGGTTCGACATGAACGGCCCGCAGAAGGGCTGGCGCCGGCGGACCAACCCGGTGCACACCATGCTCGACACGGGCACCGACGCGGCGCTGGGCAACCAGGGTTTCCCGCACGGCATCGGCGGCGCCGACGACGTGATCGCCATGCCGCTGCAGTGCTCGACCCAGTGGGACGGACTCGGGCACATCTTCGACCACGGCAAGGCGTGGAACGGACGGGCCGCCGAGAAGGTGGTCACCTCCGACGGAGACCTCGTCACCGGCATCGAGCACATGGCACCGTACGTCGCCGGCCGTGGCGTCCT
This sequence comes from Streptomyces sp. NPDC034049, assembly GCF_055575575.1. NCBI lineage: Bacteria > Bacillati > Actinomycetota > Actinomycetes > Kitasatosporales > Streptomycetaceae > Streptomyces > Streptomyces sp. NPDC034049. The sequence continues at coordinate 178,503 of NZ_JBVISJ010000007.1, forward strand.
GCTCGACGTGGGCCTGGTCGTCGGCACGGACGGCGAGCTGCCCGACGGGTTCGCCATCACCGAGGAGCACCTCACCCGGGCCGCCGAGGCCCACGGGGTGACCGCCGGCCGCGGCGACATCGTGCTCGTCCGCACCGGACACCTCGCCCGCGCAAGGCGCGACGGCTGGGGCGACTACGCGGGCGGCCCCGCGCCCGGCCTGTCGTTCACCACCGCCGGCTGGCTGCACGGCAGCGAGATCGCCGCCATCGCCACCGACACCTGGGGTTTCGAGGTCCGTCCCAACGAGTTCGACCACGCCTTCCAGCCGCTGCACCAGGTCGTCATCCCCAACATGGGCCTGCTGATCGGCGAGATGTGGGACCTCGACGCACTCGCCGCCGACTGCGCCGACGACGGCGTGTACGAGTTCTGGCTCACCGCCGCCCCCCTCCCCATCACCGGAGCCGTCGGCTCCCCGGTCAACCCGATCGCCGTCAAGTAACCCGCACAACTGCCGGATGCGCCGTTCCCCGGACAGTCGCGACGCATCCGGCCCGCACCGCTCCACCCGCTTCGCCGGGTGACCCGTCCCCATCCCCACCTCTGGCCCGCACTCGCAGCGGGCGAGCCGCAGCCCCCGCCGCCCGAAGTCGCGCGGCCCAACCCCGGGAGGAATCCCCGACATGGCTGACAGCCGCACTCACTCCCAGCCTCCGGCCGGGGGCACACCCACCGTCCTGGTCATCGGCGGGGGCGCCTCAGGCAACGCCGTCACCATCCTGCTGCGCCGCGCCGGCATCGCCGTCGACCTGATCGAGGCCAAGCCCGATTGGAACGCCACCACCGGCTCCGGCATCACCCTCCAGGGCAACGCCCTGCGGGTCCTGCGCGAACTGGGCGTGTGGGAGCAGGTGAAAGCCTCCGGATACGCCTTCGGTTCGCTGGGCGTGACCGCCCCCGACGGCACGGTCCTGTTCGTCGCCGAGGACATCCAGACCGGCGGCGAGGACCTGCCCGCCACCCTCGGCATGCAGCGCCCCCAGCTGCAGCAGATCCTCATCGACACGGTCCGTGCCTCCGGCGCCGACGTCCGCCTCGGCACCACCGCCGAAGCGCTGGAGCAGGACGCCGACGGCGTGTCGGTGCGCTTCAGCGACGGCAGCGAAGGCCGTTACGACCTGGTGATCGGCGCCGACGGACTCAACTCCGCCACCCGCGCCGCGATCGGCATCACGGACAAACCCGAGCCGACCGGCATGGCCATCTGGCGCGTCGCAGTCCCGCGGCCCGAGAGCGTGACGCGCACCGACCTCGCCTACGGCGGCCCCGCCTACATCGCCGGCTACTGCCCCACCAGCGAGAACACCATCTACGCGTACGTCGTCGAAGGGTGCCGCGACCGCGCCTCCATCGACCCGGCCACCTACGCCGACGAGATGCGCCGCCTGGCGCAGAGCTACGGCGGGGTCTGGCCGGAGATCACCGAGCACATCACCGACCCGAAGAAGGTCAACTACACCTGGTTCGACCACCTGCTGGTCGAAAACTCCTGGCACCGGGGCCGGGTCGTGCTGATCGGCGACGCCGCCCACTGCTGCCCGCCCACCATGGCCCAGGGCGCGGCGATGTCCCTGGAGGACGCCCTCGTCCTCGCCGAGCTGCTCACCGGGGCCTTGGCCGACAGCCGGGACTGGGACGACCAACTGCTCCAGGCCTACCACGACCGCCGTATCCCCCGGGTGCGCACCGTCGTCGAGGCGTCCATGCAGATCGGCCAGTGGCAGCTGGACGGTGTGCGCGACGCCGACATGGCCGGGCTGGTCGGCCGCACCATGAACCTCCTCAAGGAGTGCCCGTGACCACCACGGCATCCTCCGCGCCGACCATCGACGTCCACGCCCATCTCCTGCTCCCGGAGGTCGAGGAGGCCGTCGCCGGTCATCCCGGTCTCGCCGAGGCCCGTGCCCTCGACGCGCGCCGCAACGGCCCGGCGGCCCTGACCGTGAACGGTCCGATGGTCGGCGCGCGCGTGCCGAAGCTGACGGACGCCGCGGTGCGCCTGGCGGCCATGGACGCGCAGGGCGTGGACATCCAGCTGGTCAGCCCCTCGCCGTCCCACTACCACTACTGGGCCGAGCCCCAACTGGCCGAGACGGTCTGCCGGCTGGCCAACGAGGGCACCGCCGCACACTGTGCGAAGGCTCCAGACCGCCTGCACGGCCTGGGCCTGGTCCCGCTCCAGCATCCCGACCTCGCGGTCGGCCTGCTCGACCACGCCCTGGACCAGGGGCTGCGGGGCGTGGAGATCTCCTCGCACGCGCCCGGCCACGAACTGTCGGACCCGGCGTACGAACCCCTCTGGTCCCGAGCGGAGGAGACAGGCGCCTTCATCTTCTTGCACCCGTTCGGCTGTACCCTCGACGAGCGCCTGGACCGGTGGTACCTGTCCAACACCGTCGGCCAGCCCACCGAGAACGCGGTCGCCCTCTCCCACCTGATCTTCTCCGGTGTCCTGGACCGTCATTCGGGTCTGAAGCTGATCGCGGCGCACGGCGGCGGCTACCTGCCCACCCACATCGGCCGCTCCGACCACGCCTGGCGGGCCCGTCCCGACGCCCGGGGCTGTGAGCGGGAACCGAGCAGCTATCTGAATCAGCTGTACTTCGACTCCCTCGTCCATGACCCTCAGGTGCTGCGGGAGCTGCTGCGAGCGGTCGGCCCGGAACGGGTCCTGCTCGGCTCCGACTTCCCCTTCGACATGGGCACCGACGACCCGCTCGGCGCGCTGCGCGCCGCGGACCTGCCCGACACCGACTTCCACGCCGTCCGTGGCGGAAACGCCGCCGCTCTGTTCAACCTCGTCTGAGGAGGACCCCCATGAGTAACCGCCTGCTCACCCACCTCCGCCACGTCGATCTCGCCGTACCGGACTACGACAAGCAACTCGACTTCTACGCCGGCGTCTGGGGCCTGACCAAGGTCGCCGAGGACTCCGGCATCTCCTTCCTGGCCGCCGAGGGCTCCCCCGAGCAGTACGTCGTCCGGCTGCGCAAGGCCGACGAGAAGCGCCTCGACCTCGTCTCCTACGGCGCCGCGAGCCCGGCCGACGTGGACACGCTCGCCGAGCAACTCCTCGCGACCGGCGTGCAGTTGATCTCCCAGCCGGGCAAGGTGGACACCCCCGGGGGCGGGTACGGCTTCCGGTTCTTCGACGTGGACGGGCGCACCATCGAGGTCTTGGCCGACGTCGAGGTGCGGCAGCACCGCAGGATCGAGGAGAAGGAGTCGATCCCGGTCAAGCTGTCGCACGTCGTCCTCAACTCGCCGGATCTGGACAAGACCAAGGCGTGGTACGAGGAGCACCTCGGCTTCCGGCTGTCCGACACGCTCGGCCATCCGCACATCGGCGACGTCATGCACTTCATGCGGATCAGCAACCAGCACCACTCCATGGCCATCGCCAAGGGCCCGCACACCTCGCTGCACCACATCTCCTTCGAGATGCGCGGGATCGACGAGTACATGCGCGGCTCCGGCCGCGTCATCCGCTCCGGCGCCCGCAAGATCTGGGGTCCGGGCCGGCACATGGCGGGCGACAACACCTTCACCTACTTCCTCGACCCGCACGGCAACACCGTCGAGTACACGACGGAGTTGGAGCTGCTGGACGAGGACACCTGGCACCCGCACGTCTACGACTTCTCGAAGCCCGAGGTCACCGACCAGTGGGGCACCGCCAACCCCATGAACGAACTGGTCACCAAGGAGTCCTTCAACGACGTCGACCGCGGCGTCTTCGTCGCCCCGCCGGTCTGATCGGCGAAGCCCCGATTCCCCGAGGGCGCGGCAGCCCTGTCATGCCCTGTCTCCCCGCCGCGCCCCCGGCCCACCTCCGTACGCCCTCCCGCCGACAGGACCATCCCATGCGTTTCGCCACGTACGAGTACCGCAACCGACGCCAGGTGGCCGTCGTCGAAGAGGACGGCACGCTCCACCCCCTTCCCGGCGTCACCTCGCTGACCGGCCTGCTCGCCGAGGGCGGCGGTCTGCCCGAACTGCTCGAGGCGGGCTCCGCGATGCTGGACGTACCGGCCGGCCCCCATGTCTCCGACGTACGACTGCTGCCTCCGCTCCAGCCGCCCACCGTGCGGGACTTCGTCACCTTCGAGGAACACGTCGAGGGCGTACGGCGGTCCGTGGACGGCGCCGCCGGGGTACCGGAGCGGTGGTACGCGGCCCCGACGTTCTACTTCGGCAACCCCTACGCCATGTACGGGCCCCACGACGACATCCCCATGCCCCCGGGGTCGAGCGTGCTCGACTTCGAGCTGGAGGTCGCCGCCGTGATCGGGAAGGAGGGCCGCGACCTCACCCCCGAGCAGGCCCGCGACCACATCGTCGGCTACACCGTCTTCAACGACTGGTCCGCCCGCGACCTGCAGTCCGCCGAGATGAAGGTCGGCCTCGGCCCCTGCAAGGGCAAGGACACCGCCACCACGCTGGGTCCGTACCTGGTCACCGCCGACGAGCTGGGGAAGTACCGCGACACGGACGGCTTCCTGCGGCTCGCGCTCACCGCCTCGGTGAACGGCGAGGTCGTGGGCAAGGACCTGCTGTCCAACATGAGCTGGACCTTCGAGGAGATGGCCGCCTACGCCTCACGCGGCACCGTCGTCCGTCCCGGCGACGTCCTCGGTTCCGGGACCTGCGGCAACGGCGGCTGCCTCGCCGAGCTGTGGGGCGTACGGGGTGAGCAGTCCCCGCCGCCCCTGAAGCCCGGCGACACGGTCACCCTCACCGTCGAGGGCATCGGCTCCGTCTCCAACACCGTGGTGGCCGGCCCGGACCCCATGACCGTTCCCGTCGCCCGACGCCGCACGAGGCAACGGCCGTGACCGATCTCCATCCCAAAAGGCTCCTCGGCAGGGTCGTCGTGGTCACGGGCGCGGCCGGTGGCCAGGGCGCCGCGGAGGCCGAGGCGCTGACCTGCGAGGGCGCCCGGGTGATCGCCACCGACGTCACGCAGGCACCCGGCTGTCGCCGTCTCGACGTCACGAGCGAGAAGGACTGGGCGGAACTCGCCGCCGACCTGCGTGAGGCGTACGGGCAGGTGCACGGCCTGGTCAACAACGCGGGCGTCACCTGGCGGGCCCGAATCGACGACGTGCGCCCCGAGGACATGGCCCGGGTCCACGCGGTCAACGTCACCGGCCCGCTGCTGGGCATCCAGCACCTGGCCCCGCTGATGCCACCCGGCTCCTCGATCGTGAACGTCGGCTCGTCCGCCGCGCTCACCGGCCACTACCCGGTCGCCTACACGGCCAGCAAGTGGGCGCTGCGCGGCCTGTCGCGGACCGCCGCCATGGAACTGGGGCCCGTCGGCATCCGCGTGAACATCGTCCACCCCGGCTTCATCGAAACGGACATGACCGCCTCCGCGGCGCCCGCGTTCCGAGAGGCGAACGTCCGCGAGACACCGCTCGGCCGCACCGGCACGGTCGAGGAGGTCGCCCCGCTCGTGGTCTTCCTCCTGTCCGACGAGTCGTCCTTCATCACCGGCGCCGAGATCCCGGTCGACGGCGGCCTCACCACACACGGTGGCGTCAAGTCGATCTCGGACGCCCTGCGCGTGGACATCTGAGCCGGCGACCACGCACGACAGACACGACAGAAAGGCCCTCCCTCCCATGGACAAGGTCTGTGCGAGCGCCGCCGAGGCGGTCGCCGACATCCCCGACGGCGCGTCGCTGGCCGTCGGCGGCTTCGGCCTCAGCGGCATCCCCGACGTGCTCATCCAGGCACTCCACGCCCAGGGCACCACCGGCCTGGAGGTCGTGTCGAACAACTGCGGTGTGGACGGGCGCGGACTGGGAGTCCTGCTGGCCGACGGCCGGATCGCCCGTGTCACGGGCAGTTACGTGGGCGAGAACAAGGAGTTCGCCCGTCAGTACCTGTCGGGCGAGCTGGAGGTGGAGCTGGTGCCGCAGGGCACGCTGGCCGAACGGCTGCGCGCCGGGGGAGCGGGCATCCCCGCCTTCTACACCCCGGCGGGGGTGGGCACCCAGGTGGCCAGGGGAGGGCTGCCCTGGCGCTACCGGCCCGACGGCACGGTCGCGGTGGCTTCCCCGCCCAAGGAGACGCGCGACTTCGCCGGCCGTACGTACGTTCTGGAGCACGGCATCACCACCGACTTCGCCCTCGTACGGGCCTGGCGCGGCGACCGTCACGGCAACCTCGTCTTCCGCAAGTCCGCCGCCAACTTCAACCCGCCGGCCGCGATGGCGGGCCGCATCGCCGTCGCCGAGGTGGAGGAACTCGTGGAGCCGGGCGCGCTGAGCCCGGACGAGATCCACCTGCCGGGGATCTTCGTCCAGCGGATCGTGGTCCTCACCTCGGCCGAGGCCGCCGACAAGCAGATCGAGCACCTTTCCATTTCCGCGTCTTCGACACGAGGGACCGTACGCACATGAGCTCCACCCCCGGAACGCAGCCGGGCTGGACCCGGGAGCAGATGGCCGCCCGCGCCGCCGCCGAACTCGTCGACGGCTCCTACGTCAACCTCGGCATCGGCCTGCCCACCCTCATCCCCGGCCACCTTCCCCCGGACGTCCATGTGGTCCTGCACTCCGAGAACGGCATCCTGGGCACGGGCCCGTACCCGACCGAGGCCGAGGTCGACCCTGACCTGATCAATGCCGGCAAGGAGACCGTAACGGTGCTGCCGGGGGCCTCCTTCTTCGACTCGGCCCTGTCATTCGGCATGATCCGGGGCAGCCACATCGACACCGCCGTGCTCGGTGCGATGCAGGTCTCCGCCGTCGGCGACCTGGCCAACTGGATGATCCCCGGCAAGATGGTCAAGGGCATGGGCGGCGCGATGGACCTCGTCCACGGCGCCCGCCGCGTCATCGTCCTGATGGAACACACCGCCAAGGACGGCAGCCCGAAGATCCTCACCGAATGCACCCTGCCGCTCACCGGCGAACAGTGCGTCCACCGCATCATCACCGACCTCTGCGTCCTCGACGTCACACCCGAGGGCCTCGCTCTCGTGGAATGCGCGCCGGATGTCACCGCCGAGGACATCGCCGCCCGTACCGATGCACCTCTGATCCGGAAATCATGAACCATGGACGCGTCGGGCGGGCAGGGACCACAGTCCCTGCCCGCCCGACGTTCCGCGTCCTGTTCTCACCACCCCTTGTCGCTGTTCTTCGCTCAGGGCACTGCCCGCCGGACGTGGGGGAGTACTTCAGTTTTCGCCGCCGTCCCGCCGTCGCGGTGGCCGCCGTGTTCGGGGCGACGTTCCTGCCCGAGGCGGCCCGGATGTCGTGGGTCAGGTGCGCGCGACGTTGCCGACCGAGGCGCGCAGGTCGTCGTTTCCGGCGAGCAGCGGGGGCAGGGGAGTGGCGTTGGCCGGGTCGAGTGAGTCGAAGAGCAGGGCGATGAAGCGGGCGCGTAGAGAGGGCGTGGTGCCGGGGAGTGCGAGGCCGGCGACCGCCATGACGAGGAAGTGAGGGATGTCCTCGGCGGTGAGGTCGGCGCGGATCTCACCGGCTTGCTGTGCGCGCACCAGGAGCGGGTGGAGCGAGGCGCTGAAGCGCTGGAGAACGTCCACCGCGACGTCGGCGAAGTTGCCGGCGAAGGGGACCAGGCCCCGCTCCTCGGTGATGAGGTCCAGCAGATGTGTGGCGATGTCCTGAAGGGCCTGGCGTGTGTGCGGGGAGTCGGCGGCTCGCTCGATGAGAGGGAGGAGGTCGGTTTCGAGGATGTCCTCCAGGACGGCCCGGACGATGGCCTCACGATTGGGGAAGTGGCGGTAGAGCGTGGCGATGCCCACGCCGGCTTCTGCCGCGATCTGCTCCAGAGAGGCTTCGCCTCTGCCCAGTACCGTCCGTCCTGCGGCGGTGATGCGCTCCCTGCTGGAGCGGGCGTCGACCCTGCGCCGGGGCACGCGGCCGTCCGTCGTTGCCATCTGTGACTTCCCTGATCTCGGATGAGCCGCTTCGATAGCACCCTACCGCATCGATAGTCTACTCTCGTTTTGATAGTACCCTCTCGCTTCGTCGTGCGACCTGGCTCGTCAGATCGCCTGATCAGGTCGCCTGAACGAGAGGGAGAAATCTGTGTCCGTTCTGCTGTATCGGCTGGGCAAATTCGCCTACGGCAAGCCGTGGTACGTCATCGGAGGATGGTTGGCGGTGCTGGCGGCGGTCGTCCTTCTGCTCGTGACCCATCCGGTCAAGCTCAGCAACGAGGTCCGCATCGACGGCACCCCGTCCCAGCAGGTCATCGACGGCTTGGCCACCTCCCTGCCGGAGGCGTCCGGCGGCCAGGGCATGCTGCTCTTCGCCGCTCCGAAGGGTGCCCGGATCGACGACGAGAAGGTGCGGTCCGCCCTGGTGGCCGCCGTCGACGCCGTCTACCGCCACGACCACGTCGTCGACGCGAGGAAAGTGCTGGCCCGGGAAGCCGCCAAGGGCGCGAACAGTCCACTGCTGCGGGCTCAGGCAGCGGTCGCCCAGGCCGCTGGAAAGCCGTCCTCCGGCAAGACACCCGCCCCCTTGCAACACGGTGGTCAGCCGGTGCCGGGAGTCGTCGTCTCCGCCGACGGCTCAACGGCACTGATGCAGTTCCAGTTCGACCAGCAGACCTTCGAACTTCCTGCCGGGACGATCGACAGCACCATCCGGGCCGCCGAGGAGCAGGCCGCACCCGGAGACCTGGAAGTCCTGCCGTCGGCGGCCATGATGGAGATCCCCGACATCATCGGCGTCGGGGAGATCGTCGGCGTCGTCGTGGCGGCCCTCGTCCTGCTGATCACCCTGGGATCGGTCATCGCGGCGGGTCTGCCACTGGTCATCGCTCTGGCCGGCGTCACGGTGGGAGTCGGCGGCGCCTTCACCCTCTCCACCGTCTTCGAGATCCACTCACTCGCAGCGGTGCTGGCGCTGATGCTGGGGCTGGCCGTCGGCATCGACTACGCACTGTTCATCGTCAACCGGGAACGCCGGCTGATCCTCGACCAGGGCATGGACCCCCATGAAGCGACCGGCCGTGCGCTCGGCACCGCCGGGAGCGCGGTCTTCTTCGCCGGCAGCACCGTCATCATCGCTCTGGCCGGGCTCCTGGTCATCGGCATCACGCTGCTCAGCACCATGGCCCTCGTCGCGGCCGGCACGATCGCGATCGCTGTCCTGCTCGTCCTGACCCTGCTGCCCGCCCTGCTGGGCCTGGTCGAAGGACGCATCTGCCCCGCCCGCACCCGGCGAGGGGAACAGGGGCGGACCGGAGGTGCCGAGCACACCCGGGCCGCCCGCTGGGGAGCCTTCCTGGTCCGCCACAGGTACGCCGCCCTCGCGGCCTCGATCCTGATTCCGGCGATTCTGGCGGTGCCGGCCGCCGGCATGAATCTGGGCCTGCCCTCCGGCGCCAGCTACAACACCGACACCGGGCAGCGGCGCAGCTACGACCTGGTCAGCGACGCGTACGGGGCCGGCTACAACGGCCCCCTCCTGATCGCCGTCGATTCCACCACGAACGGACAGCCGCTCACCCCCGCGACTCTCGCCGCGGTGACCTCGGACCTGCGAAGCGTCAAGGGCGCCACGTCGGTCTCCCTGGCCGGCATGAACCAGGCCGGCACCACCGCCATCCTGAGCCTGATCCCCGGCAGCGGCCCGAACGACGACGCCACCAAGGACCTCGTCACCGCCGTACGGGACGAGAGCGCCCAGATCCGTGAGACCCGCGACGCCGACATCGGCATCGCCGGTTTCACCGCCCTGGCGATCGACGTCTCCGACCGGCTCGGCGACGTCCTTCCGCTCTACGTGGCCACCGTGCTCGGGCTGTCCCTCATCGTCCTGCTCCTGGTCTTTCGCTCCCTCATGGTCCCGGTGATGGCCACCCTCGGCTTCCTGTTGAGCATCGCCGCCACCTTCGGCATCACCACGGCAGTCTTCCAGTGGGGCTGGCTGCAGAGCCTGATCGGACTCGACGCCACCGCACCGGTCGTGAGCCTGCTGCCCATCATCATCACCGGCGTCCTCTACGGGCTGGCCATGGACTACCAGATGTTCCTGGTGACCTCCATACGCGAAGCCCACGTCCACGGTGCCACCGCCGTCAACGCCACCGTCACCGGGTTCGCCCGTGCCAGCTCCGTCGTCCTGGCGGCGGCCACCATCATGGTCTCGGTCTTCGCCGGCTTCGTCTTCAACGCCCAACCCATGATCAAACAGGCCGGCTTCGCACTGGCCGCAGGCATCCTCATCGACGCCTTCGTCATCCGCATGACCTTCATCCCGGCCACCATGGCACTCGCCCAGGAGAAAGCCTGGTGGATTCCCGCCCGGCTGGACCGCCTGCTTCCCGACCTCGATGTCGAGGGCGACAAGCTCGCACGGAAGATCCCGCTGCCCCACCCCGCCGCAGCCCAACAGGCCCAGACGGTCAGCTGACCGGCGGCACCGTCTCCTCGCCCGCAACCTTGCCGACTGTCTCGGTGCGATCGGCGCGCGGCCGCTCTCGACGTCGGCTGGGAGAGCTTCCACCGTCCGGGCGGGCTTCGTCCTCACCATCGCCGGCCTGCTCAGGGCGCTGTGCCGCGACGGTCACGAAGGCGGTACCGAGCATCCCGGTGAGCCGAACAGAGCAGTGAGGGGCCCAACCGGCGCGCGCCGGTAGGGCCCCTCACTGTGCGCCGTGCCGCTTGCGTCGCGGCGGTGGGTCAGTGGGTCAGTGGGTCAGTGGTCGGAGTAGCTGAAGTCGCCCACGGTCCAGGCGCAGACGTCCTCGATCGCGACGCGGTACATCCCGCCGGTCTCCGGAATGCCCACAGTGCCCTGAAGGATCCGGGCGACATGGAAGTGCAGATGTGTGGGCGGCCCGTCCCTCTTCACGGGGGTGTCGAAAACAGCGGCGAACTCGCCCAGTCGTTCGGAGTCCTTCAGTACCTCAGACACCCTCTGCCTCCACATGGCTTCGGGAGCCAGGCGACCGGTGATGACGGTGCCACCGGTGACCACGGTCAGGGACATCTGATTGCTCTGCCCCGACTCCACTAGGGCGGCGATGTCGAGGATCAGCTCGTCAGGCTTCGGCATGAGAGCGAATTCTATGCGCCGACCCGTCGGGACGGCTCGTGTGGTGGCACCACCGGGGAATTTGAGCGCACACGGCTACGTCGGCGCCGCGGCGCAGGGCAGAGGGCGCACATGCGTGGCGCATGCGAGCCGGGGCGTCGCGGGAAGTTCGGCGGGTGGATCCCGGGCCCATCCGTGCGTCGAACCTGCGCTGCCGCCGGTCCCAAGGCTCCGCGGATCGGCTGATGGAGTGCCTCATTGCCGAGCGCACTAAATCTATGCTCGCCGGAGTAGACATTCGGTGCCCGCATGCTTATGGTTTCTCTTGTAGACGAGATCCAGCAAGGCCCGGCAGACACGAACTGCCGGGCAGCAGTACACGCAGAACGGTCCGGTGGTGGAGTCTCGAAGCCAGATTCGCTGTACGACGGCGACGGGACTGACGACCGGAACGGGTGGCCCGCAGTGATGAGGGGCTGCCGAGACGAAAGCCACGGTTGACGCGGTTGCAGCAGTTCGCGGTATCAGCAGTACAAGCAGTACGCAGTCCCCCGTTTGGCACGTGATTGATCCAGAGGGAAAGAACGGAGGAGTCGAGCGCCATCAGGATCGCCCGGGTGAGAAAAACGAGCCTGGGTACCGCAGGACATCGATAGGTAGGTGGTCTCCGGTCACGCATCCGCGATCCCCGCACTCCCGTCGGCGTATCAGACGGCCGTGCGGAAACAGAAGGCCGGCGCAGTACTAGGGTCGGCAGATGGTGTTGATGTTCCTTCGGGGCCCTGGTGCCGTACGGCACCAGGGCCCCTCGACGCGTTCCACAGAGAGGTGAGATGACAGCAGACCAGTCGCTAGGCCGTCTTGACGACGAGGACTACCCCGCCTACACGATGGGCCGGGCCGCCGAGATGCTCGGTACCACCCCCGGCTTCCTCCGTGCCATCGGCGAAGCACGACTGATCACACCACTGCGGTCCGAGGGCGGTCACCGCCGCTACTCCCGCTACCAACTGCGCATCGCGGCCCGCGCTCGCGAACTCGTCGACCAGGGCACCCCGATCGAGGCCGCATGCCGGATCATCATCCTCGAAGACCAGCTCGAGGAAGCCGAGCGCATCAACGCCGAGTACCGCCGTGCCGGCGGATCGGCAGATCCAACGGCCGCCGGGGCCTGAGGTGAGCCGGCTCGCCGGTTCGGCGGGCCCTCACACCCGTGCACGGCGTGGCTGAGGCACGCGCAGGGACGGCCCTCGTGTCCGAGCATCCCCCTGGCGCTCGCCTCCGACGGGGGCTCGGTGTGACCGGTTGCAGCTCTCCTTCAGGCCATCCCCCTTTCGGCGCAGTCGCTGATCGGGCCGCGAGTGCCGAATGGAAGCCGAACCAGCGGGGCGACGGGGCGAGGCACCGGACGGCCTGGCCACCGCGCCCGCGCTGGGACCGCGCGCGACGCGACGCGGCGGGACGTGCCCTTGGATGGCCCGCCGGACTGCCGCACGCCGCAAACCCCGCGGCGCTGGGCCCCACCGGCAAGGCCTTGCGCGGACGACGGCACGCACCCGGGATTCCCGTGTCCCCGCCGTCGTCGCTGCGCATGATCACCATCGGAGATGCCGAGGTCAGGGTCGGAAGCCACCAGCTCTGGTCGGGGCCCGTCCCGTGTTCGGGTCAGGCAGGGGTTGGTTGGGCCGGGAGTACGTGGTCGGCGAGTTTGTCCGTGCTCAGGCACAGGGAGCAGACCGTCGCGTCGTGGGTGGTGCAGGCGGTCAGGTCGGGGCGCTCGTAGGGCTGGTGGCAGACGTGGCAGTCGTATGTCGTGGCGCTGGGGTTGCCGTCGGCGTCGAGCAGTGGCTCGTCGATGCCGTCGTCGGTGCGGCGCAGGTAGTACTTGCCCTTGGTGGCGACGGCCATCAGCGGGGTGAGGACGAAGGCGATGACGGCGGCGGCCACGGGGGAGTAGGGCTGGAGGGTGTCGCCGAGGCCGTGGAAGTACATGGCGATCGACAGGCCGGACGCGGCGAGGAAGGCGACGACACCGACCGGGTTGACGGCGTACAGCATGCCGCGGCGGAACTCGGGCTGGAGCGGGGAGAGTTTCAGCAGGTACTTGTTGACGCCGATGTCGGTGGCGACGGTGACGACCCAGGCGATGGCGCAGTTCGAGTAGAAGCCCAGGATGCTGTTGAGGAAGCTGAACATGTCGGCCTCCATCAGGGCCAGCGCGAAGGCCAGGTTGACCAGCACGAAGACCATGCGGCCGGGATAGCGCCTGGTGACGCGGGTGAAGGAGTTCGTCCACGCGAGCGAGCCCGAGTACGCGTTCGTCACGTTGATCTTGATCTGGCTGATGACGACGAGTGCCACGGCGAGCGGGACGACCGTCCAGGACGGCAGCATCGCGTCGAACGCGCCACGGAACTGCTGGATCGGCTCGGGCGCCGCCTCCGGGCCGACCTCGGCCAGGATGTAGACGGCGAGGAAGACACCGATCGCCTGCTTCAGGGCGCCGAGTACGACCCAGCCGGGTCCGGCCATGATCACGGCCGTCCACCAACTGCGCTTGTTCGCCTCGGTCCTGGGCGGCATGAAGCGCAGGTAGTCGATCTGCTCGCCGATCTGCGCGATGAGGGAGAGGCACACGCCCGCGCCCAGCAGTACGGAGGCCGTGTTGACGCCGCCCTCGCCGTCGGTGCCGGCGTAGGACAGGAAGCGGTCGACCGTGCCGGGGTCGGTGGCGACCAGGTAGACCAGCGGGGCGACCATCAGCACCAGCCAGATCGGGGTCGTCCAGACCTGGAGCTTGCTCAGCGCCTTCATGCCGTAGATGACGAGCGGGATGACCATCAGGGTGGACACCAGATAGCCCAGCCACAGGGGCATGCCCAGGCCCAGTTTCAGCCCCTGGGCCATGATCGAGCCTTCGAGGGCGAAGAAGATGAAGGTGAAGCTGGCGAAGATGACGCTGGTGATGACCGAGCCGTAGTAGCCGAAGCCGGAGCCGCGGGTGATCAGGTCCAGGTCGATGTTGTAGCGGGCGCCGTAGTAGGCGAGCGGGAAACCGGTGACGAAGATGACGACGGCCGCCACCGCGATGGCGATCAGCGCGTTGCCGGTGCCGTGGGCCAGGCCGATGCCGGCGCCGATGGAGAAGTCGGCCATGTAGGCGATGCCGCCGAGGGCCGTGGTCGCCACGACCATCGGGGTCCAGCGGCGGTAACTGCGGGGCGCGAAGCGGAGGGTGTAGTCCTCCAGCGTCTCCTTGGTCGCCTGGCTCTTCGCGGAGTCGGGGGACGTGGCTGGGGTCAGCCGTGGCTCGGTCGTGCTCATGGGCAACCCTTCGGTTCTGCGGGGAGCGGGGGGCCTGCGTACGGGACGGGGGCGGGGATTCACAGGCGGTCGGTGTGCAGTGCCATCTGGGTCATGGCTCTCCGGGCGCGTTCGAGCACCACGGCCATCGAGTCGCCGACGTGGGCGCGCAGGGCGCGGTGGCCGTCGTCGAGCCGTCCGTCGCGCACGAACTCCATGATCTCGATGTGTTCGGAGATGGTCGTCTCCACCCGGTCCTGGGTGAGGAAGTCGTACATACGGACCCGGCGGATGCGTTCGCCGACCGCCACCAGGGCATCGGTGAGCGCGGGGTTGCCGGAGGCGCGGGAGAGTTCGGCGTGGAAGCATTCGTCCTGGACGACGAAGCGCGGGTCGGGTGCGGGTGGTTGTGCGCGCATCGCGTACCAGCGCTCCAACTCGGCGCCGACGACCGCCGGATCGTGCCGGACGGAGGGGTCCTCGATCGCGCGGGCCACACCTCGCAGTTCCAGGGTGACCCGGAGTTCGTAGAGGTCCTTGAGCTGGGCGAGGTTGGGGATCGTGACGAAGAATCCGCCGTCGCCGCGCTCGATCAATCCGTCCGTCAGCAGCCGTGCCAGCGCCTCGCGCACGGGGGTGCGTGACACCCCGAACCGCGTCGCGAGCCGCATCTCGGCCAGCCGCTCACGGGGGCCGAAGTCGCCGTCGAGCACGGCGGTACGCAGCCGCGCGTAGACCGCCTCACGCAGCGAGGCCACGCCGGACGTGGTTCGGTTCGGGGCGGTGCCCGGGTGTGGATCCGGGATCGCATCCGGCTGCGTATACAGCGTCGAATCCATGAGCGGACACGCTAGAAAACGCTTGTTTCCCAGGCCGCCCTCGTTCGGTGAACGGCGGGTTTCCGGCACCGTTCCCCCCGCTCCCGACGGTCAGCCGGGTCGGCGGTCAGCCCTTTCCGGTCGAGGCGTGGGGCTCGTTGCGCGGTGTGCGTGGCAGTACGGTGGAGCGGTGACCCCGTTACCGGAAGGCCCGTCGTCCTCGATCGGAGACGGCGACCGTGATGCGGCCGTGCGGCGCCTGCGGGAGGCGTACGCCGAAGGGCTCGTCCCGCACGAGGAGTTGGACGGGCGCCTCCACCAGGTGCTCACCGCCGAAACGCGCGGCGAGCTCGTGTCGGCTCTGGCCTCGCTCCCGGCGGAGGACCCGGCCACCACGTCGACGATCGCCGTCGCCGGCGGGCTGATTAAGCGGCGCGGCGCGTGGCGGGTACCTCGGATCCTCAAGGTCGGGTCCGCCTTCGGCAGGGTGCGCCTGGACCTGTCCCGGGCGATCATCGAGCACCCGGTCGTCGACATCGAGCTGCGACTCGGAACCGGCGGAGCCGCCCTCACCGTGCCTCGCGACGCGGTCGTCGATGTCGAGGGTCTGGAGACGGGGTGGAAGGACCTGCGCTACCGGCCCCCGCGCCGCTCCCGGCCCGGCGGACCGACGATCCGCGTCTCCGGAGCCATGGGCTTCGGCCGGCTGAAGATCCGCCACGGCCGGCGTTGACCCGGCACGGTCGGCGTTGACCCGCCGCCCCGCGGAGGGTGCGTGGGTCAGTGGTACGCGTGGACGACCGCGTGGCCCTTGCCGCGGCCGATCATCCACTTGTTGACCGGCGTGGTGATCAGGAAGGCGACCGCGAAGCCGCCGAGGAGGGCTGACCAGAAGAGGGCGTCGTCGAGGTGGGCGTCCATCGCGCCGGGGGTGAGGGCGATGATGGCGTTGTCGACCAGTTCCATGACGGCGATCGACACGGTGTCGGCGGCCAGGGCCACCTTGATCGCGCTCCTGAGGTCCAGGCCGGCCCGCCGCACCGCGAACAGGGTGAACGAGTAGCCGAAGAGGAACGCGAGCGCGATGGCCAGGATCATGGTCGGTACGTTGCTCCATCCCAACGCCGTGCCGATGACCATGCCCAGGATCTCGCCGATGGCGCACCCCGTGAGGCAGTGCAGGGTCGCCTTCGCCGCCATGGCCCAGGACGCTCCGCCATGTTCTCCATGGGACCCATGGTTCGTGTGGTGCGTGTGCTGCGTGTGGTCCATGGCCTCTCGGTCCCTTCTCGTCCATGGTGGCCCGTCTCCCCGTGCGGTGCCATGCTATACCCCTGGGGGGTATGTGGCGAGGAGTGTGGCAGAAGTGTGTCCGGATACCCCGGGTGCCCGCTGGGGGCGGCTGTGACGCGCCCCTCTGAGTCGGAGCGGCGGCCGCTACGTACTAAGCGGGTACGTAGTGGTCGACGATCGGTGAGCCGGATCCCCGGGTCCCGTGAGGGGTGGCGACGTGGCTGGACACCTTCTTGGCTGGGTCCTGGTGGTGCTGGGCGCCGGGACGGCCGTCGGGAACCTCGTGCGGCTGGCGCTGGTCAGAGGCTGGGGCCGGTTCGAGGCGGGGGTCGAAGTGGCCATGGGCGTGGGGATGGCCGTGATGGCGGCGCCTCCGACCACGACCCTGTACGGCACCTACGGCATGTGGTGGGCGGCCGTGTTCGGAGCGCTCTGTCTCGGGGGCGTGGCCCTGTCCGTACGGCATGCCGCACGCGGCGGTGTGCGGCAGGTGCGGCACGGCGCCCATCTCGTGATCGGCAGTGCCGCCATGGTGGTGATGACCCTGGCCATGCCCGGCGCCGCCTCGGGACCCACGCTCGCCCTGGCCGGCGCCTCCGGGCACGGGCACGGCGGAGCGGGCCCGGCGGAGGGCATGGGTGCCGCCCACGGTGTCACCGAGGCGGCCGCCACCTCCGGCTCGGCGCTCCTGTGGCGCGTCGCCTTCTGGGCCCTCGCCGCCTACTTCCTGGCAACCGTGGCTCTCGCCGTCCGCGCGTGGATGCGGGAGACCGGCGGCTCGTCCGCCGGGCCGGTCACCGAGGCCCGCCACCGTCGAGCGACCCGGACCCCGGCGGTGCTGTCCGTGTCGAACGCGCGCCTGGCCGGCCACGTAGGCATGGGCGGTTCGATGGCGACGATGCTGCTGATGATGACCGTCTGAACCGAACGGGCCCTGGGTGGCGGGTCGTTGATGTCCGAGGGCGGCCGGAGGGGGCCTGGGGGTTGGGGCCCGAGGGTGGCCCCAGGGCGGTCCGACGGCGACCCCGGGGCGCTGAGTGTCGTCGAGGTCGCCCTCGGCGTCACGCGGCGCCGAGCGGGCAGGCGACGAGGAGCGGCAGCAGCGGAACCGTCGCGGTCACGGCGGCGACGCAACCCCAGAAGGCGCGGTGCGGGGGACGGCGCGGCCCGAGGACCCGCCGGATCCGGATCAGCACCGCCGGGCCGCCCGCCGCGAACGCGCCCTTCGGGGTCCGGGCCGTCGCCATCTCGTACATCGCGCTCGCCAGCGCCCCGTCGGAGTGGGCGCGCAGGGCGCGGTCGTCGGCGATCATCTCCAGCAGGAGCGCCGTCTGGGCACGGGCGTGACGGGCCAGGGGAAGCAGCGGGAAGACCGATCCGAACGCCGCGGCGGCGGCGATCACCAGATGGTGGCGGCCCGCGATGTGCGCCCGCTCGTGTTCCAGAACCGCCGCGAGCTGCTCGGGAGCCAGCTCCCGCACGGCCGCGTCGCTGATCACGATCCTCGGCCGGTGGCCCGGCAGACAGTAGGCGGCCGGCACGTCGTACGGCAGGACGGTGGCCCCCAGCCGTACGGAACGGCGGCCGACCAGATCCACCGCCTCCCGGTGCCGGGCCCGGGCGCGACGCGCGCGTACGACATGGAAGGCGAAGCTTCCCGCGAGGGCGGCCCCGAGCGCCGCCGGAACGGCGACGGCGAGTCGGCCCGCGGTGTCGTGGCCGGGCCCGCTCGCGCCCAGGTCGAGCCCGCAGGAGTGCAGCAGGCCCAGGAGTCCCTCGTGCGTGTGGGCGGCGGGCATCAGCAGGTGATACGCCGTCAGCGCGGCCCCGAGGGCGAAGGAGGCCGTCAGGGTGTGCCAGACCGCCAGGGCCAGGGCGGGTGCCCGGTGCGGCCATGCGGCGCGCAGCACCAGGGGCGGGGCGACGAAGCCCACCGTCGCCGTGTAGGCGAGCAGGAGGGGCGCCGCGTTCACGGCTTCGCCTGCCGTCCCACCGCGCGCAGGGCCTTGCGCAGGGCGGCCTGCTCCTCCTCCGTCATGTTCTCGACGAAGTGGACCAGTGCGGCCGGCCGGTCCTTGCTCGCGTCCAGACCGTCCTCCATCAGCGCGGCGGCGTACGCCTCACGGCTGCGCACAGGGGTGTAGAGCCAGGCGCGGCCCTGCTTGCCCCGCAGCAACCAGCCTTTGTTGTAGAGGATGTTGGTCACGGTCATCACCGTGGTGTAGGCCAGCGGACGGGTCTTGTTGAGGTCGTCCACGACCTCGCGCACCGTCGCCGGACGGTTCCATGTCCAGAGGCGGTCCATGATCTCCGCTTCCAGTTCCCCCAGCCGTCGCATGGCCCTGACTCCTTCCGGCTGTTGACGCGCACGCGTATACGCAGAGGCATAGTAGATGGCTCGCTGGTCGCGGCTCATCGGCGGCGGTGGGGTGGGTTCGTGAGGGGGGCGGCGCGGGCCGGGTGTGGGCCCGCGCCGGGGGTGCTCAGAGTCGGTCGAGGACGGCGTCGAGCTGCTCCACCTCGGCGGACTGGCTCTTCACGATGTCGCCCGCCATCTTCACGGCGGCGTCGTTCCTGCCGTTCTTCCGCTCGTCCTCGGCCATGGCGATGGCGCCGTTGTGGTGCTCGATCATCAGCTGGGCGAACAGCTTGTCGAACTCGGTGCCCTTCATGCCTTCGAGCCGCCGCATGTCCGCGTCGGACATCATGCCGTCGGCGCCGCCGTCCTCGCCGCCGTGCCCCATGCCGGGCATGGACTCGACGGCGGTCGGCCGGTCCCAGGAGCGCAGCCATCCCTTCATGGTCGCGATCTCCGGGTCCTGGGCCTTCTCGATCTGCTCGGCGATGTCCTTCAGCTCGGCGTCGGACGCCCGACCGTCGGCCAGTTCGGCCATCTCCAGGGCCTGCTCGTGGTGCGGGATCATCATCTGCGCGAAGGTGACGTCGGCGTCGCCGAAGTCGGCGGATCCGGCGTCGCCGGACGCGGACGCGGACGGAGAGGCCTTGCCGCTGCCGTGCTCCATACCGTCCATGTCGTCGCCGCAGGCGGTCAGGAACAGGGCGCCGACGGCGACGACGCTCACGGTGGCGGCGGCGCGGCGGAGGCGGGTACGGCGCGAGGGGCGCGTGGGGGCTGTCATGGTCTCGATTCACCTCGTGGTGTGCGTTCTGGGGCTGTTCGTGGGCAGGCGAAGCCGCGGGGCCGCGCAGGGCGCGCGCCCGCGTGAGCGGTTCGGCCTACAGCCGCAGAACTGACAGACGGGTGAGATCGGGCCCGCGTGGCGGCGGGCGGGGTCGCGTGAACGCGGCGACCTGGGCGAGGAGTTCCGCCCACTCCTCATGGCGACGGGTGAACGCCGGTGTGAGCAGGGCGGTGAGCACCCACGCGCCGAGCAGGACCGCCACGCAGAGGGACTGCATGTCCATGGTCGGGGCCGGTTCGTGCGAGGACCGAGGCCCCGAACCGGCCGTATGCGCATCCGCCGCATCCGCTGAACGCGTGGCATCCGCTGAACGCGTCGCATCTGCTGTACGCGTCGCATCCGCCATGTCAGTCGTCGTCGGCGGCGTATGGGAGACGGTGCTCATGGCGTGCGCGGACTCGCCGGGGTGCCCCGTGCCGTGCATCGCGAGGACGCCGAGGGCGAGCACGGCGACGAGCAGCAGTTGGCCGAGCGTGCCACCTGCGCGTACGCGCCGAATCGCCTGCATGCGGGGCTCCGTCACCGACCGTTCTGGATCTGCTTCCCCGACCGTAGCCGGGAAACGAGCGCCGCGCCGGGCGAAGGGGCGTTTTCTACTGTCTTACTAAGTGGTTTCGTGGTGAAGGTCACGCGGTCAGGGCGTGCCGGGGGTGCTGTCCGGGACGGCCGAGGCCTCGGAGACCTGGGTCGGGGTCACCGACGGGGCGGTGGTGTCGGTGGCGCTCTTGGTGGGCGGGGCCGAGGGGACCGGGGTCGCGGGGCTGTCGGAGGGCGACCGGGTGTCGTGGGTGCCGGAGGGCGGCGGCGTCGGCGAGGTACTGCTCGCGGGGGGCGGGGCCAGGGGGACCGAGGGGGGCGCGGGGGCCTCGTCCCGGCCGAGGTACAGGGGGAGGGCGACGAGTGCGACGGCGGCGCAGGCCGCGGCGGCACCGGCGGCGGCGCGGGCCAGCCGGCGGCGGGCGGCGCCGCGGCGGATCGTCTCGTAGCGGCCCGGCGGTGGGCCGAGACGGTCGGTGGGGGGACGCAGGAGGACGGTGAGCGGGTCGTCGGGCTCGAAGTCCGGGTCGTCGTCAGGGCGTGTGATCAAGGCTTCTCCTCAGATGGGCGCGGAGCAGTTCGCGGGCCGCGTGGAGGTCGGCCTTGACGGTTCCTTCCTTGCGTCCGGTCAGCTGGGACACCTCACGGATCGGCATGTCAGCGTAGTAGTGCAGCAGGATCGGTACGCGCAGCCGTTCCGGCAGCGACTGCACGAGCAGCCGGACCGAGGGGTCGGACCCGGCGTCGTCGTACCGCGGGAGCACCGCGGCCTCGGCGGTCGCCCGGTGCATCGCCTTGCGTTCGCGTTCGAGTTTGCGCCAGTGGTCCCGTACGAGGTTGGCCGCGGTGACGTAGAGGAAGCCGTGCGGCTCCGCCACGGACGTCCACCGGGCCCAGAGCCGGGTGAACGCCTCCGACGCGATCTCGTGGGCCGTCTCGTCGTCGTCGACCAGCCGACGGCACCAGCCGGCGAGGCGTGGGTAGAGGGCGGCGAACAGTTCGGACGCGGCCTTCTCACGGGACCGTTTCAACGCTCTCCATGGTCGTGACGGTGCGACAAGAGGCAAGGGGGACGGGGCGGTCGGGGTGCGGCTCACCGGGCCGTGGAGCTCAGTGTCGCGAAGACGATCACGTTGTCCCGGTACTCCTCGCCCGTGCGCGGGCCGCCGCAGGTGATGAGACGCAGCGCGGGACGGTTCACGTTGCCGTAGACCTCGTCCGCGGGGAAGTCGGCCTTGGCGACCGTGCGTACCGAGTCGACGGTGAACTCCGCCGCCGTGCCGTTCTCCAGGCGCGCCTCGATCCGCTCGCCCCGCCGCAGCCGGGCGAGTCCGCGGAAGACGCCGTCGCCGTGGCGCCCGACCGTGACATGGCCCAGGATCACCGACGGGCCGGTCTGGCCCGGCGTCGGCGAGTGCCGGTACCAGCCCGCCCTGTCGTGCTCCGTTACCGGCGGCACCTCCACCGTGCCGTCCGGGGCCAGCCCCAGCCGGATGACCGGGGTGTCGACCCCGATGGCCGGGATCAGCAGCCGCACCGGGACCGAACGGCCCAGGGGGCGCACGGCGCCACCGGCCGACGACGAGGACGACGGGTGCGGTGCGGACGGGGGCGCGGGCGTGTCGGCCTCGGGAGGCGCGGTCGTGGCGCGGTCGGCGCGGCGGTCGTCGCAGCTCACCAGCAGTGAGGCCGCCGCGGCGACGGCGAAGGCGCGCCTGGAGAGCGGTGTCACGCCTCGTTCGCCCGCTTGCGACGGACGAGCACCACGGCCGCACCGCCGCCGAGGAGCAGCGCGGTGGCGCCCGTGCCCGCCAGCACGGCGGCGCCGCCGGACTCCTCCGACTTCGGCGCCGTACCGGTGTCGGGGGCGCCGCTGGGAACGACGGAGACCTGGCTCGGTACCGGGCTCGCGTCGCCGGGGGTGGGGGCCTTGGTGGGTTCGGTTTCCGCCGGGTGGTCCGAGGCGGGGGCGGACGGGACCGGGCTCGGCGCCTTGGAGGCCTCCTGCGGTGCGGTGGTCGGGCTGGTGTCGTCGGCGAACGCGGGCAGCGCGGTCGCCAGCACGGCGGTGAGCGCGAATGCCGCGGCACTGAGGACGGTTCGTCGCATGGGTGGCTCTCTCTCGTCGGGTTCGGCGCGCCGCCGTCCCGGCCGGGTTCGGCGGAGGGACAGCGGCGTGGAACGGGTCTGTGGCCGCCGCCCGGTCGGTTGCCCGGCATGCGGCGGCGTCACGTACCGAGCGAAGAGACGAGGCAGCGGTGGAACGCGTTGTAAAGAGATGGCAAAGTCGTCAGGGGGGAGGGGAGTTGGGGGCAGCTGCCGGAAGTCCGGTGTCGCGCTGACGTCGGGTCACACGAGGAACAGCAGCTCCACGGCGACCACCACGTCCACGACGGCGCACCATTCGGCGAAGGTGGGGGCCACGACGCCCTGGAGCCGCCGCAGTCGCAGATGGGCGAAGTCCCACACGCCGTGGCAGAACCAGCCGGCCGCGATCACATAGCGGCCCAGGTCCGCGTCCAGGACCAGCCCGGTCACGGCCAGCGCCCCGAACACGACCGCCCCGAGGGCCTGGACCCCGAACACGACCGTCCCGGCGGCCCGCGCCCCGAGGGCGGCCGGGCCGTCCGGCGTCGGTCCCCCGGCCGCGTCCTCGACCGCGCCCCGGCCGGCCTGACGCCTCCCGCCCCGCAGCGCTCCGCGGAGCGCGCCCCACAGCAGCACCGCCAGCGCGGCGCCCACCAGGACGCCGGCCGGTGAGACGAGGTCCAGGGCCTGAAGGGCGAACGCGAACGACGCGCCCGCCGCGAGCACCGGCCAGGTCGCCCGGGGGTTCCCGATCTGGTGGATGACCACGTACAGCAGGGGGAGCAGCGGCAGGAACTGGGCGTAACCGTCCACCGTCGCGGCGGATTCGGCGGGGCCCGGCTCGGCCGACGCGCCCAGGACCAGACCCGGGACCGTCAGCGCGAGAGCGAGCAGCGTGGGCCAGCGGCGCGACAGCGCACGGACGGTGTCGCGCCCTGCGGAGGCGCTTGTGGAGGACGTGGAGGACGTGGCAGACATGGCTGTTCTCCCGAGGGACGAGGAGGAGGACGAACCGCCGAGGAGGCGGTACGGCCGTAAGCCTGCTGGTGGAGAGGGGGCGTCAGTAGTGCCGTATGCGCACGTCCCGGTGTGGCGATGTCATGTCCCGGCATGACATCTGTCATGGGCGTGGGGTCGGTTCGACCGCCACCCGTTGTCCTCTCGAAGTCGTCGTCCTCTCGAAGTCGGACGACGGCAGGCGCGACACCGACGTGGCGCCTGCCGCGTTCTGGACCTTCAGTCCCGCGGTGCGACGCGGATGCGGTTCCCGTCAGGATCGGAGGCGAGGAAGGTCGGCCCGAACCCCGCGTCATGAGGCTCGTGCAGGATCGTGACGCCCTTGGACCGCCACTGCTCGAAGATCGCGTCGATCTCGTCGGGCCCGCCGTCGACGGCCAGGCAGACCTCACTGGTACGCGGGACGTCCGGTGACAGATCCTCGAACCGGCCGGACCACACAGCGAGGTCGGCGCCGGGCCCGAGGTCGAAGGTGATGTATCCCGGAGTCTCGAACGAAGGGCTCCTGCCGAGGAGGCCGCCGTAGAAACGAGCTGCGGCGGGCGCGTCGTTCACATAGACGATGGACACGACGGATGTGGTCATGGCTGTTCCTTCTCACTGGTCGTAGGTACGCATCCACCAGCCTGATCCGCATATGCGCCGCATCCTGTCGTCGTTCCTGAAAAACTTGGGGGGTGACGCCGGACCGCTTCTTCACCCTGATGCTGCTCCTCGAATCGAGGGACACGGTGACCACACAGGAGCTCGCCTCGGCGCTCGGGGTCTCCCTTCGGACCATCAACCGGGACCTGAACTGGCTCCGCGACGCCGGTCTGCCGGTGACCGCGCACCGGGGCCGCCTCGGAGGCGTGACCATGCTGCCCGGGTCCGGGCTCGATCTCACGCGACTCACGCCTGGCGAGCGTGATCATCTCTCGCTCACGGGGCTGGATGAGAGGCAACGTGCGGAGCTCGACGCATCGGTCGAGAGCCGGCGCGCGCTCTCCAAGATCGCCGCCGGACCGTCACGTCGAGGTCATGAGCTGCTGCCGCTCACCGACGTCGTGCACGTCGACAGCCGACCCTGGCACCGGACGGGCTTCCGGCACGACTCCGGCCGCGCTGATCGGCTCGGTGCGGCGACGTCGCCGGCTACGGATCGAGTACGACAGCCCACGCGCGTCATGCCCACGCGACCTGGTCGTGGATCCCTACGGGCTGTTCGCCAAGGCCGGCATCTGGTATCTCGTCGCCGACTGCGCCCGAGTGCCGCAGATGTACCGGCTCGAACGGATCACGACGTGGAAGGAAGTCGACCAGCCACGGCGGATCCGCGAGAACCAGACCCTGGCCGCCGTCGCCGCGGCGCTCATCGATCAGTGGGAACACAACCATCCGACAGAGGTCAGCGCCACCATCGACCAGGCCCAGATCGAGCGAGCGCGACGGATCTTCGGCCAACGGCTCGTCCTGGACGACCACGAGGCATCCGCCACCGGCCACAAGGTGACGATCCGCTTCCCGCAGCTGGAGGACGTGCGAGCACTCCTGCCGTTCGGGAGCGCCATCACCGTGCACGGCCCCGCCGAAGCCAGGGCTCACCTCCGCGCCCTCGCCACCGACCTGGCCCAGCACTATGCGCCGACACCGACGGCCTGACCCGCACCGGCCGGTGCGATGCCCCTGGCCCCGGGAGCCTGGGCTGCGACAATGGCCGGATGCGTGAGGGGGCGGGCGAGCACGGGGCGGGGCTGACGAGTCTGCGCCGTCTCACCTGGTGGACGGTGCCGGGGACCAGCGTGTGTCTCCTGGTGCTGTTCTACGGCGAATGGATCCTGGACCCGGATGTGCCCGTCCGGCTCCGCGTCCCCGCCGCCGTGGCCCTCGTCGTCGACACGGTCGCGAGCGCGGTGCTGCTGGGCGGCCGGCTGACGCTGCCGGACACCGGCGACGACGCACGTCCCGTACGGCCGCCGAGGGTATGGACGGCGGTCGCGGTCGCCGCCACGCTCGTGCTCGCGGTGCTGCCCCTGACCCGGCGCGACTACGAACTCTGGGCGGTCGCGCCCGCCGTGACCGTCGCGATCTGCGCGGCCCACCTGGGCCCACGGC
The DNA here is from genome assembly GCF_055575575.1 of Streptomyces sp. NPDC034049. Lineage (NCBI taxonomy): Bacteria > Bacillati > Actinomycetota > Actinomycetes > Kitasatosporales > Streptomycetaceae > Streptomyces > Streptomyces sp. NPDC034049. Next base: position 203,925 of record NZ_JBVISJ010000007.1, read on the forward strand.
ACCGCCGGACGCTGATCGTCGGCGCGGTGGCCCTCGCCCCGGTGCCGGGTGGTGCCGTCAGTCTGGCCACGGGCGACGGGGAACCGGCATATGCCGCGCTCTTCCCGGCCGGGCTCGTCGCCTTCACCGTGTGGATGGTGCTGGGCCCGCTGTGGGCGTGGCACATCGCCCGACGACTGGACCGGGCACGGCGGCTGGAGGCCGAGTCGGCGGTCAAGGACGAACGGCTCCGCTTCGCCGCCGACCTGCACGACATCCAGGGCCACCACCTCCAGGTCATCGCGCTGAAGAGCGAGTTGGCGGCGCGGCTGGTGGAGCGGGACCCGGTGCGCGCGGCTGCCGAGATGCGCGAGGTACGGCAGTTGTCGGCGGACGCCCTGCGGGACACCCGGGCCGTGGTGCGGGGCTACCGCCGTACCGCGCTCGACGACGAGATCGCCAACGCCGGCAAGGTGCTGGCCGCCGCCGGCATCGACACCCGTACGGTCCTCGAACCGGCCTCGCTCCCCGCCGACCTGACCGACACCGGACGGCATCTCCTCGGGCTGGTGATGCGGGAGGCCACCACCAACGTGCTGCGCCACAGCCGGGCCCGGTACGCCGAGGTCGACTGCCGTGTCGTCGACGGGCGGGCCCGGCTGCGCATGACCAACGACGGTGCCGACGCGCATCCCGTCGGCACGGACGGTACGGGGCTCATCGCGCTCGACGAACGACTGCGGGCCGCCCAGGGCGAGTTGACATGGCGCCGCGACGGCGACCGCTTCGAGGTGACGGCCTCGCTGCCGCTCGGACCCACGAAGGGGGCGGCACGATGATCCGGCTGCTCGTCGCCGACGACGAGGACCTCCTCAGAAGCGCCCTCGCCGCGCTGCTCGCGCTGGAGGACGACCTGACGGTCGTCGCCGAGGCGTCCACGTCCACCGAGGCGGTGCGGCTGGCCCGCGAGTTCCGCCCGGACATCGCGGTGCTCGATCTGGAGATGCCGCCGACGGACGGGCTGCGCGCCGCCGAGGAGATCGTGGCCGAACTGCCCACCCACGTCGTGCTGGTGACCCGGCACGCCCGTCCGGCGGTGCTGCGGCGGGCGCTCTCCGCCGGGGTGCGCGGCTTCGTGCCCAAGACCACCCCGGCCGCCCGGCTGGCGGAGATCCTCCGCGATGTCGCCGCCGGACGCCGCTACGTCGACCCCGACATCGCCGCGTCCGCCCTCACCGAGGACGACTGCCCGCTCAGCGACCGCGAACTGCAGGTGCTGCGCGCGGCCCGCACCGGCGCCTCGGTCGCCGAGATCGCCGCCGAGGTCCACCTGGCCCAGGGCACCGTCCGCAACTACCTCTCGGCCGCGATGGCCAAGCTGGGCGCCCCCACCCGGCACGCGGCGGCGCACCACGCGTGGCAGCAGGGCTGGATCTGAGCGGGAGACCGGGAACCGCTCAGTACACGTCCCGCACGTACCGCTTCTCCGTGGCCAGTTGCTTCACGTACGCGGCCGCCTCGTCCTCGGTCATCCCGCCGTGGGTGATCGCGACGTCCCGCAGGGCCCGGTCGACGTCCTTCGCCATCCGGGAGGCGTCGCCGCACACATAGAAGCGGGCGCCGTCCTGGAGCCAGTGCCACAGCTCGGGTCCGTGCTCGCGCATCCGGTCCTGGACGTAGACCTTGGCACGCTGGTCACGGGAGAAGGCGGTGTCCAGCCTGCTGAGCACACCCGACTCCTGAAGGTCGGCCAGCTCCTCCTGGTAGTAGAAGTCCGTCGCCCGGTGCTGCTCCCCGAAGAACAGCCAGTTGGGCGCCCGGTGGCCGAGGGCCCGCCGTTCCTGGAGGAAGCCCAGGAAGGGCGCGACACCGGTGCCGGGACCGACCATGATCATGGGGGTCACCGGGTCGGCCGGCGGCCGGAAGTGCGGCGAGCGCTGGACGAAGACCGGCACCTCCAGGTCCGCCTCGCCGTCCGCGAGGAAGGGGGAGCAGACCCCGCCGCGCGGGGTCCCGCGCAGGTTCTCGTACCGCACCACCGACACCGTCAGCGAGATGTGGTGCGGGTCGACGAGCGGGCTCGACGAGATCGAGTACAGACGCGGCTGGAGCTTCTTGAAGACACCGGCCCACTCCTGCGCGGAGGCCCGTACGGCGAACTCGGCGACCACGTCGACGGCCTGTCGGCCCCACGACCACTGGGCCAGCCCGTCCTTGTTGTCCGGACGCATGAGCTTCTTCAACTCCCGGTTGTCCCGGGTGCGTTCGGCGACGAAGCGGAGCAGGTCCGCGGTGATCCGGGTGATGTCGAGATGCCTGTGCAGCGCCTCGGCGAACGGCACCTCGCCGAGCCCGTCCAGCGTCACGGGAGCCGAACCGTCCAGGCCGGTCACCGCCAGCCACTCCGCGACCAGGCCGAGGGAGTTGACCGGCCGCACACCGAGCGCGTCGCCCGCCTCGTACGACAGTGTCGTCCCGCTGGTGTCGAAGGTGAACCGGCGCACCTCCTTGCCCGCGCCGGGCAGGCTCAGCAGCCGGTTGCCGACCAGCCGGGCGATGGTGGGCGCGGGCCTCGCGGAGCGCGGGGCGGCGGGCGTGGACCCGGGCGCGGCGGTGACCGGGGGAGCGGTGAGGGTGGCGGAGCCCAGCGGCGTCGTAGCCGAGGTCGTGAGCCCGCCTGCGCCGTCGTCCCCGTCCGTGCCCGTGCCGAGCGCGGTGATGACCTGGCCCAGCCAGGCGTCCGCCGACGGTTCGTAGTCGGGCTCGCAGTCCGTGCGGGGCGCCAGACGCACCGCGCCCAACTCGTCGAGCCGGGCGTCCAGCCGACGGCCGTGCCCGCAGAAGTCGTCGTACGAGGAGTCCCCGAAGGCCAGCACGGCGTAGCGCACGCCGTCCAGGCGGGGGGCCTCCTGCCGGGACAGCGCGTCCCAGAACCCGGAGCCGTTGTCGGGCGCGTCGCCGTCCCCGAAGGTGCTGGTGATCAGCAACAGGTCGGCGCCGTGCGGCAGTCGGTCCGGCGCGGCCTCGTCCATGCCGACGAGCGTCGCCCGGTGCCCCGCCGCCCCCAGGTGCTCGGCCGCCGCCATCGCGTACTCCTCGGCCGTCCCGGTCTGCGAGGCCCACAGCACGACGACCTCGCGTCCGGCCGGTTCGGCGGCGGGCGGCGCGCTCGGCGCCGCCGACGACCGCGAGTACATCCCGGCGAGCACGCCGTTCACCCACACCGCGTGCTCGGGCGCGAACGGCGCGTCCGCCGGCAGCACGGGCACCCCCTGCACTCCTGACCCGAGCCCGGCGAGGAACCCGGTGAGGTACTGCCGCTCCTGGGCGGAGAGGACGGGCGGCGGCGAGGGTTCGAGACCGAAGGGGTTGGTACCCGGGACGACGGCGGACGGCACGGTCACCGCCGCCGGGACCGGGGACGCGGGTGCGGGGGCCGCCACCGGGGCGGGCACCGGCGCGGACGTCCCCGTGGGCTCGTCGCCGAAGGGTGCCGGAACCCTCGCCGGCGCGGCCACCTTCGCCAGGGACACCGCGCACACCTTCAACTCCGGCTGGAACGACAGCGGATCCACCGCGTCGCTCGTCACCGCGTTGATGCTCAGGTACTCCCCGAACAGGTCGTTCCAGTGGAACGGCGCGAACACGCACCCGGGCATCACCCGGTCGGAGACCACCGCCGGAAGGACGGCCCGCCCCCGCCGTGACGCGACCTCCACCGAGTCCCCGTCCTCGACGCCCAGTTCACGCGCGTCCTGCGGATGCACCTCCACGAACGGGCCGGGGTTCAGCTTGTTGAGCTTGGCGACCCTGCCCGTCTTCGTCAGCGTGTGCCACTGGTGCTGGAGCCGCCCGGTGTTGAGCACGAACGGGTAGTCGTCGTCCGGCATCTCGGCGGCCGGCAGGTGCGGCCGCGCGTGGAACACGGCCCGCCCACTGGCCGTGGGGAAGAGCAACCCCCGGCCCACGGCGCCGTCGACTCCCTCGGCGCCGTCACCGCTCGCCGCGCCGTCACCGCTCGCGTCGCCGTTCCCCGTCATGTAGCGGATCGGATTGCGCGCGGGGCCGTCCTCCGAAGCCGCGGGCCACTGCACGGACCCCGACCGCAGCCGGTCGTAGGTCACGCCCCGCAGGTCCCACCCGGTCTTCGGGTTCCACGCCCGCTTGATCTCCTCGAAGACCTGCTCGGCGCTGTCGTACGCGAAGCCCTTCTCGAACCCCATCTCCCGGGCGACGGCCGCGATGATCCGCCAGTCGGCCATCGCCTCGCCCGGCGGGTCGGCGGCGGGTGCGGCCAGCGTGAGGTTGCGCTCGCTGTTGACGAGGACGCCCTCGGACTCGGTCCACAGCGCGCCGGGCAGCACGACATCGGCGTACGCGTTGGTCTCGGTGTCGGCGAAGACGTCCTGGGTGACGACGAACTCCGCTGCCTCCAGCCCCTCGATGACGGTCCTGCGGTTGGCGACCGAGGCGACCGGGTTGGTGCAGATGATCCAGCAGGCCTTGATCTCCCCGTCGGCCATCTTCTGGAACATCTCGACCGTGCCCTTGCCGACGCCGTCCGCGCGCAGGGAGTCCGGCGCCAGCTCCCACAGCTCCTCGACGAACGCCCGCTCCTCGGACACGAGCACGGACCGCTGACCGGGCAGCCCCGGCCCCATGTAGCCCATCTCGCGTCCGCCCATCGCGTTGGGCTGGCCGGTGAGCGAGAACGGGCCGCTGCCGGGACGGCAGATCGCGCCGGTCGCCAGATGCAGATTGACGAGCGCGTTGGTGTTCCAGGTGCCGTGCGTGGACTGGTTGAGCCCCATCGTCCAGCAGCTCGTCCACTCGGCGGCCTCACCGATCAGCCGCGCGGCCGCGCGGATGTCGTCCGCCGGGATGCCGGTGATCTCGGCGACGACGTCCGGCGCGTAGTCGGCGAGGAAGTCGGGCATCGCCTCCCAGCCCTCGGTGTGGGCGGCGATGAAGTCCGGGTCGGTGTGCCCGTTCGCGTGCAGCAGGTGCAACAGTCCGTTGAGGAGGGCGAGGTCCGTGCCCGGGCGTATCCGCAGGAAGAGGTCGGCCTTCTCGGCCGTGGCCGTGCGGCGCGGATCGACGACGATCAGTTTCGCGCCCGCCTTGACCCGGTCCATCATCCGGAGGAAGAGGATCGGATGGCAGTCCGCCATGTTCGAGCCGATGACGAGGAAGACGTCCGCCCTGTCGAGATCGTCGTAGGAGCCGGGCGGCCCGTCGGCGCCCAGCGACAGCTTGTAGCCGGTGCCGGCGCTCGCCATGCACAGCCGGGAGTTGGACTCGATCTGGTTGGTGCGGATGAAGCCCTTGGCCAGCTTGTTCGCGAGGTACTGGGCCTCCAGGCTCATCTGGCCGGAGACGTAGAACGCGAACGCGTCGGGTCCGTGCTCGTCGATGATCGCGCGCAGCCGCCGGGCGGTCTCCGCGATCGCGTCGGAGACGGGCGCGGGGACCGGTTCGTCGCCCCGGTCGTCGCGCACGAGGGCGGTGGTGAGGCGGCCGGGCGCGGCGAGCATGTCGGCGGTGGTCGCGCCCTTGGTGCACAGGCGGCCGAAGTTCGCCGGGTGGGACTTGTCGCCGGACGCCTTGAGGACCGTGCGCCGGCCGTCGGGACCCATCCCGACGTCCAGGAGCATGCCGCAGCCGACACCGCAGTACGAGCACACGGTCCGCACCTGGGTGGTGGTGCTCTGCGGGCCCTGTGCGGCCACGGGCGGCCCCTCTCTGTCGGCGTCCGGGGTCTCCGGTCGGTCGTCCGTGCGGTCGTCCGGTCGGTCCACCGGTCGCTGTCGGTGCGCTGTCGCTGTTGCTGTCGCCTTCGGTGCGGCGGCCCGCGCTGTCCGGCGTGACAGCCGTGCACCGCCCGGCGCGATGGCCGGTCGCCGTCCGACAGGCAGTCGGTCGCCGTCCGATACGCAGCCGGTCCTCATCCGATACGGCAGCCGGTCGGCTTCCGCTCAGCTTCCGGATCGCGCCCGGCAGGCTCGATCGTACGAATTGCCCGTTACGCCTGTGTCACATGATCTGATCATGAGGCGTTACGCCCGCCACACACGGCCGCGCAAGGGGTTGTGAGGGCGGGTTCCGGCCGACCTCCCGGACGCGGGAGTCGCGGTCCGTGTCGCTGTTGGGCCGAACGGGTGAGCTGCGTAAGAATTGCCTGATGCAGTCATTCAGTGCGAGCCAGGGGGAAGGCCGGTGAACAGGGTGAACAGCCACGACGTCACCGACGAACAGTGGGAGGGGCTCGCCCAGGTCGTGCCGCTGCGGGGCCGGGACGCCTGGCCGTCCGCGGTCGGCCATCGGACCATACCGGAAGCCGAGACGGAGGCCCGGCGCCGCTTCGTGGTGCTGCGCGTCAACGTCTTCGCGGACGCCCGCGAGGTGGCTGAGACGCTGATGGCGGGCGTTCCGGTGCTCTTGGACCTGTCGGGGGCGGAGAGCGACACCGCCAAGCGGGTGCTCGATTTCAGTACGGGTGTCGTCTTCGGTCTGGCTTCCGGAATGCACCGGGTCGACCGGAACGTGTTCCTTCTCACGCCGCCGGGCACCGAGGTGCGGGGGCTGATGGAGGGCGTCGGGGTTCCCGGCGCGTGAGGCGCGGCGCCCCGGGGTTGCCGCGCCTCGGGGTGCGGGGCGCTTCCAGGCGGGCGGGCGCTCTCGTCCAGGGTGGGGCGCCCTCCTCCCGGGCGGGGCGCTCCCTCGATCGTAGGAAGATCCACTCGGCGGAACGGTTTGCCTGTCGGGCGGGCCCCTAGTGTCCGCATATGACCGTGTCATCCCTTTCTTCGGTGGTGCCCGGCGTGGACACCGGGGCGCGTCCGGAGCGGCCGAGCGTCACCGAACTCCGGCTCTCCGCCTTCGCCGGGCACCGCAACACCTTCCTCCCGCTCGGGCCGCTGACCCTCCTCGCGGGGCGCAGCGGCAGCGGCAAGACGACCGCGCTCAGGGCGTACGAGGCGCTGGCCGGGCTCGGTGGCGGCGCCCGCCTCGCCGAGGCCTTCCCCGACCCGCGGGGCTGTGTCCCCGAGCGGGCCCGCCCCGACGCCCAACGGCGCCGGGGCTTTCGCATCGGCTGCACGGCCGACGGCCCCGAAGGGCCCGTGCACCTCGACGTCGCCGTCCAGGCCGAGCCCGAACTCCGCGTGGTGGGCGAGCGGTTGACGTGCGGCGGGCTCACCCTGCTGGAGACGGCGCTCGTCGACCCGAGCCGCCCCGTGGTCCAGGCCGCCTGGCACACGGCCGGCACCTCACCGGTCACCCGCGGCCCCCTGCCCGACGACCGCCTCGGCACCGCGCTGCTCCCGCTCCGCGTCGCCGGCAAGACGGACGGGCAGCGCCGGGTCCTCGCCGCCGCCGAGCAGATGGTGGTGGCCCTCCGCTCGGTCTACGCCTGTGATCCGAGCCCCGGCCGGATGCGCGCCGCCGTGCCGCTCGGCTCCGGCCGGCTCCTGCGGGGCTGCGACAACCTCGCCGACGTGCTGTGGCGCACACGGACGGAGTGCGGGCGGCGGCACGCGCTGCTCGTCGGTGCCGTGCGCGACGGCTGCGTGGGACCGGTCCTCGATCTGCTCGCCGAGCCCCTGCGGGGCGGCGCGGTACGGGCGGTGCTGGACCGGGGGGACGGTGTGCGGACGGCCCTGGGTCTGCTGGGGGACGGCGAGTTGCGGTACCTCGCGCTGGCGCTCGTGCTGTTCACCGGCCCCGGCGTGCTGGAGGTCGACCAGGCCGCGGAGGTGCCGGCGGCTCTCCAGACGCTGACCGTCCTCGCCGACGGCTTCGACCGGGCCCTGGACCCCCGGCAGACGGGGGAGTTGGTGCGGCTGGCGGCCCGGATGTGCGAGCGCGGGCACATCCGGCTCGTCGGCGCGGTGAGCGACGCCTCCTGGGCCGCCGGAGTGGCGGGGGTGACGGTGGTAGACCTGAACCGTGAGAGATCCTGAGACCGAGCCGGGGCAAAGTCCTGAGACCGAGACGGGGCGAAGTCCTGAGACCGAGACGGGGCAAGGTCCAGAAACCGGGCCGGGGCACGGCCCCGAAGCCGAGCCGGGGCACGGCCCTGGCCCCGAGCCGGAACGCGGCCCTGGCCCCGAGCGGAAGCCGGACGTGGCGGCGCTGCAGCGGCGGCTCGCCGAGTTCGCCGCCGCCCGTGACTGGCAGCCGTACCACACCCCCAAGAACCTGGTCTCGGCGCTGAGCGTCGAGGCGTCCGAACTGGTCGAGATCTTCCAGTGGTTGACGCCGGAGGAGTCGGCGCGTGTGATGGCGGACCCGGAGACCGCCCACCGGGTCACGGACGAGGTGGCCGACGTCCTCGCCTATCTGCTCCAGCTCTGCGAGGTGCTGGGGATCGATCCGTTGTCAGCCCTGGATGCGAAGATCGACCGCAACGAACGGAGATTTCCGGCGCCGGGGCGCCCCTGAGGCGGCTCGACGCTGAGCCTCTCCGTCCGGTTGTCACTCTCCGGAGTTGAAAAGTTGTCCACAGCCGACTTGTTATCCACAGATTTCGGGCTTCCTCTGGCTTTCTGTCTCAGCCGCCCTCACTGTGGGTAATGAACAGGCAGGAGTTCGGGCGGACGTGTGAGAGCGCGTCGGGGAAAGTCGGGGGCAGCGCATGGATGCGGTGCGGCTCATCTTCGCGAGTGGGCGTGCTCTGGCGGGCAGCGTCGAGGGACCTCAGATCATGGCGGAGGCGTGGCAGTCCTATGCCCTCGCCCAGGCGATCGGGAGCCGCCTCGCGGTCTCGGGACCTCCCGAACTGCGCGGTGAGGCACTGGGGTTGACCGAGCTGGCCGGCAGCGGCTGCGGCATACTCGGCGCCCCGCCGCTCGGCGTGGGCGATTTACGCGCCGCCCAGCTCACCGAGTTGGGCGACGCCCACGAGTCGCTGCTGCGGCTCGGAGGTCTGCTGGGCGAGGTCGGTATCGCGCTCGTGGGCCTGGCGAGCGGGGCGGACGACGAGGCGACGTACTGGCAGTGCATGGAGGCGATCGACGCGGCGGACGAGGCGCGGGACCGGGTGCTGGAAATGCTGCGGCGCCTGGCGGTGAGAGACCAGGTCCTCTCGGAGAGAGACGCGGCGGCGGGCTGAGCCGTCCGGGGGCGAGTGGTTCGTGGCTGCGCACGAGGTTTCCGGCGGGCCTGAAGGACGGGGTGCCCCCTGTTCTTCGAGTTCTTCGAGGGGCGCAGCCCCCGAACACGGCGAACGCCCGGCCGGGAAGGCACGGCCGGGCGTCGGGGTTCGTGGCTCGGAGAGCCCTGGCTCAGGCGGGTTCGCTCTCCTCCGCGGCGGCGGCACGCGGCGCGGAGAACTCCGCGTCGAGCTGGGACAGGTCCGCGTTCAGGGCAGCCATCAGCTCCTCCATCTGCTGGAGCAGACCCTTCGGCTGCGCAGGCACGGCAGCCTGCTCCGGCACGGCTTCCTGGGACATGTGACGGCCTCCTCGGCCCTCGCCCCCGAGGGGGCACGTGGTGCGCTCGCGCCGGCAGCGGACGCCGGCGACGGGTGCCGGGCGGTCCGGCTCCTCCCGAGCAACGATCACCGTTCCGGCCGGTCACTGACCCCGTCCGTGCCGGGCGCCGGGTTGACGGATTTTCACCCGACCGTGGCCCCAAGGCACCGGTGGAACCGGTGCCGTTGACCGGGGGTCGAGCGTGCAGGATGGAGGCATGGATCTTCGCATCTTCACCGAGCCCCAGCAGGGGGCGACCTACGACACCCTCCTCGCCGTCGCCAAGGCGACCGAGGACCTCGGCTTCGACGCGTTCTTCCGCTCCGACCACTATCTGCGCATGGGTTCGTCGGACGGCCTGCCGGGCCCCACCGACGCCTGGATCACCCTGGCCGGACTCGCCCGCGAGACCAAGCGCATCCGCCTCGGCACCCTGATGACTGCAGGAACCTTCCGCCTGCCGGGTGTGCTCGCCATCCAGGTCGCGCAGATCGACCAGATGTCCGGCGGCCGCGTCGAACTCGGCCTGGGCGCGGGCTGGTTCGAGGAGGAGCACAAGGCGTACGGCATCCCGTTCCCCAAGGAGAAGTTCGGACGACTGGAGGAGCAGCTGGCCATCGTCACCGGCCTGTGGGCCACCGAGGTCGGCAAGACGTTCTCCTTCGAGGGCACCCACTACCAGCTGACCGACTCGCCCGCGCTGCCCAAGCCCGCGCAGGCCAAGGTGCCGGTCCTCATCGGCGGCCACGGCGCGGTCCGCACCCCGCGGCTCGCCGCGCGGTACGCCGACGAGTTCAACATGCCGTTCGCGTCGATCGAGGACAGCGAGCGCCAGTTCGGCCGGGTCCGTGCGGCCGCCGAGGAGGCCGGCCGCAAGGGCGACGACCTCGTGTACTCGAACGCCCTGGTCGTCTGCGTGGGCAAGGACGACGCCGAGGTCGCCCGGCGCGCCGCCGCGATCGGCCGTGAGGTCGACGAGCTCAAGGCCAACGGCCTCGCCGGCTCCCCGGCCGAGGTCGTCGACAAGCTCGGCCGCTACCGGGCCATCGGCTCCCAGCGCGTCTACCTCCAGGTCCTCGACCTCGACGACCTGGACCACCTGGAGCTGATCTCCGCCCAGGTGCAGTCCCAGCTGTCCTGACGTGTGACGCCTCCCGCGCCGGGCGCGGGAGGCGGTCGTCCACGGCGATCACCGTCCCGGCCCGCATCCTGGGACGTCGCGATATCCGAAGAGTCTCGTTGTTGTGCAAAACGTTTTGGATATCTAGCTTGTGCCGCATGAGAGACGACACGTCCCCTTCCGTCACCCGCCACCGCCTCCTGGTACGCGGCTGTGACGTGCTGCGCGTCCCGGTGGAGGGCGAGTGCGACGTCCTGCCCGGGCGGGACATCGTGGTGGCCGACGGCGTCATCGTGGACGTACGGCCGACGGGCCCGGAGCGGCCCGCGGAGCCGGGCACGGAGGTCGTCGACGGGCGGGGGCTGCTGGCCCTGCCCGGACTGGTGAACGCGCACACGCACAGCCCGATGGTGCTGATGCGGGGCGCGGCCGAGGACGTCACGGTCGAGGGGTGGTTCAACGACCGCGTCTGGCCCATGGAGTCCAACCTGACCGCCGAGGACGTACGGGCCGGCGCGCTGCTGGCCTGCGCGGAGATGATCCGGTCGGGCGTCACCACCTTCGCCGACCACTACTTCTTCCCCGACCGGATCGCCGAGGCGGTGGCCGCGACGGGGCTGCGCGCCGACATCGCGCCCACCTACTTCAGCAGCGGTGGCGCGGCGGCGCTGGAGGCCGGCGTCGCCTTCGCCGAGAGCTGGCACGGCGGGGCCGACGGCCGGGTGACCGTCTCGCTCGGGCCGCACGCCCCGTACACCGTCGAGGACCGGGATCTGCGGACCCTGGCCGACCACGCCCGGCGGCTCGGGCTGCGGATGCACATCCACGCCGCCGAGCACCTGGAGCAGACGCGGTCCAGCCTGGAGCGGCGGGGGATCACCCCGATCCGGGTGCTGCACGACACCGGTGTCCTCGACGCGGGTGCCCTCATCGCGCACGGCTGCGGGATCGTCGAGCGGGACCTGCCACTGCTCGCCGAGTACGCGGACCGGACCGCCGTGGCCTGCTGCCCCAAGGTGTATCTCAAGCACGCGCTGTCCCCGCTGACGCCGGTCCGCGACCTGCTCGGCGCCGGGATCACGGTCGCCGTCGGCACGGACGGGGCCGCCGGGCACAACACCCTGGACGTCTGGGAGGCGCTGCGGCTGGTCGCGCTCACGCAGAAGCAGGCGGTGCGGGACGCGACGTGGATGACGGTGTCCGACACCCTGCGCACGGCCCTGCGGGGCGGGGCCCGGGCCCTGGGGCTCCAGGACCGGATCGGTGCGCTGGAACCGGGCATGCGCGCCGACATCGTCCTCACCGATCTGTCCGGCCCGCACTGCCGTCCGCTGCACGACCCGCGGGCCGCCCTCGTCTACAGCGCCCGCGCCGCCGACGTGCGCACGGTGGTCGTCGACGGGCGGGTCCTGATGCGCGACGGGCGGCTCCTCACCGTCGACGAGCCCGCGCTGCTCGCCGACGTCGACGCACGCGTGGCCCGGATCCTCGACACCTCCCACGGGAGAGCGGTGCAGCACTATGACCCGTGACCTGACCCGTGACACCGCCCACGACCGCTCCGCCGTGCGCCGGGCCGCCTCCATCAAGGACGTGGCCGCGGCGGCCGGGGTCAGCCCCACCACCGTCTCGCACGTGCTGAGCGGCAACCGGCCCGTCAACGAACAGACCGCCGCCCGGGTGCGGAGCGTCGTCAACCGGCTGGGGTACGTGCCCGCCTCGCTGGCCCGCAGCCTCCAGGCCGGCGCCACCTCCGTGATCGGCCTGCTGATCCCGGACATCAGCAACACCTTCTTCGCCGAGCTGGCCAAGGGTGCCGAGGACGCCGCCCACGACCTCGGGTACGGGCTGATCCTGTGCAACACCGAGTTCGACGCCGACCGCGAGGACCGCTATCTCGGCATGATCCGCAGCCGGTTCATCGACGGCATGGTGTACGCCTCCGGATCGCCCCCGTCGCGGAGGCGGCTGGAGGCGCTGATGGGCAAGTTCCCGATCGCGCTCGCCGACGAGGAGGTCGAGGGCCTGAGCGGGGCGCTCATCGCCAGCGCCGACCACGAGGCGGGCGGGCGGCTGGTCGGCGAGCACCTGCGGGCCCTCGGCCACCGCCGGGCCCTGATGCTGACCGGCCCCCGCGACCTGCGCAGCGGGGCGGCCCGCGCGCACGGCTTCCGCCAGGCCTTCCACGGCGACGTCGTCGAGCGGACGGGCGACTTCAAGGAGGAGTCCGGATACCGCCTGGTCGCCGAACTGCTCGACGACGGCGGACTCGCGGACCGCACCGCCGTGTTCGCGGCCAACGACCTGATGGCGTTCGGCGCGCTCGCCGCGCTGCGGGAGGCCGGGCTGTCCGTTCCGGAGGACCTCTCCGTCGTCGGCTTCGACGACATCCGGGCCGCCTCGCTGGTCAACCCGTCGCTGACCACCGTCCACCAGCCCGCCTACGACGTCGGGCGCACCGCCACCGCGCAACTCCTCCAGTACGTCTCCCGGGGCGAGGTCCCGCCCGCGTCCCGGCACACCCTCCCCGTCGAGCTGAAGGTACGGGGGAGCACGGCGCCGCCCCCCGCGCGCTGAACCACGCCCCTCGTCAGTACCGCCGCCGCGCCACGCGGCCATGTCCCCGTGCCCCGAAACCCCCCTGAGAGAAAGGCGGTTCGCCCATGCCCCGAGTCCTCGTCGTCGGCGAGTCCTGGTTCACGTACACGGTCCATCAGAAGGGCTTCGACGCCTTCCACACCGCCGAGTACACCGAGGGCGGCGGCGTCTTCCTCGACGCGCTGCGCTCACGCGGCCACGAGGTCACGTACGTGCCCGCGCACGAGATACCGACGCGGGTCCCGGACACCCCCGAGGGCCTCGACGCGTTCGACGTCGTGGTCATCAGCGATGTCGGCGCGAACAGCTTCCAGCTGCCGCCGGAGACCTTCAACCGGTCCGAGCCCGCGCCCGACCGCACCGAGCTGGTGCGGGACTTCGTCGAGCGGGGCGGAGGCGTGCTGATGATCGGCGGCTATCTGACGTTCAGCGGTATCGACGCCCGCGCGCGCTGGGGGCGTACGCCGCTGGCGGCCGCCCTGCCGGTGGCGATGCTCGACCGCGACGACCGGGTGGAACTGCCGGCCGGCGCCGCCCCCGAGGTGGTGGGCCCCCACCCGGTCCTCGCCGGACTCGACCGGACCTGGCCCGCGCTCCTCGGCCTCAACGAGGTCGCCGTACGAGCGGACGCCGCGCTGCTCGCCGAGTGCGCCGGGCATCCGCTGCTGGCCGTCGGCGCCCACGGCACCGGCCGCTCGGCCGCCTTCACCTCCGACGTCGCGCCGCACTGGGCCCCGCCCCCGTTCCTGGAGTGGGACGGCTACCCCGACCTGTGGGACCGCCTCGTCCGCTGGCTCGCGGGGGAGGAGCTGTGACGGCCGCCGAGGCCGCCGCCGGTGCTCCCGTGTCCGCCGGCACGCCCCACATCTCCGCCGCCCCCGGCGACTTCGCGCCGCTCGTGCTGATGCCCGGGGACCCGCGGCGGGCCCGGCGGATCGCCGAGACGGTGCTGGCGGACGCGCGGCTGGTCACCGAGGTGCGCGGCATCCTCGGGTACACCGGCACGTACCGGGGCGTGCCGATGTCGGTGCTCGCCTCCGGCATGGGCATCCCGTCGGTGTCGATCTACGCGACGGAGCTGTTCCGGCACTACGGGGTCCGTCGGATCGTCCGCGTCGGCACGGCGGGCGCGCTGCCCGTCTCGGTCGCCCTCCGGGACGTCGTCATCGCCTCCGCCGCGCACACCGACTCCAGCGTCAGCCGACTCCTGGTGGACGGGGTGACCCTGTCCCTCGCCGCGTCCTACCGGCCGTTGCGCGCGGCCGTCGACGCCGCGGACTCCTCCGAGGCGGAGGGACCGGGCGCACCGTGCGGCTCTCGGCGCCCGGTCGTGCACATCGGGCCGGTGTTCTCCAGCGACCACTTCTACCTCGACCGGCCCGCCGTCCTCGACGCCCTCGAACGCCGGGGCACCCTCGCCGTCGAGATGGAGGCGGCCGGGCTGTACGCCGTGGCCGCGGCGGAGGGCGCCGAGGCGCTCGCCGTCCTGACCGTGTCGGACCACGTCCGCACCGGTGAGGCCCTGTCCGCGGCGGACAGGGAGACCGGGTTCGACCGGGCCGTCCGCGTCGCCGCGGCCGCGCTGTCGGCCGACGGCTGAAATTCCCACGGAAGAAATCAAACAGAAACCGTTCGGCGTAGCCAAAACGTTTTGCACTTCTTACTGTCGCTGTCAGCGAGGACAGGGAAAGCAGGGAAAATGATCAGGAGGTCGAAGGCGATGAGAACGTACGGACCGGGAGCCGCCGTCGCGGTGGCGGGAATGCTTGTGCTGAGCGCGTGCGGAGGATCGGGCTCCGACGATTCGGGTGCGGACTCCTCCGGAAAGACCCGGATCAAATTGGTGGTCAACGGCGGGCTCGGCGACAAGTCCTTCTTCGACTCCGCGTACGAGGGCCTGAAGCGGGCCGAGAGCAAGCTCGGCTACGAGCTGAAGGTGGTGGAGCTCGGTTCGGACCGCACCAAGTGGGAGCCGGGATTCGAGGACGCGGCGGCGGCCGACGACTACGACATTCTCGCGGCCGGCACCTTCGACGTCACCGACTACATCGGTGAACTCGCCCCGCAGTACCCCGACAAGAAGTTCTGGGTGTTCGACTCCGCGGTCGACTACACCGGAAAGAACGGCTGTTCCAACAAGTGTGAGAACGTCTACTCGGTGACCTTCAAGCAGAACGAGGGCGGATATCTCGCCGGATTCCTCGCCGAGAAGCTCGTCGCCGAGAAAGCCCTCAAGGGCGCCGAATCCCTGAACAAGGTCGGAGTCGTCGGCGGTGTGAAGATTCCCGTCATCGAGGACTTCATCGTCGGATTCAAGGCCGGATTCAAGGCGGCCGGCGGGAAGAACTCCGACGTCCTCACCCAGTACGTCGGCGGCGACAAGCCCTTCGGCGACCCCGCGAAGGGCAAGGAGATCTCCACCGCGATGTACGGACAGGGCGCCGCCCTCGTCTGGCCGGTCGCGGGGCTCTCCGGACTCGGCACGTTCGAGTCGGCCGCGAGCGCCGGCCGCTACACCTTCGGCGTCGACTCCGACCAGTACCAGACCCTCACCGACAACGCCCAGCAGAACACCGTCGTCACCTCGATCCTGAAGAACGTCGGCAACGCCCTCTACCAGGCCGCCGAGGACGACAAGAAGGACGCCGTGAAGTACGGCGCCGTGGAGAGCGTCGGACTCGCCGAGGACGCGGTCGGATACGTCGACGACGCCCACTTCCAGGAGATCGTGCCGGAGAGCATCCGCACCGAGCTCCAGGAGGCGGCCGACCGTGTGAAGTCCGGTTCCCTCACGGTCCCCAGCGCCTTCTGACCCCCGACCCCACCCCGAACGGCCTTGAGATGAACGAGTCATGGGACCCGGCCGGGCCCGCCGTCGCCACCCGCGAGGTCACCAAGACCTACGCCAACGGCGTACGCGCGGTCCGGGGCGTCGCCCTCGACGTACCGGTCGGTGAGATCCGCGCGGTCGTCGGCGAGAACGGCGCGGGCAAGTCCACGCTGATGAAGCTGTTCTACGGTCTGGAGCAGCCCACGTCCGGCGAGATCCTGATCGGCGGCCGGCCCCGCGTGCTGCGCGGCCCGGCGGCCGCGATCGCGCTCGGCGTGGGCATGGTCCACCAGAACCTGATGCTGGTGCCGTCCTTCACGGTCGCCCAGAACGTCGTCCTCGGCGTCGAACCCGGCCGGCGGGGCCTGGTCGACGCCGGTGCGGCGGTCGAGGCGACCGCCCGGCTGGCCGAGGAGGCCGGCCTCGCCGTCGACCCGCTGGCTCGCATCGACGAGGTCTCGGTCGGCATGCGCCAGCGCGCCGAGATCCTCAAGGCCCTGCACCGCCGCGCCCGGATCCTGATCCTGGACGAGCCGACCGCCGTCCTCACCCCGCAGGAGGCGGAGGATCTCTTCGCCGCCGTACGCCGCCTGCGCGACGGCGGGATGACGGTGCTGTTCATCTCCCACAAGCTGCGCGAGGTGCGGGAGATCAGCGACCGGGTGAGCGTGATGCGGGCTGGCGCCCTCGTCGGGACCGTCGCCACCGCCGACACCTCCGAACGCGACCTCGCCGCGATGATGGTGGGCCGCGAGATGTCCCTCGACGTGGACCGGGCCCCGGCCCGGCGCGCCGGGACCACCCTGCGGGTGCGGGACCTGGGCTACGCCGCCCCGACCGGGCAGTCCCTGCACGGCCTCGACTTCGACGTCGCCGCCGGCGAGATCGTCGGCGTGGCCGGGATCGAGGGCAACGGGCAGACCGAACTCGCCGAGATCCTCGCCGGGTTGCGGCGGCCGGGCACGGGCACCGTACGGGTCGGCGACACCGACACCGCCGGGCTGGACGTCGCGGGACACCGCCGGGCCGGCATCGGCTACGTCCCCGAGGACCGCCTCCACGACGGGGCCGCGCTGGACGAGTCCATCGCCGACAACCTCGTCGTCGACCGGCACGACCGCCCGCCCCTCGCCCGCCGGGGCGTCCTCAGCCCGGCCGCGGTGCGCGCCCACGCCGAACGACTCGTCGCGGACTACGCGATCCGCACCCCCGACCCGTCCGTCCCGGTGCGCGCCCTGTCCGGCGGCAACATGCAGAAGGTCGTCGTCGCCCGTGAACTCTCCGCCGGACCACTGCTGTTGATCGCGGCTCAGGTCACCCGGGGTGTGGACATCGGCGCCATGCGCTTCATGTACGAACGGCTCGTCGCCGCCCGCGACGAGGGCGCCGCGATCCTGCTCGTCTCCGCCGACCTCACCGAACTCCTCGCCCTCTCCGACCGGTTGCTCGTCCTCAAGGACGGCCGGCTCGTCGGCCGCTTCGACGACACGACGGGCCTCACGGAGAAGCAGGTCGGCCTCTACATGCTCGGCGTCGAACAGCACGCGCCGGAACGGCTGAGAGCCGGGCTGACCGATGACTCCGGCCCAGGCGATTCCCACTCAGACTCCGGCTCCGACGACTCCGGCTCCGACGACTCCGGCTCCGGCCGCTCCGGGAAGGCGGCCTCCTCATGACCGGCACCCTCATCGAGAGCGAGGACCGCAGGGAGTACCGGGCCACCCGGCGCCGCGGCCTCGTCGTCGACCTCAGCATGACCCTGGCGACCATCCTGGCCGCCCTCGTCATCGGCTTCCTCGTGATGCTCGCCACCGGCAAGGACCCGGTCGCCGCCTACGAGGCCCTGCTCACCGGCCCGTTGGAGCGCTCCTTCCGGGTCGGCCGCTGGCTAGAGGACGCCACCACGCTCATCCTGCTCGGCCTGTCGGTGGCCATCCCCTTCCGGGCCCGCCAGATCAGTCTGGGCGCCGAGAGCCAGCTGTACGCGGGCGCGTTGGCGGCGGCCACGGTCGCGATCTTCCTGCCGCTGCCACCCGTCGCCGCCGTGATCGTCCCGCTGGTCGCCGCCGCGGCGGCCGGGGCCGGCATGGGCTTCGTACCCGGCTCGATGAAGGCACGGCTCGGCGCCAACGAGATCGTCGCGACGCTGATGCTCAACGCCATCGTCGTCCGCGTCTACGACTACCTGGTGAACGGCCCGTTGAAGGAGCCCGGCAGCAGTGCCGTCCACTCGGAGCGCATCCAGCCGGACTCCGCGCTCACCCCGCTCACCGAATGGCTGGGCATCCCCTTCGGCCGCGCCAACGTCGGCTTCCTGCTGATGCTGCTCGCCGCCGTCGCCCTGTGGCTGCTCATCTCCCGCACCCCGCTCGGCTACCGCATCCGGATGACCGGGTCCAATCCGCACTTCGCCGAGTACGGCGGTATCCGGGTGCCCCGGGCCATCGAGTGGAGCTTCGTGATCGGCGGGGCCGTCGCGGGTCTCGCCGGAGCCCATCTCGTGCAGGGCGTGTACGGGCGCCTCGAACCCGGGCTCGCCGGCAGCCTCGCCTTCGAGGGCATCGTGGTGGCGCTGCTCGCCCGGAACAACCCGCTGGTCGTCGTGGTCGCCGGCCTCTTCTACTCCTACCTGCGTGCCGGGGGAGACATCATGGAACAGCAGACGGACGTCGGCACGGAGATCGTCGTCGTGATCCAGGCGGTCATCGTCCTCCTGGTCACCGCCCAGGCCCTCCCGGACCTCCTCAAACGCCGTCTCGCACGCCGACCGGCGACCGCCCCGCAGGGTGAGGGGGCCACCCGATGAGTTCCGTCGTCGACGTCGTCCTCAGCAGCGCCTTCCTCGCCGCCGTGCTGCGCGTGGCCACCCCGTATCTCCTCGCCGCCATGGGCGGACTCGTCGCCGAACGCGCCGGCATCAGCAACATCGCCCTGGAGGGCCAGATGCTGAGCGCCGCCTGCACGGGCGCGCTGGTCGCCGGCTACAGCGGATCGGTCGCGGCCGGCGCCCTCGCCGGGGTGGCGGTGGCCGTCCTGCTCGGCCTCCTCCTCGCCGCGCTCAGGCTGGAACTGGGCGCCGACGCGATCATCGCCGGCATCGGCCTCAACCTGCTCGCGTCCGGCGGCACCGCCTACGCCGTCTTCACCCTCCTCGGCGACAAGGGCGGCACGTCGGGCCTGAAGAGCGGAACCCTGCCCACGGTCACCCTGCCCGGCATCGAGGACATCCCAGTGCTGGGGGACGTACTGAGCGGCCAGAACATGCTCACCTGGCTGGCCTTCCTCTCGGCGCCCTTCGTCGCCTGGCTCTTCTACCGCACCCGCTTCGGCTTCCACCTCCGCGCGGTCGGCGAGATGCCGGACGCCGCCGCCTCCGTCGGCATCGCGGTACGGCGCGTGCAGTACGCCGGCCTCGCCCTCAGCGGCGCGCTCGCCGGCCTCGCCGGGGTGTTCCTCAGCATGGGATACGTCTCCTTCTTCGTCCGGGACATGACCGCCGGCCGCGGCTTCATCGCCCTCGCCGCGGTCTTCCTCGGCGGCCTGCGGCCCTGGGGCGTCTTCCTGGCCGCCCTCGGCTTCGGCGCGGCCGAGGCCCTGGCGGTCCAGCTCGGCACCCTCGACGTCCCCCCGCAACTGGTGTCGACCATCCCGTACGCCATGACCCTGGTCGCGCTGGCGCTCTACGCGTGGCGAAGGAAGCGCCGGGGCGCGGGGCAGGTGGCCCCGGCGTCTCTCTGACCGGCCCGCTTCCGGGCGGGGCGGGCCTGGAAAGCACGGGGCGCCGCCCCTGCTTTCCAGGGGCGCGGCGAACTGCGCGACCAGCCCCCACCGGACCCGCACCCCGCGACGCAACACATCGGACCCCACCCTCCCCGGAAGGAACACCCATGCCCGGACACAGACGGCTCGTCGGCAGGCACAGACGCAGACGCGCCGCCCTCGCCGCCCTCACCACCTCCGCCCTCCTCGGCGGCCTGGCCCTCACCAACGGTCTCGCCGCCGAAGCCACCCCCGAAGCGGACGGCATCCCCACGAAGACCCAGAACGGCATCACCCTCCTCGACACCCTCACCGTCCCCGCCGGAACCACCGAACTCGGCATGCCCTTCGGAGGGCTGTCCGGCATCGACTACGACCCGAGGTCCCACACGTACGCCGCCCTCAGCGACGACCGCTCGGAGAACGGCAAGGCACGCTTCTACACGCTCCGACTCCCGCTCGACGGAAGGAAGTTCGCCGAGGACAAGCCCGCCCTCGATGCCCTGACGGTCCTCGACGACACCACCGGCGCACCCTTCGCCGCCAAGGCCGTCGACCCGGAGGCGATCCGCTGGAACCCCGGCGGCAAGGGCCTGCTGTGGACCAGCGAGGGCGCCTCCGCCTCCGGGCAGCCGGCGTTCGTCCGCGAGACGTCCACGGCCGGCGCGTACGTCCGCGAACTGCCGCTGCCGAAGGCGTACGCCCCCGTCCGCTCGGAGTCGGGCACCCTCACCGCCGGTGTCCGTAACAACCAGGCCCTGGAAGGGCTGACCCTCTCCCCGGACGGCCGGGAGGCCGTCACGATCACCGAGAACGCGCTCGTCCAGGACGGCCCCGCGGCCGGACTGACCGCGAAGAGCCCCTCCCGCCTGCTGGTCATGGACCGCCGCACCGGCAGGCCCGAGGCCGAGCACGTCTACGAGGTCGACCCGATCTCCGCCGCGCCCACGGCCCCGCTGCCGGCCCCCGTGGGCACGTACTCGGCCGACCGGGGTGTCTCCGAGATCCTCGCGATCAACAGCACCGACTACCTCACCGTCGAACGCTCCTTCGCCTCCGGGGTGGGCTTCGCGATCCGCCTGTACTGGACGACCACCCGCGGCGCGACGGACGTACGCGGCGAGCCGAAGCTGTCCGGCACGGAGCGGCCCATGCCGAAGAAGCTGCTCTACGACTTCACCCTCTCCGGCACGGACGCCGACAACGTCGAGGGCATCACCTGGGGCCCGACCCTCCCCGACGGCTCCCGCACCCTCGTCCTCGTCGCCGACGACAACTTCGGCTTCAACGGCAGCGTCACCAAGTTCCATCTGCTGTCGGTCCGCCCCGGCGCCCTGACCGGCGTCCCCGCCGTCCCGAAGCGGCCGGACACCGTCGACGTCCAACTGCTCTCCTTCAACGACTTCCACGGCAACCTGGAGCCGCCCACGGGCCGCGACGCCACCCTCGGCTCGAAGCTGGACGCGAAGGCCACCCCGGTCGGCGGCTCCGAGTACCTGGCGACCCGGCTCGCACAGCTCCGACAGGGCACCGATGCCTCCCTGACCGTCGCCGCCGGCGACATCATCGGCGCCAGCCCCTTCCTCTCCGGCCTCTTCCACGACGAACCGACCGTCGAGGCCATGGAGAAACTGCGCCTGGACGTCACCGGTGTCGGCAACCACGAGTTCGACGAGGGCACCGGGGAACTGCTGCGCATCCAGCACGGCGGCTGTCACCCCGAGGACGGCTGCTACCTCGACGGCGAGCCCTACGACGGCTCCGCCTTCCCCTGGCTCGCGGCCAACGTCCTGGACCGCACCACCGGCGAGCCGCTCCTCGCGCCCACCTGGGTCAAGAAGGTCGACGGCGTCAAGGTGGGCTTCATCGGCATGACCCTGGAGGGCACACCCGCGGTCACCGGACAGTCCGGCATCACCTCCGTGCGCTTCGCCGACGAGGTCGAGACCGCCGACGCCGCCGCCCGCGCGCTGCGCCGCCAGGGCGTCGAGGCGATCGTGGTCCTGCTCCACGAGGGCGGTGTCCAGGCCGGCTCGTACGGACAGTGCGACGGCATCTCCGGTCCGATCGTCGACATCGCCGAGCGCCTGGACCCGGCCATCGACGCCGTCGTCACCGGCCACACCCACCAGCCCTACGTCTGCACCCTGCCCGACCCGGCCGGTCACCCCCGCACGGTCACCTCGGCCTCCTCCTTCGGCCGGGTCGTCACCGAGACACGGCTCCCCGTGGACCGCCGCACCGGCGACGTCGTACGGGAGAGGGTCGCCGCCATGAACCACCTCGTCACCCGCACCGTCCCCAAGGACGCCGACCAGACCGCCGTCATCGACAAGTGGAAGGCCCTCTCGGCCCCCCTCGCCCACCGTGTCGTCGGCAGCGTCACCGCCGACATCACCCGCTCCGAGACCCGCGACGCCGAGTCGGACCTCGCGAACCTCGTCGCCGACGCCCAGCTCGCGGCGACCTCGGCGCCCGAACGGGGCGGCGCGCAGATCGCGTTGATGAACCCCGGCGGCGTACGGGCCGACCTCGTCCACGCCTCCTCCACGGGCGGTGAGGCACCCGGCGAGATCACCTACGCCGAGGCCTTCGCCGTACAGCCCTTCGCCGGGTCCCTGGTGTCGGTGGACCTCACCGGAGCACAGATCGAGCGGATCCTGGAGGAACAGTTCGACGACTCCGGCACCCGCGCGCCCACCCTGATGCTGGGGATCTCCAAGGGCCTGACCTACTCCTTCTCCCGCAGTGCCCCGGTCGGCGAACGCATCGACCCCTCGTCGATCGAGCTCGACGGCCGGCCCCTGGACCCCGGCGCCACCTACCGGGTGACCGCCAACACCTTCCTCGCGGCGGGCGGTGACGGCTTCACCACCTTCGCCGAGGGCACGCACACCGTCGGCGGCGGCGACGACATCACCGCCCTCACCGACTACCTCACCGCGCGGAGCCCCGTCGCCCCGCCGGGCACCGACCGGGTCACCGAGCTGCCCTGACGTCCGGGCGCACGTCGTGGCCGCGGGCCGACCGCGGCCACGACGTGGGGAAAATGCCTGAGTGCGCCCTGATCCTTCGCTGTACGTTGGGCGTCCATCACAGACACCCACGACGAGGCAACCCCACCGTGTTCCTGACGATCAGTACCACCGGCACCCCAGAGCGCCCCGCGACCGATCTCGGTTTCCTGCTCCACAAGCATCCCGACAAGGCGCAGGCGTTCTCCACCTCCTACGGCAAGGCGCACGTCCTCTACCCCGAGGCGGACGTCGAGCGGTGCACGGCCGCGCTGCTGCTGGAGGTGGACGCGGTGGCACTGGTCCGCCGGGGCAAGGGCAAGGGCCGCGGCGGCGCCCCGGACGCGGCGCTCGCCCAGTACGTCAACGACCGCCCGTACGCGGCCTCCTCGCTGCTCGCCGTCGCGCTGAACGACGTCTTCTCCAGCGCCGTGCGCGGCCAGTGCAAGGCCCGCCCCGACCTCCCGGCGCAGGTCCGCCCGCTGCGTGTCGAGATACCGGCGCTGCCCGCCCGCGGCGGCTCCGACCTCGTCGTCAAGCTCTTCGCGCCGCTCGGCTGGACCGTCACCGCCGAGGCGGTGCCGCTGGACACCCAGTTCCCCGAGTGGGGCGCCTCGCGCTACGTACGGCTCGTCCTGGAGTCGGAGTCGCTGACCCTGGCCGAGGCGCTGCGCCACCTCTACGTCCTGCTGCCGGTCCTCGACGACGCCAAGCACTACTGGGTGTCGTCCGACGAGGTCGACAAGCTGCTGCGGGCGGGCGAGGGCTGGCTCCCGGCCCACCCGGAGCACCAGCTGATCACCAGCCGCTATCTGTCCCGCCGCTGGTCGCTGACCCGGCAGGCCATGGAGCGCCTGGAACTCGTACGGCTGGCCGAGGCCGACGACAGCGAGGTCGAGGACATCGACAACGCCGTCGAGGAGCCCGCGGACGGGGAGGACGAGTCCGCGGAGAAGTCGACTCCGCTGGCCGTGCAGCGCCGGGACGCGATCATCGCCGCGCTGAAGGACTCCGGGGCCGCCCGCGTCCTCGACCTGGGCTGCGGCCAGGGCCAGTTGGTGCAGGCGCTGCTCAAGGACGTCCGCTTCACCGAGATCGTCGGTACGGACGTGTCGATGCGCGCGCTCACCGTCGCCTCCCGCCGCCTCAAGCTCGACCGCATGGGCGAGCGCCAGGCCTCCCGCGTGCGGCTCCTCCAGAGTTCCCTCGCCTACACCGACAAGCGCCTCAAGGGCTACGACGCCGCCGTGCTCTCGGAGGTCATCGAACACCTCGACCTGCCGCGGCTGCCGGCCCTGGAGTACTCGGTGTTCGGCTTGGCCCGCCCCCGCACCGTCCTCGTGACCACGCCGAACGTCGAGTACAACGTCCGCTGGGAGTCCCTCCCGGCCGGGCACGCCCGGCACGGCGACCACCGCTTCGAGTGGACCCGTGAGGAGTTCCGCACCTGGGCGACCACGGTCGCCGAACGGCACGGCTACGACGTCGAGTTCGTCCCCGTCGGGCCCGACGACCCCGAGGTGGGGCCGCCCACCCAGATGGGTGTGTTCAAGCGGCGCGACACCGACAGGACCGACGAGAAGGAGGCGAAGGCGGCATGAGCGAGACCACCCAGCAGACCGGCAAGGGGCGCACCCTGCCCGTCACCGACCTCTCCCTCGTCGTGCTGATCGGCGCCTCCGGCTCGGGCAAGTCCACCTTCGCCCGGCGCCACTTCAAGCCCACCGAGATCATCTCGTCCGACTTCTGCCGGGGCCTCGTCTCGGACGACGAGAACGACCAGAGCGCGACGAAGGACGCCTTCGACGTGCTCCACTACATCGCCGGCAAGCGCCTCGCGGCCGGCCGCCGCACCGTCGTCGACGCGACCAGCGTGCAGCAGGAGTCGCGCAGGCAGCTGATCGAACTGGCCCGCGCGCACGACGTGCTGCCGATCGCCATCGTGCTCGACGTGCCCGAGGAGGTGTGCGCCGCGCGCAACGCGGCCCGCACCGACCGCGCCGACATGCCGCGCCGCGTCATCCAGCGCCACACCCGCGAACTCCGCCGCTCCCTGCGGCACCTGGAGCGCGAGGGCTTCCGCAAGGTGCACGTCCTGCGCGGCGTCGAGGAGGTCGACCGCGCCACGATCGTCACCGAGAAGCGCTTCAACGACCTCACCCACCTCACCGGCCCGTTCGACATCGTCGGTGACATCCACGGCTGCGCGAGCGAACTGGAGGCGCTGCTCGGCAAGCTGGGCTACGTCGACGGCGTCCACCCGGAGGGCCGTACGGCCGTCTTCGTCGGCGACCTGGTCGACCGGGGCCCGGACAGCCCGGGCGTGCTGCGCCGCGTGATGTCGATGGTCGGCTCCGGCAACGCGCTCTGCGTGCCCGGCAACCACGAGAACAAGTACGGCCGTCACCTCAAGGGCCGCAACGTCCAGCACACCCACGGGCTCGCCGAGACCATCGCGCAGATGGAGGGCGAGAGCGAGGAGTTCAAGCAGGAGGTCCGGCGGTTCATCGACGGGCTCGTCAGCCACTACGTCCTCGACGGCGGGAAGCTGGTGGTCTGTCACGCCGGTCTGCCGGAGAAGTACCACGGCCGCACCTCCGGCCGGGTCCGCAGCCACGCGCTGTACGGCGACACCACCGGCGAGACCGACGAGTTCGGACTGCCGGTGCGCTAC
This sequence comes from Streptomyces sp. NPDC034049, assembly GCF_055575575.1. NCBI lineage: Bacteria > Bacillati > Actinomycetota > Actinomycetes > Kitasatosporales > Streptomycetaceae > Streptomyces > Streptomyces sp. NPDC034049. The sequence continues at coordinate 229,372 of NZ_JBVISJ010000007.1, forward strand.
CCGTGGGCGGAGGACTACCGGGGCCGCGCGGCCGTGGTCTACGGCCACACCCCGGTGCCCACCGCCACCTGGCTGAACAACACCATCTGCCTCGACACGGGCGCCGTCTTCGGCGGCAAACTCACCGCGCTGCGTTGGCCGGAACGCGAACTCGTCGACGTACCGGCCGAGAAGGTCTGGTACGAGCCGGCCAGGCCGCTGGCCACCGAGGCGCCCGGCGGGCACGAGGGCCGGCCACTGGACCTGGCGGACGTGCACGGCCGCCGGGTCGTCGAGACCCGGCACGCGGGCCGGGTGTCGGTGCGCGAGGAGAACGCGGCCGCCGCCCTGGAGGTCATGAGCCGCTTCGCGGTCGACCCGCGGCTGCTGCCGTACCTGCCGCCGACCATGGCCCCGACCGCGACCTCGCACGTCGAGGGCTACCTGGAGCACCCGGCGGAGGCGTTCGCCCAGTACAAGGAGGACGGTGTCGCGCGGGTCGTGTGCGAGGAGAAGCACATGGGGTCGCGGGCGGTCGTCCTGGTCTGCCGTGACGCGGACGCGGCCCGCGCCCGCTTCGGCGTCCAAGGGCCCACCGGCTCCCTCTACACCCGCACCGGCCGCCCGTTCTTCGACGACGAGGCGCGCACCGAGCTGGTCCTCGCCCGGATCCGCGAGGCCGTCACGGCGGCCGGTCTGTGGGACGAACTCGACACCGACTGGCTGCTGCTGGACGCCGAGCTGATGCCCTGGTCGCTGAAGGCGTCCGGGCTGCTGCGCACCCAGTACGCGGCCGTCGGCGCCGCCTCCGGCGCGGTGTTCCCGGGCGCGCTGACCGCCCTGGAGGGCGCGGCGGCCCGCGGTGTCGACGTGGGCGACCTGCTGGGCAGGCAGCGCGAGCGGGCCGCCGACGCGGCCGCGTTCACCGAGGCCTACCGGCGCTACTGCTGGCCCACCGAGGGCCTGGACGGCGTCCGGCTCGCCCCCTTCCAGATCCTCGCGGTCCAGGGCCGCAGCCTCGCCGCGCTCCCGCACGACGAGCAGTTGGCCCTCCTCGACCGGCTCGTCGAGTACGACGTCAGCGGCCTGCTGCAGACCACCCGGCGCCTCTTCGTCGACACCGGGGACGAGGCCTCGGTACGCGCGGGCATCGACTGGTGGCTGGAGATGACGGGCCGGGGCGGCGAGGGCATGGTCGTCAAGCCCGTCGGGGCGGTCGTACGCAGCACCCAGGGGCGGCTGGTCCAGCCGGGCATCAAGTGCCGGGGCCGGGAGTATCTGCGGATCATCTACGGCCCGGAGTACACCCGCCCGGAGAACCTGGCCCGGCTGCGCGGCCGGTTCCTCAACCACAAGCGGTCCCTCGCCCTGCGCGAGTACGCCCTGGGGCTGGAGGCGCTGGACCGGCTCGCCGAGGGGGAGCCGCTGTGGCGGGTGCACGAGGCGGTGTTCGGGGTACTGGCCCTGGAGTCGGAGCCGGTCGACCCCCGGCTGTGAGACCGGCGCCCGCCGCGGACAAGCCCTCGTCCGTGGCGGGCGGACCCGTGCCCGTGACGCGACATTGCGGCTGATAATGTCGCGAGCAGGCGTGGCCGTGTTCCGCGTTCGAGAGGTTCCGGCGGTGCTCGGGGGGACAGCGATCGCAGCCGATCGCAGGCGACCGCTGTCACCCGAGTCGGTCCCATCGGTCCCAGTCGAAGGTATGTGGGGTTTCCCATGCGTCGCACCACCACGCGGTTCGGAACGCGGTCCGCAACCCGATCCGGAACGCGGTCCGGGCGAGAGCGATCGGCCCTCGACGCCGCGTACGACGAGTGCCGCCGCCTGGTCCGCACGACCAGGCCCACCGAGTACGCCCTGATGCAGTTGATGCCGCCGACGGTGCGCCCCGCGTGCTGGGCCCTGTACGCGGCCCTCGCCTCCGCCGACGACCTGCTCGACTCCACCGAGGGCACCCCGCAGGAGCGCAGCAGACGGCTCCAGGAGTGGCGGACCGCGCTGGAGGCCGACCTGGCCGGCGGTACCAGCGACGACCCGGTGCGGCTGGCGCTGACCGACGCGGTCTGGCACTGGGGGCTCGACCCCGGGGATCTGCTGGGCGCCCTGGACGCCGTCCAGGGGGACGAGGCCCGCACGGGTGTCGCGACCTGGCAGGAGTGGCGGGAGCGGGCCCACGCCCAGAACGTCAGCTGGCCCGAACAGCTGATGCGGATGCTGGTGCGCTCCGGACTGCCCGTCCCCGTGCGGCTGCGCGACCTGCCGGGCTTCACCCGGTTCGTGGACGGCCTGTTCCTCGCCGACATGCTCCGTGACCTCCCGGAGGACCTCGACGGCGGACATGTGTGGTTTCCCGCCGAGGTCCTCGACCGTTTCGGCGTCACCCCGGCCGACCTGATCTCCCGCGCGTGGACCCCCGCCGTCCGCCGGCTGGTCGCCCATCTCGTGGGCCAGGCCCGGCAGTGGCTGGAGAGTTCCCGCCGGGCGCTGCGGAACACGCTGCCGCTGGGCCCCGCCATCGTGCTCGACACGGCGGTCGAACTCTTCGGCGCGGAGCTGGACGCGCTCGCGCGCTCCGGCTCTGCCGTCCTGCACCGCCCGGTACGCGTCCCCCGGCACATCGAGTGGCGCATCGTCGGCCCGGCCCGGGCGAGGGCCGCCCTGGTGTGGCGGCTGACGCTGCCGCCCGGCAGGGACGAGACCCCGGTGCGGACGGCCTCGGGCGCGCCGACGCCCGGCGCCACCGACGACGGCTCGGCACCGCTCGCGTTCACCGGCCCCGAACGGCTCGTCACACGCGTCGCCGAACCGCCGCTGCCGCCGCGCCCGCACCGCGACGGCGCCCGCCCACCGGCCATAGCCGAGGCGCACCTTCCCCACCACGTGGCGATCGTCATGGACGGCAACGGCCGCTGGGCCACCGGCCTCGGGCTGCCCCGTGACGAGGGCCACCGGGCCGGCGCGGTCGCCCTGCGCGACGTCGTCCAGGGCGCGCTGGAGATCGGCCTCTCCCATCTGACGGTGTACGCCTTCTCCACCGAGAACTGGAAGCGGTCGCCCGACGAGGTCTCCAAGCTCTTCGCGATCATGCGCGCCGAACTCCTCGACGGCGAACTGCTCGACCACGACGTATGCCTGCGCTGGGTGGGGTCCCCCGACGGACTCCCGGAGGACGTGGTGGAGGTCCTCCGCGCCCAGGAGCACGCCACCCGCAACCGCACCGGTCTCACCCTCAACGTCTGCGTCAACTACGGCGGCCGCGCCGAACTCGCCCAGGCGGGAGCGGCGTTGGCCCGCGCGGCCCTCGCGGGTGAGGTCGATCCCGCCCGGGTCTCCGAGCAGCTCTTCGCCGCGCATCTGCCGCACCACGCCCTGCCTGACGTCGACCTCCTCTGGCGCACCAGCGGCGAGATCCGCACCTCCAACTTCCTCCCCTGGCACGCCCACTACGCGGAACTCCACTTCACCGATCAGCCCTGGCCCGAGGTCGACCGCCGCGATCTGTGGGAGGCGGTGGTCGCCTACACCCACCGCAAGCGCCGCAAGGGCGCGGCGTCGGTCGCCGCGGAGGGGACCGAGTAGCAGCTCGGGCCCCGCGGGTGCGTTGTCGGCTGCGGGTCCGGTGGGGGCTTCTCGCGCAGTTCCCCGCCCCCTGAAAAAGCAGGGCGCAGCCCGCTTTCCGGGGGGCGGGGGAACCCCCGCGACCAGCCCCCACCGGACGGACGCCTGGGGGTCGAAGGGGCGCAGCCCCTGGGATGGGACGGGTAGGGGCGGCGGGGGCGAAACCCCGCGTCAGCCCACCAACCGCAACCGAACCCCCGCCACCCCCACCCGCACCGTCTGCCCCCACATAAGCTCCAGCGCATCCCCCTCCATCCCGTCCCCGAACACGATCAACCGATCCGACTCCACCGTCAGCCGAAGCCGGCCCCCCGCCCCCAACTCCCCCGCCACCAACGACGTCCCGGTAGCCGGAGACGGCCACGCCTCGCGCACGAACCACAGCAGACGGCCCTCCGCGGGCCCCGGAAGGGGCAAGGCACTCGCCCGCTCCTGCCAGACGGACCGGATCCACCCGCTCGCCCCGGTCCCCGTCCCGACGAGCACCCCGGACGAGGCCTGGGACTCGACGACACCCCTGTCGCCGTCGAGCCCCAGACGGTACCGGGCGGTCTGGTGCCCCGCCGCGCCGAGATAGATCTCGTTGAGCGCCACCAGCCGCTGTGTGTCGTCCGCGACGGCCTCGACCATCGTCAGCTCGTCCACCGAGCAGTCGCTGCGGAGCGAGGAGTTCAGCAACGTCCCCGCGTGCGAGGGCCGATGCCGCACCAGCACCCCCGGATTGCGCCGGGGGTCGGGGTTGATCCCGACCACCGGCTGCCCCGCGAGGTACTTCGCCGCATTGGCCACCAGCCCGTCCTGCCCGACCACGACCACCACGTCCTCGGGGGCGAACAGGAACCGGTCCAGGTCGCCCCGCTCCACCCGGGCCTGACGCCACGTCAGTGGCACCGAGGAGGTGACCTCGGCGAGGGCCCCACGCTCCCGCCGGTGCCGCTCGGCCACGTCCTCGATGTCCCGCCCGCGGGACCGCAGGAAGAAGGCGGCCTGCCCGTGCGTACCGTGCCGGGCCACCAACTCCTCGTACTCGGTGGTGCGATGGACCAGCACCACCCGCGGCGCGAGACTCACGCGGAGTCCCCGCCGCTCCCCGACCCACCGCTGCCAGCCGCGCCGCCGAACCTGGCCAGCAGCCCGGTCAGCACATCCGGCGACACCGTCACGCTCTCGATCCGTGGCAGGTTCTCCGCGAGCCGCGTCCCGGTCAGCGCGTGCAGCGTCGCCGCGTCCACCTCGGCGTGCACCCGCAGCCACGCCGCCTGCGCCTCGGCCCGCGCCGCACCGACCTCCCGCTCGGCCCGTGCCTCCGCCTCGGCCAGCTTGACCTGCCGCGCCGCCTCCGCCTCCGCGAGCTTCACGCTCCGCGCCGCCTCGGCCTCGGCCAGCCGCACGCTCCGCGCCGCCTCGGCCTCCGCGAGCTTGACGGTCCGCTCGGCCTCCGCCCCGGTCAGCCGTACCGTCCGGGCCGCCTCCGCGCCAGCCCTCACCGCGTCCGCGGCGGCCTTCTCCTCCGCCTCCCGGCGCGCGTTGGTGCCCCGCTGCTCGACCAACTGCTCCTCGCGCCGGGCGAGTTCGATCTGGCTGGCCAGCTCGTTCTCGGCGATGGCCCGCTCCCGCTCGACGGCCACCGCCCGGCGCTCGTACGTCGCCCGGTCGGCCTCCTGCTGGATCTGCTCCCGGGCCGGTGTGCGCAGCGCCCGCTCCACCTCCGGCTCGGGCCGCAGCGCCACCACGCGGACGGCCACGATCTCGATGCCGGTGGCCGGCAGCCGCGGCTCGGCCGCCAGCCCGCTCGCCACCCGCTCCCGGACCGCCGCGACCCCGTCGACGAGGGCCGAGGCCAGCGTCGTCCGGGCCAGCACGTCCAGCGCGTGCTGCTGGGCCGTCTCCGTCAGCAGGGTCGACAACTGCTCCAGGGGAGCGCCGCGCCAGACCCCCGTGTCGGGGTCGATGGAGAAATCGAGCCGGGCGGCGGCGGTCGCCGGGTCGCTCACCCGGTACGTCACCGTCGCCTGCACCGCCACGTCCTGGAAGTCGGACGTACGGGCGTGGAAGGTCATCGCCAGCTCCCGGTCGTCCACCGGGATCTCGGAGAGCGCGGCGCTCAGCGACCGGTACCAGAAGCTCAGCCCCGGGCCGTCGTGCGCGAGCCGCCCGGAGCGGTGGTGGCGGATGTGCGCGGTGGGCGCCCCGCGCAGATGCCGCCAGCCGAGCCGTCTGGTGATGTCGGCCATGGATGATCCCCCTCCTGCGATTAATGTCACTTAGACGATAATGGCGGGGCCTGCTTATCGTCAAGAGGACGCAATGGAAGTGGCGTGCCGATTCCGATTCGGCCGACCGGCGGGTGAACACGCGCCCGAATGGTCAGGATGAGGGCATGGGATTCCATGTCGACTCCGAGGCCGGGCGCCTGCGCCGCGTCATCCTGCACCGGCCGGATCTTGAGCTCAAAAGGCTCACCCCCAGCAACAAGACCGCGCTGCTCTTCGACGACGTGCTGTGGGTGCGCCGGGCGCGCGCCGAACACGACGGATTCGCCGACGTGCTGCGTGACCGAGGCGTCGCCGTCCACCTCTTCGGCGACCTCCTCACCGATGTCATGCGGATTCCCGAGGCCCGGCAACTCGTCCTCGACCGGGTCTTCGACGAGAAGGAGTACGGCCCGCTCGCCACGGACCACCTCAGGGTCGCGTTCGAGTCGCTGCCCGTGGGCGAGCTGGTCGAGGCGCTGATCGGCGGCATGACCAAACGCGAGTTCCTCGACGCCCACATGGAGCCGGCCTCCGTCCGCTTCCATGTGATGGAGCTGGACGAGTTCCTGCTCGACCCGCTCCCCAACCACCTCTTCACCCGCGACACCTCCGCCTGGATCTACGACGGGGTCTCCATCAACGCCATGCGCTGGCCGGCCCGGCAGCGCGAGACTGTCCACTTCGAGGCGATCTACCGGCACCATCCGCTGTTCCGCGCCGAGACGTTCCACACCTGGTCGGAGGGGCAGGCCGACTACCCGTCCACCATCGAGGGCGGCGACGTCCTCGTCATCGGCAACGGGGCCGTCCTCATCGGGATGAGCGAGCGCACCACCCCGCAGGCCGTCGAGATGCTCGCGCACAAGCTCTTCGCCGCCGGCTCCGCGCAGACCATCGTGGCCCTCGACATGCCCAAGCGCCGGGCCTTCATGCACCTCGACACCGTCATGACCATGGTCGACGGCGACACCTTCACCCAGTACGCCGGACTCGGCATGCTCCGCTCGTACACCATCGAACCCGGCGTCGGCGAGAAGGAGCTCAAGGTCACCGACCACCCGCCGGAGCACATGCACCGCGCGATCGCCGCCGCGCTCGGCCTCGACGCGATCCGGGTGCTCACCGCCACGCAGGACGTCCACGCCGCCGAACGCGAGCAGTGGGACGACGGCTGCAACGTCCTCGCCGTCGAGCCCGGCGTCGTCGTCGCCTACGAGCGCAACGCCACCACCAACACGCATCTGCGCAAGCAGGGCATCGAGGTGATCGAGATCCCGGGCAGCGAGCTCGGGCGGGGGAGGGGCGGGCCGCGCTGCATGAGCTGCCCGGTCGAGAGATCGGCGGTGTAGGGAGCCGCGGATCCCCGGATCCCGGTGGAGCCGGCGGGGAGGGTGCCCGTATAGAAATGTGGAACATCGTATAGACTTCCAGTCTTCCTTTCGCTGACCCTGTCCCGTCGACCCAGGAGCGCCCCATGGCGACCGTTCCCCACGCCCTCGCCGGGCGCCACTTCCTCAAGGAGCTGGACTTCACCGCGGAGGAGTTCCGCGGGCTGATCGAGCTGGCCGTGGAGCTGAAGGCGGCCAAGAAGGCCGGGACGGAGACCCAGCACCTGCGGGGCAGGAACATCGCGCTCATCTTCGAGAAGACCTCGACGCGCACCCGCTGCGCGTTCGAGGTCGCCGCGGCCGACCAGGGCGCCCGGACCGTGTACCTGGACCCGTCCGGCTCCCAGATGGGCCACAAGGAGTCGGTCAAGGACACCGCACGGGTGCTCGGCCGGATGTTCGACGCGATCGAGTACCGGGGCGACAGCCAGGCGAACGTCGAGGAGCTGGCGGCGTACGCCGGAGTGCCGGTCTACAACGGCCTCACCGACGACTGGCACCCCACGCAGATGCTGGCCGACGTGATGACCATGACCGAGCACAGCGACAAGCCGCTGGACGAGATGGTCTTCGCCTACCTCGGTGACGCCCGCTTCAACATGGGCAACTCCTACCTGGTCACCGGGGCCCTGCTCGGCATGGACGTCCGGATCGTCGCCCCGCAGGCCTACTGGCCGGCCGAGGACATCGTCACCCACGCCCGCAAGCTCGCCGAGATCAGCGGCGCGCGGATCACCCTCACCGAGCACATCCACGACGGGGTCGAGGGCGCCGACTTCGTCGCCACCGACGTCTGGGTCTCCATGGGTGAGCCGAAGGAGGTCTGGGACGAGCGCATCGGCGCGCTCTCCCCGTACGCCGTGACCATGGACGTCCTGCGGGCCACCGGCAACGCGGACGTCAAGTTCCTGCACTGCCTGCCGGCCTTCCACGACCTCGGCACCAAGGTCGGGCGCGAGATCCACGAGCTGCACGGACTGGACTCGCTGGAGGTCACGGACGAGGTGTTCGAGTCGGCGCACTCGGTCGTCTTCGACGAGGCGGAGAACCGGCTGCACACCATCAAGGCCGTCCTGGTGGCGACCCTGGCCTGAGGCCGCCGCCGGGCGACGCCGGGCCGACGGCCACGCCCACGCGCGCTGACGGCTACGGGCTGACGGCTACGGGTGGCGGCGCTGCGGCGGCACCGTCGGCAACCGGAACCACACCGCCTTGCCCGAATCCGTGGGACGGTGGCCGCAGGCCGAGCTGAGGGCGCGGATCAGCAGCAGACCGCGGCCGTGCTCCTGCCAGGGGTCGGGGTCGAGGTGTCCCGGGGTGGTGAGGTCGCCCGGGGGAGCGGGGTCGGGGTCGTGGACCTCGACCTTGCAGCCGCTCGGCACCAGCTCGACGACCAGCTCTATCGGACCCTCCCCGGCGGCGTGCTCGATCGCGTTCGCGACCAGCTCCGCCGTGAGCAGCTCCGCCGTGTCGCAGTCCGCCCCGTGCTCCAGCTCGGTCAGCGCCGTCCGCACCAACGCACGGGCCACGGGCACGGCCGCGGCGGTGTGCGGCAGCGCGATGCGCCAGGAGGCGGGGGTGGAGGGTTCGTGCAAGGCGGCGGATCCGTTCATGGAGCAGGTCATGGCTCGTCCTGCTTTCAACGTGATGAATGGTACGGCGCGGACCGGCGAAACCGCTCGGCGGGCGCCGCGGGGGACCGTCGGCCCCGTTGACGGCGGTCTACCCACGCCAACGCCCGGCCGCGCCCGGCCGAGCCCGTCGTTACCGCCTTGTCGAACGTCCGTGACCGAGTCACGGAGCCCTGCCCGCCCTCCGCTCCGTGGTCCGATCGGCCTATCGCGTACTCGTGACGACAGTCAGATAACGGTGATAAATTCATGGGGTGGGGAAGGAGCCGCGGCACCGCGGCAGCCCCCGAGGAGGCCTCCCGAATGAGTCCCTTCACCGGCTCCGCCGCCCGCACCTCCGACTGGCGGCATCTGCGGTGCGAGATCACCGACGGCGTCGCCACCGTCACCCTCGCCCGCCCCGAGAAGCTGAACGCCCTCACCTTCGGCGCCTACGCCGACCTGCGCGACCTGCTCGCCGATCTCTCCCGGGAGAGATCCGTACGGGCCCTGGTGCTGGCCGGCGCCGGCCGCGGCTTCTGCTCCGGCGGGGACGTCGACGAGATCATCGGCGCCACACTCGCCATGGACACCGCCCGGCTGCTCGACTTCAACCGGATGACCGGACAGGTCGTACGCGCCGTCCGCGAATGCCCCTTCCCCGTGATCGCCGCCGTGCACGGCGTGGCGGCGGGCGCCGGCGCGGTCCTCGCCCTGGCCGCCGACTTCCGGGTGGCCGACCCCACCGCTCGCTTCTCCTTCCTCTTCACCCGCGTGGGCCTCTCCGGTGGTGACATGGGCGCCGCCTACCTCCTGCCCCGCGTCGTCGGCCTCGGCCACGCCACCCGCCTCCTCATGCTCGGCGACCCCGTCCGCGCCGCCGAGGCCGAGCGCATCGGCCTCATCAGCCAGCTCACCGACGAGGGCAGCGCCGACGAGGCCGCGCACACCCTGGCCCGCCGCCTGGCCGAGGGCCCGGCCCTGGCCCACGCCCAGACGAAGGCCCTGCTGACGGCCGAGCTGGACATGCCCCTGTCGGCCGCCGTGGAACTCGACGCGTCGACCCAGGCCCTCCTGATGACCGGCGAGGACTACCGGGAATTCCACGCGGCGTTCACAGAAAAACGCCCCCCGAAGTGGCAGGGCCACTGATGCGACCCCCCTCCCCCTCAGGGGCGCGGGGAACTGCGCGACCGGCCCCCACGAACCCGCAGCCGCCCAAAAACCCCACCCACCCCACCCGTATCGCGATCATCGGCGGCGGCCCCGGCGGCCTCTACGCCGCGGCGTTGCTCAAACGCCTGAACCCCACCCGCGAGATCACCGTCTGGGAACGCAACGCCCCCGACGACACCTTCGGCTTCGGCGTGGTCCTCTCCGACGAAACCCTCGGCGGCATAGAACACGCCGACCCGACCGTCCACGAGGCCCTGCAAGCACACTTCACCCGCTGGGACGCCATCGACATCGTCCACCGAGGCACCCGCCACACCTCCGGAGGACACGGCTTCGCCGCCCTGGGCCGCCGCACCCTCCTCCGCATCCTGCACGACCGCTGCCGCGCCCTCGGCGTGGACCTCCGCTTCGGCACCGAGGCCCCGTACCCCTCCTGGCTCTGCGAGACGTACGACCTGGTCATCGCGGCGGACGGGGTGCACAGCGCGACGCGCGAGGCGTACGCGCAGGTGTTCCGGCCGACCGTCGAGACGCACCGCTGCCGCTACATCTGGCTCGCCGCCGACTTCGCCTTCGAGGCGTTCCGTTTCGAGATCGCCGAGACCGAGCACGGCGTGGTGCAACTGCACGGCTACCCGTACGCCCGCCCGTCACCCGACCACCACCCCTCGACGAGGCCCTCCGGGCCGCAGGATCAATTCGGAGCCTCCACCGTCATCGTGGAGATGCGCGAGGAGGTGTGGCGGGCCGCCGGGCTGGACCGGGCCGACGAGCGGGAGTCGGTCGAACGGTGCGCGAAACTCTTCGCCGACGCGCTCGGCGGCAGGCCCCTGCGCTCCAACAACTCCACCTGGACGACCTTCCGCACGGTCGTCAACGAGCGCTGGTCGCACGGCAACCTGGTCCTGCTCGGCGACGCCGCGCACACCGCGCACTTCTCCATCGGCTCGGGGACCAAGCTGGCCGTGGAGGACGCGCTGGCGCTGGTCGCCTGTCTGGAGGAACAGCCCGACCAGGAAAGGGCGTTGAGGGCGTACGAGGAGGAGCGGCGCCCGGTGGTCGCCTCCACCCAGCGTGCCGCGCGGGCCAGTCTGGAGTGGTTCGAGAACATCGCTCTCCATCTCGACCAGCCCTCCCGGCAGTTCGCCTTCAACCTCCTCACCCGCAGCCGCCGCGTCACCCACGACAACCTCCGCCTGCGCGACGCGCACTTCACCGGCGCGGTGGAGCGGGAGTTCGGCTGCCCGCCCGGCACACCCCCGATGTTCACCCCCTTCCGGCTGCGCGGGCTGACCCTGCGCAACCGGGTCGTGGTCTCCCCGATGGACATGTACTCGGCGACCGACGGTGTCCCCGGCGACTTCCACCTCGTCCACCTGGGCGCCCGTGCCCTCGGCGGCGCCGGGCTGGTGATGACGGAGATGGTGTGCGTCAGCCCCGAAGGGCGGATCACCCCGGGCTGCGCCGGACTCTGGAACGCCCGGCAGGCCGACGCCTGGCGGCGCACGGTGGGCTTCATGCACCGGCACGCACAGGGCACCGCCGTCGGCGTGCAGCTGGGGCACTCCGGCCGCAAGGGCTCGACCAAGCTGATGTGGGAGGGCATCGACGAGCCGCTGGACACCGGCAACTGGCCCCTGACGGCGGCCTCCCCGCTGCCGTACAAGCCGGGCAGCCAGACCCCGCGTGCGCTCTCCCGCGCCCAACTCACCGACATCCGCGAGCAGTTCGCCTCGGCCGCGCTCAGGGCGGCCCGCAGCGGGTTCGACCTCCTCGAACTCCACTGCGCCCACGGCTACCTGCTCTCCGGCTTCCTCTCACCGCTGACGAACCGCCGCACCGACCGCTACGGCGGCCCGCTCGAACACCGGCTCCGCTTCCCGCTCGAAGTCTTCGACGCCGTACGGGCGGTGTGGCCGGAGGAGCGGCCCATGACCGTCCGTATCTCGGCGACCGACTGGGCGGACGGGGGCACCACCGCCGAGGACGCCGTCGCGATCGCCCGTGCCTTCGCCGCGCACGGCGCCGACGCGATCGACGTCTCGACGGGACAGGTCGTCGCCGACGAGCACCCCGAGTACGGCCGCTCGTACCAGACCCCGTACGCCGACCGCATCCGGCACGAGGTGGGGGTGCCGGTGATCGCCGTCGGCGCCATCTCCTCCTGGGACGACGTCAACTCCCTGCTCCTGGCGGGCCGTACCGACCTCTGCGCCCTGGCCCGCCCCCACCTCTACGACCCCCACTGGACCCTCCACGCCGCCGCCGAACAGGGCTACGAGGGTCCGGGCGCACCCTGGCCCGCCCCCTACCTCGCCGGCAGCCGCCGCCCCAACACGGGCCGCACCGACGCCCCCAAACCCCGCCTCACCCTGTCCTAGGGGGCGACGAGAGGTCCACCATGCCCGCCGTCGGTGTCGTCCAGGAGCGACAGGGCGGGGAGGGTCATACGAGGCCCCGTTCCGCCAGCATCGCGTGCACGGCCGCGGCCGACTCGTCGGGGGTCTGGTCCTGCGTGGGGAGCTGGAGCGCGGGGTCGACCGGCGGCTCGTAGGGGTCGTCGACGCCGGTCAGGCCCTTGAGGCGGCCCGCGGCCTGCCGGGCGTACAGCCCCTTCACGTCGCGTCGGCTGCACACCTCGACGGGGGTGGCGACATGCACCTCGAAGTACGGCGTGCCGCTCGCGTCGTGGCGCTTGCGGACGGCCTCCCGGCTGTCGGCGTACGGCGCGATGACCGGCACCAGCGCCAGCACGCCGTTGCGGGCGAGGACCTCGGCGACCAGGCCGATGCGCTGCACGTTGGTGTCGCGGTCCGCGCGGGAGAAGCCGAGGCCGGCGGAGAGGAAGCGGCGGACCTCGTCACCGTCGAGGACCTCCACCCGGTGCCCCTCGGACCGCAGCCGGCCGGCGAGCACGCGGGCGACCGTCGTCTTGCCCGCACTCGGCAGTCCGGTGAGCCAGACCGTGGCTCCCTGGGCCCGGGAGGCCCTGGACGAGGTCGTCATGCGTGGGTTCCTTTCGCGGCACCGGCCGTGACGCCGTGCCGTTGCTCGTGGAGGGAGGTGAAGAGGGACTCCCAGCGGTGGTGGACGGAGTCCGGGCCGTAGGAGGCGGCCGTGAGGACCGCGGCCACCCCCATGTCGGCGCGCAGCACCTCGTCGGCCATCAGCCTGGCCATGGCGTCGGCGAGCGCGTCGGGGTCCTCGGGTGCGACGAGCAGCCCGTCCACGCCGTGCGTCAGTACGTCGGCGGGGCCGGTCGGGCAGTCGAAGCTCACCACGGGGAGGGCGTGGCTCATCGCCTCGATCATCACCATCGGCAGCCCCTCGAAGCGCGAACTGAGCACATAGAAGGAGGCCTTGGCGAGTTCGTCGTCCAAGCGGTCGGTGTGTCCCATGAGGAAGACGTGGTTGTAGAGATGGTGTTCCTCTATGAGGCGGCGCAGTTCCGACTTCTTCTCGCCGCTGCCGTAGATCCTCAAGTGCCAGTCGGGGTACGTCTCGACGAGCTTGGCCCAGGCCGGGATCAGCAGGTCGAAGCCCTTCTGCGGGAAGAGCCGGCCGGCCGCCACCGCGATCTTCGACCTGGGGTCCGCGGGCACCTGGTCCAGGGAGTGCACGGCGTTGGGGATGCGGACGACCCGGGTGCCGGGCAGCAGTTCGGCGTACTCGTCGCGGTCGCGTTCGGTCAGCACGGCGACCGCGGCGAAGCGCGGGTAGGTCTCCTGGATGCGCCGCCGCACGTCCCGCTTGTGGGTGCCGAGGTTCATGTGTTCCTGGGCGACCCGGACCACACCGTCGGTGGCGTGCTCGGCGGCCAGGAAGTTCAGCGCGGGGCGGGTGGTGACGAGGACACCGTCGGTCAACGACCGCAGATACGCGATGAGCCGGTCCTCCACGTACCGGTTGAAGTGGCGGTAGCCGAACTCGCCCTCGGGGATGTGCCGGGCGGGTCTCTCCAGCTCTTCGCCGCGCCTGCGGTCGCGCAGGCGGGCGAGCAGCCCGGTCGGCGGGGTGTGGGCGCCCTCGCGCAGGTCGACGACGGTGGAGACCCGCACCCGGGGGTCGAGCGGGAACTGGAGGTCGTCGCGGCGGCGCAGGGCACTGACGATCTCCACGGTCCAGCCCGCCGCCACCAGGGAGTTGGCCTGGTTCATCACCGTGCGGATGGTCCCGCCCCGGCCGTACGCGTGCAGCAGCAGATAGCGGACGCGGGGACGCTCCGGGAGAGGTCGGCGGTCGGTCATGCGGAGCCTTTCGTACGGCACTCCAGGGACAGGTTGTCCTTGATCGTGTAGTAGGGCCGCACCCGGAGGTCTCCCACGCGCTGTTCCGGGTACACGAAGATCCTCTTCTTGCCGCGCACGTCGTCGAGGTGCCGCCCGGCGCGCAGTTCGACCTCGCCGTCGCTCAGGTGGACGTCCCACTCCTCGACGGACGCGTAGTCGGCGGCGGCGAGGTCGCCGACGGGCAGCCCGGTCTCGAAACGGCCGCCCTCGACGGCGGTGTCGTAGCGCAGCGTCCGGCCGGTGTGCGCGCGGCGGGTGAGGACGAGCCGCCAGGTCCCGGCCGCCGGGACCCCGTGGATGCGTCCGAGGAGTCTGATGTGTCCGTCGCGCGGCCAGATCTCGGCCATCTCGGCGTGCGGCCTCATGCGGCGTAGCCCCATGCCTCGCACATGGGCCGGAGCGATCCGGGGATGTCGTCCTCGCCGGGCAGCGCCCGCCCGGCCTGCACTCGACCGGTCCTGATCTTGTCCCGCCAGTCGCCGAGGCCCTTGACGACCTGGGCGTCGTCCTTCGCGCCGTAGTCGAGCATGTCGGGCTCGAAGTCGACGTCGAGGTACGCGCACAGCCGCCGCAGCTCCCTCTCGGCGTCGGCGGTGAGGTCCTCGTAGCGCACGGTGTACCCGCCGGTGGTGCCCTCGCGCGCCTTCTCGACGGCCTTCATGTAGCGCAGCGCGTCGGCGGCGGCCTCGTCGTAGGTGCGCCTGCCGGGGTCGCCCTCGTGCCAGGACCGGGCGATGGAGACCGGGTGGCGCAGCAGGAAGACGAAGCGGGCGTCCGGCCAGCAGTCCCGGATGCGCTCGTACACGAAGGCGTTGCTCGGGGTCTTCTCGACGATGAAGTCCTTGCCGGACCTGACCAGTTCGCGGTGCATGACCCGGTCCCAGAGCAGATGCTCCAGGTCACCGCGCTCCAGGTCGAGGGCGCTCATCGCCTTCCGGGAGAGCTTGCTGCCGTAGCCGACCTCCAGACGGCGTATGTGCAGCTCGTGCGGGGAGTGCAGCCGGGAGTGCGCGTTCAGGAGCATCCGCAGCAGGGTGGAGCCCGAGCGCACGGGCGACATGATGAAGACCGGCCGCCTGAGCAGCCGGTCCGTGGCGAGGTCCTCGGGAGCCGGACATCGGTACACCGCCGTGGGCTTCTTCGCGGCCTGCTTCGGCGCCGTGGCCCTGGGGACGGGCACGACCGGGGCGGCCTTGCGTACGTGCAGACCGGTGGTGGCGGTGAGGGCACGGTTCAGGGTGCGCATGAGGCTCATGCGTCAGGATGGTAAGTAAAGATTCTGAGAAGACCGAAGCAGGAAGCTGAGGGTTCTCTGGGTGAACGAATCCCTCGCGGGGCCTTACGTTCCGGCGTCCACGAAAGCGGCTCCCGCGTCCCTCAACCGGGCGTGCAGAGCCCGGAACACGGCCGCCGAACGCACCCCCGGCCAGTCGGCGGGCAGCAGTTCGGCGGGCAGTCCCGGGTCGACGTACGGCAGCTGGCGCCAGGAGTCCAGGGTCAGCAGATAGTCGCGGTACGCCTCCTCCGGCCGGGTCTCCTCGCGCCGCTCCCAGTCGTGCAGCACGGGCGCGTGCCGGTCGAGGAACGCCTCGTGCTGCTTGGCGATCCCGGCCAGGTCCCACCAGCGCGCCACCGCCTCGGCGGTCGCCGCGAACCCCAGGTGCTCGCCCCGGAACAGGTCCACGTACGGGTCGAGCCGCAGTCGTGTCAGGGTGTGCCGGGTCTCCTCGTACAGCCGGGCCGGGGCGATCCACACGCCCGGCGCCGCCGTACCGAAGCCCAGGCCGGCCAGCCGGGAGCGCAGCACGTGCCGCTTCTGCCGCTCCGACTCCGGCACCGAGAACACGGCCAGCACCCAGCCCTCGTCCCGCTCGGGCGCCGTCGCGTAGATCCGCCGGTCGCCGTCCTCCAGGAGCTGGCGCGCGTCCTCCGACAGGGCGTACCCGGCCGCCCCCGTCGCGGCGCGGGCCGGCAGCAGCAGACCGCGCCGCTTCAGCCGGGACACCGAGGAGCGGACGGAGGGCGCGTCGACACCGACCGCGGCGAGCAGCCGGATCAGCTCGGAGACGGGTACGGGGCCCGGCACCGAACGGCCGTAGGCGCCGTAGAAGGTGACGATGAGCGAACGTGGTGCGTGCTGTTCGGACACGTTGATCATTTTAGGTCTTCGCTATCACTGCTGGTCACCTAGGGTACGCAGCCGGAACCGCTGGAGTTTGCCGGTCGCCGTGCGCGGCAGCGCGTCCAGGAACACGAATTCGCGCGGACATTTGTACGGCGCCAGCCGCGCCTTCAGGAACGCGCTCAGCGCCTCGCCGTCCCGGCGCGCGCCCGCCGCGACCACCACATAGGCGACCACGACCTGGCCGCGCGCCTCGTCCGGCCGCCCCACCACGGCCGTCTCCACCACGTCCGGATGGCGCATCAGCGCCTCCTCGACCTCGGGGCCCGCGATGTTGTACCCGGCCGAGATGATCATGTCGTCGGCGCGCGCGACATAGCGGAAGTACCCGTCCGGCTCACGGACATAGGTGTCGCCCGTGACGTTCCAGCCGTCGCGCACGTACTCCCGCTGCCGCTCGTCCGCCAGATAGCGGCACCCGACCGGGCCGCGCACCGCGAGCAGCCCCCGCCGCCCGTCGGGCACCGGCCTGCCCTCGGCGTCCTGCACCCGCGCCCGCCAGCCCGGCACGGGCACACCGGTCGTCCCCGGCCGTACGGCGTCGTCGGCCGCCGAGATGAAGATGTGCAGCAGCTCGGTCGCGCCGATGCCGTTGATGATCCGCAGCCCGGTCCGCTCGTGCCAGGCCCGCCAGGTGGCCTCCGGCAGGTTCTCGCCCGCCGACACGCACCGCCTGAGCGACGAGAGGTCGTACCGGCCCGCCCCGGCCGAACCGGTCGCTCCGGTCGATCCGTCCGCCCCGGCCCCTCCGTCCAGCTCGGCCAGCATCGCCCGGTAGGCGGTCGGCGCGGTGAACAGCACCGACACCCCGTGCTCGGCGATGGCCGGCAGCAACTGCCTCGGGCCCGCCTGTTCGAGCAGCAGGGCGCTGGCGCCGGCCCGCATCGGGAAGAGGACGAGACCGCCGAGGCCGAACGTGAAGCCCAGCGGGGGAGAGCCCGTGAACACGTCGTCCGCCCGGGGCCGCAGCACATGCCGGGAGAAGGTGTCCGCGACCGCCAGCAGATCCCGGTGGAAGTGCACACAGCCCTTGGGGCGCCCGGTCGTCCCGGAGGTGAACGCGATCAGCGCCACGTCGTCGGCCGCCGTGTCCACCGCCTCGTACGAGCCGCGCGCCCCGTCCGCTGACGGCAGCCCGAACAGGTCGTCGGGCCCGTCCCCGCCGAAGGTGGCGATCCGCAGCCCCGGGACGTCCGCCTTCACGAGGTCGTCGACGTACCGCAGGTCGCACAGCGCGAAGGAGACCCGCGCCAGTTCGCAGACGGTCGCCAGCTCCCGCGGCCGCTGCTGCGCCAGGACCGTCACCGCGACCGCCCCCGCCTTGAGCACCGCCAGCCAGCACGCGGCCAGCAGGGGCGTGCTGGGCCCGCGCAGCAGGACCCGGTTGCCGGGCACCACCCCGAGGGCGGACGTGAGGGCGTGGGCGATCCGGTCGACACGGGCCCGAAGTTCGCCGTAGGTCCAGGTCTCCCCGCCGGGCGCGCGGAACGCCGGCCGCCCGGACTCACCGCCGTCGAGCAGCTCGGCGGCGGCGTTCAGCCGGTCCGGATAGCACAGCTCGGGGAGGTCGAACGTCAGCTCCGGCCACTGGTCCGGCGGCGGGAGACAGTCCCGGGCGAAGGTGTCGACATGAGCGGTGAGCCTGGAGTTCATGACGTTCGCCCCCTGCTGTGGTCCCTGCCGAAGTGGGCTCGCACGGAGTGCCGGACCGGCCCGGCGTGGGTGGGCTCGCACCAGCGAGCGTATCGCCTTGGTGACGGCAGTCAACAGTTCGCGATAACCTCGGCAGTGGCCCCCCTGGGGGAGAAGGGACGGGCAATGACCGCATTCTCGCTCGAACCGGAACGACTCGCCTGGTGTGCGGAGCTGCGCGCGCTGGCCGCCGAACGCCTGCGCCCCCTGGCCGACAAGGGCGAGCCAGGCCACGTCAACCGCCCCCTTCTCGCCGAACTCGGCCGACTGGGGCTGCTCACCCGCCTGTTCACCTCCGGCGCGCTCGACCTCTGTCTGATGCGCGAGTCCCTGGCCTACGTCTGCACCGAGGCCGAGACGGCGCTGGCCCTCCAGGGGCTGGGCGCCCACCCGGTGCACGCCCACGGCACCGAGGCGCAGCGCGCCCGTTGGCTCCCCCGGGTCGGCGACGGCGACGCGGTCGCGGCCTTCGCGCTCAGCGAGCCGGGCGCCGGTTCGGACGCGGCCGCCCTCTCCCTGCGCGCGGAACCCGACGGCCCCGGCCGCTGGCGGCTCACCGGCGAGAAGTGCTGGATCTCCAACGCCCCCGAGGCCGACTTCTACACCGTCTTCGCCCGCACCACCCCGGACGCCGGCTCCCGCGGGGTGACCGCCTTCCTGCTCCCGGCCGACCGCCCCGGTCTGACCGGCACGGCCCTCGACATGCTCTCGCCGCACCCCATCGGCGCCCTCCGCCTCGACGCCGTCCCCGTCACCGCCGACGACGTCCTCGGCACACCCGACCAGGGCTTCCGGGTCGCCATGGCCACCCTCAACCTCTTCCGCCCGAGCGTCGGCGCCTTCGCCGTCGGCATGGCCGAGGCCGCCCTGGACGCCACCCTCGCGCACACCGCCCGACGGGACGCGTTCGGCGGCAAGCTGCGGGACCTCCAGGCCGTCTCCCACCAGGTCGCCGAGATGGCGCTGCGCACGGAGGCGGCCCGGCTCATGGTCTACGCGGCGGCGACGGCGTACGACGCGGGGGACCCGGACTTGCCGCGACGGGCGGCGATGGCGAAGCTGCTGGCCACGGAGACCGCGCAGTACGTCGTGGACGCGGCCGTCCAGCTGCACGGCGCACGGGCGCTGCGCCGCGGCCATCTGCTCGAACACCTCTACCGGGAGGTGCGGGCGCCCCGGATCTACGAAGGGGCGAGCGAGGTGCAACGGACGCTCATCGCCAAGGAGTTGTACCGGCGGGCCGTGCCGGAGGGGAGGCCGTCATGAGCGTCGAGCGGGTGAACCCGGCCGGGCTGTCGCCGCCCACCGGCTTCTCCCACGCCGTCGTCGCCACCGGGAGCCGGGTCGTGTTCCTGGCGGGCCAGACCGCGCTGGACGCCGACGGCAAGGTCGTGGGGGAGACGCTGGACGAGCAGTTCGAGCGGGCCCTGGCCAATCTGCTGGCCGCACTGGAGGCCGTCGGCGGTGCGCCGGCCGACCTCGCCCGGGTCACGGTCTACGCGACGGATGTCGCCGACTACCGGCACCGCGCGCCCCGACTGGGCCGTATCTGGCGGAGGTTGGCGGGCCGCGACTATCCCGCCATGGCGGTCGTCGGCGTCGTACGGCTCTGGGACGAGCGGGCGCTGGTGGAGCTGGACGGATTCGCGGTCCTGCCGTAGCCCCGGTGCGCGGTAGGTGTCAGGCCGCGACCGCGAGCCGGCTCGGCGCGACGATGCTGCCGTCGGGCAGGATCTCACCGGTGTCGTCGAAGACGATCGCCCCGTCGCACAGCAGGTTCCAGCCCTGCTCGGGGTGGAAGGCGACGATGTGCGCGGCCGTACGGTCGGTGCTGTCGGCCGAGGGGCACAGGGGCTGGTGTGAACACATGGCGCGCCTCCACGTCGTGGTGAGTGCCGGCGGTGCGTCACCGCCTCGCACTACAGACCATGCCCGCGCCCGCAACTCATCGCCACACCCGCGCGCGAGACGTGACAGCACCCGGACGTGCCGTGACAGGACGCGGACATAGCCCCGTCCGCGCGGCTCGTGCGCGGTGGTGAGGACGGCGGAACGGCGCGCCGACAGAAGGGTGATGATCACAAGATCGGACGGGGTCGGCCGGTACCTCTGGAACCCCGCTGGAACCCCGTCCAAGGAGGTACCCCCATGCCCTCGTCCCCGGCCCTCGCGCGCGTCCCCCGGCTGCTCGGCGCGGCCGTCGGCGCAGCGCTGCTGACGCTCGGCGCCGCCCCGTCCGCCGACGCCACGGTCGAGCCGTTCGAGACGGTGACCGTCGACCCCACCGGCCTCGTCGCCCCGGACGGCACCCTCACCCTGTCCGGCACCTACCGCTGTCTCGGCGGCAACGGCCCCGTCTTCGTCTCGTCCTCGCTCCAGCAGGGCGAGAGCAAGGTCCGCAAGGGGGTCGGCGGCACCTCGGCGGTGTGCGACGGCGCCGAGCACGCCTGGACCAACACGGACCGGGCCGAGCCGGGCCGCTATCTGCCCGGCCCCGCCCGGGTGGAGGCCACCGTCACGGAGCTGTCCGGCGGCGGTCTGCCGCTGCCCAGGTTCCACGCCGTGCGACAGCAGGACATCACCCTCGTCGAGGGCTGAGCACCCGCCCGGACGCGGCCCGGCGACGCGAAGGCGGCCCCGGTGGTGGATGGTGCACCGGAGCCGCCTTCTCCCTGCCGGGGCCCGCTACTTGAGCAGGTGCACCCGCTGTGTCGTCAGGTCGTAGCGGGCGCCGACGACGGCGACCTCGCCCGCCTTCAGCTTGGCGGCGATGTCGGGGTCCGCCTCGAGCTTGGAGCGGACGAGCCGGACGTTCGCGTCGATGGTCGCCGCGACCCGGGCGTCGCCGGTCACGCTGTGGTCGATGGCCGGAGCGATCTCGTCCGCGATGTACTGGATGCCGCTCGGCAGTTCCTCACCGCTCTCGTCCACCGCCACGGCCGCCTTCACGGCGCCGCAGGACTGGTGACCGAGCACCACGACCAGCGGGATCTTCAGTTCCAGGACGCCGTACTTGACGCTGCCGAGCACGGACTGGTCCAGTACCTCGCCCGCGCTGCGCACGGTCATCAGGTCGCCGAGGCCCTGGTCGAAGACCAGCTCCGGGGGGACGCGGGAGTCGATGCAGCCGAGGACGAGCGCGAAGGGGTGCTGACCGGTCGTCAGGGCCTTGCGCACGGCGTAGTCCTCGTCGGGGTGCCGCTCGTGGAAGGTCCGCCAGCGGCGGTTGCCCTTCGACAGTTCCTTCAGCGCCTCGTCCGCCGTGGCCGGGCGGGTACGGGTGGGGGCGGACTGCCCGGGGGTGGCGCGGGTGGAGCGTGACACGGGCTCGGCGTCGGCCGGGAAGGCGCCGACCGCGAGGCCGCCGCCGATGACGGCGGTACCGGCCAGCGCGGCGCGCAGGAGTGAGCGTCGGCCGCGCGGCTTGGCGTGGGATATCGCGGCGTCCGCGCCGGTGGCGGTCGCCTCGGCGCCGTCGCCTCTGTGGGGTGTTGCGTCAGAGTTCACGGGCAGGAACGTACGTCCGGTCTAAACGCTCAAACGTTCAAGTTGCGCAATCATGGACGTGCGTTGATCAATCATGGCCGTCCCTTGAATCGTTCTTGGCCACTTCGGGACGGGTTTTTGGACAGCCCGTTCCCTGTTGTTCGCCTACGGCGCGCGGGAGGGGGGTGGGCGTCCGGTCTCAGGTCCGGTGCGCGAAGACCACCAGGTTCTCCGTGTAGTCCATGACCTTGCGGTCGTAGTCGCCCGCGCAGGTGATCAGCCGCACCTCGGGCCGGTCGGCGTCGGCGTACACGCGCTCGTCGGGGAAGTCGTCCTTCTCGAACGTCTCCAGGGCGTCGACCACGAAGGAGACCCTGGTCCGGTCGGAGCGGACCACGTGGAAGACATCGCCCTTCTCCAGTTCGCCGAGCCCCGCGAAGACCGCCGGTGAGGTCGCCGTGTCGACGTGCCCGGCGATGATCGCGGTGCCCGTCTCCCCGGGGACGGCACCCTCGGCGTGCCAGCCGACGAGGTTCACGTCGTCGGCGGGCGGGGCGTCGAGCTGCCCGTTGCGGCCGACGGAGAGGGGGACGAAGGGGGCGCTCACCCGGATCTCGGGGATGAGCAGACGGACCGGCCTGGCCCCGGGCGCCCGTTGCCGCCGGTCCGCCGGCCGTTCGACGGGCGCGGCCTCCTCGGCGGGGGAGGCGGGCGCGGCCTGCGGGGCGTGCCGGGCGTTCGGCGGGCGGGAGGTGTCGGACGAGGAGTCCTCGCCGCCGAACAGGCTCACCGCCAGGAGCAGCAGGACCACGGCGCTCAGCACGGTCAGATTGACGCGGGCGCCGGGGGGAGCAGGGTGGGCTGCCATCGGAAACCACCTCACAGGTACGGCAGCAGAACGAACAGACGGAAGGACGGGCGGGCAGGCGCCGCACACCGGCACGCCGACGGGGCGCTCGTCGGCACGCCGGCCGGGCCGCACTCCGCGACGCCGGCCGGGCCGCACTCCGCGACGCCGGCAGCGGCGCACTCCGCGACACCGGCCGGGGACGCTCCGGCACGCCGGCCGGGCCGCCACACGACACACGGTGTGGCGGCCGCGGCCGCTATCGCGCCAGGTATCGCGCCCGGCATGGGCTCAGGCCACGCTTCCGGCGGTCTTCCTGCGGCGCAGGGCGTACATGCCCGTACCGGCCACCGCGAGGACCGCCATCCCGCCCGCGGTCACCGCCGGTGAGGCGAGCGCGCCGCCACCGGTGTGCATCCCGCCGTGCGGCTTGTCGTGGTCGCCCTTCCAGGCTCCCGCCTCCTCGTCGTCCTTCCAGGAGCCCTTCTCGTGCTCGTCCTTCCAGGACTCCTTGTCGTTGCCGCCCTTCCACGAGTCCTTGGCGTGGTCGCCGTTCCAGGACTCCTTGGTGGACTCCTCCTTGTCGTAGCCCCCGGCGCCGGGCTTGCCCGCCCGCTCGGAGTCCCACTGCCCCGTGTCGGCCGGAGCGGTCAGCGCACCGCCACCCGTGTGAATCCCGCCGCGCGGGCCGTCGTGGCTGCTGTCCTTGCCGTGTTCCTTGCTGTAGCCATTGTCCTTGTGCTCCCACTCGTCACCGTCGGCGTAGGCGCCGGGAGCGGTGACGGCGAGGGCGGCGGCCGCCGCCCCGGTGACGAGCAGCATGCGGGCAGAACGCATCTGATGGTCCTTCCGCCGCAGCCGGGCAGCTGGTGCTTCGTCAGCTGACTTGACCCGACTCCGACGTGATCCACCGTCAGTCGGATCGCACGCCGCCACCACTCAGGACGCTCAGCCGGGTGAACCGGCGGACCCGTCCCCGAACGCCTCCAGGATCCGCTCGGCGGCCAGTGTCGCCGTCAACTCGCCGTCCCTGACGCGCTGTTCGAGGCCGGGTGCCAGGGAGCGGACGCCGGGGTGGGTGCGCAGCCGGCCGAGGAGCTCGTCGCGGACCATCGACCAGGTCCAGTCGATCTGCTGGTCCCGGCGCTTGGCGGCGAGGCGGCCGGTGGAGTCCAGGAGCGTGCGGTGCTGCTCCAGGCGCTCCCAGACGGTGTCCAGGCCGGTCGACTCGCGGGCGCTGCAGCTCAGCACCGGCGGCGTCCAGACCGCGTCCTTGCCGTGCATCAGCCGCAGGGCCCCCGACAGCTCCCGTGCCGCCGTCCGGGCGTCGCGCTCGTGCGGGCCGTCCGCCTTGTTCACGGCGAGCACGTCCGCCAGCTCCAGGACGCCCTTCTTGATGCCCTGGAGCTGGTCGCCGGTGCGGGCGAGGGTGAGGAGGAGGAAGGAGTCGACCATGTTCGCGACGGCCGTCTCGGACTGGCCGACACCGACGGTCTCCACCAGCACCACGTCGTAGCCGGCCGCCTCCATCACCACGATCGACTCACGGGTGGCCTTGGCGACCCCGCCGAGCGTGCCGGCCGTGGGGGAGGGGCGGACGAAGGCCGCCGGGTCGACGGCCAGCCGCTCCATCCGGGTCTTGTCGCCGAGGATCGAGCCGCCCGTACGGCTCGACGACGGGTCCACCGCCAGCACCGCCACCCGGTGCCCGAGCGAGGTCAGCATCGTGCCGAACGCGTCGATGAACGTGGACTTGCCCACGCCCGGCACCCCGCTGACCCCGATCCGCCGGGCCCGGCCGCTGTTCGGCAGCAGCGCCGTCAGCAGCTCCTGCGCCAGCACCCGGTGCTGGGGCCGGGTGGACTCGACGAGGGTGATGGCACGGGCGACGATCGCCCGCTTCCCGTCGAGCACGCCCTTGGCGTAGGCGTCGACATCGATCACAGGTCGAGCCCGAGGTCGGCCCCCAGCCGCCGCACCAGGTCGTACGCCGCGTCCGGGATGACCGTGCCGGGCGGGAACACGGCCGCGGCGCCCATCTCCAGCAGTGTGGGCACGTCCTGGGGCGGGATCACCCCGCCGACCACGATCATGATGTCCTCGCGCCCCTCCTCGGCCAGCTGCTCCTTCAACGCCGGTACGAGGGTGAGGTGCCCGGCGGCCAGCGACGACACCCCGACGATGTGCACGTCCGCCTCGACGGCCTGACGGGCCACCTCGGCCGGGGTCTGGAACAGCGGACCGACGTCCACGTCGAAGCCGAGGTCGGCGAAGGCGGTCGCGATCACCTTCTGGCCCCGGTCGTGGCCGTCCTGGCCCATCTTGGCGACCAGGATGCGCGGCCGGCGGCCCTCGGCCTCGGCGAAGGCGTCCACCAGGCTCCGGGTGCGCTCCACGTTCTCGGACTCCCCTGCCTCGTTGCGGTACACGCCGGAGATCGTACGGATCTGGCTCGCGTGCCGGCCGTACACCTTCTCCAGGGCGTCGGAGATCTCGCCGACCGTGGCCTTGGCGCGGGCCGCGCGCACGGCCAGCTCCAGCAGGTTGCCCTCGCCGCCGGCCGCCCGGGTCAGCGCGTCCAGGGCGTCCTGGCAGGCCCGCTCGTCGCGCTCCGCGCGCAGCCGCCGCAGCTTCTCGATCTGCTGGGTCCGCACGGAGGAGTTGTCGACCTTGAGCACGTCGATCTGCTCGTCGGTCTCCACGCGGTACTTGTTGACGCCGATGACCGGCTGTCGCCCGGAGTCGATGCGGGCCTGGGTGCGGGCCGCGGCCTCCTCGATGCGCAGCTTGGGGATGCCAGCGTCGATGGCCCTGGCCATGCCGCCCGCCTGCTCGACCTCCTGGATGTGCTGCCAGGCGCGGCGGGCGAGGTCGTACGTCAGCTTCTCCACGTAGGCGCTGCCGCCCCACGGGTCGATGACCCGGGTGGTGCCGGACTCCTGCTGGATGAGGAGCTGGGTGTTGCGGGCGATCCGGGCGGAGAAGTCGGTCGGCAGCGCCAGCGCCTCGTCGAGGGCGTTGGTGTGCAGCGACTGGGTGTGGCCCTGGGTGGCCGCCATCGCCTCCACACAGGTGCGGGTGACGTTGTTGAAGACGTCCTGCGCGGTGAGCGACCAGCCCGAGGTCTGCGAATGGGTGCGCAGGGAGAGCGACTTGGCGTTCTGCGGATCGAACTGCTTCACCAGTTTGGCCCAGAGCAGGCGGGCCGCGCGCAGCTTGGCGACCTCCATGAAGAAGTTCATGCCGATCGCCCAGAAGAACGACAGCCGGGGCGCGAACGCGTCCACGTCCAGGCCCGCCTCCCGGCCCGCCCGGATGTACTCGACCCCGTCCGCGAGCGTGTACGCCAGCTCCAGGTCGGCCGTCGCGCCCGCCTCCTGGATGTGGTAGCCGGAGATGGAGATGGAGTTGTACCGCGGCATCCGCTGCGAGGTGAAGGCGAAGATGTCGGAGATGATCCGCATCGACGGCTTCGGCGGGTAGATGTAGGTGTTGCGGACCATGAACTCCTTGAGGATGTCGTTCTGGATGGTCCCCGCCAGCTTCTCGGCCGGCACCCCCTGCTCCTCGGCCGCCACGATGTAGAGCGCGAGCACCGGCAGCACGGCGCCGTTCATCGTCATCGACACGGTCATCCGGTCCAGCGGGATGCCGTCGAAGAGCTGGCGCATGTCGAGGATC
Source organism: Streptomyces sp. NPDC034049 (assembly GCF_055575575.1). Lineage (NCBI taxonomy): Bacteria > Bacillati > Actinomycetota > Actinomycetes > Kitasatosporales > Streptomycetaceae > Streptomyces > Streptomyces sp. NPDC034049. The sequence continues at coordinate 255,575 of NZ_JBVISJ010000007.1, forward strand.
GAGTCGATCGCCACGCCCGCCATGCCGACGTCACCCGTCACGCGCGGGTGGTCGCTGTCGTAGCCCCGGTGGGTGGGCAGGTCGAAGGCGACGGACAGGCCCTTCTGCCCGGCCGCCAGGTTGCGGCGGTAGAAGGCGTTGGACTCCTCCGCGGTGGAGAAGCCCGCGTACTGGCGGATCGTCCAGGGCTGGTTGACGTACATCGTCGGGTACGGGCCGCGCAGATACGGGGCCATGCCCGGGTAGGTGCCCAGGAAGTCCAGGCCCTCCAGGTCCTGACCGGTGTAGAGCGGCTTGACCCCGATGCCCTCCGGGGTCTCCCACAGCGGCTCGCCGCCGGCCGCCTTCTCGACCGCCGTACGCCACTCGTCGGCGCCGCCGTCCACGGACGGTGAACCCAGCTCGATCCCGGAGAAGTCGGGGACGGAGGGACCGGAGGGGGAAGGGGCGGTCATCAGGACACTCCCATGCGGTCGAGGGTGGCGGTCAGGACGGCCACGGCGTCGCAGCCCGCGAAGACGTAACCGTCGACGTCGGCGTACTGCCCGGGACGCCCGGCGAGGAACACGTGCGAGGCGCCGGAGGCCCTCAGCCCGGCTGCCTCGGTCGCGGCCCGCTCCTCGTACAGGGCGTCGCTGGAGCACAGGCACACCTCGGTGGCGCCGCTCTCCTCGAACGTGCCCTCGGTGACGGGCTCGATGCCGCCCGCCTGGAAGAGGTTGGCGGCGAAGGTGAGCCGGGCGGTGTGGGCGGCGGCCGGGCCGAGGGCGGCCAGGTAGATCCGGGGGCGGGAGCCCGTCGCGGCGAGGTGGGCGTCCGAGCGGGCCCGCAGCGCCTCGTACGTCTCGTCGCGGGTGACGCGGGGCAGACCGCCGGACGGCGGCTCGGGCGCGGGTCGGCGGACGACCGGCTTCTCCGCCAGGTGCGGGAACTCGCTGACCCCGGTGATGGGTTCGCGGCGCTTCGCGAGCCTGCCGGTGCGGGCCTCCCAGGTGTCGGCGAGGTCGCGGCCCAGGTCACCCGAGCGCAACGCGGCCGCCTGGCCGCCGAGCCGCTCGATCCGCTGGAAGAACTCCCAGCCCGCGTGGGCGAGTTCGTCGGTGAGCCGCTCCACGTACCAGGAGCCGCCCGCCGGGTCGATCACCCGGGCGAGGTGGGACTCCTCGATCAGGATCGTGGAGGTGTTGCGGGCGATGCGCCGCGCGAACGCGTCCGGCAGGCCCAGTGCGTGGTCGAACGGCAGGACGGTGACGGAGTCGGCGCCGCCCGTGCCGGCGGCCAGTGTGGCGATGGTCGTGCGCAGCATGTTCACCCACGGGTCGCGGCGCGTCATCATCACCGTCGAGGTGACCGCGTGCTGCGTCTGCGCCCCGGCGGCGGGCGCCCCGCAGACCTCGGCGACCCGGGCCCAGAGCCGGCGTGCGGCGCGCAGCTTGGCGATCGTCAGGAACTGGTCGGCGGTGGCCGCGTACCGGAACTCCAGCTGGCCGCAGGCCTGTTCGACGCTCAGCCCGGCCGCGGTCAGCTCCCGCAGGTACGCGACACCGGTCGCCAGCGAGGCGCCCAGTTCCTGCGCCGCCGAGCCGCCGGCCTCGTGGTACGGCAGGGCGTCCACGGTCAGGGCCCGCAGCCCCGGGTACTCCTCGGCGCACCGCCGCGCGAGGTCGACGACGGGGGCGACGTCGTAGCCCTGTCCGGTGCGGGCCTCGTGGCCGAGGGGGTCCGCGCCCAGATTGCCGCGCGCCGCCGCCTTGGCGACACCGCGCTCGGCGTACAGCCGCAGCAACTCCCGTGCGGCGGACTCCGCTTCGGCGCCCGCGTCCAGCACGACGGGCGCGAGGTCGAGGTACACGCCGTCGAGGAGCGAGCCGAGGGACGCCACCGGGAGGCCGGCCTCGCCGAGCACCAGCCACAGGGAGGTGACGCCGTTCTCCAGGTCCGCGAGCACGGCTTCGCCGTCCGCCGCCGTGTGCCGCTGGCGTACGTCCCAGCCGCCGACGGAGGTGCCGGCGGCCCGCCCTCCTCGTACGAAGGGCGCGAAGCCGGGGTGGCCGGAGGGGGGCGCGGTGTCGTGCGCGGTGTAGAGAGGACGGGTGCGCAGCCCGTCCTCCAGCGCGGTGGACAGGGCTTCCTCGGCCTGAGCGCCCTCGACGTCCTTGCCCGACTTGCGCAGCACGCCCGCAACGAGGCGCTGCCACTGCTCGTGGGTTGCGTCAGGGAACTCGGCGGCCAGCTCAAGCCCGTCGTCAGGCAGGACCGTCATGCTCGGATGCTAGGCCAGAGCGACAAAGGAGCAGCAGGGGGAACGGCTGTGACCTTGCCCTCCCTGGGGTGACCTTGAAATCGGGCGGGTTACCTGCCGGTCACTTACGGGCCGAGGATGAACGTCGTGGGATGGTCCGTCGTACCTGGTGCCACGCGGCCCGTGCGCCCCACGGCACAGTCACCGGGCCGACCGAGGACAGGAGCGTCCCATGGCCGAGAAGTACTTCACCGTCTCCGGCATGAGCTGTGGCCACTGTGCCGCGAGCGTCACCGAGGAGGTCGTCGCGGTGCCCGGCGTCACCGAGGTCGACGTCGACGTGCGGGCCGGCCTGGTGACCGTACGCGGGGAGAGGGTCGACGACGCGGCCGTGCGCGCGGCGATCGTCGAGGCGGGCTACGAGGTCGCGGAGGTCGTCCGGCAGGCCGCTGCCTGAGCCGCCCCGTGCTGTGCGTGGCAGCAAGGAAAGGCACGGGAACATTGCCGGAACACGGCAATGAACCGGCCCGGCGGCCCGTGTGAGGATTTCGTCAAGCCGGAGACCGGCGGCGGGACGGGAAAGGGGGACGGCGCGTATGGCCTGGTTCTTCGGACTCGGCATCACGGGGGTCGTGCTGCTCGTCCTGTCGCTGGTCCTCGACGGGGTGCTGGAGGGCGCGTTCGAGGGCGGGCCGGTCGGCGCCCTGGCGGGATGGCTGTCGTTGCCGGTCGTCGCCGGGTTCCTGGCGGCGACCGGTTTCGGCGGCGTCCTCGCGACGGAGCTGCTCGACGCGGGGCCCGTCCTCGCCGGCGGGTGCGGTGCGGTCCTCGGGGCCGGCACGGCCTGGCTGACGTACCGCTTCGGCCGGGCCCTGATGCGCGATCAGACGGCGGTCACACCCCGGGGCTCCGCCCTGGTGGGCACCGCGGGCAGTGTGGTGACCGCCATTCCGGCGGGCGGCTTCTGAAGGGTGTCAGGCGGAAGAACGCGGCGGTGCGGGCCGGTGACAACGGCAGGGTGGAGATCGGCGAGTGACGGGATGAGCCTGGGGCGAAGGGAAATGGGTAGCGCTTTACCGATTGTGTGATTTTGCCTTTTCGGTGTGCGCTAGAATCCTTTACCGAGCCCCGACGCTTTGTTGAGCGTTCATTTGCTCATTCGTTCGAGTGGTGGTCGGTGATACGCCGACGGCGTGTGGGGGAGGCGTGACATGGGTCGAGTCATCTTCGTGCGCGTCGTGAACGCCGCTCGCGATGCCGTTCCCGATACCGGCCGCGCCGCGGGTCCGAGCGAACACCCCGCGTACTGACGCCCCCCTCCGCCGTCCGCGGAGGGGTCTGCCCGGCATGCCTCGCGTGCCCTCGCACCCGTGCGCGCGGCCGAACTCCCTTCAGGCACAGACGCCGTCACCGCACTCGTCAACGGAGGACAGACGCCCGTGCATCACACCACAGCCATGCTCATCGAACTCGGGGCGATCATCCTCGCCCTGGGCATGCTGGGCCGCCTCGCCGGACGGGTGGGCTTCTCGCCCATACCCCTCTACCTGCTCGCCGGGCTCGCCTTCGGCCACGGCGGCATCCTCCCCCTTCAGGCCAGCGAGGAGTTCGTCGCCACCGGCGCCGAGATAGGCGTCATCCTGCTGCTGCTCCTGCTCGGTCTGGAGTACAGCGCCTCCGAACTCGTCACCAACCTCAAGTCCCAGTACCCCTCCGGCGCGGTCGACTTCGTCCTCAACGCCACCCCCGGCGCCGTGATGGCGCTGCTGCTCGGCTGGGGCCCGGTCGCCGCGGTCGCCCTGGCCGGCGTCACCTGGATCTCCTCCTCCGGCGTCATCGCCAAGGTCCTCGGCGATCTGCGCCGGCTCGGCAACCGTGAGACCCCGGTCGTGCTGAGCATCCTCGTCCTCGAAGACCTCTCGATGGCCGTCTACCTGCCGATCCTCACCGCCCTGCTCGCCGGGGTGAGCCTGGCGGGCGGCACCCTGACCCTGCTGATCGCCCTGGGCACGGTCGGCGCCGTCCTCTATGTCGCCCTCCGCCACGGGCGGTTGATCAGCCGGGCGGTCTCCTCCGACAGCGCCGAGATGCTCCTCCTGGTCGTCCTCGGCCTCACCCTCGTCGTCGCCGGGATCGCCCAGCACCTCCAGGTCTCGGCCGCCGTGGGGGCCTTCCTGGTCGGCATCGCGCTGTCCGGTGAGGTCGCCGAGGGGGCCAGCAGCATCCTGACCCCGCTGCGGGACCTCTTCGCCGCCGTGTTCTTCGTCTTCTTCGGCCTGCACACCGACCCCGCCGACATCCCGCCCGTCCTCCTCCCGGCCCTCGCGCTGGCCGCCGTCACGACCCTGACGAAGATCGCCACCGGGTACTGGGCCGCGCGCCGGGCCGGGATCTCGGCGAAGGGCCGGTGGCGGGCGGGCGGAACCCTTGTCGCGCGGGGTGAGTTCTCCATCGTCATCGCCGGGCTCGCCGTCGGGGTCGAGCCCCGCGTCGGTCCTCTCGCGACGGCGTACGTGCTCCTCCTGGTCCTCCTCGGCCCGCTCACCGCCCGCTGGACCGAACCCCTCGCCACCCGCCTCACCCGCCGCCGCCCCGCGGTCGCGGCCCGGGAGACGCCGACGGCGGAGCCCGAGCCCACCACCGAGGCGGTGCACGTGAACGCCTGAACAGACGGGCACGCGCTCGCACACTGGTCGAACGGAGAGCAGACGGGGGAGGACATGAACAGCGGGCGCACGGACGACGGATTTGTACGGGGGAGACGAGGGAGACGGGGGAGATCGTGGACGGCGTGGACGGCATGGTCGTGCGGGGGAGCATCGTGAACGGCGGGAGCGGCACGGACGGACGGAACGCGCCCGCGGACCACCGGACCGAGCGGCCTTCGACCGCCCACGCTCCGACCGAGGCCCCCTCGACCGCCCACGCTCCGGTTGACGGGACTGCGGTTGCCGGTGGTCTGGCCGGTGGTGCTTCGGTTGACGGGACTGCGGTTGCCGGTGGTCTGGCCGGTGGCGCTGGGGCCGACCGCGTCCCGAGCGATCGGTCCCCGGCCGACGGTGGCTTGACCGGTAGTGCTCCGAGCGGCGGGGCCCCGGGTGGCGGTGGCCCGGGTGACCGTGGCCCAGGTGACGGTGGCCCGACCAACCGCGCTGGGGCCGACCGGGCCCAGAGCGACCGTGCCCCGGCCGACCGCGCCCCCTCCGACCGCGTCCGGAATGACCGCACCCCAACCGACCGCACCCCCTCCCACCCTGCCCCCGGCGACGGTTTCCTCGACGGGTTCGAGAGGATCCTCGCGGATGCCGCGGTCACCGGGCGGCGGCTGACGCGGGACGAGATCGAGTCGCGTCGGGCGCTCGGGGCGCGGGCGGCCGAGGCCGGGCACGGCTGGCGTTCGCTGGTGCGGGCGCACCTCGTGGCCGGGCGGGAGAACTGGCCCCGGGGGGCCGACCCGGCCCGCGTCCTCGCCGTCGTCGAACAGGCCGTCGACGCCTTCGCCGACGGCTACGAACGCGCCCAACGACTCGTGGTGCGCAAGGAGGAGGCCGCCCGCCGGGAGTTCATCGACGACCTCCTGCACGGCCGCGGCGATCCGGGCCAACTCGCCGCCCGCTCCGAACGGTTCGGCCTGCGCCTGTCCCGTGCCCACGCGGTCGCCGTGGCCGAGGGTCCGGAAAAGTACGACGAGACCGACCCGGTGCCCCGGCAAGTGGCGAGCGACCTGTTCGCCCGCTTCGAGAACCGCCGCATCCTGTTCACCACCAAGGACGGCCGCATGGTCTGCGTCGCCCCCGGCGACCAGGACGACGTCCTCGCCCACTTCGCCAAACGCTCCTACGCCGCCACCGGCCGCGCCCAGGTCGCCATCGGCCGCTCCCGGCCCGGCACCGTCGGTATCGGCCACAGCTACGAGGAGGCCCTCAACGCCCTGGACGTGGCCCAGCGGATGGGCCTCGACGAGCCCCTGCTGCGCGCCTCCGACCTGCTGGTCTTCCCCGTACTGGCGCGGGACCGGCAGGCCCTCGTCGACCTGGTGAGCAGCACACTCGGCCCGCTGGAACAGGCGCGCGGCGGTGCGCGCCCCCTGCTCGACACGCTCACGGCGTACTTCGACACCGGCTGTGTGGCCGCCTCGACCGCCCGGCGGCTCTCCCTCAGCGTGCGCGCCCTCACCTACCGGCTGGCCCGCGTCCGTACCCTCACCGGCACCGACCCGACCGACCCCGCCGACCGCTACACCCTCCAGACCGCGGTGATCGGCGCCCGCCTCCTCGACTGGCCGACCAGACCCCTGAGTTCCACGAAGACGACACCCTAGGGACGCCTGTTCCGGCCGCCGGCCGTCCGTCCCCTTCGCCGGAATCACCCGGCACGCACAGGAGAACGACCTGTCGCACGGCTGTCACGTGGCTGTCGCATGGCCGTCGTCGGCCAATTCATCTGATGAAGCAGATACTGTTTCATCAGATGTTCCGGTCCGCTCGGGCAGACCCCCATGCCCCTCCGGCCCGCGTTCATCGAGCCCCTACCCCCACAGCGAAAGGGCACCCCCGTGACCAGCCTTCCCAGCCGACGGCGTCTCCTGGTGACCGGAGCGGGCACCGCGCTCGGTCTCGGCGCGCTCGGCGCCACCGCGTCACCGGCCTCCGCCGCCCCCGCCGAGTCGCGCGGCTCCCTGGCCGAGGACACCCGGACCCTCGACGAGCTGTATCGGGACGCGATCGCCGAGGGCGGCAAGCTCGTCGTCTACGCGGGCGGCGACCTCGCCGACTCGGGCAGTGGTGCAAACGCCCGGGCCGCCTTCCGCCAGCGGTTCCCCGAGATCGACCTTCAGCTGATCGTCGACTACAGCAAGTACCACGACGTCCGCGTGGACAACCAGTTGGCCACCGACACCCTGGTCCCCGACGTCGTACAGCTCCAGACCCTGCACGACTTCACCCGCTGGAAGCGCGAGGGACGGCTGCTGCGCTACAAGCCCGCCGGGTTCGGCAAGCTGTACAAGAAGTTCCGGGACCCCGACGGCGCCTGGGTCGCCGGCGCGGTCATCGCCTTCAGCTACGTCTACGACGTGGCGGCGGCCGGCGCGAACGCGCCGAAAACTCCGCTGGACCTGGTCGACCCGCGCTGGAAGAACGCGATCGCCTCCTCCTACCCGCACGACGACGACGCGGTGCTCTACCTCTACGCCCTCTACGCGCAGACCTACGGCTGGGACTGGGTGGCCGCACTCGCCGCCCAGCAGCCGCAGTTCGCCCGGGGCTCGTTCTCGCCCAGCACCGCGATCAACAACAAACGCGCGGTCGTGGGGGTCGGTACGGGCGGCAGCCCGACCAGCACCGGCCCGATACGCATGGGGTTGCCCGAAGGGCACCCGTTCATGGCGTGGGGTCAGCGCATCGCGATCCTCAAGCAGGCCGCCCACCCGACGGCGGCCAAGCTCTTCCTGAGCTGGCAGATCTCCACCGAGCGCCAGACCTCCAACGCCTGGTCGGTACGCACGGACATCGCCCCGCCCGCCGGGCTGAAGCCGATCTGGGAGTACCCCGAGGCCCACGTGGACGGCTTCCCCCGCTTCATGGAGGACCGCGCCGCTGTCGAGCGATGGAAGCAGACGTTCGCCCTCTACTTCGGCGAGGTCAAGGGCGACCCGACCCCGGGCTGGCCCGGCCTGCACCCCGGCGCCTGACCCGCTCGCCGCCCGCTCGGCGCGGGAAGCGCCGGACGGCGAAGCGCCCGGATCCGTTCGGACGGATCCGGGCGCCCGCTCGGCTCAGCGCACCTCCTTCGCGTACGGCGCGACCGTGATCCGGTCGATCAGCGGGGCGAACCGGGAGCGGAGCAGCACGTCGGGGAAGGTGTCAGAGGCGTAGGTCGTGCCGTCGAAGTTCGGCAGTTCCTCGGAGCGGAAGGTGAGCGTGTTCAGCCCCTTCTTCAGCCGGACGGGGACGGTCAGTTCCCAGAAGTTGTTCTCGTGGAAGGTGTGCGGGAAGGTCACCCGCCGTGTCCCGCCGCCGTTCACGGTCAGGTCGGCGTGGCGCGCGAGCGGGTCCGGGTTGTAGTGCGTGGCCGGCGACTGCTCGGGGTTGGAGTAGCGGATGCGCAGCGCGTGCGTGCCCGCCCGGTCCGCGGTGACGGTGAACGTCGCGGTGTTGCCGTTGCCCGGCTCGCCGCCGATCCCGGTGATCGCGGTGCCGCCCGTGGCCAGGGAGAGGGGACTGAGCGCGGCCGAGCCCGAGAGTTCGGCGTCCTTCCCCTCGTACGTGCGCGTCGGGAGTACGCCCTCGGTCGGGGTGACCGTGAGGCGGTCGACGAGCGTGGCGGACGAACCCCCGGTCACCGTCACCTTGTTGACGCCCCCGGAGAGGGAGACCGCGACGCTGCTCCCGCCCTTGTCCAGCCGCAGGACGTCCTGGCCGTTGACGGAGAGACGGGCGCCCGAGCCCTTCAGGGTGTCGACCTCCAGGGTGGCCTCGCGATCGGCGGGGGAGTAGACCCAGAACGTGGCGGTCCCCTTCTTCGGGAGCCGGGCCGCGCCCGAGCCGGTGGCCGCCCGCTTCGGCAGGTCGTAGACGGGCCGTGCTCCGCCGCCCAGCCAGGCGAGTTCGCCCTCGTACACCTGGGTCCGGGCGGAGGCGTCCGGCAGGGTGAGGGTGAGACGGTCGACGATGGCGTCACCCTTGGTGGCGCGCTCGCCGTCGGCGCTCCTCGCGGCGAGCGTCAGGGTGTGCCTGCCCTTGGTCAGCCGCACCGTGGTGTCCGTGTGGTCCCAGACCACCCACTTGTAGCCCAGCGGGAGATACAGCTCCCGCTCGCTGTCCGCCTTGCCGTCGACGCGGAGGAAGACGTTGGTGGGACCCTGCTCCTTGACCTTGTCGAAGGTGTTGAGGGAGTTGGCGAAGACGCTCAGGTCGTAGGTGCCGTCCTCGGGCACGTCCACGGTGAAGTCGAGCGTCATGTCCGAACCGGTGCGCAGACCGCCGACGTTGTAGCCGCCTGATGTGTAGAACTTCGACACGTCACGCGGGGAGCCCTCGGGCCCGTTCTTCGAGTAGCCGGACCCGGTGTGGGCGGCGTCCTCCGCCTCGTACGACTGCTGCCAGCGCGCGGGTGAGTCCTGCGTGGCCCTGGCCTTCCCGGCGGGGCTGAGCACGATCTCGTACGCCGAGGACTCCTTCAGCGTCGGCAGGGTGCCGTCGCCGAAGTCGACGGAGACCGTGCCGTCGTCGGAGACCTTCAGGTTCGTCTCGGTGAGCAGCTTCGGGCCGGCGCTGTCGCCGAGTTGTCCGCTCCACTCGATCTCACGGACCCAGGCGTGGACGCGCTTGCCGAAGACCTTCTTCGGGACGCCGGCGAAGGTGATGTGTCCCTTGCCGGTGGAGCCGCCGAAGATCAGCCGGGCCTGCTTCTTCTTCTCGTCGAGCGTACCGACGCCCTGCATGGTGTAGTTCTCGCCCGGGAACGGCGGGTCCACCTTCACCGTGTGCCCGGTCATCGAGGCGTACGCGTTGAGCAGCCACCACTGGCCGTTGCCGCGGTTGGACTGCACGGCCGAGTCGGAGAGGTTGCCGTCGATGTTCCAGTACGCGATGTCGGCGTCCACCTTGGACTCCTCGATCGCGGACACCCACTGGATCATCTGGCCGGGGACCGAGGTGTGGTAGTTGAAGGCGTACTCGTTGATGTTGACGGGCAGTCGGGTGCCCTCGCGCGAGGTGCCCTCGAACAGCTCCTTCTCCCAGCCCCGGTACTTGGCGACGCTGTCGCGCACCGCCTCCGGGTGGCTCAGCTCGTGCCAGGTGATCACCTCGGGGAGCGTGCCGGCGGCCAGGGTGTGCGAGAGGAAGCCCTTCACCTGGTCGTACAGGACACTGGTGTTGGGGCCGGCGATCCGGGCGTCCGGCATCTTCTTCTTGATCAGCCGGTACGCGGAGTCCCAGGCGGCGAAGAAGTCGTCGGGGTCGTCGAGCCAACTGACCTTGTCGTAGCTCCACTCGCCGGTGCCGAACATGTTGCCCTCGGGCTCGTTGTACGGCACGAAGACGATGTTGTCCTGGTACTCCTTCGGCAGCTTCAGGACCTGGTCGACCTGGTCGGCGATCTTCTTCTCGTAGAGCCCGAGCTTCTCCTGCGGGGTGTCACCGGGCCACTGGTACGGGAAGCCGCGGTGGATGTCGGTCATGTAGATGTACACGTCGCCGTCGGTGGAGTCCGCCAGCGGCTTCACCACCTCCAGCGCGTCGGCCCCCGGGTGCTGCGGGCCGTCCTGCGCCTTGGTGGAGACCGTGCGCAGGCCCATGCCCTCGATGAGGTTGTTGGTGGGCACGTCCGGCCCGTACACGCCGTAGAGGGTGCCGGAGGCGCCGCCGTGGAACGCGCCGGTGTCCGAGGCGAGGTCGACGGTGAGCTGGCCCTCCCGGACCACGGTGACGGTCGCCTGCACGTCCTGTCCTGCCGCGCGCCCGGCCACCGTGAACGTGCCGGGCCGGGCGTACTTCTCCTCGGGCACCGCGTCCCACACGACCGGCGTGTCACGGTCGTAGTCGTCGGACCAGGAGGAGCGGACCGCCGCGGGCAGGGACGGGGCGGTCCCCGTGGTGGTGCGCACCTCGAAGGACGTCCGCGACAGCGCCCGGAGGGTGGGCACGTCGCCGACCACCCGCGCCACCTGCTCGGCGCTCAGCGCCGAGTGCCACACCGTGAAGTCGTCGATCGCGCCCTTCAGCAGCGGGTCCGGCCAGAAGGACTTGCCGATGTAACCGGCCGCGGAGGCCGAGGCGTCCAGCAGCTCCCTGGCCTTGACACCGGTCTTCGCGGAGGAGACGGCCACGCCGTCGAGGTAGGTGGTGACCCGTCCGGCGGCGGTGTCGAGGGTGACCGTGACCGTCCGCCAGGCGTCGGCGGGGAGCGCCGCGTACCCGGAGACCTGCGACTCCGCGCCCCCGCCGCCGGTGGTCACGGCGGTGCGCAGCACCCCGCCGTTGTTGGACGGGGTGGTGAAGAGGTACTTCGAGGTGTCGGTGCCCAGGTCGAAGATCCGCTGCCAGGACGACTTGTCGCCGTCCCACTTCAGACGGGCGGACACCGTGAGGTCGGTCGCGTCGCCGACCACCGCCCGGGGCAGACGCACGTACGCGCCGTCGGAGGTGGGCGCTCCGCCGGGCAGGGCGAGCGCCCTGCCGCCGCCCGTGCCCTCGACGGACCGCGCGGTGGAGCCGTTGACCAGGCTCGCCGTCAGACCGTTGCCGGAGACGTCCGTGATCTTCCCGGACGCGAGGTCGTCCTCGTCGAAGGTGTAGCGGGCCGTGGGCTCTGGCGCGTCGGCCGCCTGCGCGGGAACGGCCGGCGCGACCAGGACGCCCGCGCCGAGGGCCAGCGCCACGGCGGCCGGGGCCCGGCGCCGGGCAGATCTGTCAGCGGATGACATGGAGTGCGTCCTCGATCCTGTGAGTAACGGGTCCCGGTCGCCATGCCCGGGCCCCGGCCGTGCGTCCGTGTGCCGGGGGCGATGAGGCGGGTCCGAGGGGGCGGCGATGCGGAATCGGTTCGATCGGCTGTGCTCCGGGGCCGGGGGCGGCTGATCCGTGCGGCCATGGCGGTGCTCCGCGGACCAGGAGTTGCGCGGAATCGGGTCCCGGCCGCCGGAAGGATCACTTCGTCGAACCGGTTCGCAGGAAGCTAGCACCGGGGAATTGAGGCAGCAATACCCCGGACGCGAGCGGGGCCGGTGAAGGCCGTGAAACGTCCAGATTGCCGTGCTGTGACGAGAAGTGCCGTTTGAGGTGTTGACAGCCGTCCGTCTTGTTCCTACCTTCACTTCACGCGAACCGGTTCGACGACCGGGAAGCGAATCCTCCTCACCCTCCTCAACACCCGGCCCACGCGGCTCGGACGCTCCGCTACCGTGGAGCGCCGAACCGGTTCGAGCAAGGAGTCTCCGTGAACATCGGTGAGATCGCCCGGCGAGCCGGTGTCTCGCGGAGCACCGTGTCCTACGCGCTGAGCGGCAAACGCCCCGTGTCGGACGACACCCGCCGGAAGATCCAGCAGGTCATCGACGAGCTGGACTACCGGCCCAACGCCAGCGCCCGCGCCTTGGCCAACGGGCGGACCAACACGATCGGCCTGGTCTTCCCACCGGCGGGCAACCACTACACGGGCATGCAGCTGGACTTCATCGGCAGCGTGGTCGAGGCCGCCGCGGCCCACGACTACGACGTGCTGCTGTCGCCCAGCGGCGTCGACAGCGACCGTTCCTTCCAGCGGCTGCTGGGGGAGCGGCGGGTGGACGGCGCGATCCTCATGGAGATCAGACTCCAGGACGACCGGGTCGATCACCTGGCCGAAGTGGACTTCCCCTCCGTCGCCATCGGCCGTACCGCCCGGCCGGAGGGCGGCTGGTGGGTGGGTCTGGACCACACCGCGCTGGCGGCGGCGTGCGTCCACCACCTCGCGGACCTCGGCCACCGCAGGGTCGCCTTCGTCAACCGGCCCGAGCAGCTCCTGCGGGCCGGGTACGAGTCCGCGCACCGGGGCCTTGACGGCTTCACCAAGGCCGCGGCCGAGCGAGGGCTGACCGTCCGGTCGTACACCTGCGGGGACGACGCTGGCTCCGGGCAGGCGTGCCTGGAGCGAATCCTCCGGGACGACCCGGCGACCACGGGCCTGGTCACGCTGAACGAGGCGGCGCTGGGCGGCCTGTACCGGGGGCTCGCCCAGGCCGGCCGCCATGTGCCGCGCGACTTCTCCGTCACCGGGGTGGTCGCCGGCCGGTGGGCGGAGACGGTGACCCCGCAGCTCACCGCGGCGGACGTACCGGCGGAGGAGATGGGCCGCCTCGCCGTCGACCTCCTCGTCGAACGGCTGGACGCGCCCGACGCGACGCCCCGGAACCACCTGCTCGTACCGCCGATCTCCCTGCGCGCCAGCACCGGCCCCGCCCTCGGCGCCACCTGAGCCCGAAGGCCCGGGCCGGCCGCCCCGACGACAACTCCACCCGTCTGCCCCGACGACAACGCCAACCGTCTGCCCTGACGACAACTCCACCCGTCTGCCCTGACGACAACGTCGACCGTCTCCCCTGACGGCGGCCCCGACCTCCCGACCAGCCGGGCGTCCTCGTCCCGGCCCGGCCCACCGGGCACCCGAATCCCTCACCGCCGCCGTTCGGCGTGCCCGGCTCCCCCCGTCATCCCTCCCTCTCACGGCACACCCATGCCAGAAACTAAGGAACCCGCCATGCACAGCACCTCCAGACAGCGCCGTCTGACCGCCGCGGCTCTGACGGCCCTGGCCGTGGCCGTCAGCGCCACCGCCTGCTCCTCCGGCTCGGGCAGCACCGGCGCCAAGGACGCGGACAGCGGCACCTACACCGTCTGGGACCCGTACCCGCAGTTCGCCAAGGGCTCGGCCTGGACGAAGCTGCTGGACAAGTGCGGCACCGACGCGGGCGTGAAGATCAAGCGGACCGGCTTCGACACCAGCGACCTGCCCAACAAGACCCTGCTGGCGGCCCAGCAGGGCAACTCCCCGGACGTCCTCATCGTCGACAACCCGGTGGTCTCGACCCTGGCCGAGGCGGGCGTGCTCACCACGACCGACGACAACAAGCTCGACACCTCGGCGATGGACCCCAACCTGCTCGCGGCCGGCCAGTCCGGCGGCAAGACCTACGGCATGCCGATCGGCGCCAACACCCTCGCCCTCTACTACAACAAGGAGGTGCTGAAGAAGGCGGGCGTCGACATCGCCTCGGTCAAGGACTGGAAGTCGCTGACGGCGGCGCTGGCGAAGGTCAAGAAGGCCGGCAAGAAGGGGATCACCTTCTCGGCGATCGGCACGGAGGAGGGCAGCTTCCAGTTCCTGCCCTGGTTCTGGGGCTCGGGCGCACAGCTCACCGCACTCGACTCCGCCGAGGCCGCCTCCGCGCTGTCCCTCTGGAAGGGCTGGCTCGACAAGGGCTACGCCCCCAACTCGGTCATCAACAACACCCAGACCACCAGCTGGCAGGAGTTCGCCACCGGCGACTACGCGTTCAGCGAGAACGGCACCTGGCAGCTCGCGGGCGCCGACAAGGCCGGCTTCGACTACGGCGTGATACCCGTCCCGGCCGCCAAGGGCGGCAACGCGGCGGCCCCGACCGGCGGAGAGTTCGTGACCGTCCCGGTCCAGAAGGACGCCGCCCGCTACGCCACCTCTCAGAAGCTCGTCACCTGCCTCACCAGCACCGACAACCTCTACGACACCGACACCACCCTGTCCTACGTCGCTCCCACCACCGAAGTCCAGGACAAGCAGGTCGCGGCGAACGCCGGCCTGAAGCCGTGGGTCGAGGCGGTCAGGGCGGCCAAGGGCCGTACCAGTGACGACCTGGGCACCAAGTACCCCAAGATCTCCGAGCAGATGTGGAAGGCCGTCCAGTCCGCGCTCAGCGGTGCCGAGTCGCCGAAGGACGCGCTGGCCAAGGCCCAGTCGGCCGTCAAGTAACCAAGGATTCGCGGGCCGACGATGAACGACACGAAACAGCTCTCGGACCGCCGGTCCGCGCACGACCTGAGCGGGGCGGCCACCGCCGCCCCGCCACGGGCCCGCGCGCGAGAGAGGCGCCGTCCGACCTCCTCGCAGTGGGCCGCCTGGGCCTTCCTCGCCCCGGTCACCCTCTACCTCGTCCTCTTCTACGCCTATCCCCTCTACCGCAACCTCGACCTGAGCCTGCGCGACTACACCGTCCGCTCCTTCGTCGACGGCGACGCGCCCTTCACCGGCCTGGCGAACTACCAGAAGGTCCTCGACGACCCGACCTTCGCGCCCGCCCTGCTGCACACCGTCGTCTTCACCGCCGTGTGCCTGGTCTTCCAGTACGCCATCGGCCTGGCGCTCGCGGTCTTCTTCAACCAGCACTTCCGGCTCTCCACCACCCTGCGGGCCCTGTTCCTGGTGCCCTGGCTGCTGCCGCTGATCGTGTCCGCCTCCACCTGGTCGTGGATGTTCAACAGCGACTCCGGCATCGTCAACACCGCCCTGCACGCCGTCGGCATCGGCCCGGTGAACTGGCTGACCTCACCGGACTGGTCACTGCCCTCGGTGATCATCGCGAACATCTGGATCGGCGTCCCGTTCAACCTGGTGGTGCTCTACAGCGGTCTGCAGTCCGTCCCCGGATCGCTGTACGAGGCCGCGGCCCTCGACGGGGCGAACGCCTGGCAGCGGTTCTGGCGCATCACCTTCCCCCTGCTGCGCCCGGTCTCCGCCATCACCCTGCTGCTGGGCCTCGTCTACACCCTCAAGGTCTTCGACATCATCTGGATCATGACCAAGGGCGGCCCGGCGGACTCGTCCACCACCTTCGCCACGTGGTCCTACCAACTCGGCTTCGGCAACCTCCTGCCCGCCTTCGGCCCCGGCGCGGCCGTCGGCAACCTGCTCGTGGTCGCCGCCCTGGTCTTCGGCCTGGTGTACGTCCGGGTCCAGCGAAAGCAGGCACTGTCATGACGATCGCCCAGGCGGCCCCGAGGCGGCGCCGCGGCAGCGCGGGAAAGACGGCCCTCGGCCTGCTGCTCACCGGAGTCATGCTCTTCCCGGTCTACTGGATGGTCAACGTCTCCTTCACCCGCGACCAGGACATGCGCAAGAGCCCGCCGGACCTGTTCCCGACCCACGGCACCCTGGCCGGCTACCGCACCGTGCTCGACGAGCAACTGCCCTACCTCGGCACCAGCCTCGTCGTCGCCCTCGGCACCGTCGTCCTGACCGTGGCCCTGGCCGCGCCCGCCGGATACGCCCTGGCCAAGCTGCGCCCACGCGGCGGCGGCCTGCTGAGCTTCGTCCTGCTGGCCGCCCAGATGATCCCCGGCATCATCATGGCGATGGGCTTCTACGCCATCTACCTCCAGCTCGGCCTGCTCCAGTCCGTGCCCGGCCTGATCGTCGCCGACTCCACCCTGGCGGTCCCCTTCGCGGTGCTCATCTTCACCGCGTTCATGTCCGGCATCCCCGGCGAACTGCTCCAGGCCGCGCAGATGGACGGAGCGCGGGCCCTGCGCACCTTCTGGTCGATCGTCCTGCCGATGAGCCGCAACGCCGTCGTCACGGTCTCGCTGTTCGCGTTCCTGTGGTCCTGGTCCGACTTCGTCTTCGCCAACACCCTGGTCAACGGCGGCGTCCACGAACCGATCACCCTCGGCATCTACCACTACATCGGCAACAACAACCAGGAGTGGAACGCCATCATGGCCACCGCCGTCGTGGCCTCCCTGCCCGCGGCGGTCATCCTCGTCCTCGCCCAGCGCTATGTGGCGGCCGGTGTCACCACCGGCGCCGTCAAGGACTGAGCCACCGTCAAGGACTGAGCCCCCCGACCCGCCACGACGACCGGCGCCCTGCCGCGCCGGCCGGTCGGCACCCCCTGCTCCAGAAACGAGTCACGCCACATGACCGCCGCCCGATCCGGCCCGGCCTTCTCCGTCCACGACATCCCGTTCAGCGCGTACGGATCCTGGTTCGACATCTCCCCCGTGGTGGCGGAGAAGACCTACGCCGAGGACCTCCACCTCGTCTCGCACCAGAACGGCATGCACGGCGTGCTGCGCCTGGTCCCCCTGGACCCGGCGACGGGCGAGCGGGCCGAGACCCGCGTCGAGGCGGTACCGGGCCTGCTCACCTGGACCGACGGGAAGGGACGGGTCGAACTCGCCTACGAGACACCGGACACCGTACGCCTGCGGGGCAGCGGCCCGGACTTCGCCGTCCTCGCCGCTGTCCGGACCCTGACCCCGTTCAGCGGCACGTACTTCTTCCACGACCCGGCGGCGGACGCGCACGTGTTCACCTCGTACGAGACCGGGCGCCGCTACCGCGTCACCCTGCTGTCCGGCGTCCTCGCCGACACGGCCGGGGACCAGGCCCTGGGCGGCGCCGACCGAGGCGTCACCGTCTCCGGGCGGGGGGACGACGGCTGGGAGATCGCGATCGAGGAGTTCGACACCGCCCGCGCCCCGTACGTGTCCTCGGCGCCCTTCGACGCCGTCGCGGCCGCCGCGTGCGCCGCCTTCGCGGACTTCGTCGACGCCGTGGCCCCCTGGCGCTCGGCGGCCACCCCGGCCGCCGAACTCGCCGCCTACGTCGTCTGGTCGGCGACCGTCGCGGCGAAGGGCCTGGTCACCCGGCCGGGCGTGCTGATGTCCAAGCACTGGATGGACAAGGTCTGGAGCTGGGACCACTGCTTCAACGCCCTCGCCCTCGCGCCGGGGCGCCCCGGACTGGCCCTGGACCAGTTCCACCTTCCCTTCGACCACCAGGACGAGAGCGGCGCGCTGCCGGACTCGGTCACCCACTCCGAGGTGCTGTACAACTTCGTCAAGCCGCCCATCCACGGCTGGGCCTTCGGCCATCTGCGCCGCACCCTGCCGACACCTCCCGACCGGACCGAACTGGCCCTGGTGTACGAGCGTCTGGAGCGCTGGACCGACTTCTGGCTCACCGCCCGACGCGTCCCCGGCGCCGACCTGCCCCACTACCAGCACGGCAACGACAGCGGCTGGGACAACGCCACCACCTTCGACCCCGAGCGGGTGGTCGTCACCGCCGACCTCGCGGCCTTCCTCGTCCTCCAGCTCCACGAACTCGCCTCATTGGCAGGCGAGTTGGGCAAGGAGGACGAGGCCGCGCGGTGGACGCGGACGGCCGAGGAGATCCGGACCGCGCTGCTCGACCAGCTCTGGACCGGGGACAGGTTCGTCGCCCGCTCGGCCCGCACCGGGGACACCTGGGGCAGCGCCGGCCTCCTCGACCTGATGCCCATCGCGCTGGGCGAGCACCTGCCCGCCGAGGTCGCCGGCGCGCTCGCCGACCACATCGAGGCCCACCTGACCCCGTACGGCCTCGCCACCGAACTGCCCACGTCCCCGCACTACCTCGCCGACGGCTACTGGCGCGGTCCGATCTGGGCCCCCGCCACCGTCCTGGTCGAGGACGGCCTGCGCCGCGCCGGCCACGAACGCCTCGCGGACGACATCAGCGCCCGCTTCCGCGCCCTGTGCGAGACCCATGGGTTCGCCGAGAACTTCGACGCCCTCACCGGCACCGGCCTGCGCGACCGCGCCTACACCTGGACCGCGAGCAGCTACCTCCTCCTCGCCCATGACCACCACCTGCGCGCGCAGGCCGCGACCGGCGACACTCCCGTCCGACCCGCGAACTAGCACCCACCCACACGTCCGGCACGGGGGCCGGCGCAGCACAGACAAGCCCCATCCTGAAGGAACGTGAGCACATGCGAAGACTCGGGCAGAGCCGCTCGGCCTCGAGACGGCTTCTTCACGGCATCACCCGGACACTGCTTCCGCTGACCGTCCTGGCCGGCCTCACCACCGCGGTGGCCGCGCCGGCCGCCGCCGCGGACCCCACCCTCACCGTCGACCTGGGCACCACCACCGGAGCCTTCCGCGGTGGCGCCTCCGGGGTGCTGTACGGCCTGTACGGCCCGGACGTGCCGACCAACAACCTCATCGAGGGGATGGGGGTGCAGACCACCAACACCAAGTACCAGGACGGACAGCAGCACCCCGGATCGGACGCCCTGGAGATCGCCGATCCGTTCGTGGACAGCGGCGGCGGGGACGTCCTCATCTATATGACGGACGTCTACCGGGCCAACTACGAGCGCACGAGCTACGCGGCCTACCAGGAGACGATGCGCACCCAGGTGGAGCAGGCGAAGGCCAGCCCCCACGCGAGCCACATCGTCTTCGTCCCCTACAACGAGCCCGACCTGAACTGGTTCAGCGGCATGCGCACCAACTCCACCGCGCTGAACAACTTCAACGCGGAGTGGCGCCAGACGTACAACTTCATCAAGGGCATCTGGCCCGAGGCAAGGCTGGCGGGGCCCAACACCTCCAGCTACACCTCCTCCTCCCTCAGCGGCTTCCTGAACTACTGCAAGACCAACAACTGCCTGCCCGACGTGGTCACCTGGCACACCCTGGGCAGCCCGGCGGACGTCCGCAGCACCGTCGACTCCTACCGCGCGGCGGAGACCGCCGCCGGCATCACCTCACCGATCACCGTCAACCTCAACGAGTACGCCCACCGCTACCACCTGACCGACCCCGGTCAGATGGTGCAGTGGATCTCGGCCATCGAGGACAAGAAGATCGACGGCAACCTGCCCTACTGGAACATCAACGGCAACCTCGGTGACTCCGCCGCCGCCCAGAACACCCCCAACGCCCAGTGGTGGCTCTACAACTGGTACAGCTCCATGAGCGGCAACACCGTCAAGGTCACCAGCTCCGGGAACAACGCCGCGTACACCCTGCAAGGCCTGGCGAGCCTGGACACGGGCAAGAAGCAGGCCCGCGTCATCCTCGCCGGGGGCGGCACCAGCGGAGCCTCCGACACGGTCATCAAGAACATCGATCCCGCGGTCTTCGGCACCACCGTGCACGTCAGTGTCTTCCAGGACCGCTACAGCGGCTACCTCGGCGCGGCGGCCACCCCGACCCGGCTCTCCGACGCCGACGTCGCCGTGGGCTCCGACGGTTCGATCACCGTCCCCCTCACCCTCGACGCGATGTCCGCGTACCAGGTGGTCGTCTCCCCGGGCGGCACCGGCAGCGCCACCCCCTCCGACAGCACCTGGACGGGAACGTACGAGGCCGAGAACGCC
Source organism: Streptomyces sp. NPDC034049 (assembly GCF_055575575.1). Classification (NCBI taxonomy): domain Bacteria; kingdom Bacillati; phylum Actinomycetota; class Actinomycetes; order Kitasatosporales; family Streptomycetaceae; genus Streptomyces; species Streptomyces sp. NPDC034049. The sequence goes on from NZ_JBVISJ010000007.1 coordinate 275,488, forward strand.
ACACTCAGCGGCAGCGGCTACAACATCAACACCGAGGGCACCACCGGCAACGTCAGCAAGTTCCCCGCCTCGGGAACGAAGGACGTCGGCGGTCTGCGCACCGGCTCCACCACGGTGATCTCCTTCCCCGTCTCCGTCCCCACCACCGGCGACTACGACCTGTCCGTGTTCGGCAGCAGCTACGCCAAGGACGCCGAGGTCAAGGGCCCGACCGACGTGTACCTGCGGGTCGACGGCGGCGCCTCGAAGAGGGTCGACATCCCGGTGGGCTTCCAGTGGGTGGTGTGGGGCCACAGCGACACCACCGTGCACCTCACCGCCGGCAGCCACACCGTCACCCTGGCCACCACCGGTGACAACGGCGCGAAGACCGACGGTGACGCCATCATCGACAAGATCGACCTCCGGTACCGGGACGCCGACGTCCAGGGCACCACGCTCCACGAGGCCGAGCAGGCCACCCTCTCCGACAACGGCAGCACCACCTACACCTCCCAGGGCCAGTCCGGCGCGGGCGCGGTGAACCTCACCTCCGGCAAGTCGGCGACGTTCTGGGTCTACTCGGCGCGTGACGGATACGCGGACCTCACGGCCCGCTTCCGCAACACCGGCCGGGCCGACCTCACCGTCAACGACAGGACCGCCGACGACCAGACCCTCTCCGGCGCGACGCCCGACGCCTGGTCCACCTCCACCAACCGGGTGTACCTGAAGGCCGGCATCAACAAGGTCGAGGTGACCGGCACCGGCGGCACCCTCGCCCTGGACGACCTGGCGGTCACCCCGTTCAGCGCCGGCTCCGCCGTCACCACCGGCAACGTCGTCACCTACCAGGCCGAGGACGGCACCCTCACCGGCACCGCCGACGTCTCCACCAGCTACAGCCAGGCCGACGGCGGCGTCGTCACCGGCATCTCCGACGGCACCGCCAACTCCCTCACCCTCGACGTCGACGCGCCCTCGGCCGGCACCTACGCCATGACGATGCGCTACGCCAACGCCGAGGAACTGCCCTCCAACCACTACAACCCCGACCTGTACGCCGAGCACGCCGACGTCAGCGTCAACGGCGGCGACGCCACCCGCGTCCACTTCGCCAGCACCCTGCACTGGAACCAGTTCCAGGACTACACCGCCCACGTCACCCTCAAGAAGGGTGCCAACACGGTCAAGTTCACCTCCTCACAGCTCTACAACTGGGACGGCACCACCATCGGCAAGGTGTACTCGGGCGGCGGCAGCGACATCGGAGAGCCCATGCGCTCCAGCTCCGCCCCGCACCTCGACCAGGTCTCCTTCGCACCGGCGAGCCTGCACATCGGCGCCCCGGCCGCCTTCTCCTCCACCGCGGTGGCCCAGCACAGCGGGCTCTGCCTCGAAGACCCCGCCAAGTCCACCGCGGACGGCACCCAGTACCGGCAGAACACCTGCGGAAGCGGTCAGGAGCAGGTCTTCGACTTCCACCGTGTCTCCGGCACGACCGACACCTACACCGTCGTCAACCACTCCAGCGGCAAGTGCCTGGACGTCGCGGGCATCTCGACGGCCAACGGCGCCGCCGTCCAGCAGTGGACCTGCCACGGAGGCACCAACCAGCGGTTCAGACTGGCGGCGGTGACCGCGCTCGGCAACAGCCACGACTACCAGCTCGTCGCCGTCCACAGCGGCAAGTGCGTCGACGTCAGCACCATCTCGACCGCACCCGGCGCCCTCGTCCACCAGTGGCCGTGCGACACGGGGAGCACCCTGACCACCAAGAAGAACCAGATCTGGAGGCTCACCGGCAAGGACTGACCCGACGACGCTCCTGCAACGTCGAAGTGCCGCCGCACCCGGTTCGGACGGGGTGCGGCGGCACTCGCACATCAGATGTCCCGGAATGGTCCTCCGGATGTTTCACGCTGTACGGACTCCGCAGAGGGGGAGAAGTCAGCGAAGGGTCTCGCCGGAGGTGTCGATCACGGTGTGCGCGAGCTCCTCGAAGATCGCCCAGTCGGCCTCGGCCGCGTACTCGGCCAGAGCCCGCAGGGCCGACGCCGGTTCGGGGCCCTGGGGCCACATGGGATACCAGGCGTCCCCGCACCGGGCGGGGTGGAGCTGGACTGCGGTCACCTGGTGGTGTTCGAGCGCGCGCCCGAAGTGGTGCGGCTCATCCAGGACTTCATCGACGGCCGACCGCCGGGGCCTGCACGACCCCGGCGTCGATGACCGTGTCCAGCATGGCGCGGGACGCCTCCAGGTCGTCGATGGAGCGGGTGATCCGCTCCCGCTCCTGCCGAAGCTGGGCGATCAGGTCCGAACAGACCGGGACCAGACGCTCGTCCTCCTCCCGCACACACGGCAGCACCCTCGCGATGGTGTCCGTGGTCAGTCCGGCGGTGAGCAGCACCCGGACCCGGCGCACCGTCTCCACGTCCTTGTCGCAGTACACCCGATAACCGCTGGGCAGCCGCTCGGGCGTCAGCAGTCCCTGCTCCTCGTAGTAGCGCAGCAGCCGCTCGCTGACCCCGGTGCGTCGCACCATCTCGCCCATGCGCATGGATCCGCCCCCTCACCGACTTGACTCTGACACTGATGTCAGACTTTAGCGTTCCCGCATGCAGAAGAGTTCCGTGATTCTCGCGGCCCTGTGCGTGAGCGTGTTCGTCGTGGGCACCTCCGAGTACCTCACCGCCGGACTGCTGCCCCAGGTGGCCGAGGACCTGGACGTCTCCGTGGGCGCGGCCGGCCAGACCGTCACGGCGTACGGCCTCGGCGTGGTCATCGGCGGCCCCATCGTCACCCTCCTCACCGCGCGCATGCCACGCAAGGGTCTCGCCCTGTCGTTGATGCTGCTCTTCGCCGTCGGCAGTGCCGTCAGCGCGTGCGCCGGCTCGTACGAGGTGCTGCTGGCCGGCCGTGTGCTGTCCTCGCTCAGCCACGCGGCGTTCTTCGCGCTCTCCCTGGTCGTCGCCAGCCAGGTCGTCCCCGAGGACAAGGTGGGCCGGGCGACCGCCGCGGTCGTCTCCGGCCTGACCGTGGCGACGCTCCTCGGCGTGCCGCTGGGGGCGCTGCTGGGTGAACGGACCAACTGGCGCACGCCGTTCGTCGTCCTCACGGTGCTGACCCTGCTCGGCGTGGCGCTGCTGGCCGCCGTCCTGCCGCGTCGCCACGCCGAGTCGGCGGGCGCCCGCGCCGAGATCAGGGTCATGGCCCAGCGCCCCGTCCTGCTCGCCATCGCCACCACCGCCGTCGGTTTCGCCGGCGTCGCCACCGTCTTCACCTACATCGCGCCGCTGCTCACCGAGGTCACCGGATTCCCCGCCTTCGTCGTCTCCATCCTGCTGCTCGCCTACGGCGGCGGCAGTTTCCTCGGCAACATCATCGCGGGGCGCCTGACCGACAGGGCCCCGGCCGCCACCCTGCGCGGCGTCTTCGCGGCGCTGGCGCTGCTGCTCGCCTGCACGCCCTTGGCGGTGACGTGGAAGCCGACGGCGGTTCTGGCCGTGCTGCTGCTGGGGCTGCTCGCCACCGCGACGATCGCCCCGCTGCAGGGCCTGATCCTGCGTCACGCGCAGCAGGCGCCCACCCTGGCGGTCTCGGTCAACGTCGGTGCCTTCCAGTTGGCCACCGCCATGGGGTCGGCGGTCGGCGGCGTCATCGTCGCGGCCGACGCGCTGCGCTGGACCGGTCTCGCCGGTGCGGTCCTCAGCGCTCTCGGCCTCGTCGTCTCCTGCTACGCGCTTCCGCTGCGGCCCAGGGCGGAGCCCGAGGCCGCCGGCACCGCCGTGGAGACCAGCTCCGCCACCGCTGCCTGATCCCGCTTCACCGCCCGACTCGCTGTCCGAACCATCGCTCCGACCCACAAAAGGAGAGTTCCCACCATGCTCGCTGTGCAGATCGACGTCCACGGAGGCCCGGAGGTGCTTGAGGTCCGGGAGATCGCCGAACCGGTGCCCGGCCCGGGAGAAGTGCTGGTCCGGACGGTCGCGAGCAGCCTCAACCCGGTGGACTGGAAGACCCGCGCCTGGGACGTCGGCCCGGAGTTCCCGATGACCCTGGGCTGGGACCTGGCCGGCGTCGTCGTCGCGAGCTCGTCCGCCGAGTTCGCCGTGGGCGACCGGGTGATCGCCATGTCCGCGCAGATCGCCACCGGACGCGGCACCTGGGCCCAGCTGGTCGCCCTGCCGGAGCACCTCCTGACCCACGCGCCGACCACGCTCAGCCTCGCGGAGGCGGCCACGCTGCCGCTGGCCGGCACCACCGCGGTGCAGGCCCTCGCCAAGCTGAGGCTGGTGAGCCGCGGCCGTCTTCTGGTCACCGGGGCGGCCGGCGCGGTCGGCGGACTGGCGGTCCAACTCGCGCGGCGGGCCGGCGTGGCCGTCGACGGGCTGGTGTCTCGTTCCGAACACATCGACGTGGTAAGGGAGTTGGGCGCCGATACTGTGGTGGACCTCGCCACGGACCTGCCCAAGGAGACATACGACGCGGTACTCGACACCGCGGGCGTGGACGTGTCCTCGTCGCTTGTCGAGGGAGGGCTGTACGTCTCGATCTCCGACGAGCCCCTGCCCGCCGTGCCCGGTGCCGCCAAGAGCTATGTGCAGGAGAGCAAGAAGGATCTCGCCGAGCTGGTGGAGCTGGCGGAGGCCGGCCGGCTTCGGGTGCGGGTGGCGGAGCACCACCCGGTGACGGCGGTGCGCACGGCCCACGAGCGCTTCGAGGCCGGGGGGTTGTCCGGCAAGGTCGTCCTTCTCTTCTGAGCCCTTCGGGTCGGCGCCGGCACCGCCGAGCCCGTGGTGGGTCCGCCTTCTGGGCGGGCCCACCACCGGTGTCACTCAGGCGGTGTCACTCGGCTTGTGCCACCGCGGGAAGAGACCGGCGGGCCACGTGAGCCGTGTGGACGGGCAGTCGTGGATTGCTGATCCGCGTGAACGGCCGTTCGGTTGTTGCACGCTCATGTCCGTTGATGCATCCGGAAGGTCGACCCAGGGAACTCCCGCAGGCGGCAGCCGCTCTTCCGGCTGACTGCCCCGTGCGTGTCCGCTGGAGGGGCTCCGTGCGTGATCGCCGTAGGCCGTTCGTCCCGCGGAGTGAGATCGTGCGTGGAGTGGATTACCTGCGGCCGCGGCTGTACCGGCGCCTGCCGCCGCTCCGCCCGCTCATGGCGAAGCCGGCGATCCAGAGGACCAGCAGGACGGCGGCGACCCACCACAGAACCTGCATGGCGAAGCCGAACCCGAAGACCACCAGGATCAGCAGAAGGAGAAGAATCCAGAACATCGCCGGGCCTCCAGATCGCGGGGATTTCCTTGATTCCGCGGGGTCCGGGCGAAGCGGGAAGGTGAAATGCCGCTCGCGAACGATCCGGAGTGGCTTTGCCCTGCACCGTGCTGTCAGTCAACGCCTGGCAACGCTCCTTGTCAACGCGGTGTCGACGCTGTGGAGTTCTGGGAACCGGGTCGGGCCGCCGCGGTGAACGGGGGCCTCGGCGGGTTCCTCGGCCGGCTCGACCGGTGGCGCCGGCAGGATGCGGTCCTCCCACCAGGACAGGGCCATCACGGTGGCGAGCAGAACGAAGGGGGTCGAAGCGGGAACGATCAGCACGTACATGTGTGCCGCCTGGTGTGGACGCGTGCGATGCGGCGGGCAGCAGAGCGGTGCCCGCTTGGGGCGCATCGGGCGTGTGGGGATTACGTGACGATGGGTGCCTGCGGGAACAGCCTCGCTCGTGACGCGGCGGGCCCGGCACCGATGCGCAGGTGCGCCCCCCGGGGAGCGCGCTGGCGGTGCGACGCTGCCGGGGGCAAGGGCGGCAGGTCGCACGCTAGCCCTCTCCGCACTTCTCCGACAGATGCGAAGCAGCCATCCATGTCGGACAGAACATACTTTCACCGCACGGGTATCCGCAGTCTTTGAGCAGGACTAGGCTGGGGGATGAGGCCCGAGTCCCCGGTTTTGACGCAGTGTTCCGCTCCCGGGGAGGCCCGCCGTGTTCGTCCTGCTGCTCATCCTCATCGTGGTTCTGCTCGGCTTCGGCTTCCTCCCTCCCCTCTGGTGGGTGGCCGCGGCGGTGCTGGCCTACGCCATCACCCGACACGGCCGCGATCGTGGCGGAGGCCAGGGCCCTGGCGGCGGTTCCGATCTCGGGGAGTACCGGGGCTACCGGGAGCGCCGGGACCGTGAGGAACGCTGGAACCACCGCTACAGCCGCCAGAACCGGGCGCGCTGGAGGCGCGAGGACCGTCGGGACCGCGAACACCGTGGATGACCCGTGTAGTTGCGCGGCAGCCAGAGGTTCCGGGACGGCTTCAGCCAGGCCGGACACGTCGAGTTCGTCAAGAGGTGCATGCCATGCGACGTACAACCGTGGTCCATGAGGAATGGTGGGAGGTCGGCCGTGTGGTCATCGACCAGGCCTGCGGCATGGTGATGGTCCTGGCCCCCTGCCGCCGTGGGCCGGCCAGGAGGCTGCTCGTGAACATGCTCCGAGACGGCAAAGCCGAACTTCCGGAGGTGGCTGCTGCCGTGGTCGCCGCCTGGGAGGAGGAGCCGCTCTCGTGCTGGATGCGGCGTGCGCCGCGGCGGCTCCACGCGGAAGACCGGGCGTGCGCTTCACCACCGGCGGAGGAGCTGTCCGGAAGGGGAGGGTCATGATTCGCGCAGCCGACGTCCGAGAATGGCGCAACCGTGATGTCGTCGACACGGAGTCGCACAAGATCGGTGTCCTCGAGGCGGTCTATGTGGACACCACCACCGACGAGCCGGCCATGGCCACGGTACGGACCGGACTGCCCACCCGGCGCCGTCTGGTCTTCGTGCCTCTCGACGATGCGATCGTCGGGCCGGACTATCTCAGGATCGGCTATGTCAGAGCGCTGGTGAAACAGGCCCCTTCGATCGGGACCGACGATGTGCTGCCCGCCGAGCAGGAGGAAGCGGTCTTCAAGCACTACGGACTGGCCTACAAGCCCGGTGCGGCCGGCGAACGGCAACTGGCGCGCCGCTGACCGCCTACGGACAGGATGACTGCCCGGTGAGGTGCGCACCGTGCACCGGGTGACCCCGCCCCATGAGGCTTCGCGTACACCCCATGGGCCACGGCTGAGGCGAGGGCCTCCGCCGCGCGCCTGGGGAGGCTGCGAGCAGGACAACCTGGCCGAGCACCACCCCAGCAGTGGCCGCGCACCGCAACAGCTGGCCGGAGACGCTCACCAAGGAGTCGCAACCCAGGACCAACGCCGAGCTGACGCGGGCGATCCATGTCATGACCACGGAACTGTACCGTCGTCTGACCGAGGACGGCACAGAGCAGTAGCGGGCCGCAGCCGGGGATGGGGTCAGGCCCCCAGGCCGGCCAGGGGTTCGGAGCCGTCGATGAAGGCGCGGGCGACATCGGCCAGGCGCCGGTTGTGGGAGCGGGCGTAGCGGCGCAGCGCGCTGAACGCCTGCTCCATGTCGATGTCCTGGCGTTCGGCGAGCTTCCCCTTGGCCTGCTCGATCAGCACACGGCTGCTCAGAGCCGTCTGCAGCTGCTCGTTGAGGACCGTGCTGCGGTGGGCCGTGCGTTGTTGCAGCAGGCTGATGGTGGCGACGTCGGCCAGCGCCTGGGCGATGAGTGTGGAGGTCGGCTCGAAGGGGCCGGGCGCGGCGCGGAAGAGGTTCAGGGCGCCCACGGTCTCGTCCCGCAGGCGCATGGGCAGGGCCTGGACGGCCCCGAACCCGCTGCGGTGGGCCGCTGTGACGAAGCGCGGCCAGCGATCGACCTCACGGGTGAGGTCGTGGATGATCACCGGTGCGCCGGTGTGGAAGCACTGGAGGCAGGGGCCTTCGTCGTTCTGGAGCTGGAAGAGCTCCAACAGCCGCACCTGTTCGTCGGAGGCGGCCATGACGCGGAGTCTGCCCTCCCGGTCGGCGAGCAGTACCCCGGCGGCGCTCGCGTCGAGCATGCCGACGCAGCGGTCGGTCAGCAGGCGCAGGAAGTCGATGAGGTCGAAGTCGGCGACCAGGTTGTCGGCCAGCTCGACGAAGGTCTTGGCCAGAAGCTGTTGGTCCATGGCGGGCACCCTTGATTGAGGCTAGTCCCCGCCCGAAGGGGCGGGAAGTACGGCACGTTCCTCGGCCGGCACCGATGGGTCAGGTTTCCTCCTCGGCCTGATCCGGCTCCGCGTCCGGTGAGAAACGAAGCCGACGGGCCACCACGTCGGCGGCCACGTCGGTGAGTCGGCGTCCCTGCGCATAAGCGTGGGCACGGAGCCGCACGAAGGCTTCTTCGATGCCGATTCCGAGCTGGACCGTGAGCATCCCGCCGGCCTGGTCGATCTCCGCCCGGTATGAGCCCAGGTCCTCCAATCCGCGGTCCGGCACAGGTCCGCCGGTCGGTGCGCCCCTCTCGTCGATCCTGGTACTGAGTAGGAGGAGAGTCGCGAGATCGGCGAACGCCAGCGCGTCGGCCAGTTCCTCCGCGTCGAGCACGGTCGGAATGCCGGCGTACAGGTCGAGAACTCCCGGGCTGATCGCCCCCATGCGGAGGGGGAGAGAGAAGACCGCGCGGGCTCCGGCTTCCAGGGCCGCATCGGCGAACACGGCCCAGTGATCCTGTAGTTCGACGGTGAGCAGATCGGGTGTCAGGACGGCCGAGCCGCGTGCGAAGGCGTCCACGCAGGGTCCCTCACCCAGCGTGAGCTGGAGCTCTTCCAGTTGCTCGCTGATGTCGTCGGTGCTGCACAGTGGGTGGCTCGCCGCGGCCGTGGACATCGCCGACAGCCCGGCCCCGCCGACCGGCAGCGCGGCCACGGCCGCGGTGCACACGTCCACCACACCGATCCGGGCACCGCGTCGGGCCGCCTGCTCGGCGACCAGTAACCGGATGCGGGCCGACCGGCTGTCAGGGCCCACCCGGGCCACCGCCTCCAGGCATCGTGACAAGGCCCTCCGGCCTCGGCGTGGTGTGTTCCCCGAGGGGAAACACCAGCGCGCGGAACGTGGTGGTGCCCAGTGACCTGCGAAGCTCTCCGATGTCCAGCCACCCCCATGAGCGGAGTGCGACGAGTGCCTGGCGATCGGCCCGGTCCACCAAGGTGGAGCCGAGTGATGCCTGGCGGTCGCTCAGCAGCCGCTTTTGCAGAAGACGGGCGAGACCCCGGTCCTGCGAGTGCGGCCGGACCATGATGTCGTCGAACGCGAAGACGCTGCCGGACACGGTGAGTTGCCCGACGTCGCGCGGCAGTACTCCTTCGTAGCCGAGCCACCAGGAGCCATCGGCGCGTACCGGGAATCCGAAGGCGCATCCCGTCAGACGGTCCGTCTCGGCGATCACCAGGGCGAACCCCGGACGGCGCATGTCCGCGGTGAGACGGTCCAGGAAGTTCTGCTGACCGGGACGGCGGTGTGCATCACCGGCCGCCGTTGCGTGGAACTCCGCATACAGATCCGCCAGTTCCTCACGCAGGCTGTCCACCAGCCCACGGTTCAGGCGACGCAATCGCACCGGAACCGTGGCGCACGGCTCGCTGTCCTCCGGCTTCTGTGACTGCCCCTGCCAAGGGTCGGCCGTCATCATGCATCGCCCGAGAGGAGGGGAACCAGCGGGACGTGTACCGCCGGGGTGTCGCCGAGCGGAGAGGGCAGCGGGCCGAAAGGAAGGCCGAGGAGGAGGAATCCGCAGCCGGTGAGGTCGAGCATCCGAGCCAGCATCGCCGGAGGATGGTGCAGTCGCAGGGTCCTGCCGGCCAAGGTGGTCCGCTTCGAAGCGAAGAGGAGGGCGTTGAGGCCGCTGCAGTCGCAGAAGCTGACGGAGGTGAGGTCGATGTCGATGATGCGGATGCCGTCGCGCAGGCACCGTTCCACGGATGCGCGTACCAACGGCGCGGAGTCGAAATCGATCTCACCGGACAGGGTGATCAGCGCCCGATTCCTTCGGACACGGCGGTACACGGTGAGCTGAGGAAGGAGCATGACGCCTCGGTTCGGAAGGCCATCCGGCAATGGGTGCGCTGGTGCCGGTGTCCCGGTTCCCTGGGTGCGCTGCCGGCAGGGGCGTACGTTCGGCGGAGGCAGAGCAACGGCCGGTCCGACAGCCTGCACAGCAGGACGGTAGGCCCACCCGGTTCCCTCCAGGGATGCGCCGGGTGACAGACGAAGAGTCCGCACCCCGCAGCCATCTGTGTTGAGCAACGGCATGCCGCCGGGGTCTGGGACGTCTGCACAACAGCCTAGTCCTCGCGTCATGTGATGGACCGTCCGAAGCAGCCAATCCCAGGATGTGGACAGTTCGAAGACGGGGTCACGAGGAGCCGAACGGTTCAACCCGGCGCCAGGGGAGGGTTTTCACGGGGGCCGCCAGGCGTGCGGAAGCCCGATCCGGATGCGTCCCGCACCGGCCCTGGGGCGCGATACCGCCGGGTGCGGCCTGGGTGTCCTGTCCGCGGGGCGGGCGACGGACGGCTGCAGTGTCGTGGAGAAGGCGGCGGCCGCGGCTTCCCGGGCGGGACGCCGAGTTCGCCGATGGTGCTCGTCAGGGCTCACGCCGGCTCGGGTGATGACGCCCTGGGACTGGATCGGCATGGCCACGACCCGAAGCGCGGCGTGGAGGCGGGTCGCCAGGCGTTCCTCCAGTCGTTCGGCGATGTCGCCGATGACCAGGCGAATGGTCTGCCTGGGCGGACCGGTCTGTTCCGGCTGGGCCGCGGACACCGCGGACACCGCGGAGGCGCCGCCCTCGTCCGACACGGCGCGGGCCCGTCCCCGGGCCGCCTCTGCGGCGGTCCGGGGTTCGTCTCCCGCCGAGAGCGAACCGGCGTGGAAGCCGGTGTGCGGGCACGGTCTGTAGCGGGGGGTGGTCGGTGGTCGCGGATCGCGCGAATCCGTCTCCGGACCTCTGCGTGTGCACAGTCGACGGAAGCAGCTCACGTGCGGTCCAGAGGCCCAGAGAAGTCCCACAGGTGCCGCCGCACCCCCTCCGGCCCAACATTCGTGCAGGTCAAAGGGATTGCGACGACCTTCCTCCGGAGGGCCCTCAGATGTCCCGGAAGATCTCGATCTGCGCCCCCACGGTGTTGAGGCGCTCCGCGAGGTCCTCGTAGCCCCGGTTGATGACGTAGACGTTGCGGAGCACGGACGTGCCCTCGGCGGCCATCATCGCGAGGAGGACGACCACGGCGGGGCGCAGGGCGGGCGGGCACATCATCTCGGCGGCGCGCCAGCGGGTGGGTCCCTCGACCAACACGCGGTGGGGGTCGAGGAGTTGGAGGCGGCCGCCGAGGCGGTTGAGGTCGGTCAGATAGATCGCGCGGTTGTCGTAGACCCAGTCGTGGATGAGGGTCTGGCCCTGCGCGGCGGCGGCGATGGCCGCGAAGAACGGGACGTTGTCGATGTTCAGGCCGGGGAACGGCATGGGGTGGATCTTGTCGATGGGGGCCTGGAGCTTCGAGGGGCGGACGGTGAGGTCCACCAGGCGGGTGCGGCCGTTGTCGGCGACGTACTCCGCCGAGCGGTCGTGGTCGAGGCCCATCTCCTCCAGGACCGCCAGCTCGATCTCCAGGAACTCGATCGGCACCCGGCGCACGGTCAGTTCGGACTCGGTGACGACCGCCGCGGCGAGCAGGCTCATCGCCTCGACCGGGTCCTCGGAGGGCGAGTAGTCGACGTCCACGTCGATGTGCGGCACCCCGTGCACGGTGAGCGTGGTGGTGCCGATGCCCTCGACCCGTACGCCGAGGGCCTCCAGGAAGAAGCAGAGGTCCTGGACCATGTAGTTGGACGAGGCGTTGCGGATGACGGTGACGCCGTCGTGGCGGGCGGCGGCGAGCAGCGCGTTCTCGGTCACCGTGTCGCCGCGCTCGGTCAGCACGATCGGGCGGCCGGGGACGACGGAGCGGTCCACCTCGGCGTGGTAGAGCCCCTCGGTGGCCGTGATGTCGAGGCCGAACCGGCGCAGGGCGATCATGTGCGGCTCGATCGTCCGCGTCCCGAGGTCGCAACCGCCCGCGTACGGCAGCTTGAAGTGGTCCATGCGGTGCAGCAGCGGGCCGAGGAACATGATGATCGAGCGGGTGCGGCGCGCCGCCTCCGCGTCGATCGCGTCGAGGTCGACCTCGGCGGGCGGCACGATCTCCAGGTCGACCCCGCCGTTGATCCACCGGGTGCGTACGCCGATGGAGCCGAGCACCTCCAGAAGGCGGTACACCTCCTCGATGCGGGCCACCCTGCGCAGCACTGTGCGCCCCTTGTTCAACAAGGAGGCGCACAGCAGCGCGACACACGCGTTCTTGCTGGTCTTCACGTCGATCGCACCCGACAGCCGACGCCCGCCGACCACCCGCAGATGCATCGGACCCGCGTAGCCCAGTGAGACGATCTCACTGTCGAGGGCTTCACCGATTCGGGCGATCATCTCAAGGCTGATGTTTTGATTACCGCGCTCGATACGATTCACCGCGCTCTGGCTCGTCCCGAGAGCCTCCGCCAACTGCGACTGTGTCCAGCCGCGGTGCTGACGGGCGTCACGGATGAGCTTGCCGATGCGTTCGAGGTAGTCGTCTGCCATGAGGGCAAGGTTATCTCAGATATGAGATGACGCCTCTTGGGGGGTCCGTTGGGGCCGTGACACGGGCCCGTTCGGGTGAAGGGTGTGACGAACCGTCAGCCGGGTTCAGTGGCGCCGCGCGTCACGGGTGCGGCGCCAGCCGAAGGGCCCGGGCAGGTCCATCGAGGTCGTACGCCGTCCCGTGCTGCTGTGGGTGTGACGGGGGCCGTTGCGGCCGCCGGTGGTGATGGACCAGGAGCGTTTGTTGATGTTCAGTCGCACCCCCGGCAGGATCCGGAAGCTCTTGCGGAACGTGAGCGGCATGGCTGTCTCCTTCCCGTTGCCCGACGGGTACCCCGCTCTTCGGTCCGCATCCCTCCCGCGTACGGCAACTGGGCTCTGCCGGGGGGTACTTGCCTCAGCGGGGCGGCAGCACGCAGAACTCGTGGCCGTCGGGGTCGACCAGGACCGCCCAGTCGGCCGCGCCCTGGCCGATGTCGACGGGGGTCGCGCCGAGCGAGACGAGGCGGTCGATCTCGCTTCGCTGGTCGCTGCCGGCGGACGGGACGAGGTCGAAGTGGAGGCGGTACTTCCCGACCTTCGGGGCCAGGGGCGGACCGCCCCAGGTGATCTTCGTGCCGCCGTGCGGCGACTGGATCGCGGTCTCCTCGTCCTGGTCCCAGACCAGGGGCCAGCCCAGCGCCCGGCTCCAGAAGTACCCGACCTCCTGTGAACCGTCGCTCGCGAGCGCGCCGATGAATCCGCAGCCGGCGAGGAAGCCGTTGCCCGGTTCGATGACGCAGAACTCGTTGCCCTCGGGGTCGGCGAGGACCACGTGCTTCTCGTCCGGGAGCTGTCCGATGTCGATGTGGCGTCCGCCGAGCTCCAGCGCCCGCGCCACGACCCGCCGCTGGTCGTCGAGGGAGGTGCTGGTGAGGTCGAAGTGCATCTGGTTGGGCACGGTCTTCTTCTCCTGGCTGGGCAGGAAGCGCAGCCGGAGCCCGGTGTCGTCGTCCGGGGCGAGCGCGACACCCCCGTAGGGGTCCTCGGTCGTCTCCCGGTCCAGGACACCGGCCCAGAAGTGCGCGAGACCGGCGGGGTCGTTCGCGTCGAAACTGAGCGCGTGGAGGTGGGACGTCATCGCGAGGGATCTCCGATCCGCCGGCACGGCCGCGGACAGGGCTCGTCCCCCGCCCATGAGGAACAACCATGCGAGGAACGACCATGCTAGGAAGCCCGGAAAACGCCCCGCAACGCAATAACGGGCCCGCGCGCCCGGCCCGCCAGCGCGGAGATTGGCGCACGCCACATCGGGCCGGGCATGACCAGCCCGCCCCCATGTACTACTGTTATCTCGACATCGAGATATCTGCCGAGGCGCACTGCGGCCGCCACCCCGGTAAGGGGTACCTAACTTAGCCTTACCTTAGCGGATCGGCCAAGGAGGCGTGGCGGCAGGATGCGGTGGTACGCGCACATGGAATGAAGGAGACTGTCGTGTCGGCGAACAGCTTCGACGCCCGCAGCACGCTGCAGGTGGGCGACGAGTCGTACGAGATCTTCCGGCTGGACAAGGTGGAGGGCGCCGCGCGCCTCCCTTACAGCCTGAAGGTGCTGCTGGAGAACCTCCTCCGCACCGAGGACGGCGCGAACATCACCGCCGACCACATCCGCGCCCTCGGCGGCTGGGACTCCCAGGCCCAGCCGTCGCAGGAGATCCAGTTCACGCCGGCCCGCGTGATCATGCAGGACTTCACCGGCGTGCCCTGTGTCGTCGACCTCGCCACCATGCGTGAGGCCGTGAAGGCCCTCGGCGGCGACCCGGCCAAGGTCAACCCGCTCTCGCCGGCCGAGATGGTCATCGACCACTCCGTCATCGCCGACAAGTTCGGCACGAACGACGCCTTCAAGCAGAACGTCGACCTGGAGTACGGCCGCAACAAGGAGCGCTACCAGTTCCTGCGCTGGGGCCAGACCGCCTTCGACGACTTCAAGGTCGTCCCGCCCGGCACCGGCATCGTCCACCAGGTCAACATCGAGCACCTCGCCCGTACGGTCATGGTCCGTAACGGCCAGGCGTACCCCGACACCCTGGTCGGCACCGACTCGCACACCACCATGGTCAACGGCCTCGGCGTCCTCGGCTGGGGCGTCGGCGGCATCGAGGCCGAGGCCGCGATGCTCGGCCAGCCGGTCTCCATGCTCATCCCGCGCGTCGTCGGCTTCAAGCTGACCGGTGAGCTGACCCCCGGCACCACCGCCACCGACCTCGTGCTCACGATCACCGAGATGCTCCGCAAGCACGGTGTCGTCGGCAAGTTCGTCGAGTTCTACGGCGAGGGTGTGGCCGCCACCTCCCTCGCCAACCGCGCCACCATCGGCAACATGTCGCCGGAGTTCGGCTCCACCGCCGCGGTCTTCCCGATCGACGGCGAGACCATCAAGTACCTCAAGCTCACCGGCCGCTCCGAGCAGCAGCTCGCGCTCGTCGAGGCGTACGCCAAGGAGCAGGGCCTCTGGCTGGACCCGGCCGCCGAGCCCGACTTCTCCGAGAAGCTGGAGCTCGACCTCTCGACGGTCGTCCCGTCGATCGCCGGCCCGAAGCGCCCGCAGGACCGTATCGTCCTCGCCAACGCCGCCGAGCAGTTCAAGCAGGACGTCCTCAACTACGTCGACTCCGTGGACGAGTCCGGCAAGGAGTCCTTCCCGGCCTCCGACTCCCCGGCCGTCGCCCCGAACGGCGCCCCGTCCAACCCGGTCACCGTGACCGCCCCCGACGGTTCGACGTACGAGATCGACCACGGTGCGGTGACGGTCGCGGCCATCACCTCGTGCACCAACACCTCCAACCCGTACGTCATGGTCGCCGCCGCGCTCGTCGCGAAGAAGGCCGTGGAGAAGGGCCTGACCCGCAAGCCGTGGGTCAAGACCACCCTCGCCCCGGGTTCGAAGGTCGTCACCGACTACTTCGACAAGGCGGGTCTGACCCCTTACCTGGACAAGGTCGGCTTCAACCTCGTCGGCTACGGCTGCACCACCTGCATCGGCAACTCCGGCCCGCTGCCGGAGGAGGTCTCCAAGGCCGTCAACGACCACGACCTCGCGGTCACCTCGGTCCTCTCCGGCAACCGGAACTTCGAGGGCCGGATCAACCCCGACGTCAAGATGAACTACCTGGCCTCCCCGCCGCTGGTCGTCGCCTACGCCCTCGCGGGCTCCATGAAGGTGGACATCACCAAGGACGCCCTCGGTGTCGACCAGGACGGCAAGCCGGTCTACCTCCAGGACATCTGGCCGACCGAGGCCGAGGTCAACGACGTCGTCGCCAACGCCATCGGCGAGGACATGTTCGCCAAGTCCTACCAGGACGTCTTCGCGGGCGACGCCCAGTGGCAGGCCCTGTCGATCCCGACCGGCGACACCTTCGAGTGGGACGCGGAGTCGACCTACGTCCGCAAGCCCCCGTACTTCGAGGGCATGACGATGGAGACCACCCCGGTCTCCGACATCACCGGCGCCCGGGTCCTCGCCAAGCTCGGCGACTCGGTCACCACCGACCACATCTC
This sequence comes from Streptomyces sp. NPDC034049, assembly GCF_055575575.1. Lineage (NCBI taxonomy): Bacteria > Bacillati > Actinomycetota > Actinomycetes > Kitasatosporales > Streptomycetaceae > Streptomyces > Streptomyces sp. NPDC034049. The sequence continues at coordinate 291,559 of NZ_JBVISJ010000007.1, forward strand.
GCCCGCCGGCGCCATCAAGGCCGACACCCCGGCCGGCAAGTACCTCACGGAGCACGGCGTCGAGCGCCGCGACTTCAACAGCTACGGCTCGCGCCGAGGCAACCACGAGGTCATGATCCGCGGTACGTTCGCCAACATCCGCCTGCGCAACCAGATCGCGCCGGGCACCGAGGGCGGCTACACCCGCGACTTCACGCAGGAGGGCGGCCCGGTCTCCTTCATCTACGACGCGTCGCAGAACTACCAGGCCGCCGGCACCCCGCTGGTCATCCTGGGCGGCAAGGAGTACGGCTCCGGCTCGTCCCGTGACTGGGCGGCCAAGGGCACCGCGCTCCTCGGCGTCAAGGCCGTCATCACCGAGTCGTACGAGCGCATCCACCGCTCGAACCTCATCGGCATGGGCGTCCTGCCGCTCCAGTTCCCGGCCGGCCAGTCGGCCGACTCCCTCGGTCTGACCGGCGAGGAGACCTTCTCCATCACGGGCGTGACCGAGCTGAACGACGGCACCACCCCGGCCACGGTCAAGGTCACCACCGACACGGGCGTCGAGTTCGACGCGGTCGTCCGCATCGACACCCCCGGTGAGGCCGACTACTACCGCAACGGCGGCATCATGCAGTACGTGCTGCGCAGCCTGATCCGCAAGTAAGCGTCCAGGCAAGGCAGTTGAGGGCCGCGTCCCCGGAAACGGGGGCGCGGCCCTCCGCCTTGTCCGAGCCGCCGGACGACGATCGGCCGGCTGGTGGTGTCGAGGCCGTGGTCGCGGGCGGCGGCCTCACCGTGGCCGCCTGCGTCCGCGCGGTCGTCATCCGGCGCCCACCGGGCGCCCGCCGCAGCGGTACGACACGCCGCGCCGCCTCACCGTGAGCCGGCTCCGCCAGGGCGAGTCACCGGCACCGCGAAGGCCCTGCGGACGCACCCGCCGGGCGACTGAGCCGTGGCCCGTCAGCCCCGTCGCGCACGTTCCGGCCCGGCAACCCTGGCGATCGGGCGGCCGAAGGGCCAAGACTGGCACCCATGGATGCACCGATGCGCCGCCGCACCCCGCTCCCGTACGTCGACGAGCACACGATCCTCGTCGAGGCGGATGCCGACGAGGTCTGGTGGGCCCTGGCCGAGGCGCTCGACTGGGCCTTCTCCCGCCCCTCCGCGGTCCGTTACGCCAAGCTCGTGGGCTGCGCCGACCACACCGCGTCCGGGCCGCGCCCGCCCGTCGAGGGCGAGACGACGTTCCCCGGCTTCCGCACGCTGACCGCGATCCCGGGCAGTCGGCTGACCCTCCTGGGCCGCCACCGCTTCTCCTCCTACACCCTGACCTTCCACCTCGACGCGGCAGGACCGGACCACACCCGGCTGCGCGCCGAGACCCGCGCCGCCTTCCCGGGCCCGGCGGGCGGCCTGTACCGCCTCCTCGCCCTGGGCACCGGCACGCACGCGAAGCTCACCCGCCGGCTCCTGACGACCACCCGGCTCCAGGCCGAACGCCCCTGGAGAAGGTCCGGCTGAGCCGCGCGGGCGCGGGAACCGCGCGCCACGCCGTCCCCGAGCCGCCCGACGGTCACCCACAGCGGTGGGGGAGGCCCCCGCGTCGATGCGCGACAGCCGTTTACAAGCGCCGCGCCGCGCGCTAGCTTCCGAAGCAGGTGGGGTGGGAGCGCTCCCACCTGTGGCGTGGCGGACCGGAACCCGTCACCCCCGGATCCGCTCCCGCCCGCACCACCTGTCCGCACCGCCACCCGCACATCGGCACACCTCGCACCCGCGCATCGCCCCACCTCGCACCCGCACATCGGCACGCGCACGTCCCCCCACCTCCAAGCCGTACACGCAAGGAGCGCTTGTCATGCACGTGACAAAACCACGCCTAGGGCTGCCCCGACGCCACAGGGACCTTCTCCTCGTCCTGCTCGCCCTCGTGACCACGATCCCGGCACTGGGTCTCGTCGTCACCGCCGGCAGCGGCAAGGCGGAGGCGCACGGCACCCCGATGAAGCCCGGCAGCCGCACGTTCCTGTGCTGGCAGGACGGGCTGACCGACACCGGGGAGATCAAACCGATCAACCCGGCCTGTCGTTCCGCGCAGCAGGTCAGCGGGACGACGCCGTTCTACAACTGGTTCTCGGTGCTCCGTTCGGACGGCGCCGGCCGCACCCGCGGCTTCGTCCCGGACGGCCAGCTGTGCAGCGGCGGCAACGCCAACTTCACCGGGTTCAACACACCCAGCGCCGACTGGCCGTTGACCCATCTCACCTCCGGCGCGACCGTCGACTTCTCGTACAACGCGTGGGCGGCGCACCCGGGTTGGTTCTACGTCTACATCACCAAGGACGGCTTCGACCCGACGAAGACGCTCACCTGGAACGACATGGAGGCGCAGCCGTTCCTGAGCGTCGACCACCCGCCGCTCAACGGCAGCCCGGGCACGGTCGAGGCCAACTACTCGTGGCGGGGCCAGCTGCCCGCGAACAAGTCGGGTCGCCACATCATCTACATGGTCTGGCAGCGTTCCGACAGCCAGGAGACCTTCTACTCCTGCTCCGACGTCGTCTTCGACGGCGGCAACGGCGAGGTGACCGGGATCAAGGAGCCCGGCAACCCCACCGAGCCGGTCCCGGGCGAGTGCTCCGCGACCCGCCGTACGACGGGCAGTTGGACCGGCGGCTACCAGTCCGAGGTCGTCGTCAAGAACACCGGCGACGTGCCGATGCTCGGCTGGATGGTCGACTGGACGCTGCCCGCCGGGCAGAAGGTCGACAGCCTGTGGAGCGGCAGCGCGACCTACACCGGGCAGAACGTGATGGTGCACAACGCGGACTGGAACGGGTCACTGGATCCAGGTGAAACCGCGAACTTCGGATATGTGGTGCAGGGGTCGGGAGGCGATCCCGCGACCACGCTGCCCTGCCGGGTGGGCTGAGCCCGGCGCGATCGGCCCGATCCGCGGCGCCGGCCCTGTGCGGGGGCGGGCGCCGTGCTCGGGGCGGACCGGGTGGGCGGGCGGTACGTGCCCACCCGGTCCGCGAGCCGCGTCCCGGTACGGGGGAGACCGGACGCGGTGGGAGTGCGGCTGTGGGACCTCTCGGCGGGACAACGTTGTCGAGTGGTCTGGACATGACTCCATCGTTCCCTGGGGCAACCAGGTCAAGCGGGTTCGGGTCGGTGCCCCGGCCCGAACCGGGTCAGGCCAGCAGCTCCACCTCCGCGAGCGTCGCCGTGTCGTCGAGGACGAGCCGGTAGTGGTCGTACGCCCTCGGGGCCGGGACGGAGAAGGCCCGGGTCTGCCGGTCCCAGGCGAAAAACTCGCCGACGCGTCTGTCGAGGGTCTTCCAGGTCGTGCCGTCCGCGGAGCCCTGCAAGGTCCAGCCGGACGGGGCCCCGGCGTGGTCGGCCGAGGTCAGCGTGTACTGAACGGCCTTGGTCCGGGCGGGAGTCGGCAGCGGCACGGTCCCCACGGAGGCCGTCGTCGACGACGTGTCGTCGAACAGCTCCCCGTGCCCCTCGATGGCGTCCGCCCGGGGGGAGGGCACCTTGTCGTCCTTCGTGATCGACACCGGTGCGGCACTCTCACCGGTGCCCCAGCGCGAGGGCCTCGGACCCATGTCGAACTTCAGCACCCCGCCACGGGAGATCAGCGAGTGCGGCAGTGAAGTCGAGGTCCACGTCCGGCCGTTGACCTTCAAGCCCTGCACGTACACGTTCCTGGTGCTGTTCCTCGGGGCCTCGACCACCAGGTCCCTGCCGTTCTCCAGATGGACGGTGGCCTTGGTGAACAGCGGGGAGCCGACGGCGTATTCACCGCCGCCCATCACCAGCGGGTAGAACCCGAGGGCGGAGAAGAGGTACCAGGCGGACTGCTCCCCGTTGTCCTCGTCGCCGTGGTAGCCCTGGCCGATTCCGCTGCCGACGTAGAGGCGGGAGAGCACCTCGCGGACCTTCTCCTGGGTCTTCCAGGGCTGCCCGGCGGCGTCGTACATGTAGATCGCGTGGTGGGCGACCTGGTTGGAGTGGCCGTACATGCCCATCCGGACGTCACGGGCCTCCGTCATCTCGTGGATGACGCCGTTGTAGGAGCCGACGAGGTCGGGGGAGGCCGTCTCCGGGGTGGAGAAGTAGGTGTCCAGCTTCTTCGCCAGCCCGCCGCGGCCGCCGTACAGGTTGGCCAGGCCCTTGCTGTCCTGCGGCGCGGAAACGGCGTACCCCCAGCCGTTGGTCTCCGTGTAGTCGTGGCCCCAGACCCGGGGATCGTAGGCGGAGGAGTCGACCCGCCAGGCGCCGGTGCCGTCGCGGCCCTGGAAGAAGCCGGCCTTCGCGTCGAACAACTCGACATAGTTACGGGCCCTGTTGAGGAAGTACGCCGCCTCCTCCCGGTAGCGCCGCTCGCCGGTCTCCCGGTACAGCGCCCGACCCATGCGCGCGATGCCGTAGTCGTTCAGGTAGCCCTCCAGGGCCCACGACAGGCCCTCGTGGGTGTCGGTGGAGGTGTAGCCGAGGAAGGGCGAGGTGGCCATGCCCTTGCGGCCGACGCCCGCCGTCGGCGGCACGACGGTGGCGTTCTTCAGGGCCGCCTCGTACGCCGACCTCGCGTCGAAGTCCACACCCTTGACGTATGCGTCCGCGAACGCCACGTCCGACGAGGTGCCGGTCATCAGGTCCGCGTAGCCGGGGGAGGACCACCGGGAGGTCCAGCCGCCGTCCTTGTACTGCTGCACGAAACCGTCGACCAGCTCACCCGCCCGGCCGGGCGTCAGCAGCGCGTACGCGGGCCAGGTGGTCCGATAGGTGTCCCAGAACCCGTTGTTGACGTAGACCTTGCCGTCGACGATCTTCGCGCCGGTATGGGTCGGGGTGTCCGGACCGGTCATCGGGGAGAAGGGCGAGGCGTACCGATGGGCCGAACCCACCTTCTCGAAGCCGGAGTTGGGGTACAGGTACAACCGGTAGAGGTTGGAGTACAGCGTGGTCAGCTGGTCGGGGGTCGCGCCCTCGACCTCCACCTTCCCGAGGATGCGGTCCCACGCGGCCCGGGCCCGGTTCTTCACCGTGCCGAAGGAGGTGCCGTCCGGGATCTCCTGGCGCAGGTTGTCCTTCGCCTGGTCCAGGCCGATGAGGGAGGTGGCGAGGCGGAGCGTCACCGTGCGGTCCGGGCCCGCGTCGAAGCGGAGGTGGCCCTTCACCCCGGTCGCGCCGCCGTCCGTGACCGGCGCGTCGAAGACCCCGTACACGAAGAGACGGGTCGCGCCCGTCGACAGGCCGGACTTCACATCCGAGAATCCCGTGACGACCCCGCTGTCCTTGTCCAGGGTCAGCCCCGCCTGGTCGGTCACATTGTCGAAGATCACGCTCGCGTCGTCCCCGGGGTAGGTGAAGCGCAGCGCCGCCGCGTGGTCCGTGGGCGCCATCTCGGCCCTGACGCCGTTCTCGAAGCGCACCCCGTAGTAGTACGGCCGGGCCGTCTCGTTCTCGTGCCGGAAGGCCAACGCCCGGGAGGCGCGGCTCAGTTCGGGTGTTCCGGTGGCCGCCGAGGGCATCACCTGGAAGGTCTGCCGGTCTCCCATCCAGGGGCTCGGCTCATGACTGGCGCTGAACGCCTGGATGGTCGGCAGGTTGTCCGCGTTGTTGGCGCGCGCGTAGTCGTACAGCCAACTCAGCGAACCCGCGTTGGTGACCGGCGTCCAGAAGTTGAAGCCATGGGGCACCGCCGTCGCCGGGAAGTTGTTGCCGCGGGAGAAGCCGCCGCTGGAGTTCGTTCCCCTGGTGGTCACCGCGTAGTCGGAGAGGTGTGCCTTCGGCCGCTCGGGCGCCCGGACGCGCAGGGTCACGTCGTCGAGCCAGCCGCGGAACCGCGCCGGGCCCTCGGGGGAGTCGTAGGCCACCAGGATCCGGTCCACGGTCCGCCCGGCCGCGACCGACCCGATCCGCGCGACCACGTCGTTCCACTGGTTGACGTACAGCGCCTTCGCAGCGCCCTGCCCGCGCGGCGAGAGCGGGAAGCCGTGGCTGTCCACCGCCCCCAGCTCGCTGAGCGAGGTGCCGTCGGTGAAGGCCAGGTCGACCGAGACATGGGTCGCGTCGTAGTCCAGGTCGCCGTCCGCCATCGACGGGAAGATCCGGTAGGCCAGCTCCGTGTCGCGTTCGACGGCGACGTGCACGTCGAAGATCTTGTTGTACGAGTGGGCCGGTCCGTCCGCGGTGTGGCGGCCCGCGTACCGCAGGGCCCGCTTGCCGGTGAAGCCCGCGCCGGCCTTCGCGGTCGCCGAGCCGCTCGGACCCCGGTCGACCAGCGACAGCATCTCCTTCGGTGCGGGCGTCTGTCCGCCGCCCGTGGAGAACTGCACATCGGCGAGCTGGGTGATCATCGAGGCGCCGTTGTTCCGGGTGATGTCGAGCCGGAAGTGCCGGTAGCCGGCCACCGCGTCGCGGGGGATGTCGTACGACTTCGTCCGGAACCGTTCGTCGAAGGACTCGCCGGAGCGGGTGTCGAGGGTCTTCCACTCCTTGCCGTCGGTGGAGCCCTTCAGGGTCCAGTCCTTCGGGTCACGGGTCTCGAAGTCGTTTGCCGACGTCAACGCGTAGGTCACCACCTCGGCCGGTCCGGCGAGGTCGAACTCGGCCCAGCCGGTGGGCTGGAAGGTGAGCCACTTGGTGCCGGACTCGCCGTCGACGAGGTTCTCCTTCACCTCTCCGCCGGCGGCGTTCTCGCCGCTGGCCCGGACCTCGGTGACCCGGTCGGTGATGTTGCCCGGTATGCCGGTGGTGTAGCCGCCGTCGACACCGGAGGCTCGGGCCGAGCCGTCCGGAGCGGTGTCGACCGTGCTGATCCAGTCCGGGGCCGGATCGTCCGGCTCGAACGAGGAGCCGAACTCCCGCGCACCGGCCGCCGCTCGGTCCGGTAACGCGACGGCCGGGCCCTGCGAGGCCATCACCAGAGCGAACGCGACGGCGCCGAGCACCGCCGTGGAACTCCGTCTGTGCCGCATCGGCGAGCACCCTCCCTACGTCCCGCAAACTGTTTCCGATCAAGAAGTGATCGAAAGAGGACAACGTTGTCGACTCTGCAACGCGGGGACCAGTAGGGGTTGAAGTGACGAGCGATGTCAAGGGTGTTGGCTGCGTCATCCAGGCCGAATGGCGGGGATTTTCCGGTCAGGTGGCGCAAGGTCGCTCATATTTCCGAGAGGTCTCAACTCGGAAAAGACCGAAGGCGAACCTTGCATTCGATCTTGCCCCTCTGGCGGGAAGTGGACTATACCTGTCGGCGTCCGCATAGTGGTCGCACAACCGTGGACGGCACTACCTGGGGGGAATTACCGGTGGTCGCGGACGTGTCCGCGCGCCGACCGCCGTCCTCCCCCTGTTGAATCCTCACGCACGACCCCAGCTTGAACCGACCGCGGTGCCGGGAGGATCCGGTTCACCGCCTGAGTCCTGGAGAAGGCGAGGACTTGAGCATGGGATCCACTACCGCTGAGCACGACCACGGCCCCGACGGCGTCGACACCACCCGGCCCGAGGGCGTCGGCCGCCGCGATCTGATCAAGCGCTCCGCCGCGCTGGGCCTGATCACCGTTCCCACGATGAGCTTTCTGTCCGCGTGTGCCAGCGGAGGCGGCGGGGACGACACCGCCGAGGACAGTCAGGGCAAGACCTCCGAGTCGAACCCCTTCGGCGTGAAGAAGGGCAGCAAGCTCGACGTCGTCATCTTCAAGGGCGGCTACGGCGACGCCTACGCCAAGGCGTGGGAGGCCGCCTTCCAGAAGAAGTGGGGGGTCACCTCCACCCACACCGGCACCCAGGAGATCACCGGCAAGCTCCAGCCCCGGTTCAACGCGGGCAACCCGCCGGACATCGTCGACGACTCCGGCGCCCAGCAGATCCCGATCGACGTTCTCTACAAGAACGACCAGCTCCTCGACCTCGCCGCGGTGCTGGACGCCCCCTCGATCGACGACCCGGCCAAGAAGGTGCGCGACACCCTCATCCCCGGCACGCTCGACGCGGGCATGCAGGAGGACAAGATCGTCGCCCTCAACTACATCTACACGGTGTGGGGCCTGTGGTACTCCGGCAAGCTCTTCAAGGAGAACGGCTGGGAGGAGCCCAAGACCTGGGCCGACTTCCTGACCATCTGCAAGGAGGCCAAGGCCAAGGACATCGGCGGCCTCGCGCACCAGGGCAAGTACCCGTACTACATCAACGTCGCCATCATGGACCTGATCGCCAAGACGGGCGGACTGGACGCCATGAAGGCGATCGACAACCTCGACCCGAAGGCGTTCGTCGGCTCCGACGCCGCGAAGGCCGCGGTCGAGGCGATCTACGAGGTCGTCGAGAAGGGCTATCTGATGCCCGGCACCAACGGCCTCACCCACACCGAGTCGCAGACCCGCTGGAACCAGTACAAGGCCGTGTTCATCACCTCCGGCTCCTGGCTGGAGAACGAACAGCTGAAGCAGACACCGGACGACTTCGACATGAAGTTCATGCCGATGCCGCTGCTGCCGGACAGCGTGATGCCGTTCGAGGCGATCCGGGCCGGCTCCGGCGAGCCGTTCATCATCCCCGCCAAGGCCAAGAACCTCCCGGCCGCCAAGGAGTTCATGCGGATGATGCTCTCCAAGGAGTGGTCGACGCTGTTCGCCAAGGAGGCCAATTCGCTGACCATCCTGAAGGACGGCGTCGACACCGGCGTACAGCTGCGCCCGGGCACGCAGTCCACGGTCGAGGCCTCCAAGGCGGCCGGTGACAACACGTTCCGTTACCTGTACACCGAGTGGTACAGCGAGATGGACACGGCGATCCAGAACGCGTCGAACGAACTGATGGCTAAGCGGATCCAGCCGGCCGAGTGGCTCAAGCGGGCGCAGGCCGCGGTGGACAAGCAGGCGAAGGACCCGGAGTCCAAGAACAACCGCCGGGACTAGTGGGGCGTCGGAGCGCCGTGGGAGCTGCGCACTGTGGTGAGCTGCGGGTTCGTCGTGGCTCGTCGCGCAGTTCCCGCGCCCCTTGCAGGACGGGGCGCGCCTTTCCTCTCATGGAACCCGAGGCAGGAAAACGCCAATGCGTAAAGGGCAGAACCGGTTCGTCGCGGGGTTTCTCCTGGTCCCCGTGGCGCTTTATCTGATCTTCGTGATCTGGCCGTACATCCAGACGTTCGGCTATTCGCTGACCGACTGGAAGGGACAGTCCCAGACCTTCTCCTTCATCGGCCTGGACAACTACACCGCGTTGTTCGAGGACGACATCTTCCTCCAGGCGATCTGGCACAACATCCTGTTCCTGGTGTTCATCCCGGTCATCACCATCCTGCTCGCGCTGTTCTTCGCGTTCATGCTGAACGCGGGCGGGCGCGGCCGGGCCGGCGGGGTCTCGGGGGTCGCCGGGTCGGGCTTCTACAAGATCGTCTACTTCTTCCCGCAGGTGCTGTCGCTGGCGATCCTCGCGGTGCTGTTCGGCGCCGTCTACCGCAGCGACAGCGGCGGCATGCTCAACGGTCTCCTGATGAAGCTGGGGCTGGTCGACGAGAGCAGCCCCGTCGAGTGGCTGAACGAGCCGAACATGGTGCTCTGGGCCCTCATCCTGGTCGTCGTCTGGCACGGCGTCGGCTTCTACCTGGTCCTGTTCTCCGCCGCCATGCAGGCCATCCCGCGAGACATCTACGAGGCCGCCCTGATCGACGGCGCCGGCCGCGCCCACACCTTCTTCCGCATCACCCTGCCCCTGCTGTGGGACTCCGTGCAGACCGCCTGGGTCTACCTCGGCATCGCGGCGATGGACATGTTCATCCTGGTCTCGACCATGACCGCGGGGGAGTACGGAGGCGGCCCCGACCACCACAGCGAGGTCATGGCGACCGTGATGATGCGGAACTTCCTGCTGTACGGCAGGAGCGGCTACGCCTGCGCGATGGGCGTCGTGATGCTGCTCCTCACCCTGATCGTGTCGGTGGTCATGCTGCGGGCCACCCGGCGCGAGCGCGTCGAGTTCTGAGCGGGAGAGACGACAGAAGATGAGTGCACCCCTCAAGACCGCCTCGCGCGGCGACTCGGTCCCCACCGGCCCGACGGTGGACAAGGGCCGGACCGGACCCGGCGACGAGCGCGGCGAAGGCGTCGTCCTGAACGTCTTCTCGCACGGGTTCCTCGCCCTGTGGGCCCTGCTGATCGTGCTGCCGCTGCTGTGGCTGGTGCTCAGCTCCTTCAAGACCGACGCCCAGATCGGCGGCTCGGCCTTCGGCTGGCCCGAGAACTGGTCCCTGGACGTCTTCTCCCGCGCCTGGGACAAGGGCATCGGCGACTACTTCGTCAACACGGTCATCGTGCTGGTCTTCTCCGTGCCGCTGACCATGCTGTTCGGCTCGATGGCCGCGTACGTCCTGGCCCGCTACCCGTTCCGGGGCAACCGGCTGCTGTACTACTTCTTCGTCGCCGGCGCGATGTTCCCCGTGTTCCTGGCCCTGGTGCCGTTGTTCTTCATGGTCAAACGGCTGGACATGCTGAACACCTACCAGGGGCTGATCCTGGTGTACGTCGCCTACTCGCTGCCGTTCACCGTGTTCTTCATGCACGCGTTCTTCCGCACGCTGCCCACCGCGGTGTTCGAGGCGGCCATCCTCGACGGCGCCTCGCACACCCGGACGTTCTTCCAGGTCATGCTGCCGATGGCGAAGCCCGGGCTGATCAGTGTCGGGATCTTCAACACTCTGGGGCAGTGGAACCAGTTCATCCTGCCCACGGTGCTGATGCAGCCGCAGAGCGGCGACGATCCCGAGCGGTACGTCCTCACCCAGGGCCTCATCCAGCTCCAGCAGCAGCAGGGCTACGCGTCCGATCTGCCCGTCCTCTTCGCCGGGGTCACCATCGCCATGGTCCCCATGCTCGTGGTCTATCTCTCCTTCCAGCGGCAGGTCCAGGCGGGCCTCACCTCCGCCACGCTCAAGTAGCCGGTCCCGGGACCCCAAGTAGCCGCAGAGTGACATTTAGTGGTCATTCGGCGACCCCAGTTTCCCTCAAGGACTTGACTGCGGTAACCCGTTCAGCGGAGCTTGGAGTTCACAACTTGTAAGTGGGCCGGGTCTTATGGCTGTGACCCGGGTCACCCGGGCGGCGTGCGGGCCGCCCGGTCCGGGACGGGAGTGGATGAGTCGATGGAGACTCCGGGGTCGCAGTCGTCGCTGCACCGAGCAAATCTCGAGCGCGTCGTACGGGCGGTGCGTCTCGCCGGGTCGCTCACGCAGGCGGAGATCGCCAGGACCACCGGCCTGTCCGCGGCCACGGTCTCCAACATCGTGCGCGAACTCAAGGACGGTGGAACCGTCGAGGTCACGCCCACGTCGGCGGGTGGCCGCCGGGCGCGCGCGGTCTCGCTGAGCGGGGACGCCGGCATCGTGATCGGCGTGGACTTCGGGCACACGCATTTGCGCGTCGCGATCGGGAATCTCGCCCATCAGGTGCTCGCCGAGGAGTCCGAGCCGCTGGACGTGGACGCCTCCTCGACCCAGGGTTTCGACCGGGCGGATCAGCTGGTCACCCGGTTGGTCGAGGCCACCGGGGTGGACCGTACGAAGATCGCGGGGGTGGGCCTCGGCGTGCCCGGCCCGATCGACGTGGAGTCCGGGACGCTCGGCTCCACCGCGATCCTGCCGGGCTGGACCGGCACCAAGCCCGCCGCCGAGATGCAGCACCGCCTGGGCGTCCCGGTGCACGTGGACAACGACGCCAACCTCGGCGCCCTCGGTGAGCTGGTCTGGGGCAGCGGCCGGGGGGTGCGGGACCTGGCCTACATCAAGGTCTCCAGCGGCGTGGGGGCCGGACTGGTGATCGATGGCAAGATCTACAGGGGCCCGGGTGGCACAGCGGGAGAAATCGGGCATATTACTCTTGATGAATCCGGCCCTGTCTGCCGCTGCGGCAACCGCGGCTGCCTGGAGACCTTCGCTGCCGCGCGCTATGTGCTGCCGCTTCTCCAGTCCAGCCACGGCACCGACCTGACCATGGAAGGGGTCGTACGGTTGGCGAGGGACGGGGACCCGGGCTGCCGTCGGGTGATCGCCGACGTCGGCCGACACATCGGAAGTGGAGTCGCCAATCTCTGTAATCTGTTGAACCCGAGCCGCGTGGTCCTCGGTGGCGATCTCGCCGAGGCCGGAGAGCTGGTTCTCGGACCCATAAGGGAGTCGGTCGGCCGGTACGCGATCCCGAGTGCCGCACGTCAACTCTCAGTGCTGCCAGGGGCACTTGGCGGCCGTGCCGAGGTCCTCGGGGCCCTGGCGCTGGCCCTCAGTGAGATGGGTGATTCCACCCTTTTGGACGGGACCCTCACCGCGGCAACCCCTGTCTTCACTTAGAGAACGAAACACGCCGTTGCCAACCCGTTAAGGATTTACTTCTTGACGTCGCACGTGTGGCCGAGTTGACTTCCAGCCACCTCGGCCGCAGTGCTGCGGCCCGTGTCAGGGAGGCACAACCCAAAATGAACGCAACGATGCGTAGAGTCGTGATCGGCGCCACCGCGGTTTCGCTGGCGCTCTCCGTGGCCGCCTGTGGCAAGGCCGGCGACGACGACTCGGACAGCGGCAGCACCGGTGGCGGCGACAGCAAGACGATCGGTCTGCTCCTGCCCGACAACGTCACCGCGCGCTACGAGAAGTTCGACCGTCCGTACTTCGAGGACAAGGTCGAGGAACTCTGCTCCGACTGCAAGGTCGAGTACGCGAACGCCGCCGCCGACCCCACCAAGCAGGCTCAGCAGATGAGCACCATGGTGACCAAGGGCGTCAAGGTCATCGTCGTCTCCGCCCAGGACTCCGCCGCCATCAAGTCCTCCATCCAGTCCGCGGTGGACAAGGGCGTCAAGGTCGTCGCCTACGACCGTCTGGCCCAGGGCCCGGTCTCGGCCTACGTCTCCTTCGACAACGTCAAGGTCGGCGAGCTGCAGGGCGAGGCCCTCCTCGCCGCCCTCGGCGACAAGGCGACCCCGAAGGCCAAGGTCGTCATGATCAACGGCGACGACGCGGACCCGAACGCCGGTCAGTTCAAGGAGGGCGCGCACAAGGCCCTCGACGGCAAGGTCGACATCGCCTACGAGCAGTCCGGCCTCTGGAAGGACACGGTCGCCGCCCAGAAGATGTCCGCGGCCATCACCCAGCTGGGCGCCAAGAACATCGCGGGCGTTTACGCCGCCAACGACGGCATGGCCGGTGGCATCGCCAACACCCTCAAGGGTGCGAAGATCAGCGGCATTCCGCTGACGGGCCAGGACGCCGAACTCGCCGCCATCCAGCGGATCGTCGCCGGCACGCAGTCCTCCACGGTCTACAAGGCCTACAAGCCGGAGGCCGACACGGCCGCCGAGCTCGCGGTCAACCTGCTGGAGGACAAGGACATCAAGTCCCTGGCCGACACCGAGGTGACCAGCGGGTCCGGCGACAAGGTCCCCGCGAAGCTGCTGACCCCGGTCTCCGTGACCAAGGACAACATCAACGACACGGTGGTGAAGGACGGCCTCTACAAGGTCACCGACATCTGCACCGCCGAGTTCGCCAAGGCCTGCAAGGAGGCCGGCCTCGAGTAGTCACTCGGGCCCGGGCCGCGGGCGGTCACCGCGTCACGACCGCTCACGGCCCACCTGAACCTGTCCGGCGCCCGCCCCGACCTCAGACCCCGCTTCCGGGGCGGGCGCCGGACGGAACCGCTGCCGAGAGAGCAGCGGCCATACGCATGTTCACCTTGTAAGCCTTGTGCGACGGCCCCTCACCCCCGGGGCCGGCACATCCTCCGCGCCGGTTTCCGGCGCGGCATCCCCGCCGGTCAGGCGGCGAAGGAGATGGTTCACGTGTCCGCTACGCCCGTGCTGGCGTTGCGCGGAGTCTCCAAGCGGTTCGGTGCGGTGCAGGCACTCACCGACGTCGAGCTGGAGGTCCACGCCGGTGAAGTGGTCGCCCTGGTGGGCGACAACGGCGCAGGAAAGTCCACCCTGGTCAAGACCATCGCGGGTGTCCACCCCATCGATGAGGGCGTCATCGAGTGGCAGGGCGACCCGGTCAAGATCAACAAGCCGCACGACGCCCAGGGCCTCGGTGTCGCGACGGTCTACCAGGACCTCGCGCTCTGCGACAACCTCGACGTCGTCGGCAACCTCTACCTCGGTCGCGAACTGCTGCACCGGGGCGTCATCGACGAGGTGACGATGGAGAAGAACTCCCGGGAGCTGCTGTCCACGCTCTCCATCCGGATCCCGAGCGTACGGATCCCGATCGCGAGCCTCTCCGGCGGTCAGCGCCAGGTCGTCGCCATCGCCCGCGCCCTCATCGGTGACCCCAAGCTCGTCATCCTGGACGAGCCCACCGCCGCCCTCGGCGTCGAGCAGACCGCGCAGGTCCTCGACCTGGTCGAACGGCTGCGCGAGCGCAACCTCGCCGTCATCCTCATCAGCCACAACATGGCCGACGTGAAGGCGGTCGCGGACACCGTGGCCGTTCTGCGGCTGGGCAAGAACAACGGCTCCTTCTCCGTGAAGGACACCAGCCACGAAGAGATCATCGCCGCGATCACGGGTGCCACGGACAACGCCGTGACCCGTCGCGCGGGGCGGCGCACCACGGAGGCGGCAAAGTGAGCGACACGTCCAAGACCGTGAAGAGCGATTCCGCGACGGACACGGGGGCAGGCGGCCAGACCACGGTCGCGCCCGCCGACGACCCCACGGCCGCGCCGGTCACCGTCGTCGACCCGCGTCTGCTGGTCCGCGAAGAGGGCCTCAAGGGCTACGTCACCGAGTTCAAGCGCAAGGTGAAGGGCGGCGAGCTGGGCTCGCTGCCGGTGGTCATCGGCCTGATCGTCATCTGGACGATCTTCCAGCTCCAGAACGATCGTTTCCTCAGCGCCGACAACCTCTCGAACATCAGCTACTTCCTCTCGGCCACCGGCATGCTCGCCATCGGCCTGGTGTTCGTGCTGCTGCTCGGCGAGATCGACCTGTCCGTGGGCTCGGTCAGCGGCCTGGCCTCCACTCTGTTCGCCGTGTTCGCGGTGAACGAGGGCATGAACTCCTGGTTGGCGCTGGTCCTGGCGGTCATCACCGGTCTCGCCATCGGCGCGCTGCACGGCTGGTTCTTCGCCAAGATCGGCGTACCCGCGTTCGTCGTCACCCTGGCCGGTTTCCTCGGCTGGAACGGCCTGATGCTGTGGCTGCTGGGCGAGAGCGGCACGATCAACATCCCCTCCGACGAGGGTCCGGTCCGTCTGCTCGGCCAGAGCTCCTTCTTCATGGACCAGGCCATCATCGGCGCGTACATCCTGGCCGGCCTCGCCGTGGTGCTGTCGCTCGTCGGCAACTTCAACGAGCAGCGCCGTCGTTGGGCCGCGGGTGTGCCGTTCCGGCCGACCAGCGAGATCCTGCTGCGTGTCGGCGCGCTCGCCCTCGTCTCCTTCGCCGCCGCCGCCGTGCTCAACAACGCCTCCGGTGTCTCCAACGCGCTGGTGATCTTCCTGGCGGCGCTGGTGGTCGTGGACTTCGTGCTGCGCCGTACGACCTACGGCCGTCAGGTGTTCGCGGTCGGCGGCGGCATCGAGGCCGCCCGCCGTGCCGGTATCAACGTGCCGATGATCCGGATCACCGTGTTCGCCATCTCCGGTGGCTTCGCGGCGATCGGCGGCATGTTCTTCGCCGGCCAGACCGCGAGCGCGACGCTGTCCGCCGGTGGCGGCAACACGCTGATGCTCGCGATCGCCGCGGCCGTCATCGGCGGCACCAGCCTCTTCGGCGGACGCGGGTCGGTGTGGTCGGCGCTGCTGGGCATGCTGGTGATCCAGTCGATCCAGACCGGTCTCGACCTGCTGAACATGAACACCTCGATCCAGTACATGATCACGGGTGCGGTGCTGTTGGGTGCGGTCGTCATCGACTCCGTCAGCCGTCGGAGCCAGAAGGCCGCGGGTCGCGCGTAGCGATCTGACGGGGGCGCCGTCGGGGTGTCTGTCCGTCGCCGACTGCGGGTTGTTCGTGGCTGGTCGCGCAGTTCCTCGCGCCCCTTCAGGGCGCTCATGTGCCCGGTGCCATAAGGCGCCGGGCACTTCCGCTTGTTGTCGGACGTTTCGTACGGGTACGTCTGCGCAGGATGGTTTACGGCCGTTTGCGTGACACGGGACCCGACCGCCCGGCGGTCGGCCCGGTGCGCGGAAGATTAGACTTCGTCGAGCCCGGTAACGCTCGAACAGCACTATCGCAAGGAGGCACGGGTGCCGCTGCTGACCCGCATCAGGGGACCGCGCGATCTGGACCGGCTCAGCCTGGAGGAGTTGGACCAGCTGGCGGAGGAGATCCGGACCTTCCTCGTGGAGGCGGTGTCGAAGACCGGCGGTCACCTCGGCCCGAACCTCGGAGTGGTCGAGCTCACCATCGCACTGCACCGGGTCTTCGACTCGCCCAAGGACAAGGTGCTGTGGGACACGGGCCACCAGTCCTACGTCCACAAGCTGCTGACCGGCCGCCAGGACTTCTCCCGGCTGAAGATGAAGGGCGGCCTCTCCGGCTACCCCTCGCAGGGAGAGTCCGAGCACGACGTCATCGAGAACAGCCACGCCTCCACCGTCCTGGGCTGGGCCGACGGCCTCGCGAAGGCCAACCAGGTGCTGAAACGCGACGACCACGTGGTCGCGGTCATCGGCGACGGCGCGCTGACCGGCGGTATGGCCTGGGAGGCGCTCAACAACATCGCCGACGCCAAGGACCGCCCCCTGGTCATCGTCGTCAACGACAACGAGCGCTCGTACGCGCCGACCATCGGCGGCCTCGCCAACCACCTGGCCACCCTGCGGACCACTGACGGCTACGAGCGCTTCCTCGCCCGCGGCAAGGACCTGTTGGAGCGCACCCCGGTCGTCGGCCGGCCGCTCTACGAGACGCTGCACGGCGCCAAGAAGGGGCTGAAGGACTTCATCGCCCCGCAGGGCATGTTCGAGGACCTCGGCCTGAAGTACGTCGGCCCGATCGACGGCCACGACATCGAGGCCCTGGAGTCCGCGCTGTCCCGCGCCAAGCGGTTCGGCGGCCCGGTCATCGTGCACTGCCTCACCGAGAAGGGCCGCGGCTACCAGCCCGCCCTCCAGGACGAGGCCGACCGCTTCCACGCCGTCGGCAAGATCCACCCGGACACGGGGCTGCCCATCGCCTCCTCCGGCGCCGACTGGACCTCGGTCTTCGGCGAGGAGATGGTGAAGCTCGGCAAGGAGCGCGAGGACATCGTCGCCATCACGGCGGCCATGCTCCAGCCGGTCGGCCTCGACAAGTTCGCCAAGGCCTTCCCCGAGCGCGTGTACGACGTCGGCATCGCCGAGCAGCACGGCGCGGTCTCGGCGGCGGGCCTGGCCACCGGGGGTCTGCACCCCGTCTTCGCGGTGTACGCCACCTTCCTCAACCGGGCCTTCGACCAGGTCCTGATGGATGTCGCCCTGCACAAGTGCGGTGTGACGTTCGTCCTGGACCGGGCCGGTGTCACCGGCACCGACGGCGCCTCGCACAACGGCATGTGGGACATGTCGATCCTCCAGGTCGTCCCGGGCCTCCGGCTCGCCGCGCCGCGCGACGCCGACCAGGTCCGCGCCCAGCTCCGCGAGGCCGTCGAGGTCACCGACGCGCCGACCGTGGTGCGCTTCTCCAAGGGCGCCGTCGGCCCCGCCGTGCCCGCCCTGCGCCGCGTCGGCGGCATGGACGTGCTGCGCGAGCCCGGCACCGACACCCCCGATGTGCTCCTCGTCTCCGTCGGCGCCCTCGCGCCGATGTGCCTGGAGATCGCCGACCTGCTCGACAAGCAGGGCATCACCACGACCGTCGTCGACCCGCGCTGGGTCAAGCCGGTCGACGAGCACATGGCGCCCCTCGCGGACAAGCACCGCGTGGTCGTCACCGTCGAGGACAACTCCCGTGTCGGCGGCGTCGGCTCGGCCGTCGCCCAGGCCCTGCGGGACGCCGGCGTGGACCTCCCGCTGCGCGACTTCGGCATCCCGCCGCGCTTCCTCGACCACGCCACCCGCGCCGAGGTCCTGGCCGAGATCGGGCTCACCGCGCCCGACATCGCCCGCCAGGTCACCGGGCTGGTCTCCAAGCTCGACGGCCGCCTCGACGGAGCGCCCGCCGAGGCGGAGCCGGCGCGCGACTGACGTACCCCTTTGGTCCGTTCGGGCCGGTGTCGCCATTCTTTACGGTGGTGATACCGGCCCGTTCGCGTGAAACCGCTCCCGTCCGGGCAAACGCACCCCCAGTCTCGGCTTCGCTCGACCGAGGGGACCCCCATCGCCCCCTCCCCATCATGTCGAGGACGCCCAGCGTGGGAGGTACGCCCGTGAGCAGCACACTCTTCCGGACCAAGAAGGTCGAGCAGTCCATCCTCGACACCGAGGAGCCAGAGCACGCCCTCAAGAAATCCCTGTCCGCGCTGGATCTGACGGTCTTCGGCGTCGGTGTCATCATCGGCACCGGCATCTTCGTCCTCACCGGCACGGTGGCCAAGAACAACGC
Organism: Streptomyces sp. NPDC034049; assembly: GCF_055575575.1. Taxonomy (NCBI): domain Bacteria; kingdom Bacillati; phylum Actinomycetota; class Actinomycetes; order Kitasatosporales; family Streptomycetaceae; genus Streptomyces; species Streptomyces sp. NPDC034049. The sequence continues at coordinate 310,072 of NZ_JBVISJ010000007.1, forward strand.
CGGTCCCGCCGTCGCCCTCGCCTTCGTCGTGGCCGGTGTCGTCTGCGCGCTCGCCGCCCTCTGCTACGCGGAGTTCGCCTCCACGGTCCCGGTCGCCGGATCCGCGTACACCTTCAGTTACGCCTCCCTCGGGGAGCTGCCCGCCTGGATCATCGGCTGGGACCTGGTGCTGGAGTTCGCGCTGGGCACGGCGGTGGTGGCCGTCGGCTGGTCCGGCTACATCCACTCGCTGATGGACAACGCGGGCTGGGACCTGCCGGCCGCGCTCGGCACGCGGGACGGGGCCGACGGCTTCGGCTTCGACATCCTCGCCGCCGCGCTCGTCCTGATCCTCACCGCGATCCTCGTGGCCGGCACCAAGCTCTCCGCGCGGGTCACCTCGGTCGTCGTCGCCATCAAGGTGACGGTCGTCCTCACCGTGATCATCGCGGGCGCCTTCTTCGTCACCTCCGACAACTACGACCCGTTCATCCCGAAGGCGCAGGAGGTCCCGGCGGGCGACAGTCTCCAGTCCCCGCTGATCCAGCTGATGTTCGGCTGGGCGCCCGCCAACTTCGGCGTGATGGGCATCTTCACGGCCGCCTCCGTCGTCTTCTTCGCGTTCATCGGCTTCGACGTCGTCGCCACGGCCGCCGAGGAGACGCGGAACCCGCAGCGCGACATGCCCCGGGGCATCCTCGGCTCCCTCCTGATCTGCACCACGCTGTACGTGGCGGTCTCGATCGTCGTCACCGGCATGCAGCACTACACCGAGCTGTCGGTGACCGCGCCGCTCGCCGACGCCTTCAAGGCCACCGGGCATCCGTGGTTCGCGGGCTTCATCAGCTTCGGCGCCGCCGTCGGTCTGACGACCGTGTGCATGATCCTGCTGCTCGGCCAGACCCGGGTCTTCTTCGCGATGAGCCGCGACGGACTGCTGCCGCGCTTCTTCTCCCACGTCCACCCCCGGTTCAAGACCCCGCACCGGCCGACCATCCTGCTCGGGGTGGTCATCGCGATCGTCGCGGGCTTCACCCCGCTGAGCGAGCTGGCCGAGCTGGTGAACATCGGCACCCTGTTCGCGTTCGTGGTCGTCGCGATCGGTGTCGTCATCCTGCGCCGGACCCGCCCCGACCTGCACCGGTCGTTCCGCACCCCCTGGGTGCCGGTCGTCCCGATCCTGTCGGTGTGCGCCTCGCTGTGGCTGATGCTCAACCTGCCCACCGAGACCTGGCTCCGCTTCGCCGTCTGGATGGTCCTCGGCATCGTCGTCTACCTCGTCTACGGCCGCACCCACAGCCGGCTCGCCCGCCACAAGGAGACGCCGACGGCCGAGACCGGCGGGCCGGGACGCGGCACCCGCTGACCCGGAGGGGGAGCGAGTCGGGGCACTTGACCTCAAGACCAGTTGAGGTTCGAGACTTCCCTGTGTCGGCCGCCCGGCCGATGGGGCTGTGGAATCTGGTGCTCACCATCGTGGGCACCCTTCCCTTCGCCCTCTCCGGCACGCGCCCCGACGATCTGCTGCTCGGCGCGGCGCTGGTGCTGCGCGGGGCTCGCCTCCCTCTCCATCCCGTTGGCGGCCGCCCTCTACAAGAGCGATCTGCCGCGCGAGGCGATCCCGCACATCACCACGATCAGCGCCGTCGCGCAGCGCGTCGGGGGCGCGTTGGGCGGGGCCATGGCCGCGGTGAGTCTGCAACTGCTGTCGGAGTCGGGCGAGGAGTTCGACGGATCCGCGTTCACCGCCACGTTCTGGTGGATGACCGCCCTCCTCCTCGTGCCGTTCGCGCTCGCCCTGCTGCTGCCTCGCGGGGCCGCGCGCCAGCACGGTCGAGGCCGGCCGCCGGCCGGTGCGCGGCAGTTCACGAACTGCCGCGCACCGTCCGTGGTCCGGTCACCTCGGCGCCCAACTCGGCCACCCTGCGGCGCAGTTCGCGGTCGGCGGTGACCACGAGACAGGGGCGGTCGGCGCCCTCCTCGGCGACGAGTTCCACGATGCGGTCGTCACCGCTGCGGGGTGCCGCCTCGACCCGTACACCCGGCACTGGCTCCACCCCGCGGGCCGCGCCCTCCACGACCATCACCAGCTCGACGGGCTCGTCGCGGCCGGGGACCCCGTCGCGGGCCAGGCGGTCGCGCAGGCGCTCCGCCGCGCCGCGCCGGTCGCGCCACCAGCCGTCGGGGACGGAGCCGATGACGTTGGCGGCGTCGACGATCACGAGCAGCGGGGCGTCCATGGGGGACAGGGTCGCACGCCGGGCGGTCACGCCGGGCGGGTGAAACGTTCATCTTATGATGGGGGCCGCTCGGCCTTCCGTGTCCTGTGCGAGAGGGCGGCCGGGGAGCCGCGCCGAGCGTCATCGGAAAGGGCGGGTCACGTCATGCGGACCAGATCCGGGCGCGCCGCCGCCCAGGGGACGGCGGCCGACACCTCGGCGAACGGCGGGAGCGGGCGGCACAGGGCCGAGACCACGCTCGCCGGTTCCTGGCTCGTCCTCGGCAAGGACGGCAGGCTCACCGCGTACGCCCGCGCGCGTGCGGGGCTGCTGCGCTGGACGCAGACGCGGCCCGGGGGCGCCGAGTGGACCGGTCCCGACCTCTTCCCCGTGGCGGGGCTGACCGACCTCCATGTCGTGCAGGGCGCGGACACCTATGTGCACTTCCTCGGCCGCCGTGAGGTCGCCGAGGGTGACGGCCCGCCCGCCGTGGACGTCGTGCACGCCATCCAGTACCAGACCGGCCGACCGGTCACCGAGTGGCGTTCGCTGGGCAATCCGCACAAGGACGCGGCCAAGGCGGCGCGCTTCGGGACGCCCACCGGCGCGGTGAGCGCAGGCGGCAACGTCCATGTCCTCGCGCGCAACGCGGGGGGCGGCGTCATGCTGCGCCGGGAGCTGGCGGGCGGCAAGTGGAGCGCGTGGACCGACCTCAAGGGCCGCCTGGTGCAGGACCCGGTGGCCGTGGTCGCCTTCGCTTCCGGGCACGTCGAGGCGCTGGCCGGCGGTCAGGACCTCGTCATGCGCTGGACGCAGGAGAAGCCCGACGGGGCCTTCGCCCAGGCGCCGACCGTTCCGCTGTCGGTGGCCCGTGGCAGCGTGGTGGGTCTGGAGACCGCGCCGGACCGGGCGACGTACTACTGGACCGACCCGGCGACCGGTGGCGTCGTCGCCCACCGGCCGGACGGCCCCGTGATCCCGCTCGGCGGGACTCCGGCGGAGGGCCCGGTGGCCGTGCTGCGGGTGCCGCTCGACGGGTACGACTGCACGGTGCTGGCCCATCGCGACGTCGGGGGACAGGTCGTGCTGGCGGCCTGCGGCACGGAGAACGAGCAGGCCGGGGTGTGGTGGTCGCCGACCCGTGAGCGCGGTGTGGGGGCGCCGGCGCTGGCCCGGGACGCGTACGGGCGGGTGGTGCTCGGGGTGATCGACGCGGGGGGCGCGTTGCGCATAGCCCGGCAGAACGACGAGGCGGGCTTGGCGTTGGCGCCGTCGGTCGCCGTCTGACGGTGCGTGTGCGGCTACGCGTCCGCCGGGGCAGGTGATGCGGGCCGTGCGGGGTGTGTGGGGTTGCTCGCGCAGTTCCCCGCTCCCCTGAGGGGGCGCGGCCGTCCGCCCCCCGACCGACCACGCCATGAGGGCCCCCGCCCGCAGGCGGAGGCCCTCATGTGGTGCACTCGGTCACGCGGGGACCGAGGCCACCCCGGTCTCCAGGAACTTCTTGCCGTTGACGCGCTCGCTGACGCCCTCGCGGTCCAGGTACGGCGTGATGCCGCCCAGGTGGAAGGGCCAGCCGGCGCCGGTGATCAGGCAGAGGTCGATGTCCTGGGCCTCGGCGACGACACCCTCGTCGAGCATGAGCCCGATCTCCTGGGCGACGGCGTCGAGCACCCGGGCCCGCACCTGCTCCTCGGACAGGACGGAGTCGCCCTGCTTGAGGAGCGCGGCGACCTCGGGGTCCAGCTCCGGCTTGCCGGAGTCGTAGACGTAGAAGCCGCGCTTGCCGGCCTTGACGACCGCGGCGAGGTTCTCGGAGACGGTGAAGCGGTCCGGGAAGGCCCGGTTGAGGGTCTCCGAGACGTGCAGACCGATCGCGGGACCGACCAGCTCCAGCAGGACGAGGGGAGACATCGGCAGGCCCAGGGGCTCCACCGCCTTCTCCGCGACCTCGACCGGCGTGCCCTCGTCGATGACGTTCTGGATCTCGCCCATGAAGCGGGTCAGGATGCGGTTCACGACGAACGCCGGGGCGTCCTTCACGAGCACCGCGGTCTTCTTCAGCTTCTTGGCGACGGCGAAGGCCGTGGCGAGGGAGGCGTCGTCGGTGGCCTCGCCCCGGACGATCTCCAGCAGCGGCAGGATCGCGACCGGGTTGAAGAAGTGGAAGCCGACGACCCGCTCGGGGTTCTTGAGCTTCGACGCCATCTCGGTCACCGAGAGGGAGGAGGTGTTCGTCGCCAGGATCGCGTGCGCCGGGGCGACGGCCTCGACCTCCGCGAACACCTGCTGCTTGACACCGATCTCCTCGAACACGGCCTCGATGATGAAGTCCGCGTCCGCGAAGCCCTCGGCCTTGTCCAGCACACCGGTGACCAGGGCCTTGAGGCGGTTGGCCTTGTCCTGGTTGATACGGCCCTTGCCGAGCAGCTTCTCGATCTCGGCGTGGACGTAGCCCACACCCTTGTCGACGCGCTCCTGGTCGATGTCGGTCAGCACGACCGGCACCTCCAGGCGACGCAGGAAGAGCAGCGCGAGCTGGGAGGCCATCAGACCGGCGCCGACGACACCGACCTTGGTGACCGGACGGGCCAGGTTCTTGTCCGGAGCGCCGGCGGGGCGCTTGCCGCGCTTCTGCACCAGGTTGAAGGCGTAGATGCCGGCGCGCAGCTCGCCACCCATGATCAGGTCGGCGAGCGCCTTGTCCTCGGCGTCGTAGCCCTGCTGGAGGTCGCCGTTCTTGGCGGCGGCGATGATGTCCAGGGCGCGGTAGGCGGCCGGGGCCGCGCCGTGCACCTTGGAGTCGGCGATGAACCGGCCGCGCGCGACGGCCTGGTCCCAGGCCTCACCGCGGTCGATGGCCGGACGCTCGATGACGATCTCGCCCTTGAGGACGGACGCTGTCCACAGCAGGGACTGCTCCAGGAAGTCCGCGCCCTCGAACAGCGCGTCGGCGATGCCCAGTTCGTAGACCTGGGCGCCCTTGAGCTGCTTGTTCTGGTTGAGGCTGTTCTCGATGATCACCGAGACGGCCTTGTCGGCGCCGATCAGGTTCGGCAGGATCGTGCAGCCGCCCCAGCCGGGGACCAGACCGAGGAAGACCTCGGGGAGCGAGAAGGCGGGCAGGGCCGCGGAGACCGTGCGGTAGGTGCAGTGCAGACCGACCTCGACGCCACCGCCCATGGCGGCACCGTTGTAGTACGCGAAGGTCGGCACCGCGATGCCGGCGAGGCGCTTGAAGACCTCGTGGCCGCCCTTGCCGATGGCGAGCGCGTCCTCGTGCTTCTTCAGCAGCTCGACACCCTTGAGGTCGGCGCCGACCGCGAAGATGAACGGCTTGCCGGTGATGCCGACGCCGACGATCTCGCCGGCCGCGGCCTCCTTCTCGACCTGGTCGATGGCGGTGTTCAGGTTCGCCAGCGACGCCGGGCCGAAGGTGGTCGGCTTGGTGTGGTCGAAGCCGTTGTCCAGCGTGATGAGCGCGAAGCGCCCGGCACCGAACGGCAGGTCGAGGTGGCGTACGTGCGCGGACGTCACGACCTCGTCGGGGAACAGCTCGGCCGCGCCCTTGAGAAGCTCAGCGGTGGTGCTCACTTGTCGCCTCCGGCGTCCTTGTGGTGCGGGTTCTCCCAGATGACGGTGGCGCCCATGCCGAAGCCGACGCACATGGTGGTGAGGCCGTAGCGGACCTCCGGCTGCTCCTCGAACTGGCGGGCGAGCTGCGTCATCAGACGCACACCCGAGGAGGCCAGCGGGTGACCGAAGGCGATGGCGCCGCCGTACTGGTTGACGCGCGCGTCGTCGTCGGCGATGCCGTAGTGCTCAAGGAAGGCGAGCACCTGCACGGCGAAGGCCTCGTTGATCTCGAACAGGCCGATGTCGGAGATCGACAGGCCCGCCTGGGCGAGCGCCTTCTCGGTGGCCGGGATCGGGCCGTAGCCCATGACCTCCGGCTCCACACCCGCGAAGGAGTACGACACGAGGCGCATCTTCACCGGGAGGTCGTTCTCGCGGGCGAAGTCCTCGGACGCGATGAGCGAGGCGGTGGCGCCGTCGTTGAGACCGGCCGCGTTACCGGCGGTGACCCGGCCGTGCACGCGGAAGGGGGTCTTCAGACCCGTCAGGTTCTCGATGGTCGTGCCCGGCCGCATCGGCTCGTCGGCGGTGACCAGGCCCCAGCCCGTCTCACCGGCCTCCGGGTTGGTGCGGCGCACCGAGATCGGTACCAGGTCGGCCTGGATCTTGCCGTTGGCGTACGCCTTGGCGGCCTTCTCCTGGGAGCGCACGGCGTACTCGTCGGCGCGCTGCTTGGTGATCGTCGGGTAGCGGTCGTGCAGGTTCTCGGCGGTCATGCCCATGAACAGGGCGGACTCGTCGACCAGCTTCTCGCTGACGAAGCGCGGGTTCGGGTCGACGCCCTCACCCATCGGGTGGCGGCCCATGTGCTCGACACCACCGGCGATGGCGATGTCGTAGGCACCGAAGGCGACCGAACCGGCGACCGAGGTGACGGCGGTCAGGGCGCCGGCGCACATCCGGTCGATGGAGTAACCGGGCACCGACTGCGGCAGACCGGCGAGGATGCCCGCCGTACGGCCGATGGTGAGGCCCTGGTCACCGATCTGCGTGGTCGCGGCGATGGCGACCTCGTCGATCTTCGCGGGCTCCAGACCGGGGTTGCGGCGCAGCAGCTCCCGGATCGCCTTCACGACGAGGTCGTCGGCGCGGGTCTCGTGGTAGATGCCCTTCGGGCCCGCCTTGCCGAACGGGGTGCGGACGCCGTCGACGAAGACGACTTCCTTGACGGTACGAGGCACGATGGCTCTCCTCCAGAGGTGCGGGACGGCACTGCTGCGACGCGCAACCGCTGAGCGCGCGCTCAGGCCCATGCTACTTGCGGGTAACAGCGCTGCCCACCCCTGGGCGAGGGAGCGGCGAACGTCACACGGGTTCTGCATGTTACCGACGGTTACAGTAGCCATCCTAGGGGCGCGGGGAACTGCGCGACCAGCCACCACGCACCCGGCAGCCTCGTACGGCGCTCAAGGGGCAGTCGCAGTGGACCCTCTGGGAACCAGCACAGGCGTAGCCACCGGATGCGAAGCCCCACCCCCACCAATCACCTCGAACAGGGTTCGCCCCACCTCCGCCCCGAACCCGTACACGTCATGACTCATCGCGGACAGGGTCGGCCGCGTCAGCCGGCACAACTGCGAGTCGTCCCACGCCAGCAACGACACCTCCTCCGGCACCCGCACCCCCATCTCCGCCGCCACCGACAACCCCGCCACCGCCATGATGTCGTTGTCGTAGACGATCGCCGTAGGACGATCACCCCGCGCCCCGGTCAGCAGCGACCGTGTCGCCCGCGCCCCCGCCTCGCCCGAGAAATCGGTCGCCACCTGCAACGCACCGGCCAGCCGCAACTCCCGCGCCACCTGATCGAACGCCGCCGTACGAATGGCCGTGTGACCCAGCGCGGCAGCGCCACCCACCCGCGCGATCCGCCGGTGCCCCAGCGCCGCCAGATACCGCACCGCCTCCGTCACGGCGGTCGCGTCGTCCGTCCACACGGAGGTGAGCCCGCCGGTCAGCGACGGATGCCCGACGGCCACCACCGGCACCCCCAGCCGCTCCACCGCGGCCACTCTCGGATCGTCCGCGCGGAAGTCGACGAGGATCGACCCACTGACCTGCCGCCCCCGCCACCACGCGTCCTGGAGCCCCACCTCCTCCTCCAGATTCCGCACCAGCCGCAGCAGCAGCGAGCAGGACCGCTCGGTCAGCACGCTCTCCACGCCGGAGATGAACTCCATGTAGAACGGTTCGAGCCCCAGCTGCCGGGCGGGCCGGCAGACCGCCAGCCCCACCACGTCGACCCGCTGGCTCGACAACGACCGCGCCGCCAGGTTCGGCGCCCACCCGAGCTGCCGGGCCGCCGCGAAGATCCGGTCCCGCGTGGCGTCGGCCAGCCCCGGCTTCCGGTTGAACGCGAGCGACACCGCCCCCTTGGACACCCCGGCGAGCGCGGCGACGTCCTTGATGGTCACGCGCGAGGCCGGGCGCGGACCCGACGACGGACCCGGGCCCGGCGACGGAGGTGGTGGCGGAGTCGGCGAGGCGCTCACCGGGCGGGCTCCACGCAGTACAGGGCCCGGCGCACGTCCGCCGCGTCCGGCACGGCCGCCAGCCCGCGCACCCCGATGGTCACCCGCTCACCCGGCAACAAGGTGACCAGCCCGGTGTCGGCCCGCGCCGCCGGCCCCAGCCGGTCCGCCTGGAGCAGCAGGTCCCGCACCAGCGTCCGGGCCGTCACCGTCACCGCACCCGGCCCGACCTCGACGTCGAACTCCGGCGCCGGATACGGCACTTCACGGTCCGGCACCGGGAAGTGCACCGCCCGCAGCGGCCCCGTGCCGTCATGCCCGTCGGCCACCAGGAACTCCTTCGCCCCCACGGGCTCCACCTCGCGCGGCACCCGTACCTCGGCCACCGTACGCGCGGCCGCGGACACCTCCACCGCCACCTCGGCGACGACGCTCCCCTCCACGGACATCCGCCGCAACCGCAGCCCACCCGGGACCCAGGGCTCACCCGCCTGGTTCACGACGGCCAACACCAGCCCCTCGCCCCGGACTTGCAGCGTCAGCAGCCGGTCCGCGTACAGCCGGCGCAGCTCGTGGTACAGCGGCTTCTCCCGGCCGTCCCCGTCGACCGCCGCCCACGAGGTCACCGGCCAGCAGTCGTTGAGCTGCCACACGACCGTGCCCGCGCACACCGGCCAGTGGGACCGCCAGTGCTCGATCCCGGCGGCGATCGCCCGCGCCTGGTTGACCTGCGTCAGATAGTGCCAGCGGTCGAAGTCCCCCTCCGGCACCACGAAATGGCGCGCGAGACCCCGCTCCAGCTTCCCGTTGCCGTCCTCGGCCTTCTGGTGGTGCAGCATGCCGGGGGAGTCGGGCGTGAGTTCCTCACCGGGCAGCGCCCGCCGCAGCGTCGCGTACGCGGGCGGCGCCTGCCAGCCGAACTCGGCCACGAACCGCGGCACGGCCGCCCGGTACTCCGCGTAGTCCTCCCGGTTCCATACTTCCCAGGAGTGGTGCGTGCCGTGCGCCGGGTCGTTCGGATGCCGGTCCCACGAGCCCGACCACGGACTGCCCGCCGTGTACGGCCGGGTCGGGTCCAGCTCCGCGACCACCCGCGGCAGCAGCCCCAGGTAGTACCCCTCGCCCCACGACTCCCCGGCGAGCCGCTCCTCCCAGCCCCAGTCCCGGAACCCCCACAGGTTCTCGTTGTTGCCGTTCCACAGCACCAGCGACGGATGGGGCATCAGCCGTACGACGTTCTCCCGCGCCTCGGCCTCCACCTCGCCCCGCAGCGGCTGCTCCTCCGGGTACGCCGCGCACGCGAACGGGAAGTCCTGCCAGACCAGCAGCCCCGTCTCGTCGCAGACGTCGTAGAAGTCCTCGCTCTCGTAGATCCCGCCGCCCCAGATCCGCACGAGGTCGACACCGGCCCCGGCCGCCTGCCGCAGCCGCTCCCGGTACCGCTCGCGCGTGACGCGGGAGGGGAAGACGTCGTCCGGGATCCAGTTCACCCCGCGCGCGAACAGCCGCTCCCCGTTGACGACGAGGGTGAACCCGGTCCCGTGCTCGTCGGCGCCCCGGTCCAGCTCCACGGTGCGGAACCCGACCCGTCGCCGCCACACGTCGAGCGCGTCACCCTCGGCATACAGCGTCAACTCCACCTCGTACAAAGGCTGTTCACCGTACCCGCGCGGCCACCACAGCTCCACGCCCGGCACCTCCAGCCGTACGGTGCCGCTCGTCCCCTCGACCTCCGCGGCCGCGGTGACCCCGCCCACCCGAGCCTCCAGCCGCAGCCCCGCCTCGACGGCCGCCCGCTCCACGTCGACGAGCAGCTCCACGTGCCCGGTCGTGCCGTCGACGGTCACCAGCGGCCGTACGCGGGCGATCCGGGCAGTGGACCACCGCTCCAGCCGGACGGGCCGCCAGATCCCGGCGGTCACGAGGGTCGGCCCCCAGTCCCAGCCGAAGGAGCAGGCCATCTTCCTGATGAACTGGAACGGTTCGGGATAGGCGTTGGGCCGGTCGCCGAGCCGTTCGCGCACCGCCTCGGCCTCGGTGTACGCGGAGGCGAAACGCACCGAGAGCAGTCCGCTCGTCCCGGTGATGTCGAAGCGGTACGAGCGGTGCATGTTCCGTACCGAGCCGAGGAGCCGGCCGTCGAGCCGGATCTCGGCGGCGGTGTCGAGCCCGTCGAAGACCAGGTCGGTCTGGTCGTGCCCGCCGGCCGCGCCGCCCCCGGGCAGCTCGACCTCGTACGTCCACTCACGGCGCCCCACCCACGCCACCTCGGCCTCGTTCCGCCCGAGGAAGGGGTCCGGGATCAGCCCGGCCGCCAGCAGATCGGTGTGCACGCACCCGGGCACCACGGCGGCGAGCGGTCCCCGCTCGTGCCGGAGGATCCAGCCCTCGGTGAGCGGTGTGGCGTCCAGCATGCGCACTCCCTAAACCGGTCCAGTCAGCGAGCCGACACGATCGCGAAAGCTTTCGCCAGCCTTGGCGAAATAGGGACTTTACCGGTTCAGTGAACGGCTGCCAGAGTGCCGAACCAGCCATCCACCCATCCATCCCACCCGTGCTCGTCCGTCCCGAACGGAGCTGGTGCACATGAACCACCGGAAGACGCTCACCGGAACACTGCTGGCGGCCGCGCTTCTCGCGTCGGGCTGCACCGGCGGCGGAGGAAGCTCCAAGGGCGCCGACGCCGAGGCGGCCGACGACCCGGCGCAGGTGTCCGGATCCATCACGGTCCTCACCCACCGGACGGACATCGTGCAGGACGGCACGATGCAGAAGTACGCCGACGCCTTCAACAAGACCTATCCGAAGGTGAAGGTCAAGTTCGACGCGATCACCGACTACGAGGCCGAAGTCAAGATCCGGATGAACACGGACAACTACGGCGACGTGCTCATGATCCCGGCCGTCATCAAGAAGAACGACTACCCCAAGTTCTTCGCCTCGCTCGGCACCCAGAAGGAGCTGAGCGAGAAGTACCGCTTCACCGACTTCACCGCCGTCGACGGCAAGGTCTACGGCCAGAGCCCGATGGGCGCGGCCCCCGGCTTCCTCTACAACAAGCGGATCTGGGCCGAGGCCGGCGTCACCGACTGGCCCACCACCCCGGCGGAGTTCCTCACCGCGCTGAAGGCCATCAAGTCCAAGACCGACGCCGTCCCGTACTACACCAACTTCGCGGCCCAGTGGCCGCTGACCCAGTGGACGTACATCAACGGCTCGGTCAGCTGCGACACCGAGGCCACCACTCGCCTCGCCGAGGGCAACCCCTGGGGTGAGGACGGCGAACTGCGTGTGGGCGACCGTCTGTTGTACGACATCGTGGACCAAGGCCTGATCGAGAAGGACCCGGCGACCACCAACTGGGAGAACTCCAAACCCCAGTTGGCCAAGGGGGAGATCGCCACGGCCTGGCTCGGCAGCTGGGCGGTCATCCAGTTCCGGCAGGCCGCCGAGAAGGCCGGCGCCGACCCCGACGACATCGGGTTCATGCCCTTCCCCGCCCGGGTCGACGGCAAAGCCTGCGCGACTGCCAGCCCCGACTACAACCAGGCCGTCAGCATCCACTCGAAGCACAAGGCGGCGGCCCGCGCCTGGATCGACTGGTTCACCGACAAGTCTGGCTACGCGGCCGACAACCTCTCCATCTCGACCCTGAAGGACGCCCCGCTGCCCGAGGTGCTCAAGCCCTACGAGGAGAAGGGCGTCGAGTTGATCGAACTCGACGACACCGCCGGCGGCACGGTCAAGGAGATCGACAACGCCTCCGAGGTCGGCATCTACGGCCCCGCCTACCGCCAGGAACTGGTCGACATCGCCCGGGGCGCCAAGGACGGCGACATCGACGCCTTCCTCGACGACCTCGGCAAGCGCTGGACCGAGGCAGCGAAGACCGTGGGGTCCTGATGCCCCAGGCGCGTACGACATCCCCCTCGCACGCGACGGAGAAGGTGGCGCGGCCCTCGAAGGCCGCGCCCCGGCCCCCCACGCCACGGCGCGCCCCTCGCGGGGTGCGTCTGTGGCGCACGCTCACCCCCTGGCTCTTCCTGGCCGTCCCGCTGGCCCTGCTGATCACCTTCACCTACGCACCGGTCGCCAACATGCTGGCGTACAGCTTCACCGACTGGGACGGCGTCAGTCCCGAGCTGAACTACACCGGCACCGACAACTACGTCGAGATCTTCACCCGCCCCGAGCTGTTCCGGGTCTTCTTCGTCAGCGGCTACTACCTGGCCGCGTCCGCCGTGCAGATCGTGGCCGCCCTCTACTTCGCGACGATCCTCAGCTTCAACCTCCGCTTCCGGAACGTCTTCAAGGGCATCCTCTTCTTTCCGTACCTGATCAACGGCGTCGCGATCGGCTTCGTCTTCCTCTACTTCTTCCAGGACGGCGGCACCCTCGACTCGGTCCTCGCCCTCTTCGGCCACGAGTCCGACCGCGCCTGGCTCGGCACGGAGACCTCCGCGAACGTCTCGCTCGCCGGGGTCTCGATCTGGCGCTACATGGGGCTGAACTTCGTGCTCTTCCTCGGCGCGATCCAGTCGATCCCGGGGGAGCTGTACGAGGCGGCCGAGATCGACGGCGCCAACCGCTGGCACCAGTTCCGGTACATCATCGCGCCCGGCATCCGCCCGGTGCTGAGCCTGAGCGTGATCCTCTCGATCTCCGGCTCGCTCTCGGTCTTCGAGATCCCGTACATCATGACCGGCGGCGCCACCGGTACCGAGACCTTCGTGATCCAGACCGTGAAGCTCGCCTTCCAGTTCAACAAGACGGGCCTCGCGTCCGCCGCCGCGGTCGTCCTGCTGCTGATCATCCTGGCGGTGACCTGGCTGCAACGCCGACTGGTCCCGGACGAGAGGGTGGACCTCGTATGACGACGCTGACGACCCCAACCCCGGTGACCCGCAGGCGAGTCGCCCGCACGCTCACCTATCTGTCCCTGGTCGGCGCGTCGGTCGTGGTCCTGCTGCCCCTGCTCGTGGTCCTGCTGACCTCGCTCAAGACCGAACGGGAGATGGCCGACGACAGCGGCGCCCTCACCCTGCCGGACAACGTCCTGAACCTGGAGAACTACGTCACGGCCTTCCGCGACGGCGAGATGCTCGCCGCCTTCGGCAACACGGCCTTCATCCTCTTCTTCGCCATCACCGGCACGGTCCTCATCGGCTCGATGGCGGCCTACGCGATCGACCGCTTCACCTTCCGCTTCCGCAGACCGGTGGTCGCCCTCTTCCTCGTCGCCACCCTGGTCCCCGGCGTCACCACCCAGGTCGCGACCTTCCAGATCGTCGACAGCTTCGGCATGTTCGACACCCTCTGGGCGCCGATCGCCCTCTACATGGGCACAGACATCGTCTCGATCTACATCTTCCTGCAGTTCGTGCGGTCGATCCCGGTCTCCCTCGACGAGGCCGCCCGCCTGGACGGCGCCAACGCCTTCACGATCTACCGAAAGATCATCTTCCCGCTGCTCAGACCGGCGATCGCCACGGTCGTCATCGTCAAGGGGATCACCGTCTACAACGACTTCTACATCCCCTTCCTGTACCTGCCCTCGGACGACCGCGGCGTCATCTCCACGTCCCTCTTCCGCTTCAAGGGCCCCTTCGGAGCGCACTGGGAGACGATCTCGGCAGGAGCGGTCCTGGTGATCCTGCCGACCCTGATCGCCTTCCTGCTGCTCCAGAGGTTCATCTACAACGGCTTCATGAGGGGGGCGACGAAGTAGCCACCGGGGCGGGGGAGGGTCGCCCCCCACGGGCGGCGCCTAGGCCTCTTTCGCCTTCGCCACCGCGGACATCGCCCCCACCAGCACCGGCGTCACCAGCTCCACCTGCCAGGCCCGCGCCCCGTACCCCGCGAGCGCCGCGCTCACCGCCTCCGCGTCCAGCGACCTCGGCGGCTCCCAGCAGAGCCGCCGGACGGTGTCCGGGGTGATGAGGTTCTCCTGCGGCATGTTGAGCTGCTCGGCGAGCGCGGACACCCCGGCCCGCGCGGCGGACAGCCGGGCCGCCGCCGCCGGATCCTTGTCGGCCCACGCCTTCGGCGGCGGCGGCCCGGTCACCGGCTGCCCGTGCGCCGGCAGCGCGCTGTCCGGCAGGGCCCTGGCCCGGTCCACCGCCGCCTGCCACTGCTCCAGCTGCCGCCGCCCCATCCGGTGCCCGAACCCGTTCAGCGCGGCCAGCGCCTGCGCGTTCACCGGCAGGGCCAGTGCCGCCTCCACGATCGCGGCGTCGCTCAGCACCTTCCCCGGCGAGACGTCCCGCCGCTGCGCGATCCGGTCCCGGGCCTCCCACATCTCACGCACGACCGCCATCTGCCGGCGCCGCCGCACCTTGTGCATCCCGGACGTGCGCCGCCAGGGGTCCTTGCGCGGTTCGGCGGGCGGCGCGGACGCGATCGCGTCGAACTCCTGCCGCGCCCACTCCAGCTTCCCCTGCCGCTCCAGCTCCTTCTCCAGGGCGTCCCGCAGGTCCACCAGCAGCTCCACGTCGAGCGCGGCGTAGCGCAGCCACGGCTCGGGCAGCGGGCGGGTGGACCAGTCGACCGCGGAGTGGCCCTTCTCCAGGACGTAGCCGAGGACGCCCTCGACCATCGCGCCGAGGCCGACCCGGGGGAACCCGGCGAGCCGCCCGGCCAGCTCGGTGTCGAAGATCCGCGTCGGCACCATGTCTATCTCGCGCAGACAGGGCAGGTCCTGGGTGGCCGCGTGCAGCACCCACTCCACGCCGGAGAGCGCCTCGCCGAGGCCGGAGAGGTCGGGGCAGGCGACGGGATCGATGAGCGCGGTGCCCGCGCCCTCGCGGCGCAGCTGCACCAGATAGGCCCGCTGGCCGTAGCGGTAACCGGACGCGCGTTCGGCGTCGACGGCGACGGGGCCGGAGCCGGCGGCGAACGCGGCGATCACGTCGGCGAGCGAGGACTCGTCGGCGATCACGGCCGGAATGCCGTCCCTCGGCTCCAGCAGAGGGATCGGCGCCCCCGCTTCAGAGGATCCGCCGTCGTCCGGAGGGGCGCCTCCGGTGGTTCGCAGGGTCCTGTCTGCTGCGGTCTCTTGGGCGTCGGTCACCTGTCAAGGGTATCTGTGTATGGACATGGCCCGCCGACGGAACGTTCCGCCGACGGGCCTTGCGGGGTCGTAAACCGGTCACGTGTCACACGTGTCAGTGAATGTTCCCGGCGAACAGGGAGGGACCGGACGAGCGGGAGGAATCCCGGTCTCTCGCCGCTCCGGCACCCCCGACGTCAGTGGATGATCCCGGTGCGCAGGGCCACCGCCACCATTCCGGCACGGTCGCCGGTGCCGAGCTTGCGTGCGATTCGGGCCAAGTGGCTCTTGACCGTGAGTGCGGACAGGCCCATGGAGACGCCGATCGCCTTGTTCGACTGCCCCTCCGCGACCAGGCGCAGTACCTCGACCTCCCGTCCCGACAGCTCCCGGTAGCCGCCCGGGTGGCTCGGGGCGCCCGGGGGACGGCGGTGCATACGGGCCGCGGAGCCGATGGGAGCGGCCCCCGGGCGGGTGGGCAGTCCGATGTTGGTGCGGGTGCCGGTGACGACGTATCCCTTCACACCACCCGCCAGGGCGTTGCGTACGGCACCGATGTCGTCGGCGGCGGAGAGGGCGAGGCCGTTGGGCCACCCCGCCGCGCGGGTCTCGGAGAGGAGTGTCAGGCCGGAACCGTCCGGCAGGTGGACGTCTGCGACGCAGATGTCACGGGGGTTCCCGACGCGGGGGCGGGCCTCGGCGATGGACGAGGCTTCGATCACGTCGCGGACCCCGAGGGCCCACAGGTGGCGGGTCACGGTGGACCGGACCCGGGGATCCGCCACCACCACCATCGCGGTCGGCTTGTTCGGACGGTAGGCGACCAGGCTTGCGGGCTGCTCGAGGAGAACGGACACCAGGCCTCCTGGGTGCGGGACGGGGGCCGGCTCGCTGGGCTCGTGGGGTCGAAGCCGGGACGAACCGTGCTTTCAAGGTCACAGAGGTCTTCGGCACCAAACCTCTGCTCCTTTAGAGAATGATCACGATCTGGTGAGTAACAATACGTTCAATTCGGACAAATCTTCGATCATTCGAAGATCGAACGGTGTCGCTTCATGTCGATACGAGGCCGAAAGTGGCCGTATCGACAAAGTGACGAGAGGGAGGGCCGACGAAAAGGACCGTGCTCCGCGGAGCACGGTCCTTGAGGAAGAGCTTGAGGGGGAGAGGGCTCAGCGGGACTGCGGCCCCCGCCGCTGCGGCAGCGACACCACCGCCGCGTCCCCGGGGTCGACGGCCGGGGGCAGACCCGCGATCTGGGCGAGCAGATCGCACCACGAGGCGAGATGCGCGGCGGTGTCGGGAACCCCGCCCAGGACCTCGCGCGGGGTCCACGACGCCCGGATCTCGATCTGGGACGCGGCCGGCCGCGACGCCAGTCCGCCGAAATAGTGCGAGCCGGCCCGCGTCACCGTCCCGCTCGGCTCCCCGTACGACAGCCCCCGGGTCTGCAGCGCGCCGGTCAGCCACGACCAGCACACCTCCGGCAGCAGCGGATCCGCCGCCATCTCGGGCTCCAGCTCCGCCCGGACCAGCGTCACCAGCCGGAACGTGCCCTGCCAGGCGTCGTGTCCCGCCGGGTCGTGCAGCAGCACCAGCCGGCCGTCGGCCAGATCCTCGTCGCCCTCGACGACCGCGGCCTCCAGGGCGTACGCGTACGGGGCGAGCCGCTGGGGCGGCTTGGTCGACTCGATCTCGATCTCCGGCCGCAGCCGTGTGGCTTTCAGCGCTTCGACGGCGGAACGGAACGGCAGCGGTGCCGTCTCCCTCGCATCGCGCTCCCCCTCCTTCGCGTCGTCCATCCCGCCAGCGCCGTCCGACAGTCGTCCCTGAGCCGCAGCCATGCCGGAACATTAAGGGGAACGGGGCCCCGGCGCAGGGCAAGACACCCGTGCGCTGGGTCACGGTCGCATCGCGCTCAGCGAACGCGGGCCCCGCCGACGGCCGCGGGAGCCGACCGCGGAGGCGTGGGTCCCGGCCGTCCCCGACCCGGGCCGTCGCTGTCAAGTGGGCGTGGGAGACTTTGCCTCGTGAGTGCCAACGCCAGCCCCTCGGGCCACCAGCCGACCGCCACGTACAACTCAGCCTTCCTGAAGGCGTGCAGGCGCGAGCCCGTGCCGCACACACCGGTGTGGTTCATGCGGCAGGCCGGGCGCTCGCTCCCCGAGTACCTGAAGGCACGCGAGGGCATCCCCATGCTGGAGTCGTGCATGCGGCCCGAGCTGGTCACCGAGATCACCCTCCAGCCGGTCCGCCGGCACCGGGTGGACGCGGCGATCTACTTCAGCGACATCGTCGTCCCGCTCAAGGCCATCGGCATCGACCTCGACATCAAGCCCGGCGTCGGACCCGTCGTCGAGAAGCCGATCCGCAGCCGCGCCGACCTCGCCCAGCTGCGCGACCTGACCCCCGACGACGTCTCCTACGTCACCGAGGCCATCGGGCTGCTCACCGCCGAACTCGGCGAGACCCCCCTCATCGGCTTCGCCGGCGCCCCCTTCACCCTCGCCAGCTACCTCGTCGAGGGCGGCCCGTCCCGCACGTACGAGAACGCCAAGGCGATGATGTACGGCGACCCCGAGCTCTGGGCCGACCTGCTCGACCGCCTCGCCGGGATCACGTCCGCGTTCCTCAAGGTGCAGATCGAGGCCGGCGCCTCCGCCGTCCAGCTCTTCGACTCCTGGGCCGGAGCACTGGCCCCCGCGGACTACCGCCGCTCGGTGCTGCCCGCCTCCGCGAAGGTCTTCGACGCCGTCGCCGGTTACGGCGTCCCGCGCATCCACTTCGGCGTCGGCACCGGTGAGTTGCTGGGCCTCATGGGCGAGGCCGGCGCGGACGTCGTCGGCGTCGACTGGCGCGTCCCGCTCGACGAGGCCGCCCGTCGCGTCGGCCCCGGCAAGGCGCTCCAGGGCAACCTCGACCCGACCGTCCTGTTCGCCGGCACGGACGCCGTCGAGACCAAGACCCGCGAGGTCCTCGACACCGCCGCCGGTCTGGAGGGCCACATCTTCAACCTCGGCCACGGCGTCATGCCCAGCACCGACCCGGACGCCCTGACCCGCCTCGTGGAGTACGTCCACACGCGGACGGCGCGCTAGGGACCGTGCGCGGTTGCGTGTCCGGCGGTCGCGGGTGCCGAACGCCGTGCCGGAGTTCGTCAGGCGGCCGTCCGTGGCCGTTTCTCCAGCGGCGCACGCAGTGCTTCGCCGTAGGCCGCGAGGCGGCTCGTTCGGCCGATGGTCAGGGCTCCGACGAGTCGGCCCGCCCGGTGGTAGGCGATCTCGAGGCGGCGAGCTGCGAGGTCGTACTCGACGACGCGGGCCTCGTCCGCCGCGGCCGGCAGACCGACCGAGCGGATCCTGACGGCGTGCAGATCGGACCAGAAGAACGGCACGCCCGTGTAGGGCCGCGACGCCGCCGGATCGAGGAGCGTGCGCGCGGCGGTCGCCGCGTGTTCCACGGCGTCGGCCCAGTGCCCCAGCGCCAACACCGCACCGTCGGCCAGCGGTTGCGGCACCTTGGCGACGTCTCCGGCGGCGACCACACCGGGCACGACCGTCCCGTCGGGGCGCAGGGCGCGCAGATACGGATCGCAGCGCACCCCGTCCTCGGCGGCGAGTGTGGAGCCGGCCAGCCAGCCGGTCGCGGGAACCGCTCCGAGGGCGAGCACGGCACTGTCGGCCGGCAGGTCGGTGCCGTCCGAGAGCCGGACGCCCGCGAGCCGGCCGTCGGAGGACGAGCGGAAGTCCGTGACCGTGGTGCCGGTACGCAGGTCGATGCCCGACTCGCGGTGCAGCGCGGCCATGTACGCGCCCCCCGCCGAGCCGATGGCACGTTCCAGCGGCTGGGAGCCCGCCTCGACCAGAGTGACGTCGAGGCCCCGGCCACGGGCGGCGGCCGCGATCTCGCCGCCGAGGAAGCCCGCACCGACGACGACGAGCCGGCGCCCCGGCAGGAGTTCGGCCCGGAGCGCCAGCGCGTCCTCCCGGCCCCGCAGGGTGAACACACCCCTCGGCGGCGCCGGCCGGTCCGAGGGCCAGCCGCGGGCGGCCGAACTCGCGGAACACGTACCGCCGCTCTTCCCGACGGAGGACAGCGCCGCGAAGCCGCCACCGTGAGCCCTGGCCGACGCCGGTCGGCGCCTCGTCCCGACCGGTCCCGCCGTGTTCACCACCCCGGCCGCGCCCGTCTGCCGAACAGCAGGCCGCGCGGCTCGGGCGGGGGCGGGGTCCCCGGGCGCAGGGGCCAGGCGAGGAGCATGCCGGCGACGAAGCCGACGAGATGGGCCGCGTACGCCACCGAGCCGACGTCGGCGACACCCTCGCCGGAGGAGTGGACGGCCTGGAGCACGAACCAGGAGCCCAGCACCAGCCACGCCGGCAGTCTCAGCGGCAGGAAGAGCAGGAACGGGACGAGGATCCAGACCCTGGCCTTCGGGTAGAGGACGAGATACGCGCCGAGCACCCCGGCGATCGCCCCGGACGCGCCGATCAGGGGCTCCCCGGAGTCGGCGTTGAGGAGGGCGTAGCCGTACGACGCCGCGTACCCGCAGGCCAGGTAGAACAGCGCGAAGCGGATGTGGCCCAGCCGGTCCTCGATGTTGTTGCCGAAGATCAGCAGGAACAGCATGTTGCCCAGCAGATGCAGCCAGCCGCTGTGGAGGAACAGCGCGGTGAGGACGGACAGCGCGGGCGACTTGTCGTAGCCCGGCGGGCCCAACGCGCAGCCGCCGGAGGGGGCGAGTTCGCCGGTCGGCACCAGCCGCGGCAGCTGATGGCGGATCAACTCCTGCGGTATCGCCGCGTACTGCTCCAGGAACGCCTGCGTGTGGCACAGCCGGACCGCCGCGCTGTCGCCCGGCACGGTGCCGGCGAGACCCGGCATGAAGACGAAGACGAAGACGTTCGCGGCGATGAGTGCGTAGGTCACGTAGGGCGTGCGGCCCGCGGGGTTCACGTCATGGACGGGGATGACCACACCGGACGTGTGCCCGCGATACGGGGCCGGAATCAGGCGGGTCGGTGGCCGGTGAACGTACGGGGTGGGTGGTGCGTATGAGTTCTCAACCGCGGATCTATGTATCTACGTAAGGAACAGGCGATGAACGACCGAGTTGCCCCGGCGATGCACGCCACCCCTGATGGTGAGGCCGAGATCTCGTTGGTGGTGCGGCTGCCCTGGGAGGACGTGGCCGCGCTCGGCCAGGAGGCGGGGCGGCTGGCCGCGCGGATGCAGCGGCCGGTGACGCTGGACGAGGCCGTGAGCCATCGCCTGCGGTCGGCCCGGCCGGCGGCGGCCCACGCGAAGCCGGCCGCCGCTCCTACGGCGCCGCCGGCGGTGACGTCCGCCGCGTCGGTGTCCTCGTTGCCGTCGCGGCCGCCGACGGAGCAGGCTCGGCAGGCCATCGATCGGATCACCGGTACGTCGGCTGTGTAAGGGGGAGCGCCGTGCGGGTGCTGTGCGTTGCCGGGTGCGGGTGATGCGTGGCTGGTCGCGCAGTTCCCCGCGCCCCTGAAAAGCCCAGCGGGCCCCTGATATCCAGGCCCCGAAAAGCATCGAGCCCCTCGTTCCAGGCGCCGCACGTCTAAGCGCTGCCGGACCTCACCGCCGCCGTCGCCTTTCGCGCCGCCACCAGGATCGGGTCCCAGACCGGGGAGAAGGGCGGGGCGTAGCCGAGGTCGAGCGCGGTCATCTGTTCCACCGTCATGCCCGCGGTGAGGGCCACCGCCGCGATGTCGACGCGTTTGCCCGCGCCCTCCCGGCCGACGATCTGGACGCCGAGGAGACGGCCGGTGCGGCGTTCGGCCAGCATCTTCACGGTCATGGGGGCGGCGCCCGGGTAGTAGCCCGCGCGGCTCGTGGACTCGACGGTGACGGTGACGTACTGGAGCCCGGCCCGGTCGGCGTCCTTCTCGCGCAGCCCGGTGCGGGCGATCTCCAGGTCGCAGACCTTGCTGACGGCGGTGCCGACGACGCCGGGGAACGTGGCGTAGCCGCCGCCGACGTTGGCGCCGATGATCTGGCCGTGCTTGTTGGCGTGGGTGCCCAGCGGGATGTGCCGCTCGCGGCCCGAGACCAGGTCGAGGACCTCGACGCAGTCGCCGCCGGCCCAGATGTTCGCGTGGCCCCGCACGCGCATCGCGAGATCGGTGAGCAGGCCGCCGTGGTCGCCCACGGGCAGCCCCGCCGCCCGCGCCAACTCCGTCTCCGGGGTCACGCCGATGCCCAGCACCACCACGTCCACCGGGTACTCGGCGTCCTCGGTGGCGACCGCGCGGACGCGGCCGTCGTCGCCGGTGCGCAGGGCGGTGACCTCGGCGTCGTCGACCATGGTGATGCCCATGCCCTCCATGGCCTGGTGCACCAGCCGGCCCATGTCCGGGTCCAGGGTCGACATCGGCTCCTTGCCGCGGTTGACGACCGTGACCTCGTACCCCCGGTTGATGAGCGCCTCGGCCATCTCCACGCCGATGTATCCCGCGCCGACGACCACCGCGCGACGGCCCTCGGTGGCGGTCAGCGTGTCCAGCAGGGCCTGGCCGTCGCCGAGGGTCTGCACGCCGTGCACCCCCGGCGCGTCGACGCCGGGCAGGTCGGGGCGGACCGGACGGGCGCCGGTCGCGATGACGAGCTTGTCGTACGCGGTCCAGGACTCGGTGCCCGCTTCGAGGTCCCGCGCCCGCACGCGGGAGCCCTCGACGTCGATCTCCACGACCTCCGTGCGCATCCGCAGGTCGATGTCCCGGGCCCGGTGCTCCTCGGGTGAGCGGGCGATGAGGTGGTCCCGCTCGGGGACGGCGCCGCCCACCCAGTAGGGGATGCCGCACGCCGAGAAAGAGGTGAAGTGGCCGCGCTCGAACGCCACGATCTCCAGGGTGTCGGGGCCCTTCAGCCGACGGGCCTGCGACGCGGCGGACATGCCCGCCGCGTCGCCCCCGACGATCACCAGGCGTTCCCTCGAACGTTCTTCAGCGCGGCTCGTGTTCATGGGAACACGCTACGGGGGAACGTCCGCCGCGCTCGCGTCACTCCCGCTCCTGCCGCCCCTGCCCCTCCTCGCGCGACTCCGGCTCCTGCTGCTCCTTCTCGTCCGGCCCGGCGGCCGGGAGCGAGACGGCCCCTCCCGCCGTCGCCGGCGCGGGCCGGCGGGAGCGGGTGAGGCGGTACCACACGAACAGCACCAAGGCGGTCGTCACCGCGAAGGGGAGGATCGCGGCGAGGGCCATGGCCAGCCAGCGGAAGACGGCGACGAACGCGTTCCAGCCGCCCGAGAGCGCGTCCGCGAAACCGGGGTCGTCGTCCTTGGGCGCCTTCTTCACCGCGGTCTCGGACAGGGAGAGCGTGATGGTGGCCAGGCTGGTGCGGTCCTTCAGGGACTTCTGCTGGGCCAGCAGGGACTCCAGGTCGGCCTGACGCGTGCTCAGCTCGCCCTCCAGGGTGACCACGTCGCCGAGCTTGGTCGCCCGGTCCATCAGCTCCCGGATGCGGGCCACGCTCGCCCGCTGCGTCTTGATGCGGCTCTCCACGTCGACGACCTGGTCGGTGACGTCCTCGGCCTTCGTCTTCCGCTCGATCAGCTTGCCGGTGCCCTCCAGCTCCGTCAGGACCTCCTCGTACCTCTCGGCGGGCACCCGCAGGACGACCCGGGTGCGCTCGCGGTCCTCGCCGTCCCGGGTGGTGGACTCGCTGCCCACGAACCCGCCCACGCCCTCGACGGCGGTGCGGGCCTCGTCCAGGGCCTTCGGCACGTCCTTGACCCGCACGGTCAGGGTGGCGGTGCGGATGATGTGGCTCGGGCTGACGCTCGGCGCGTCGGAGGGCTTGTCCTTGCCGGAGTAGCCGCTGTCGCCGCTCTCGTCGGCGAGGGCGCCCTCCTGCTGGGCCATGCTGTCGTCGGCCCGGCCGTCGCGGGCGGCGCTCTTGCTCCCGTCGCTCGACTCGTCGCCGGCGCCGCAGCCCGTGAGCGCCAGGGCGGCGGCGAGGAACAGGGCTGCCAGGGCCCCTGCGGGCCGCCGGGAACGTCGTCCACGTGTTTCTGCCATTGCGGTGTGCCCCCCGAGGGTCGAGAACTGCCTGTCTGCCTTGCTGACGGTCCTTTGACGCCGGAGCGGGCCGGAACGTTGGGCGGAAGCAGTCGCGAAGCGGTCACGGTCGGGACTCGGCGGGGCCACGGCGGCGCTGTCCGGCCGACGGGACCGGCGCCATGACTGTCAGTGACGTCTGAGAGGGTGGAACCATGAGCGGATCGGGTACGGAGGCCGGGCGCGACGCCGGGCATGTCGTCGTCATCGGGGCCGGTGTCGCGGGGCTGGCCGCCGCGCACGGGCTGCTGGACCGGGGTGCGCGCGTGACCGTCCTGGAGGCCACGGACCGGGTCGGCGGCAAGCTGCTCCCAGGTGAGATCGCGGGCGCCCGCGTCGACTTCGGCGCCGAGTCGATCCTGGCCCGTCGGCCCGAGGCGGTCGCCCTCGCCCGGGAGGTCGGCCTCGCCGACCGGCTCCAGCCGCCCGCCACCGCCACCGCCTCCCTCTGGACCCGGGGCGCCCTGCGCCCCATGCCCAAGGGCCACGTCATGGGCGTTCCCGGCACCGCGTCCGCCCTGGCCGGGGTGCTGTCCGACGAGGGCCTCGCCCGCATCGAGCGCGACGCCGACCTGCCGCGCACCGAGATCGGGGACGACGTCGCGGTGGGCGAGTACGTGGCCGCCCGCCTCGGCCGTGAGGTCGTCGACCGCCTGGTGGAGCCGCTGCTCGGCGGGGTCTACGCCGGCGACGCCTACCGCATCTCGATGCGCTCGGCCGTCCCGCAGCTCTTCGAGGCCGCCCGGACCCACACCTCCCTCACCGAGGCGGTCCGGGGCATCCAGGAGCGAGCGGCCGCCGCTCAGCAGACCGGGCCGGTCTTCATGGGCATCGAGGGCGGGGTGGGCCGACTGCCGCTCGCCGTCGCCGAGTCGGTGCGGGCACGCGGCGCCGAGATCCTCACCCGGACCCCCGTCACGGAACTGCGCCGCCTGGCCTCGGGCGGCTGGCGCGTCGTCGCCGGAGCCGGCAGCGCGGGTGAGCGGGGCGCCGGGGCCGCCCCGCGTGTCCTGCACGCCGACGCCGTCGTCGTGGCCGTCCCCGCCCCGGCCGCCGCCGGCCTGCTGCGGGCCGAGGCGCCCGCGGCCGCCGCCGAGCTGGCGGCCGTCGAGTACGCCTCGATGGCCCTGGTCACCCTCGCCTACCGCCGCGCCGACGTCACCCTTCCCGAGGGCAGCGGGTTCCTGGTGCCGCCGGTCGACGGCCGCACCATCAAGGCGTCCACGTTCGCCTCCCAGAAGTGGGGCTGGATCGCCGAGCGGAACCCGGACCTGCTGATCCTGCGCACCTCGGTCGGCCGGTACGGCGAGACGGCGATCCTGGAGCGCGACGACGCCCACCTGGTGGAGGTGTCGAGAACCGACCTGCGGGAGGCCACCGGTCTGTCCGCCGTTCCCGTGGAGACCCGCGTCACCCGCTGGGACGACGGCCTGCCGCAGTACCCGGTCGGCCACCACGCGCGCGTGGCCCGCCTGCGCGAGCACCTCGGCAAGCTGCCCGGCCTCGCGGTCTGCGGCGCGGCGTACGACGGTGTCGGCATCCCGGCGTGCGTCGCGAGCGCGGCCGCCGCGGTCGACCAGATCCACGGTGACCTGCGCGCGGTGCGGCACCTCACGGCCCACCCGGTGCAGAGCCTCCACGGCGGAGCGGGAGAATGAGACCCATGAGCGACGACGCCCCCACCACCGAGTCCGGCCGGATCCCGAACAAGGGCAAGCTGGCCAAGGACCTCAACGAGGTCATCCGTTACACGCTGTGGTCCGTCTTCCGGCTGAAGGACGTGCTGCCGGAGGACCGCGCCGGGTACGCCGACGAGGTCCAGGAGCTGTTCGACCAGCTCGCCGCCAAGGACGTGACCATCCGCGGTACGTACGACGTGTCGGGTCTGCGCGCCGACGCCGACGTCATGATCTGGTGGCACGCCGAGACCAGCGACCAGCTCCAGGAGGCGTACAACCTCTTCCGCCGCACCCGCCTCGGCCGCGCGCTCACCCCGGTGTGGTCGAACATGGCGCTGCACCGCCCCGCCGAGTTCAACCGCTCGCACATCCCGGCGTTCCTCGCCGACGAGACGCCCCGCGACTACGTCAGCGTCTACCCCTTCGTGCGCTCCTACGACTGGTACCTGCTGCCCGACGAGGACCGCCGCCGGATGCTCGCCGACCACGGCAAGATGGCCCGCGGCTACCCGGACGTCCGGGCCAACACGGTGGCCTCCTTCTCGCTCGGCGACTACGAGTGGATCCTCGCCTTCGAGGCCGACGAGCTGTACCGCATCGTCGACCTCATGCGGCACCTGCGCGCCTCGGAGGCCCGGATGCACGTCCGCGAGGAGGTCCCGTTCTACACGGGCCGCCGCA
Source organism: Streptomyces sp. NPDC034049 (assembly GCF_055575575.1). NCBI lineage: Bacteria > Bacillati > Actinomycetota > Actinomycetes > Kitasatosporales > Streptomycetaceae > Streptomyces > Streptomyces sp. NPDC034049. The sequence goes on from NZ_JBVISJ010000007.1 coordinate 335,863, forward strand.
AGTCGGTGGCGGAGCTGGTCGCGGGCCTGGCGTAGGCGCCCCTAGAGGGGCGCGGGGAACGGCGCGATCAGCCGGGACGGGCCCGCGGCCGCCTGGCCGCGGGGCCCGGCAGGACCTGATCGCGCGGTGCCGGGCCTCGGCTCCGGCCGCCCCGCGCACGCGGCCCTCCGGTCCGGGACCCGGCCCTCCAACAGGTACGCCTCCAGGTACCCGTTGACGCACCTGTTCGTGCCTCCCGCGACCCCGTGGTTCCCCGCGTCCCGCTCGGTCACCAGGGCCGCGCCCCAGAGCCGCCGGTGCAGCTCGATCGCGCCGTCGTAGGGCGCGGCCGCGTCCCGCTCGGCCGCCAGGATCAGCGTCGGCGGCAGCTCGTCCGGCCCGGTCCGCACGTCGAGCGGCCGCTGCCGGGGGCCGCTCCAGTAGGCGCACGGCAGGTTCGTCCACACGTTGTCCCAGGTCTCGAAGGGCGCGGTCCGCGCGAGCCGGGTGTTGTCGCGGTCCCAGTCCCTCCACCGCGTCGGCCAGGGCGCGTCGTTGCACTCGACGGCCGTGTAGACGGCCTTCGCGTTCTCCTGCTCGACGGCTGCCTCCGGGTACGGCCCGGCGATCTGGACGAGCGGCTTCGGGTCGCCCTTCAGATACGTGGAGAGCGCCAGGGCGCGCTGCGGCCAGAGGTCGTCGTAGTACGCGGCCTGGAGGAACGCGCCCTGCAGCTGGGCCGGGCCCACCTTGCCGGCGGCGGGCCGGGCGGCCAGCCGTGTCGCCGCCCGCTCGTAGCTCCGCAGCACCTCCTGCGGGGTGTCGCCCAGTCCGTAGACCCGGTGGTGCCTGGCGACCCAGGCCCGGAAGTCCGCCCAGCGCCCCTCGAACGCGGCCGACTGGTCGAGGTTGTTGCGGTACCAGATCTGCTCGGGGGCCGGGTTCACGACCGAGTCGAAGACCATGCGGCGTACGTGGGAGGGGAACAGGGCCGCGTACAGCGCCCCGAGGTACGTCCCGTACGACGCCCCCATGAACGTCAGCCGTGGTTCGCCGAGCGCGGCGCGCAGGACGTCCAGGTCACGGGCGTTGTTGAGGGAGTGGTAGTGCCGCAGCGCGCTCCCGCCCCGTCGCGCGCAGTCCCGCGCGTACGCCTTGGCGCGTGCGACGCGCTCCTTCTTGTACGACTCCGAGGGGTGTGTCGGCGCCGGTGCGGGCCCCCGGTGCAGTCGCTGCGGGTCCTGGCAGGACAGCGGTGCCGAGCGGCCGACCCCTCGCGGGGCGTAGCCGACGAGGTCGTAGGCGGCGCCGAGGCGCTTCCAGTCCGGGAGGTGACCGACGAGCGGGAAGAACATCCCGGAGGCGCCGGGCCCGCCCGGGTTGAACACCAGTGCCCCCTGCCGGTCGACCTTCCGCCCCTTCGCGTCCTTGCCCCGGGCCTCGATCCGGCTGACGGTCAGGGAGATCTGCCGGCCGCCCGGCCGCGCGTAGTCGAGCGGTACCGCGAAGGTCCCGCACCGCACCACGTCCGGCAGCCCCTCCGCCACCGGGCACGGGCCGAACCGGATGCCCTCGTCGGCGGCCCGCGCGGCCGCGACGGCGACCGACTCCGCCGCCGTCCGGCTCAGGTCCCTCTCGGCGGGCGGCGCGGCACCGAGGCAGCTCAGCACCACCGCCCCGACGGTCCCGTGGAGAACGGCAGCCCGCATGGCGAATCCCTCCGAAGCACGACAGCGACAAAGGGATGTTTGGCGGTATACGGGGCGAAAGTAAAGGACTGTCAGGGAGTGTCGCCGTCACTGCCGCTGCGCGAACGCCGCCCGCAGTTCCGGGGACCCGACCGCGCCGACGCCCCGGACCGCCACGGAGACGAGGTCCGCCAGGTCGCCTCCGCCCCGGCCGGCGACGGTCCGCAGCACCCGCATCCCCTCCGGTGTCGCCCACCGTGTGCCCGGCTGCCGCTCGACCCGTGCGATGACCAGGCAGCTGAGCGTCAGCACCAGCGGCAGCGCGAACCACAGCGCGACCAGCGTCCGGTGCTCCTCGAACCCCTGCACGGGCAGCATCAACGCCAGCGCCCCCAGCACGCACACGCCCAGCGCGGCGCCCCGTACCTGCGTGACCGCGTCGGCCACGGCCGTGCGCGCGGCGTCGGGCACGGCCAGCCCCGCCGCGACGAGCCGGTCGGAGAGACGGCGTACGGGATCCGCGGCCGCGGCGGTCCGCCGTACGGGCGCTATCCGGGCCTGCCCGCCGGGGCCTATCGCGTCGATGACGGAGCGCTCCAGGTCGTCCCGGCCCTGCGGGTCCACCACCGTCACCCAGCCGGTGTGCGCGAGCAGGAGCCTGCGCCGGCCGGCCATGGAGACCAGGGTGAGGTCGGCGACGCGGGCCGGACCGCCGGAGAGGAACGCCGCCTCGTACAGCGTGAGCCGGTGGCAGTGGTGGGCGTGGTCGGCGTGGACGTCGGAGTCGGCCGCCGCCGCGCGCATCGAGGTGAGACAGAGTCGGGCACAGGACACGCCGGCGGCGGCCCAGGCCGGCAGGAGGAAGAGGACCCAGAGCATGGCGTGTTTCTATGCGCCGGTCCCGGGCCGCATCGGGCGTTGTCCGTAATCCGCAGGGAAGGTGGCCGCTCTCTTCCGTTTGTTCGCCGTCGCGGCCCGCAATTGCCAGGACCGGGCGGCGGCGGGCGGGCGGCGTCGCGGGGGCTCTGCCGGGGCTGCCGCGTCGGCGTCAGCCGTCGTCCACCGGGCCGTTGGCGGCCGGGGGCAGGGTGTAGGTCGGCGACGGGTCCGGCCGTGACGGGACGGGCGAGGGGGTCACGGGGACGGGGGAGCCGGGGTCGTTCAACGGAGTCGGCGGCGTGGGGGAGTTGGTGAGGGGCGGGGCGCTCGCCGAGGCGGCGTCGCGGGCGATCGCGTCGTAGTCGACGAGCCCGGTGGCCTCCAGCGCCTTGATGTGGTCGAGGACGGTGGTGTTGGCGTCGTCGGCCAGCTCACGGACCAGCGAGTTGCGGGTGGTGGCCCGGACCTGGGCGACGACGGAGAAGACCCTGCCGTGCGCGAGGCGCGCGATGTTGGCGAACTCGCGGTCGTAGGTCTCGCCCTGCGCCGCCGTCAGGGTGTCCAGCCATTCCTTCTGCTGGTCGCTCGGCTGGTTGGGCAGGGGCAGCGCGAGGCGGGCGGCCACGTCGCGGACCCGCGCGTCGAGGAAGGTGTGCCCCTCGACGAGATGCTCCCCGGCGGTGCGGACGGCCTGGGTGGTGCCCTTGGTCTGCGCCTGCTGTCCGGCCGGCAGCTCCCACAGCCCCGCCAGCCTGACCTTGGTGACGAAGTCCCGGTCCAGGGCGGACAGCGGGCCGTACTGCGTCGTCACGGTGGAGGCGTTGAGCACGCTCACGCCGGTGCCGGAGCGGTCCGCGTACGACCAGATCGGGAAGAGCAACGCGACGAGCGTCGCCGTCAGTCCGGCGACGATGAGTCCTGTGCCACTGAACGGTCCCCCTCTGCCGTCGGTGGTTCGCATGGTGCCTCCTGCGCACGGCACCGCACGCTGGTGCGCAACGGGTGCTTGTCGGCCTACACACCGGCATGTTACTGCCCGGTCCGAGTCAACTGCCGTATGAGGAGGAACGGTTGAGGAGGGGACAAAGGCCGTCGGATGGGGCGCGGGAAAGGGTGGGCGAATCATGCCAAACCATGGCGCACGAGACGGTAAACCCGTGTGGGGGACATGGGTCTGTTAATCGCAGCACATTCCCGCGGCCCACCCCCCTCGCCTCACCGGCGCAGCAGCACCCTGCGGGTCGCGCGGGCCAGCCGGGCCGTCGGCCGTTGCGAGAGCGGCACGGGACCCGAGCGCTCCAGCCACCAGCGGCGCACCTCGCGCAGGACGGCCGCGTCGTCCGGGCGGCCCGTGAGCAGCACGTGCTCGGCGAAGGAGAGGGCGTCCCGCCGGTAGCCGTCGGTCATCGGGTGGCCCTGCGCGTACGCGACGAAGGCCGGCCGGTACGACGCTCCGAGGATCTCCGGGAGCTCCGGCGCCACCTTGGCCACCACGTCCGCCCGCTTGGCGGCGAGGGCCCGCGCCTGCACGCCCAGCCGCACCCGGTCGAACCCCTCGGGCACCGGGGTTCCCGCGACCAGCGCCGACAGCAGCGCCGCCTGTGCCAGCCCGAGCCGCTGCCGGGCGACGGGTTCGGCCTCCTCGACCGCCTCCTCACGGGCCGTCGGCACGGCCTCGACCGCCTTCGGTTCGGCCTTCTTCAGCACCCCTCGGATCGCCCCCAGCTCCCGCTCCAGCTCGCCCGGCTCGGGGAAGTTGTCGTCGCGCTCCAGGAGCACGCCCGGCGGGGTGACCCGGGAGGCCAGGTCGGCGAGGACGTCGAGGACCTGCTGCGGGACGGGGTGGGCGTGGCTGTCGTGCCAGACCCCGTCGCGCTCGAAGCCGCCCGCGACATGGACGTACGCGATGGCCTCGACCGGCAGCTCGTCGAGCGCCTTGGCGGGGTCCTCGCCCCGGTTGACGTGGTTGGTGTGCAGGTTCGCCACGTCGATGAGGAGGCGGACGCCGGTGCGGTCGACGAGGTCGTAGAGGAACTGCCCCTCCGTCATCTCCTCGCCCGGCCAGTTGATGAGCGCCGCGATGTTCTCCAGCGCCAGCGGCACCGGCAGCGCGTCCTGGGCGATCCGGACGTTCTCGCACAGCACGTCCAGCGCGTCCCGGGTGCGCGGCACCGGCAGCAGATGGCCGGCCTCCAGCAGCGGCGACGCGGTGAGGGCGCCGCCCGCCCGGACGAAGGCGATGTGCTCGGTCACGAGGGGGGCGCCCAGCGCCTCCACGCGCTCCGCGAGGGAGCGCAGGCGCTGCTCGTCGGGGCGGTCGGCGCCGCCGAGACCGAGGGAGACCCCGTGCGGCACGACCGTGACGCCCCGCTCGCGCAGCCGCAGCAACGATTCCGCGATGTGGCCGGGGCAGACGTTCTCGGCGACGACCTCGACCCAGTCGACACCGCCGTCCGCTCCGGCCATGCGCTCCACGGCGTCGGCGATCTCCGGCCGCCAGCCGATCCCCGTCCCCAACCGTGCGATCTGCTCCATCGTCCCCGTCCCCTCCTCGGTCACGTCGGCCACGGCTTCACCAGGACCCTGTGTGTCTCCTTACGGCGGACCTGTGTTCCGGCGTGACGGAGTCATGGCCCCGACAGCCGGGGCCGAACCCCGAGGAGGGGACCTTCAGAGCAACATTTGAGCTTTCTACTGGACCTGCGGCTGCCCCTGGTCCTTGTTGATCTCCTCCGGGTCGGGACGACCGGTCGGGACCGCCCCCGACTCGAACGGCGACGGCTTCGACTGCACGTCCGGGTTGGTGGACGGCACCGCCGGGGGCGCGGCGGGCGGCAGCTGGCCGGGGACGGGCGGCGGCGGGCCGGTCGGGCTGGCGGTACCGCTGACCGAGTTGTCGGCGATCGTCGCGAAGTCGACCTCGCCGGTCTTCTCCAGGATCGTGATGTGGTCCAGCACGGTCTGGTTGGCGTCGGAGGCCAGCTGGCGGATCAGCGTGTTGCGGGTGGAGTTCCGCACGGTGGCGATCGCCGGGAAGATCTTGCCGTGCGCGGCCCGCAGCAGGTTCGCCCACGTCTTGTTGTACTCGGCCTCGGTCTTGGAGGCGGTCATCTGGTCCAGCCAGCCCTGCTGCTCCGCCGTCGGCTGGTTCGGCAGTTCGACGCCCAGCTTCGCGGCGATGACCCGCGACCGCTTGTCGAGGTCGGTGTGGCCCACGATCAGGTGGTCGGCGGCCTCTCTGACGGACTGGCTGCCGCTGCGCTCCAGTGCCTGCTGACCGGCCGGCAGCTCCCACAGGCCCGCCAGCCGCACCCGGATCAGCAGGTCGCGGTCGGCGGGGGTGAGCGGCCCCCACTGCGTGGTCACCGTGTCACCGGTGAGCGCGGCCGCGGCTGTCGCGTTGCGGTTGGGGTACGAGTAGAAGATGGGGTAGGCGACCGCGGTGAGTGTGCCGGCGATCGCCAGGGCGACGAGCACAGAGCCCTTGGAGCGTCGCAAATGAGCCTCCCGGAGGAAACCAACTGATCGTTGGGGACTGAACTGTTGCTTGGGGCGCGGAGCGTGACCGCGAGGGTGTGGCCGGGCCTGTCGGGCCCCGGGCCGCCGCCCGGAGGCGGCGCCGGGGGCGCGTCAGATCGTGCCGTTGGCGATCGCGTCGAAGTCGACCTGGCCGGTCTTCTCCAGCATCGTGATGTGGTCGAGCACGGTCTGGTTGGTGTCCGAGGCCAGCTGGCGCACCAGGGTGTTCTCGGTCATGTTCCGCACCTGCCCGATGGCCGGGAAGATCTTGCCGTGCGCGGAGCGCAGCAGGTTGGCCCAGACCCGGTCGAACTGGTCGTCGGTCGCGTTGTCCATCTGCGCGAGGAAGCCCTGCTGCTGCTCGTTCGGCACGTTCGGCAGCTCGACGCCCATCTGGGTGGCGACGTTCCGCACCCGCTCGTCGAGGTCCTTGTGGCCCACGATCAGGTGGTCCGCCGCCTCCCTGACCTCGGGGCTCTTCGACCGCGCCATGGCCTTCTCGGCGGCGGGCAGCTCCCACAGTCCCGCGAGGCGTACGCGGATGATGAGGTCCCGGTCGGCGGCCGTCAGCGGCCCCCACTGGGTGTTCACCGTGCTGGCGGCCATGTTGGCCTGCGCGGTCCCCGAACGGTCGGCGTAGGACCATACGGGGAACGCCAGCGCGCCGACGGTGACGACGAGAGCCAGGCCGGCGATGAGCGAGCCGTTGAGACGCCGCAAAGTGATCCTCCCGGGTGATGCCAACTGGTCGTTGGGGCAGTTGCTTGGCCAGTACCGGGAAGTACGTGCGGTGCGGTGGAGTTGTTCAACGGCCTTTGAACCGGCTGAGAAAGGCGCTCAGGCGGACACGATTCAGCGCGGCCCGGGCCCAGGGTCCGCCGCCGCTCAGCCGCTCAGCCGCGCAGCGGCCGGTGGTCCGCGACCACCGTGCAGGAGCCCGGGGCGATCTCCGTGAAGCCGGCGTCGCGTACGACGGGGAGGCCGGACGTGGTGAGGGTCTGCCAGTGGGCGGGGGCGGCGGTGCGGACGGCGAGCGGGAAGCCCGCGTCCCGCCAGGCGGCGCGGGCCGTGTCGTCCAGGTCCCACCAGGCGAGCTGGGCGCCGTGGCCCGCCTGGGCCATCGCCTTGCCCGCCGACATCTCCACCTCGGGGTTCAACCACAGGATCGGGGCCGCGGGTTCCGGGTCGGCCGGCGGCTCCGGGTCGTCGAGGTCCGTGCCGGAGACCTGGAGGCGGGCCAGGTCCTTGGGCCACCCGTCGAGCGGGACCGGCGGGAACACGCGTACCTCGGCCGTCTTGCCCGTCACCGTGATCCCCGGCAGCGCCTCGGCCCGCCGCCACTCCGCGCCGCGCGCCCGTCGGACCACCTTGCGGATCCGAGCGTCCTGCCAACTCCGCATCGTCTCGGCCCACTCCCCGCCCAGCGACCGCGCGTCGCTCAGCATCACCAGCACCGCCCGCGCCGCCGTCTCCAGCGCGTCCGTGCGCGCCGGGGGCGAGGCCTTCTCGATGTGCGCGACCAGCGGCAGCACGAACTGCGGTGCCTCGTCGCGGGAGGTCCGCTCGTCGCGGAAGGGGCTGTCCGGCGTGGGGCTGTCCTGAGGGGCGTCACTGGTGGTCACCCGCCCAGTCTGCCAGGCACCGGACGCGTTCCCCCGCCCCCGCTCGCTCGCCTGTACGAGGATGGGGACATGGAACGTGAGTCACTGCTGAGGCTGGAGGGGGTCGGCCGACGGTACGGCTTCCGTGGCGACTGGGTGCTGCGCGGCGTCGACCTGGAGATCGCAACCGGCGCGCTGATCCGGGTGGAGGGCGCGAACGGCACCGGGAAGTCGACGCTGCTGCGCGTCCTCGCCGGGCTCGACGCCCCCACGGAGGGCCGGGTGACGGGACGCCCGCAGACGGCGTACGTCCCCGAACGCTTCCCCGCCGCGCTGCCGTTCACCGCCGTCGAGTACCTCACCCACCTCGGTGCCGTGCACGGCCTGGACCGCCCGTCCGCCGCCCGCGCCGCGCACGCGTGGCTGGAGCGCTTCGGGGCCGCCGCGTACGCCCGTACGCCGATGGCGGAGCTCTCCAAGGGCAGCAGCCAGAAGGTCGCCGTCGCCCAGGCGCTGCTCGCCGAACCGGAGTTGCTCGTCCTCGACGAGGCGTGGACCGGCCTGGACACCGACGCCCGCGCGGAGTTGGAGCGCGTGGTGGTCGAGCGGACCGCCGCCGGTGCCGCGGCGGTCTTCGTCGACCACGACCCGCGCCGGCTCGCGGGCGCCTCCGACGCGACGTACGCGGTGGTCGACGGCGCGCTCGACCTCCGGTCGGACGAAGGGGACGCCTCGGCGGGTGCCTCCGTCGTGGTCGAGGCGCGGGGAGCGGCGGACGCCCAAGTGCCGGCCGAGGTGGGCGGGTTGGCGGCCGGGGTGGAGGAATCCCGGTCGGGCGCCCACCACTTCACGGTCCCGGCGGCCCGGTCGGACGCGCTGCTCAGGGCGTTGCTCGGGGCGCGTCCCGCCTGGCACGTGGTGCGCGTGACCCCGGTGCCCGAGACGGCCGACGCGCCCGAGCGGGCCGGCCTGCCCGCCCCCGCGGCCCCAGCCCAGATCCCGACCTCGACCCCGGAACCTGAACTGGAAGTGGAAAGCTCCTGATGACCGCCCTCCTCCGCTACCAGGCGGCCCTGCTCGTCCGCTCCCAGCGCTGGTTGCCGCCCGTCATCCTGTACGCGGCGTTCCTCGCCATCGGGGTGCAGAGCGGACAGCCGGTGCTCGACTCGCTCGGCTACACGGCCGCCGCGCTGCTGCCCGTGTCGGCGTGGCTGACGCGGATCTGCGTCACCAACGAGCCGCCCGCGGCCCGCAGTTGTACCGGGGCGGCGGCGGGCCCGGGGCGTGCGCACCTGGCCTGCGTCCTGGTCGCGTTCGCGGCGGCCGCGCTCCTCGGGACGGCGGCCACGCTCTTCGTCACGTTCATCAGCGCCCCCACGAGCACCGACCACCAGACGCGCGTCGAGGCACTCCCGGCGGCCGGCGCGGGCCTCCTGGCCGCCCTCGTCTGCGCCCTGGTCGGCACGGCCGTCGGCGCGCTCACGAACTGGCCGTTGCTGCGGTCGCCGGGCCGGGCGGTCCCCGCGCTCCTGCTCGGCGCGCTGCTGGCCCTGGTGGTGGCCGGTTCCCCGGCCAGGGCGGCCGTCACGGCCCTGGTCGACGGGTCACGGCACGCGACGATCCCCGTCCCCGTCCTGCCCCTGCTCGCGGCCGGGCTCCTCACAGCGGCCGCGACCGCCGTGGCGTGCGCCCTGACCAGGCGCCGCTCAGCCTGAACAGGCGGTCCGCTCGGCCTCCCGCCAGTCGCACACCGGACACAGGGTGATCCCCTTGTGGGACTCCGGGTACTCGGTGGGCTGCCGGCACAGGACGCACTCGGCGAGGGGAGGGCCGTCGGCGCCCCCCGTCGCCCGGGCCCGCGCCGGATCCGGTGTCGCGGCCGTCCCCTCGCCGCCGCAGTAGTCGTCGCTCATACCTCCAGCGTAGAGCGGCCGCGCACGGATGCGCTCAGGGCACCGCCACGGCCTTCGCCGCCGCCGTCCCGACCAGCTCCGACACCTTCACGAACCGGAAACCGCGCGCCCGGAGCGCCGGCACGATCTTCCGTACGGCCCGCTCCGTGACCGGCGCGGCACTCCGTGTGCAGTGCATGACCACGACGGACCCCGGCCGCACCCCGTCCAGCACCTCCCGCACCACGTCGTCCGGAACCGTCGCGAACGCGTCGCCGCTCGTCACGTCCCACTGCACCGCCGTCACCCCGGACGCGCTGAGCCTGCGCAGCGCGCGGCTGTCGTAGCAGCCGCCGGGGAACCGGAAGTACGGCATCGGATCGCTGACGCCCGCCTCCCGAAACACGCGGTATGCCCGCTCCAGATCCGCCCGCATCAGCGCGGGCGCCATGGTCGGCAGGCCGTAGCAGTTCTCGGTGAAGGCGTGATGGCTGTACGAGTGGTTCGCGACCTCGAACAGGGGGTCCCGCCCGATGGACCGCGCCTGGATCGGGTACTCCTCGACCCACCGCCCCGTCATGAACAGCGTGGCCGGAACCTTCAGCTGACGCAGCGCCGCGATCAGCTCCGGATTGTCGAACCGTTCCCCCGCGGCGGCCCGCTCGCCCTGGTCCGCGGTCATGTCCGCGTCGAAGGTGAGCGCGACGGTCTTGTCGGTACGGCTGCGCGGACCGTGCTCGAACACCGGGGTGAGCCCGGCGGGGCCCGGCGCGAGCGTGGGCGGCCGGGACGCCGACGCCGCCGAGGGGCTGGCGGTGGCGTTGACGATGCGCGTCGAGGCGTGCGGGGTGCCGCAGGCGGTCAGGGCGACACCGAGTGCGCCCAGCGCGCCCAGCGCGCGGAGCGCGGTGCTGCTTCGTGCGGGACTGATCACCGTACGAAAGTACGGCGATGGGGTCAGCCGACAGTCGGTTCAACTGCCCAACGCCGGGGAGTCCGCCCCGAAGTCACCCGCCTGGGCGATGAAGGGACCCCAGGCGGCGTGGGAGAGGGTGAGCGCGGGACCGGCGGGACGCTTGGAGTCACGAACGCGGACGACGGAGGGGAGGGGGGCGACTTCTACGCAGTCGTCGCCCTGGGCACTGCTGTAGCTGCTCCTGGTCCAGCGCGGTGCGGTGGTGCTCATAGCTCTCCTCGCATTCTCTTCAACAGGCCCACGGAGTCCTGCGGGGAGAGGGCCTGCGAACGCAGTCTGGCATAGCGCAGGGAAAGCTTGGCCACCTCCTTCCTGTCGGCGATCAGGCGCCCGCTCTCCTGACCCTCGGAGTACGCGTACCGCTGTGCGTCAGGGGTTTCGAGGAGGCGGATGGGGCCGGCCAGACAGGCGTGGTGCTCGGTGCGCACCGGCATGATCTGGAGGGTGACGTTGCGCAACGTGCTGGCCGCCAGCAGGTGGTCGAGCAGATCGACACAGACGTCCGTGCCGCCGAGGCGCCGCATGAGCACGGCCTCCTCGATGACGAAGTCGAACGTGGTCCTGGGCTCGTCGCGGAACAGTGTCTGCCGCTGCAAGCGTGCTCTGACGAGGGCCTCCAACTCGTCGTCGGGCAACGGCGGGACGTCCTCGGCGCACAGGGCCCGCACGTACGACTCCGGCTGCAACAGGCCCGGCACGAGCCGGCACTCGTACGTGCACAGGCTCACCGCGTGCCGTTCCAGTTGGGCCCACCGGCGGAACCACGACGCCAGGCCCGGTTGCCGTGAGACATGCTTCGCCGCCCTGCGCAGCGCGCCCGTGTCCCCGAGCACCCGGTCCGCCCGCTCCACGAACACCTCGTCCGCCATCCGCCTGCCCAGCTCGATCGAGGCGACCGTGTGCACGCTGAAGCGCACCAGCGGAGCGAACTGCTCCCGCGTGTAGCCGTGGTGCTCGCGCAGCGCCTGCACGAACGCCCCGAACGTCTTGAGACTGTCGGACGGGTCCGGCTCCCAGTCGACACCCATGCTCGGCCACCTCCAGATGAGTCGGATCTCCCCACGATCAACTCACCCAGCGTCACGAACGGTTACGCGTACTGTCCATCGAACAGGCGTGTACGGCGCGGTGCCGTACATGCTCGCCGCGCGCCGCCGCTACCAGTCGGTGAGGTCCACCAGGAGATCGCAGTGCGGGTCGTCGGGGCTGGGCCGGTGCCGTTCGTCCTCCTCCACGAGGGAGGGGAGTGCGGAGATGAGGGCGGTGACGGCGTCGGCGGGACGGATGTCCGCGCCGATGACCCGCGTGCCGTCGGGGTGTCGGACGTACAGCCGCAGCAGGCCGTCGCCCCGCATCAGGAAGCCGATCAGGAAGGGGTCCTCGTCGTCGCCGGGGTCCGACAGCGCGCGCAGCACGCCGAGGGTCCGCTCCTCCTCGGATTCGGGGGCGGGGGTGATCCGTTCCGGGTGGAGCCGGATCAGCGTCATCCCCATGACCTCACCGATGTCGCCGCTGCTGTAGAGCTGGGTTCCGGCCAGGGTGGTGCGCAGGATGCCGGGGATGTACGCGGGGGCGACGACGTCGTGGGGGATCTCGTAGAGGAAGGTGATGCCCTCCTCGGGGTCACCGGCGTGGACGGCGATCCGTACGGCCGCCGGGGCGGGCAGGACGCCGAGCAGGCGGCAGCCCTCGGAGAGGGGCCTGTTCAGGTGGTACAGCAGCAGACGGCTGACGGCCGCCTGCTGCTCCCGGTCCTCGGAGTGCGTCACTTGTTCCCTGGGTCAGTGGGTCATGTCCGGCGCCACGGGCCCGTGACCGCGAAGGTCGTGCCCGGGGTGTAGCAGTTGACGTACATCGTCTCGCCGTCGGGGGAGAAGGTGACGCCCGCGAACTCGCCCCATTCCGGTTCCTCGGCGGTGCCGATGTTCTGGGCGTTGCGGGCCATGGCGTAGACCTCGCCGCGGCGGGTCACGCCGTAGACGTGCTGCGCGCCGTTGCCGTCCTCGCAGACCATGAGGCCGCCGGAGGGGGCGAGGCAGATGTTGTCCGGGGATTCGCCGGGGAGTTGGAGGTCGGTGTCGGGGCCGAAGGCGATGACCAGGGTGAGGGTGCGGTGGTCGGGGTCGTAGCGCCAGATCTGGCCGTAGTGGTCGGCGGCCGAACCGTCCGAGCTGCGGGCGAAGGAGGAGACGAAGTAGACGCAGCGGCCGCCCCAGTAGCAGCCCTCCAACTTCTGCGCGTGGGTGATGCCCTTGGGGCCGAAGTCCTGGTGGCGGATGGGGGTCTGCGCGGCCAGGGGGTCGGGGACGTCGACCCACTCGATGCCGTCGAAGCAGGCTCCCGGCTCCTGGATGGGGGAGAGGTCGGGGACGCCCGGGACGCGCATCGCCTGGAGACGGCCGCCCGCGCGCAGTGAACCGAGGCCGCCCTTGGGCCTGTCGGGGAGGAAGCGGTAGAAGAGGCCGAAGGGCCGCTCGAAGGCGTCCTCCGTCTCGTAGACGACTCCCCGCTTGGGGTCCACCGCGATCGCCTCGTGCTGGAAGCGGCCCATCGCGGTGAGCGGCACGGCTCCCGAGCGCCGCGGGTCGGCCGCGTCGACCTCGAAGATGAAGCCGTGGTCCTTGGTGTAGCCGTTGGTGCCGGCCTTGTCCTCGTTCTCCTCGCAGGTCAGCCAGGTGCCCCAAGGGGTGGGCCCACCGGCGCAGTTGACCGCGGTGCCGGCGATGGCGACCTGCTCCGAGAGGACCTTGCCCCGGGCGTCGAGCGTGAGGGACGTACAGCCGCCCTTGCCCATCGGGTCGTAGGTGAGGCCCTCGATCGTGGGGACCGGGATCCGGCCGTTGTGGCGGTTCTCGTGGTTGCGGACGAGGTGGACGCGACCGTGTCTGCCGGGGAAGGCGGACATGCCGTCGTGGTTGCTGGGCACCGTTCCCTCGCCCGAGCGGAGGGGGTCGCCCTCGCGGGAGAGGACCCGATAGCGGAAACCTTTCGGCAGGTCGAGCAGGCCGTTCGGGTCGGGGATCAGGGGGCCGTAACCGGAGTGGCCGAGGGTGCTCTGCGCGGTGGCCGTGCCCACGAAGAGCTCGGAGAGGGCTCCGGTGAACGCGATGCCTGCGATACCGGCGCCCGAGCGGGCGAGGGCCTGACGGCGGGTCACTGACACGGGGAAACCTTCCTGTTGGCGGACAGGATGTGACCCGCCTGTGTGTATCACGCGGTCAACGCCACGTGAACCACGCGCGTAGAGGTCGGGGGCGGAGTCGTCCCCCGTGTCACCCGGTCGGAGGGGGCGGGAAGGGTGGGGCGGGGGGAGACGCGGGGGGTGCCTGGGGAGGTGTGGGCGGGAGGTCCGACGGGGGGCCGGCCTGGGATCGTTCCAGGAAGCGGAGGAGTTCCACCGGGAAGGGCAGGACGAGGGTGGAGTTCTTCTCGGCGGCCACCGCCACCACCGTCTGGAGCAGGCGGAGTTGGAGCGCGGAGGGGGTGTCGGACATCTCCTTCGCCGCCTCGGCGAGCTTCTTCGACGCCTGAAGCTCCGCGTCCGCGTTGATGATGCGGGCGCGGCGTTCCCGGTCGGCCTCGGCCTGGCGGGCCATGGAGCGCTTCATGGTGTCGGGCAGGGAGACGTCCTTGATCTCGACCCGGTCGATGGTGACGCCCCACTCCACGGCGGGGCTGTCGATCATCAGCTCCAGGCCCTGGTTGAGCTTCTCGCGGTTGGAGAGGAGGTCGTCGAGGTCGCTCTTGCCGATGATCGACCGCAGGGAGGTCTGGGCCATCTGGGAGACGGCGAACCGGTAGTCCTCGACCCGCACGATCGCGTTGGCCGCGTCCACGACCTTGAAGTAGACGACCGCGTCGACACGTACGGTGACGTTGTCGCGGGTGATGCCCTCCTGGGCCGGGACGGGCATCGTCACGATCTGCATGTTGACCTTGCGGATGTGGTCGATGCCGGGGACGACCATGGTGAAGCCGGGCTTTCTGGGGACGCCCCGCAGCCGGCCGAGGCGGAAGACCACGCCCCGTTCGTACTGCTTGACGACTCGGGCCGCGGCGGCGACGTAGACGACCGCGGCGGAGCCGATCGCCGCGGCGGTGATGAGCAGCGTCTCGACCATGACGACCCCCTGAGCCGTCCGCTCTCGGTGCGTGATGGGTGCGTATACCACGATATGCCGGAGGTAGGGGGTGGGGCGAGTGCCGGCCGGGGGTGGGGGTCTCGCTCACCGGCGCTTGCCGGGTGCCGCCTGCGCCCACCCGTGCCGCCCCAGCGGCACGATTGCCCGCAGCGAGGGCAGCGTGCGCCGGGACGGCACAGGTGGACGGTTCAGGGTGAGGTCAGAGCGTCGCCGACGTCGCCTTCTCCGGTTCCGGGACCGTCATCCGGACCGGTTCCGTACCTGCCGTGCTGTGGCGGGCCGCCCAGTTCTCCAGGGCGGTGCGGCAGGCGTGGTCCAGGTGGTGGAGGCCGGTGAGGTGGAGTTCCACGGGACGGTCCTGCGGGAGGGACTCCAGGCTGTCGAGGATCTTGGGCAGGCGCAGGAAGGTCGCGTTGCCGGAGAGGTAGGCCTGGACCGGTCCCGCGCCCTTGTCGATGACCTCCAGCTTGATGTGCGAGGCTTCCCAGGCGGTCTTGGCCACGGACAGCGCCAGACCGATCAGGACACCCTCGAACATGTTGACCGTGACGATCGCCACCGCCGTGGCCACCAGGATCAGCGCCTCGCCCCGGTGCGTGCGCCAGAGGGAGACGATCCCGCGGAACGGGATCAGCTTGAAGCCCGCGTGGACCAGGATGCCGGCCAGGGCCGGCAGCGGTATCAGCGCGAGCGCGCCCGGCAGCACGGCCACGAAGAGCAGCAGCCAGACACCGTGCAGCACCCGGGAGGCCTTCGTCTTCGCGCCGGCCTGGAGGTTGGCGGAGCTGCGCACGATCACCGCCGTCATCGGCAGCGCGCCCAGCAGCCCGCACACCGTGTTGCCGGCGCCCTGGGCCATCAGCTCCTTGTCGTACTCGGTGCGCGGACCGTCGTGCATCCGGTCCACGGCCGCCGCGCTGAACAGGCTCTCCGCGGAGGCGATGAGGGTGAAGGCGAGGATGGTGCCGAGCAGTGCCACGTCGGCGAGCTGGCCGAAGGCGTCCAGGCCGGGCGGCTGGATGACGTCCAGCAGTCCCTTCACCTCGACGTTCGCCACCGGCAGGCTGAAGGCCAGGGTGGCGAGGGTGGCCAGCAGGACCGCGGCGAGCGCGCCGGGGACCAGCTGGACCTTCTTCGGCAGCCGCTTCCACAGCACCATCACCGCGATGGTGCCCGCGCCGACCGCCAGCGAGGCGAGGGCGGTGGTGCTGCCGACGGCGTCGACGAAGGCGCCGGGCAGGCCCGCGATCTTGTCGATGCCGGAGGCGGGGGCCTTCAGGCCGGCCGCCGCGTAGAGCTGGCCGGCGATGATCACCAGGCCGATGCCCGCGAGCATGCCCTCGACGACGGAGACCGATATCGCACGGAACCAACGGCCCAGCTTCAGCGCGCCCATGGCGAGCTGGAGCAGACCGGCGGCGAGCACGATCACACCGAGGGCGGGCAGCCCGAACTGGCGGACGGCCTCGAAGACCAGCACGGTCAGACCGGCCGCGGGGCCGGAGACCTGGAGGCTGCTGCCGGGCATCAGCCCGGCGACGATACCGCCCACGATGCCGGTGACCAGGCCGAGTTCGGCCGGGACGCCGGAGGCGACGGCGACGCCGACGCACAGCGGGAGGGCGACCAGGAACACGACGAGCGAGGCGCCGAAGTCCTGCCGCAGATGGGGGAACCTGGGGGACGGGGACTGAGGAGAGGTCGTGGAGTTCATCTCGGACACCTGGCCGCCGGTCACAGGGTCTCGAACGTGTCGGAGTCCGCGCGGTGTTCGCGCACGGCACCTGTGTGGACCTCGTAGTACCAACCGCGCAACCGCATCCGTCCGTCCGCGAGGCGCTTCTCCACGCACGGGTAGGAGCGCAGGCGCAGCAGCTGGCTGAGGACGTGGTTCTGCACGCCGTCGGCGACCGTCGGGTCCTCGACCGCTCCTTGCGGGCGGGGGGTGGCGTTGGTCAGCCAGTCGCGTACGGCGGGTACGGCGTCCAGGTCGTCGCCGCGCACCAGGGCGCCCACGGCACCGCAGTGCGAGTGTCCGCAGACCACGATGTCGGTGACGCCGAGGACCTCCACGGCGTACTCGATCGTGGCCGTCTCACCGGTGGGGCGGTCGGCGGTGTACGGCGGGACGATGTTGCCGGCGGTGCGCAGTTCGAAGAGCTCGCCGGGGCGGGCGCCCGTGATCAGGGCCGGGACGACCCGCGAGTCGGAGCAGGTGATGAACAGGACCTCGGGGGACTGGCCTTCGGCCAGCCTGGCGAACTCCTCAGGGCGCTGTCCGAACGTACGGGCGTTGTCGATGAGGGGCTGCATGATGTGGTGACTCCTCCTGGCGCGCCTCGTGGCGCGTCGGGCTTGCACGACAGAGTGGGGGGAACGGGCGCTCCGCGGCTCAGCAGCGGAAGACCTGGAGAGCGGCCGGGGTGTGGGCCGTGAGAGGTCTCGACGCCCGGTGGTAGGGGGCCGAGGGCCGTTCGGGTGCGCTCGCGGTCGCCGGGTTCTCCCCCAGCGGCGGGCGCGCGGGCGTCCCGGGAACGGCGTGGGCGACCATGCGATGCCGGTCGCGTGTGCGATGAGGACCGGTCGGGTCCTGCGAGGGCGCGCACGGGCGGTGGGTGACCGCCGTGTCACACAGTGGCTTCGCGGTGTGGGTGTTTCCGGGCTCAGCTTTGGCCTTGGCATGACCAAGTGTGTGCGCGGCTGCGAAGGATGCCGCGGGAGTGAAGAACGCCAGGGTGAGCAGGACGGCGGCTAGGGCCGAAAGGACGGTCCGGGTCGTCGTACCTCGCAATATGAGCCTCCCCACTGGCAGTTCCTGGTGTCTCTCACGCGTCGACAATTACTCGACTTGGTCAACCGATGGTCAACCACTGGTCAAGAAACACGTTAACCCTGCAAAGTTGTTTGCAGGGTTAACTTAACGTTGCGAGCTGAAGAGAGCCTGAAAAGCGAGGGCGAGTTGGCTGGAATCGGCCCTTGACCTGGGAGGGTTCAGCTGGATCGCGACACGGCCGATGGCCGTGCGCTCAGTGCTTCACGAGTCGCTTCGCGTCGCGCGCGAGAGCGGTGAGGCGGGAGATGGCGCGGAAGTACTTCTTCCGGTAGCCGCCGTTCAGCATCTCCTCGCTGAACAGCCGGTCGAAGGGCAGCCCCGAGGCGAGCACCGGCACCTCGCGGTCGTACAGCCGGTCGGCGAGCACCACCAGCCGCAGCGCCGTGGACTGATCCGGCACCGGCTTGACGTCCGTCAGGCAGACCGCCCTGAGACCGTCCGTCAGGGCGCCGTACCGGCTGGGGTGGACGCGCGCGAGGTGGTCCAGCAGGTGCGGGAAGTCGTCGAGCGAGGCGCCCTCGGTGGCGTACGCCGCCTTGGTGACCTCCTCGTCGGAGTACGGCGCCGGAGCCTCGGGCAGACCGCGGTGGCGGTAGTCCTCGCCGTCGATGCGCAGGGAGCGGAAGTGGGCCGACAGGCCCTGGATCTCGCGCAGGAAGTCGACCGACGCGAACCGGCCCTCACCGAGCTTGCCCGGCAGGGTGTTCGACGTGGCCGCCAGGGCCACGCCCGCGTCGACCAGCTTGCCCAGCAGGGTCGACACCAGGACCGTGTCGCCCGGGTCGTCCAGCTCGAACTCGTCGATGCACAGCAGACGGTGGCCGGAGAGGGTCTGGACCGTCTTCTGGAAACCGAGGGCGCCGACCAGGTTCGTCAGCTCCACGAAGGTGCCGAAGGCCTTGAGGGAGGGTTCCGCCGGGGTGGCGTGCCAGAGAGAGGCGAGCAGGTGCGTCTTGCCGACGCCGTAACCGCCGTCCAGGTAGACGCCGCGGGGGCCCGCCGGGGCCTTGGGCGCCTTCGCCCGGCCGAGGCCGAGGAAACCGCGCCGGCCGGCGCCGGTCGCGTGCGCCCCGCCGAGGCCCGCCGCGAAGCCGCTCAGGACGCGGACGGCCTCGGTCTGGCTGGGCTGGTTCGAGTCCGGGAGGTAGGTGGCGAAGCGCACCGAGTCGAAGCGGGGCGGCGGCACCATCTCGGCGACGAGCCGGTCCGCGGGGACATGGGGCTCGCGGGTGCACAGGGACGCGGGGGCCGCTTCGGGTATCGGACCGATTCCGGACACGGTGGCAGAGGACGACGACACGGTTACCGAGTCTAAGGGTCGTGCCACACTGCACGACATGCGACGCCTGTTCCCTGTGACCGAAGAGACAGCGGCCCGGACACCGGAAGCGACCGGTGGGGCGGGTGCGGCCGAGGTGCCGACGGCGGGCGGGGGCGAGAGCCCGGCGGCGGCCGGGACGCCGGACGCGAAGGACGGCCGGCCCCCGGCGGTCGGCGGCCGGTCGGAGCTGGTCGAGCGGGAGTGGAGTCTCGACGAACTGGCGGCGGCGTACGCCTACCCCGAGCCCGCGCCCGGCGGGCGGGAGCCGTGGCTGCGGGCCAACATGGTCTCCACCCTCGACGGCGCGGCCCAGCACGGCGGGCGCTCGCAGCCGATCTCCAGCGACGCCGACATGCGGATCTTCGGCACGCTGCGCGGCCTCGCGGACGTGGTGATCGTCGGCGCGGAGACCGTCCGGCAGGAGGGGTACCGCCCGGCACGCGCGCGGGAGGCGTTCGCCGAGGCGCGCCGGGCGGCCGGACAGCCGCCCGCGCCCGCCGTCGCCGTGATGAGCGCGAGCCTGGACCTGGACTTCTCGCTGCCGCTGTTCACCTCCCCGCTGACGCCCACGCTGCTGCTCACCGGGGCCGCCGCGGCCCCGGACCGGGTCGCCGCCGCCGAGAAGGCGGGGGTCCGGGTGGTCGTCGCCGGCGACGGGATGGGCGTCGACCCCGCCCGCGCCGTGCGCGCCCTCGCCGACCTGGGGCTGACCCGGCTGCTCACCGAGGGCGGCCCGCGCGTCCTGGGCCAGCTGATCGCCGCGGACGTCCTCGACGAGCTCTGTCTGACCGTGTCGCCGATGCTCACGGCGGGGGACGCGCAGCGGATCGCCGGGGGGCCCTCGGTGGCGGTGCCCAAGCGTTTCGCCCTGGCTTCGCTGCTGGAGGAGTCCGGGTTCCTGTTCGGTCGTTACCGTCGTACGTGAAAGCGGGCGGAATCTGCCGTTCCGTATAGCTTTCGCCGGGCACACTAGAACTCTGAGGAGCGAGGGCCCGCAGGGCCCTCCGAGGAGAAGGGCGCCGGTGGTGTCGTTCACGAGCGTATTGATGATCGAGAAGGCTCTGACGTCCGCGGACGTCGAGTTCGTCACGACCCTGCACGGCGACGAGCGGGCCTCCTTCCACGTGCTGCTCCAGCCGCGCGGGAATCAGGCCGACCGGTTGCTGCGGGCCATCGACGACCTCGCCCTCGGTGAGCTGGACGAGGCGGCACGGGAGCGGGAGACGCCGGAGGGGGACCAGGCGATGGACGCGGGGGAACGGGCTCTGGAGGTGTCCTTGCAGGCGCTGCGCGGGGCCGGGAGCACGGCGGAGGGGCGTCTGATCGAGGATCATCCGCTGGACGCGCTGAAGTCGCTGGTGGAGGAGGTTTCGGCCGATGAGGTGCTGGTGCTGACCGATCCGCACTACGTGGAGGAGTTCTTCCACCGGGACTGGGCCTCGCGGGCCCGGCACAGGGTGGGGGTGCCGGTGTTGAAGCTGTTCTCGCACGCGCGGGCTTGAGGAAGGGGTGCCGTAGGGGCGCTGTTCCTCGTCGGCTGCGGGTTCGTCGTGGCTGGTCGCGCCCACGCGGCGGAGCCGCATATGGAAACAGCCCCGGCGGCAGGCAATAGGCTGGGGGCGCGCCTGCTGTGGGGCGTGGATCGTCTTCGTACCGTCGCTTGGAGAACAGACATGGCACCCGGACTGCCTTCCGCCATGGATCGGCCGCACTTCATCGGGATCGGTGGGGCCGGGATGTCGGGGATCGCCAAGATCCTGGCGCAGCGCGGGGCGAAGGTCGCCGGGAGCGACGCCAAGGAGTCGGAGACGGTCGAGGCCCTGCGGGCGCTCGGGGCGACCGTGCACATCGGGCACGCCGCCGAGCACCTCGCGGACGACGCGACGGCCGTGGTCGTCTCCTCCGCCATCCGCGCCGACAACCCCGAGCTGGCCCGCGCCGCCGAGCTCGGGATCCCCGTCGTCCACCGGTCGGACGCGCTCGCCCGGCTGATGGACGGACTGCGGCCGATCGCCGTCGCCGGCACGCACGGCAAGACCACGACGACGTCCATGCTGGCGGTCTCGCTGGGCGAGCTGGGGCTGCGGCCGTCGTACGCCATCGGCGGCGACCTCGACGCACCCGGCTCGAACGCCACGCACGGCGACGGCGACATCTTCGTCGCCGAGGCGGACGAAAGCGACCGCAGCTTCCACAAGTACGCGCCCGAGGTGGCGATCGTCCTCAACGTGGAGCTGGACCACCACGCCAACTACGCCTCCATGGACGAGATCTACGAGTCCTTCGAGACGTTCGCGGGGAAGATCGTGCCCGGTGGCACGCTGGTGATCTCCGCCGACCACGCGGGCGCGCGCGAGCTGACCTCCCGGCTGTCCGGGGTGCGCACGGTGACGTACGGCGAGCGCGAGGACGCCGACGTCCGTGTGCTGTCGGTCGTGGCGCAGGGGCTGAAGAGCGAGGTCACGGTGGTGCTGGACGGGCAGGAGATCACGTTCGCCGTGTCCGTGCCCGGACGGCACTACGCGCACAACGCCGTCGCCGCGCTGGCGGCCGGGGTCGCGCTCGGTGTGCCGGCGGCGGAGCTGGCGCCCGCGCTGGCGGCGTACACCGGCGTGAAGCGACGGCTCCAGCTCAAGGGCGAGGCCGCCGGGGTGCAGGTCATCGACTCCTACGCGCACCACCCGACCGAGATGACGGCCGACCTGGAGGCCATGCGGGCCGCCGCCGGGGACGCGCGGATCCTGGTGGTCTTCCAGCCGCACCTGTTCTCCCGCACCCAGGAGCTGGGCACCGAGATGGGGCAGTCCCTGGCCCTCGCGGACGCGTCGGTCGTCCTCGACATCTACCCGGCCCGCGAGGACCCGATCCCGGGGATCACCAGCGAGCTGATCATCGACGCGGCGCGCGGCGCGGGCGCGGACGTCACCGCCCTGCACGACAAGGCCGAGGTGCCGGCCGCGATCGCGGGAATGGCGAAGCCCGGCGATCTCGTTCTCACCATGGGCGCGGGTGACGTGACGGACCTGGGCCCCAAGATCCTGGACCGTCTTTCGAGCTGAGGGGCTGAGGCTGATGTCGTACGACGTCGAGAAGCCGGACGAGCAGTGGCGTGCGGAGCTGACGCCGGCCGAGTACGCCGTGCTGCGGCAGGCCGGCACGGAGCCCGCGTTCGTCGGCGAGTACACCGACACCAAGACCAAGGGTGTCTACTCCTGTCGCGCCTGCGGTGCCGAACTCTTCACCTCCGAGACGAAGTTCGAGTCGCACTGCGGCTGGCCGTCCTTCTTCGACCCGAAGGACAGCGACGCGGTGGAGCTGCTCGACGACCGGTCGCACGGGATGGTGCGCACGGAGGTGCGGTGCGCCCGGTGCGGCTCGCACCTCGGGCACGTCTTCGCGGGCGAGGGGTATCCCACGCCGACCGACCAGCGGTACTGCATCAACAGCATCTCGCTGACGCTGACCGCGGACGAGGGGTGAGCGTCGGCGAGGGCTGAGTGCCGGTGAGGGGCGGCCGACGGCCGGAGCCGGCTGTCGGCCGCCGGCCGCCGGTCGTGGGTCGTGGGTATTCCTTCATCTGTCGTCGCACGTCCGCCCGTTGTCGGGTTGACTACGTGACTACTGTGTGAAGAGTGTTGACGCGAGAGGTCTCTCGGACCGAGCCGGGGGGCCTGACGTGAACGGACTGGTCTACTTCCTGGCGGCCGCCGCCCTGTGGACCGGCTTCGCCGCCCAACTGCCCGGCCTGTGGCGCGACCGACGTGATCCCGTGAAGCGGGCACTCTGCGCCGTGATCTTCCTGGCCGGCTTCTGTTTCGCCCTCGGCGCCCCGCCCACCGTCGGCTTCGTCAACCGCGCCGTGGGCGTGCCCAACGCCGCCGCGTGTCTCACCTACGGTGCGCTGAACGCCTTCTCCGCCGCGTCGCTCGTGCTGATCGTCCACTGGCGCGGCGCCGACGACCCCGACCGACTGCGACGGGTCTCCCGCCGATGGCTGTACGCGTACGCCGTGATCATCGCGGCGCAGACGGCGCTCTTCGCCGTCGGGGACGCGCCCGTCGAGCGCCTCGCCGACTTCGACACCTACTACGCGCGCACCCCCTTCATCCGCGAGATGATCGTCCTCTATCTGGTGGCCCACATGGCGGCCGCCCTCACCACCACGGTCCTGTGCTGGCGCTGGACCTTCCAGATCAGCGGCTGGACCCGGCGGGCACTGGCCGTGCTGGCCGTCGGATGGCTGTGCACCAGCGCGTACGGCGTGCTGAAGATGGTGGCCGTCGCCGGCCGCTGGACCGGGCAGCACTGGGATCCGCTGAGCACCCGGCTCGCGCCGATGCTGGTCACCGTCGGCGCCGTCCTCACCTCGGCCGGTTACGTCCTGCCGCTGCTCGGGTCGCGCATCGACAGCCTGGTCGCCTTCCTGCGGCTCGGGCCGCTCTTCCGGCTCGTCGGCGCCGGGAGCACCGGTCGCGTCCGACGGAACGCCCTGCTGTCCTGGCGTTCCCTCGGTGATGTCGAGCTGCGCCTGACGCACCGGACGACGGCCATACGGGACGGACTGCGGGACGTGTCCGTCCACTTCGACGAGGCGGTCCGTGAGCGTGCCTATCGGCAGGCGCTCTCCCTCGGCTCCAGCGCGGGTGAGGCCGAGGCCATCGGGGACGCGGCCATGGTGGCCGTCGCCGTGATGTCCGGTACGCGGGAGCGGGTCGGGGGGCCGCGCCACGGGGAGCTGGACAGTGCCGCCCTGGACGCGCTCGCGGGACTCGGCGAGGGGTACGCGGGGCCCGCGGCCGGAGGGCAGGGGCTGGACACCGGGCAGCCGTCGTTGATCCGGATGTCGCGGGCGGTGCGCGCCGGGGTGGTGGAGGGGGCCGTGCGCGAGGTGCGCGCGGAGCGTGCGAAGAGCCGGTAAGGGGTGCGTCGTTGTCCGCGGGCCGGTGGGGGCTTCTCGCGCAGTTCCCCGCGCCCCTTAGGGGGCGGGCGTGTTGAGGCTTTTCAGGATGTTCCGTTCCTCCGGGGTGAGGGGAGGGCCTGCGAGGGGTGGGAGGAGCGGGCCCAGGGCCGTGGACAGGAGGAGGGTGGGGTGGAGCAGGTGGAGGGCGTCCGCCTGGAGGGTGGTCACCCTGCACATCGCGGCGGAGACCCGGTACGAGCCGGTGGCGACGCGGGTCATCCGGCCGACGTAGGCGGAGAGCAGACGGTCGGCGAGCGTGGGGGACTTGCCCCGTACCCCCGGGAACCACTGGTCCTGGCCGACCGACATGGTCCATGCCGCGTTCACCACCTTCGCGGCGGCCCGCTGCACCCGCCGGGCCAGACCGGGCGCGTCGATGCCGGTCCGGTCCAGCTCCCGGCTCAGTTCGAGCGCGCCCAGCGCGGCCACCGACATGCCCTGCCCGTAGACCGGGTTGTAGGTGGCGACGGCGTCGCCGAGCGCCACCAGCCCCTCGGGCCACCGCTCGGACTTCTCGAAGAAGCGGCGCTCGTTGCGTGTGCTGCGGCTCAGGGTCACGTCCGTCAGGGGTTCGGCGCCGGCGATCAGCCGGCCCACGAGGGGGTGGCGCAGGCCGAGGGCGAAGGGGACGAAGTCCTCGGGTGAGGCGGTCGGTTCACCGCCGCGGGTGCCGGCGAGGCTGACCAGCCAGCGGTCGCCCTCGATCGGGAGGAGGAGCCCCGCGCGACCGGGCCGGCCGCCCGTCGGGTCCGCCGTCACCTGCGCCGGAGGGAAGTTCTCCGCCCCGGCGGGGGTGCGGTAGACGCGGGTCGCGTAGACGAGCCCGGAGTCGACCACGTCCTTGCGGACGCCGGTGATGCCGAGGTCCGCGAGCCAGTGCTCGACGCGGGTGCCACGGCCGCTCGCGTCGACGACCAGGTCCGCGCGCAGGCTCTCCTCGGCCGCGCCCGGGTGGCTGTCCTTCGCGCCGGTGGTGAACCGGACGCCGGTGACCCGCTCGGCGGTGCCGAGAAGGCCGGTGGCCGAGGCGCGTCGGATCCGGACCCGGGGGGCGCTCGCGAGGACGGCGTCCCGGACGGTCCGGTCGATCAGGTCGCGGCCGGCGATGAGCAGGGGGTGGGTGTCGTGGTGGCGTGAACGGCGGTACCAGCCCTGCGGGCCCAGGGTGACCAGGCCGGAGGTGAGGCCGCGTTCCCGGGCGCCCGCCGCCAGCAGGCGCTCCCGTACCCCGCCGCCCGGCACGAGCGCGTCGATGGCGTCGCGGCCGCTCGGCAGGAGGATGTGGGCGTGGCGGCCCTGGGGGAGCCCTCTGCGCGGGCGGGGCTCGTCCGGAAGCTCGTCGCGCTCCACCACGATCACCTTGTCGACGGACCGGGCCAGGGCCGCGGCGGCGAGCATGCCACCCATGCTCGCGCCGATGACCACCGCGGTACGTGGCATGGGTCCCCCTGCGCTCGACTGTGCCTGCCTGTCCCGGACGCAAGCCCTCACCGTACCTTCAGGTGACTGTGGGGCTGGGAGATCAGGGGGGCAACCAAGTTCCGCACAGGGGGAGTCGCCGAGGTATCGCCGGGGGCGCGCCCCGAACGGCGTCAGGGGGTCATACGGACGTGCTGTCGGTGGGCGCGCTCCCGGAACCGTCCTTGCCGGCGGCACCCTGCACCGGTGCCTCGGGCTGCTCGGGGCGTGGGGTCAGCCTGACGAGCAGGATCAGCAGCAGGACCAGTCCGCCCAGACCCGCTCCGACGAGGAAGCCGGAGGTGATCGAGGTGGCCCCGACGACCGGGCCGATGATCAGTGGTGAGACGAACTGGCCCAGGAAATTGGCCGTTCCCGAGAGCGACATGGCCTGTCCGCGCATCCCCGCGGGTGCCGCCTCGCCGATCATCATGGCGAGGGCGGGCACGGAGAGGCCGCTGCCCAGGCCGAACAAGCCCGCCGCGATCGTGAGGGGGGCGGAGTGGTCCGTCAGACCGATGATCAGGAAGGCGGAGATCCATGCCGCCACGGCCAGCCGCAGGAGGTTCCCGTAGCCGAGCCCAGCCTTCAGTTTCGCGTAGACCAGACCGATCAGACTGCCCCCGATGGAGGTGCTGATGCTGATGAGAGCGATGAGGAACGGTTCGGCGATGCCGATCTCAGTCAGCCGCTGGGGCAGGAAGACCGCCACCACGTACAGGAGGAACGAGCCGAACGTCGACAGTGCGTAGAGGCCCAGCAGCCCCGGCCGCCGACGCAGCAATGTCACCGCGCCACCACGCGTGCTGCGCCCTTCGGCGGGCAGATCGGGCAACACCCGGAGCATCGCCGCACCCACGGGGATGCCGAGCAGATACACCGCGAAGGGGCCGTGCCACGACAGGCCGCCGAGAGCGCCACCGAGCAGTGGCCAGATGATGCCGCCCAGACTGATGGCCGTGGAACGCCAGCCGGCCACCCGGTCCCGCTGCTCGCCCTGGTAGAGCGCCAGCAGGGCGACGGTCGTCCCCGTGAACACCGCAGCGGCCCCGACGCCGAAGAAGAAGCGACTGATCAGGAGCGCCGCATAGGAATCGGTGAACAGCCCGGCGCCTCCGGCGACTCCGTAGAGGAAGAGCCCGCTGACGAGAGGGACGCGAAGGCCCCAGCGGTCGATGGCCCAGCCGACGAACGGGCTGACGACGGCGAGCGACAGACCGTGTGCGGTGAGGATGAGTCCGGCGCTGGTGCCGCTGACGCCGAGTTCACCGCGGATGAGGCCGACGACGGGGGCGATGATGGCACCCGCCATCACCGTGAGCGTGGAGGCGAGCAGGAGTACTAACAGCGTTGATCTGTGCGGTAAGGCAGGAACCGACGGAGTGGACGGCACGGGTGAAACCACAGGAAGCCCCTTGGGAGAGGAAAGAGCGGAAGAAGCGCGGAGCATCAAGCCGGCAAGGGGGGCGCTGCGGGCGTTCACGCGAGCGCGAAGCGACAGACGACAGGCTCGCACATCGCGGAACTCGCACCCTTGTTCTCGACTCCCGTTCCGGTTCGACGAGAGAGAAGCAAGGCGGCACCCGCGTAGCCCCTTCGTCACGAAACTACCATGTGACGTACCGGTGATCAGGTCCGGTTTCCGCCGACCGCGGCGCTGGTCAGCTGTCCAGCAAGGGCTTCCACCATCCTGGATTGTCCCGGTACCAGGCGACGACGCTCTTCAGTCCCTCATCCAGATTTCGCCGCGGAGCGTAGCCCAACTCCGACCGGATTTTCGCGTCGTTGATGGAGTACCGGTAGTCGTGGCCCTTGCGGTCCTCGACATGACGCACCATCGACCAGTCCGCGTCGCACAGGTCGAGCAGTCGCTGCGTCATCTGGCGGTTCGTCAACTCGGTCGCACCGCCGACGTTGTACGTCTCACCGCTGCGGCCCTCGGTCAGCACCAGCTGTACGGCCCGGCAGTGGTCATCGACATGCAGCCATTCGCGTACGTTGCCGCCGTCCCCGTACAGCGGTACCGGAAGTCCTCGCAGCAGATTCGTGACGAACAGCGGTATCAGCTTCTCGACGTGCTGATGTGTTCCGTAGTTGTTGGAGCAGCGGGTGACGCGGACGTCGAGTCCGTGCGTGCGGTGGTACGCGCGGGCCAGCAGGTCGCTGCCGGCCTTCGACGCCGAGTACGGCGAGTTGGGCAGCAGAGGGTCTTCCTCGGTCCAGTTGCCCGTGGGGATCGATCCGTAGACCTCGTCGGTGGAGACGTGCACCACCTTGGGCACACCGGTGTGCAGGCAGGCGTCGAGGACGCTCTGGGTCCCCAGGACGTTGCTGTGCACGAAGGCGATCGCCCCGTCGACGGATCGGTCGACATGCGACTCGGCGGCGAAGTGGACCACGGCGTCATGACCGGGCAGCACTCGCCGCAGCAGTTCCTGGTCGCAGACGTCCCCCCGCACGAAGGTCAACCGAGGGTGGTTCATCGGCAGGTTCTGGGTGTTGCCCGCGTAGGTGAGCTTGTCGACGACGGTGATCTCGGCGTCCTCGTGGCCGACGTAACCGCCGCTCAGCATGGTGCGTACGTAGTGGGAACCTATGAATCCGGCTCCCCCCGTGACGAGGATCCTCATACCAGCACCTCTGCTTGAGTGTGATCGCCGATGATCAGTCGGTTGCGCGAGTTCTCACCCTGAGCCCGCACCTGGGCCCAGCGGCCGATCACACAGCTGTGCAGATCGGGGACATCGGTGATCGACGCGCCTTCGAGCAGGATGGAGTCCTCGACGGCCGCGGAGTTGAGAACACAGTCGCGGCCGACCGCCACGTAGGGACCGACCTGGCTGTCGATGAGGTCCGTGCCGGCTCCGATCACCACAGGGCCGACGAGGCGGGACCGGATCACCCGGGCTCCGGGCTCGACGACGACTTTGCCCTTCAGGATGCTCTCCGCGTCGATCTCGCCGCGGACCTCGCCCGGGTGACCGGTGTCGAGAGCGTCGAGCAGGGCCCGGTTGCACGCCAGCAGGTCGTCGATCTTTCCGGTGTCCTTCCAATAGCCCTCGTAGGTCTGGGCGGTGACCGTACCGCCCTCGTCGATCAGGTGCTGGAGCGCGTCCGTGATCTCCAGTTCGCCGCGGGCACTGGGCCGGATGGCCCGCGCGGCCTCATGAATGGCGGCGGTGAAGAAGTACACGCCGATGACCGCGAGATCACTGTGCGGTTCGCTCGGTTTCTCCACCAGCGCGCTCACGGTGTTGTCCGCTCCGACCTCGGCCACACCGTACTGGCGCGGGTCGTCGACCTCGGTCACCAGGATCTGTGCGTCCGGCCGCCGCGCACGGAACTCCTCCGCGGCTTCGGCGATTCCGTCAGCGAGGACATTGTCGCCGAGATACATGATGAAATCGTCGTCGCCGAGAAATTCCGAGGCGATTCTCACGCAATGCGCGAGTCCGAGTGGAGCTTCCTGCCGGATGTAGGTGAGTCGCATTCCGAACCGGGACCCGTCGCCGATCGCCGCCTCGATCTGCGCGCCATGTCCCCCGACGATGACGGCGACGTCCTCCACTCCGATGTTCCGCAGGTTTTCCAGACAGTGCACCAGGACCGGCTTGTTGGCCACTGGAACCAATTGTTTTGCCATCGAGTACGTGAAGGGACGCAAACGCGTCCCTTCACCTCCGGACAGTACCAGCGCTTTCATGGGCTCCCCAGCCGTTCTCGTACGGAGACGGTGTCAGTGACAACGTGGGGGCACCCACTCGACTCCGGTTCGAGCCACCGTCGAACACGGGCTGCCAGCGTCTCTTCCCGTCACGCATCCGAGCATGAGGAGCCGAGTCGATGGCGGAGAGCGCCCTGACACCTGACGAGGTCGGCGAGGTCTACGACGACAAGGGCTGGCTCTGGGAGATCTTCATGGGCCAGAACCTGCACATCGGTTACTGGGACGTCGAGGACCCGGACGTCGATCCCAAGGACCGGCTGACCGATGTGCTCATCGAACGGCTGGGGCTGCGCCCGGGGCAACGACTGCTCGACGTCGGGTGCGGCCAGGGCAGGCCGGCGATCCGACTGGCACGGGCCAGCGGCGCCGAGGTGGTGGGCATCACGGTCAGCGCGGACCAGGTCGCCACCGGCACGGAGCTGGCAGGTGAGGCGGGCCTCGCGGACCGGGTGAGGTTCGAACGGGTCGACGCCATGAACCTGCCGTACGAGGACGCTTCGTTCGACGCCGTATGGGCGGTCGAGTCGCTGATGTATCTGTCCGACCGGCGGGCCGCCATGAGGGAGATCGCGCGCGTGCTGGCTCCCGGCGGGGTGTTCCTGCTCGCGGACTACGCCGAATCGGGCGAACTGACCGAGGAATGGCGGGAGGTCCTGGTCGAGGGGTTCACCGTGGACTCGCTGCCGACCGCGACGCAGTACGTGGACATGATGACGGAGGCGGGGCTGGCCATCGTGGAGGCGGAAGACGCGACCCCGCATCTGCGCAGGTCGGCGGCGCGGATCGGTCAGGTCGTGGCCGACAACTACCAGAAGGTCGTGGAGAAGGGCGGGGCGGAGTTCGCCGAGGAGTTCAGGTCCATGATCGGCAAGGTGTCCGAGCTGGAACGTGACCATCTCGGCTACTCGATCATCCAGGCCCGCAAGCCGGTGTCCTGAATCCGGCTGGTCCAGAGGACGTCGAGCGGGGTTCGAGTCCGGGTTCCGACGATGTGCCGCATGAGGATTCTCTTTGTGGCAGGCGGCACCTCCGGAGTGATCTTCGGCATCGTCCCGCTCGCACAAGCCGCCCGTAATGCCGGACATGAGGTCTTCATGGCCGCGCCGGAGAACGTGATGCCGATCGTCACCAGCGCGGGGATACCCGGCGTCGCCGTGTCCTCGCAGGTGATGCACGACGCGCTCGTCGACCGGCGGGGCGTCCGTGTCCCCATCCCCGAGGACCTGCACGAGCGGTACATATTCAACGGACGGACGTTCGGCCGGTATGCGGCCTCCTGCCTGGACGGCCTGCTGGCCCTGGCGGAGCGCTGGCGTCCGGATGTCGTCGTGGGCGGGGCACTCGCGTTCGCCGCCCCGCTGGTGGCGGCCCATGTGGGTGTCCCGTACGTCAAGCAGGCCATCGACATGGGGGAACCGCGCACCATCGATCTGGCCGCCGCGGCGGAGTTGGGCCCGGAGATGGAACGGCTGGGGTTGTACGAGATGCCGCGCGCGGACCTGTTCATCGACATCTGTCCACCGAGTCTGCGCCCGTCGGACGCGCCGGCCGCCCACATGATGCGCTATGTGCCGTACGCCACCCAGAAGCCGGTCGAGCCGTGGATGTACGCCCCTGGCGACCGTCCCCGTCTGCTGGTGTCGGCCGGCAGCCGGGTCACTCCGGACTCCGACTTCGACATATTGAGTGGGCTGGTGGAGAAGGTGGGGCAGTTGGACGTGGAACTGCTCATCGCGGCCCCCGAGATCGTCGCGGAGAAACTGCGCCCGCTGCCCGGTCATGTCCGCGCGGGCTGGATCCCGTTGCACCTCGCGGCCGCGACCTGTGACCTGGTGGTCCACCACGCGGGCGGCAACACCACGATGGGGTACGTCTCCTACGGCGTGCCCCAGGTGCTCATTCCCTACCTGCCCTACTGCGTCGACTACAGCCGACGCCTCAGCGACCACGGTGCCGCGGTGATGATCGACCCCGCGGACGACTCCGCGGAGAACATCCTGCGCACCTGCGCGGAGATGCTCGACACCTCCTCCTACCGGGAAAGGGCCCGGGCCCTTGCTGACGAGGTGGCCGCTCTGCCTCCGGCGGCCCAGGCCGTGACGGCGATCGAGCGGTTGGCGGCCGACGGGCTCTGAGCTCACCGCTCCGGCCGCATCCGACTTCAACTGATCTTCAGGGGATACCTCATGATCAATCTGTTTCAGCCCGAGGTCGGTGACGAGGAGCTCTCCGCCATCGCCGATGTCCTCCGCGACAAATGGCTGGGCCACGGGCCGCGGACCAAGGCGTTCGAGGCCGACTTCGCCGTACACCTCGGTGTCGAACCCGACCGCGTCATCTTCCTGAACTCGGGTACGGCGGGCCTCTTCCTCGCCGTCGAGACGCTGGGCCTGTCCGAGGGCGACGAGGTCGTCCTGCCGTCGATGAGCTTCCTCGCGGCCGCGAACGCCGTCATGTCGGTGGGCGCGCGGCCCGTCTTCTGCGATGTGGACCCTCGGACCATGAACCCGCGGTGGGAGGACGTGGAGGACGCCCTCACCTCCCGTACCAAGGCGGTACTGCTGCTGCACTACGGCGGCTACCCGGGCCAGGTGAAGGAGATCGCGGAGCGCTGCCGGGAGCGGGGCATCACCCTGATCGAGGACTCCGCCTGCTCCATCGCGTCGGCCGTGGACGGGCAGACGGCCGGCTCCTTCGGTGACCTGGCCATGTGGAGTCTGGATGCCGCGAAGATCCTCACCACCGGCGACGGCGGTCTGCTGTACGTGCGCGACCCCGAACAGGCCGTCCGGGCGCGTCGCCTGGCGTACCACGGCCTGGCCCAGCCCACGGGCCTCGGCTACGCCAAGGTCTCGCACCGTTGGTGGGAGCTCGACGTGCCGGAGATCGGCCGCCGAGTGATCGGCAATGACCTGACGGCCGCGATCGGCGCCGTGCAGTTGCGGCGACTGCCCGGTTTCGTCGCGCGGCGCAGGGAAATCGTCGCGGCGTACGACCGGGCTCTGGCGGACGTCGACGGTCTCCGGCTGCCTCCGCCGCTACCACGGGGCCATACTTCCTCGCACTACTTCTACTGGGTGCAGATGGATCCGAGGATCCGTGACGAAGTGGCCTCCGACCTCCTGGCGGCGGGCGTCTACACCACCTTCCGCTACGCGCCCCTGCACAGGGTTCCCGCCTACGGGTCGGACCGTGTGCTCCCCGCCACCGACCGCGCCGCCGGCGAGACGCTGTGTCTGCCGTTGCACGCCGGGCTCGACGAGAACGACGTCAGCACGGTCGTGGAGCAGGTCCGCAAGGCCGTGACCTCACGCGGCCGGGCCGTCGGCGGCGTCTGACGGATCGGCAGAGGAGAGAACGACGTGAGACTGCTTTTCATGGCCACGCTGTCCGAGACGCTGCACGAGGTCACCATCGGCCTCGACCTCGCGGAGCAGCTCAAGGACGCCGGAATCACCTGTCACTTCGTCGTCGACGTGTACAACGAACGTCAACTGGCCGCCACCGAGCACTCGTACACCCTGGTCGACACCTCGCTGGGAGCCCGCGTCCGCGATGTGGTGGGCCGGGCCGTACGGGACTTCCGGCCCGACGCGATCGTCGTCAGCGACTACATGGCCCACTGGATGACGCACCTCGTCAACTACGACATCGACCCCTGGTTCATCGACGAGTTCGACGTGCCGGTCATCCCGATCGACACCATGGCCCTGGAGAACACAGGCCTGGAGGTGGAGATCCTCGGCAGGACCACGCGAGTGAGCGACCGCATCCTCACCTCGCCCGTACACCTCCTTCCGGTGCCGGGGACCCAGCCCCTGGCCAGGGCGGGCGGGCGTGGCCTGCCCTACCGGGCCAACCGCACGATCACCCCCGCCCCGCCGGAGGCCCGGGAGCGTCTCCGGCGGTCGCTGGGCATCGGCCCCGAGGAACGCCTGCTGATGATCCCCACCCTGCCATGGCAGCGGATCATGCAGCACCGCGCCGGCCCTCGCACACGCGAACTCGCCCTGCGGGTGCCTCTGCTGGTCGGCCACTACCTGCGGCGGCTCCCCGGCGACACGCGCTTCCTGTTCGTCGGGCCCGTCCTCGACGGCTTCGATCTCCCGGCCGACCGGGTGCATGTGGAGGCTTCCTACAGCGCCCAGCGCTACCTGGATCTCCTGTCCGTGTCCGACGCGGTGCTGGCGCTCTTCCTGCCGTCATTCGCGCTGGAGCGGGCGGTGCTCGCCGACATCCCGGCCCTTTTCACCGTCAACTCCTTCGAGGTCGACGGCGAGCAAGGCGTTCGGCGGCTGGCCGAAGCCTTCGGAGGGAACTGCTCCCCGGATGTCCGCTCCTGGCTGGCCGCATTTCCCGGTCCCGTGCCGCCCTTCCACATGTGGCCGCTCCAGTGGAACGACGTCGTCGGCCGCCTGCTGGAGGACAACCCGCTCACGACGACCGCGCTGCGAACGGAGCTCTTCGACGAGGCGGCGGTGGTGGCCGGGCTGGAGGGCGTCCTGTACGACGAGGGGGTCCGGGGCCGGCTGGCCGGGGCCCGGCGCACCTACCGGGACGCCCTCGACGGGCTGCCGGACACCGTCGAGGTGTTCATGACCGCGGCGCGGCGGGCAGGGGTGACACCCCGAGCCCGCCGCTGAACGTCGCCGAGGGTGGGGTCACACCGAGCCGAGGAGCGCCCGCAGTGACTCGTCCGGCGCGCGCCGCGGCCGCCAGTCCAGGAGCCTCCCGGCCCGTGTGATGTCCAGTTCCTGCCATGTGGCCCCGGAATTGGCCGCACCGCCGTTCCGGGCCGCACGCGGCCCGGAACGCGCGTCGTGATCCTCGGGACGGCTGACCGGTACTCCGCTCAGCTCCACGAGCCGGTCAACCAGTCTCTGCACCGGTACCGCCCGGCCACTGCCCACGTTGATGACACGTCCGGCCACGCGAGCTCGCGGTGCCCGCGCGCACTCCCACAGCGCGGCCGCCACGTCCGCGGCGTCGACGAAGTCGCGCCACGCGGACATCTGCGGCAGATCCAGCTCCAGCGGGCTGTCCCCGCCATGCGCCGAGAGCCGGCGGGCGAGCGCGCCGAGCAGACTCCCGCCGGGCGCGCCGGCACCGCACACGTTGGAGACACGCAGGACGACCCCGTCCAGGTCCGAGTCCTCCGCCGCGCGCAGCACCGCCCGCGTCGCCCGCAGCTTGGACTCCCCGTACTCCGTGTCCGGGGCGGGCGGGTGGTCCTCGGCGAACCGGCTGCCGAAGGGGCCCGGCCCGTACTCGTGCACCGTGCCCAACTGGATCAACCGCGGACCACTCCGCATCAGGCCCACAGCCTCGACCAGGCGGTCCACCAGATCCACGTTGGCCGCCGTCCGCGCCTCCGGGGTCGCTCCCCAGGCGAGCCCCGCCGCGTTCACGACGACCTCGGCCTCCGCCCCCTCGAGTACCCGCGCGATCCGTGCGGGCGGCTCGACGAGAAGGTCGAGTCGTACCGACCGGAAGGACGGACCCGTCACGGGTCCCTCGAAGGGGCTCCGGGAGACAGCCGTCACCCGGGCTCCCCCGGCGCCGAAGGCGGTGCAGACATGGCGCCCCAGGAAGCCGCCCGCGCCCAGCACCACCACCGAGTTCACCGTCATCGCCTCACCCTCGCCACTCGGGCAGGATTCCCGCGACGAGGGTTTTCGCCAGTGAGGGTGCCGTGGCGTCCCGGTCGGAGATCAGCGGCGGTTCGGTGAACCCCCACGGCAGGGCGAGATCGGGGTCCAGCGGATCGATGTTGATCTGCGTACCGGGTACGTACGTCGTGGACACCACGTACGAGATGCACGTGTCGTCGGCGAGGCTGAGGAACCCGTGACCGAACCCCTCGGGGATGAACAGGCTGCGGCCCGTACCGGCATCCAGTTCCGTGACGGCGTACCGGCCGAACGACGGCGAACCCGTTCTGAGGTCGACGACGATGTCCCGCAGCGCGCCCCGCACACAGGAGACGTACTTGGCCTGCCCCGGTGGGACGGCCACACCGTGCAGTCCGCGCAGCACGTTGCGGTGGGACACCGAGTAGTTGATCTGTCTCGGCCGAAAAGGCCGGCCCAGGATCGCTTCCAGGACATCGGTCCGCAGTGACTCGTAGAACGTTCCGCGATCGTCGGCCAGCTGTTCCGGTGTGACGACGTAGACACCCGGGAGGGCGGTCTCGGCAACACTCATGACGCCACCTCAACCTGCCGCGGCTTCCCGGTGAACCACGACGGCCCTCTCCAGGTCGCCCACCACCTGTGCGGCCATCGGCATCGCACCGGTCTCCGCACGCAGCCGCGCGGCCGCGTCCCGGTACGACGCGTCGGCGAGCATCTCGCGGACGGCGTCGGCGATGTTCTCCGCGCTGTCGTCCTCCGGCGCGATCAGCTTGGCCGCGCCGTACGCGCTGATCCGTTCGCTGTGCTCCTCCAGCCCCGGCAGATACGGGACGAAGATCTGGGGCACCCCGGCTGCCAGGCAGGTCAGGGTGATGTTGCCGCCGGCGTGATGGACCATCAGGTCGCAGGTGGGGGCGAGAACGTCCACGGGGAGCCAGCCGGCACGCGCGCCGTCGGGCAGCGGCCCGAGCCGCTTGGCGACGTCATCGGGCGTGGCGATCAGCAGCTCGACATCGAGCGGTGCGACCTTCTCCACCAGCCCGGTGAGCAGGTCGAAGTCGTCATCCGGAGTGACCCTGCTCCCGGCGCTCACCAGGACGCGCGGCCGGTCGGACTTGGTGTACATCCAGGGTTCGAGGGGGCTCTGCGTGCTGCACGCGATGTGGCGCAGCGGCAGCGCGACCGGCGCTGTCGGGGGCCGCACGCTCGACGGCATGAGGCTGACGGAGAAGGCGGGCGCGGGTACTTCCCGCAGCCCCAGACGCTCCATCTCCGGCGCCAGTTCCGCGGTCGCCGCGAGGTCGATGACGAGGGGCTCCGCGATGTCGGTGGCGAACCGCACCCAGGGCACCCCGGCACGGTGCGCCGCGAGCGGGCCCGCGTAGGCGAGGACGTTGCTCACCACGAGGTCCGGGCGCCACTGGTCGACGAGGTCGAGCAGGGCGTCGAGGGAATGGGCGGCGAGGCGGCCGAACATGCGCCCGATGGCGATGTTGCGCTCCGGTCCGTGGGGCGGGGTCGGCACGAGGACGCCCTCCCGGTTGACCCGGCAGTCCTGGATGGTGCGTGATGTCACCGGGACGGCGGGGATTCCCGAGTTGAGGATGGCCGACATCGTCACCTCGGGCCCGGACATGATGACCTCGTGCCCCGCATTGCGCGCCGCCTGCGCCAGCGGAATGTCCGGGAAGATCGTCCCGGCGCCGTTGCCTCCCACAAAGAGCATCTTCATGCGGGCATGGTCCAACCCGTTCTTCGAGCCTCACTCGAAGGCGTGCGAGCCCGACCGTCACGGGCCTTCGAGCGGATCTCGAAGACGGTGCCGAAGGCTGGGGACACCGAGTAGCTCGCTGTGACCGCGGTCCGGTGTGCCCGGCCGGGCGTCGCATCACCTTTTCGAGGAGGCCGTTGTGTTCCGGCACATGTCCGAGTTCCACGGCTGGTTCACCGAGCGCCGACGGACCCACCACCGGGTGACTCCCACGCGCCTGGACCGGCTCGACGGCTGGTCCCTCCACCCGGAGACGGGGAACGTACAGCATGCCAGCGGACGGTTCTTCTCGGTCGAGGGAATCGAGGTCGGCACCGACGATCCGGAGGGCGGGACCTGGGCACAACCGATCATCGTGCAGCCGGAGGCGGGGATCCTCGGCGTTCTGGTCAAGGAGTTCGCGGGCGTCCCGCACTTTCTTCTCCAGGCCAAGATGGAACCGGGGAACATCAACCTGCTCCAGCTGTCTCCGACGGTGCAGGCGACCCGCAGCAATTTCACGCGGGTGCACCGGGGCGGGGCGGTCCCCCATCTCGAGCACTTCCTCGCACCGCGCCGCGGCCGGATCCTCTTCGACGCCCTGCAGTCGGAACAGGGGTCGTGGTTCCTGCGCAAGCGCAACCGGAACATGATCGTCGAGGTGACCGAGGACATTCCCCTCGACGAGAGCTTCTGCTGGTTGACGCTGGAACAGATCGGCGAACTGCTGCGCGTCGACAATCTCGTCAACATGGACACCCGCACTGTGCTCTCCGGGCTGCCGGCGGCCTTCGGCGGCGCGTACGGCAGCGCCGACCCACGGGGTCGGGCACGGCACCGGATGTCGGAGCTGCTGAGTTGGTTCACCGAGGCGAAGGTCTCGCACCGGCTCGACCGGCGCCGCCTTCCCTTGACCGCGGTGAAGGGCTGGACGTGCTCCGGGGAGAGCGTGGAGCACGAGGACGGCCGGTACTTCTCGGTGATCGGCGTGGACGTGGAAGCGGAGGGACGAGAGGTCAACCGCTGGTCGCAGCCCATGCTCGCCCCGGCATCCCGGGGCGTGATCGCGTTCCTCACCAGGCATTTCGAGGGCGTGCTTCATCTGCTGGTGCGGGCGCGCAGCGAGGCCGGCACCTTCGACGTGGTGGAGATGGGGCCGACCGTTCAGTGCGCGCCGGACAACTACCGGCACCTTCCGCCGGAGCGGCAGCCGCGTTTCCTGGCGGAGGTCCTGGCCGCGGATCCGTCACGGATCCTGCTGGACGTCGTCCACTCGGAAGAGGGCGGCCGCTTCTACCACGCGGAGAACAGGTACCTGGTGCTCGAGGCCGCCGAGCACATTCCCGACGACGTGGGCGAGGACTTCGTCTGGATGACACCCGAGCAACTCGCCGCGCTGACCCGGCACAGCAACCACGCCAACGTCGAGGCCCGCAACCTGCTGACCTGCCTGAGGTTCCTGCGGTGAGCGCCGGACCGCGCGCACGGGCCGACCGCCCGGTACGCCTCGGCCTCCTCGGATGCGCGGACATCGCGGTGAGGCGCGTGCTGCCGGCCGTGGACCGCATCGCGGAGATGTCGCTCGGCGCCGTGGCGAGCCGCAGCGGGAGCCGTGCCAAGGAGGTCGTAGGTGTCTTCGGCGGCGATCCGGTCGAGGGGTACGACGCCCTGCTGGAACGGCCGGACATCGATGCCGTGTACGTTCCGCTGCCCGCGGCACTGCACGCGCGGTGGATCGAGCGGGCCCTGCTCGCCGGCAAGCACGTACTGGCGGAGAAACCGCTGACGACGAATGTGCGGGAGACCAAGCGACTTGTCGGCTTGGCGCGGGCAGCGGGTCTGGTGCTGATGGAGAACGTCATGTTCGTCCATCACCCGCAGCACCACCGGGCCCGGCAGCTGTTGGAAGGGGGCGCCATCGGCGAGCCACGCGTGCTCGTCGCGTCCTTCACGATCCCGCCCCGCCCCACAGACGACATCCGCTACCGGGCGGAGCTCGGCGGCGGCTCCCTGTTCGACGTCGGGGTGTACCCGCTGCGTCTGGCCCAGTTCCTCCTCGGCCCCGACCTGGAGGTCGTCGGCGCGACGCTGCGCGGTGCGCCGCGGCTCGGAGTGGATGTGGCGGGCAGCGCCCTGCTGCGGGCCCCGGACGGGGCGACCGCGCAGCTGTTCTTCGGGATGGAGCACCACTACACGTCCCGGTACGAGGTGCTCGGCAGCGCGGGACGTCTCAGTCTCGACGTTGCTTTCACACCGTCGGCGGACCATGCGCCCACGCTCGTCGTGGAGCGGCGGGAGGGAGCCGAACGATTGAGGCTGGAGCCCTACGACCAGTGCGCCGGCACGGTCCGGGCCTTCGCACAGGCCATCAGATCCGGGGCCGGCACGGGCGGTGAGGCGAGCGTGCGGCTTGCGGAACTGATCGCCGAGGTCCACCGGAGTGGAACACGTGAGACGCGGTCGGACCTGCGACCGACGAGTGACGCCGTGGGAGGCGATGAGTGATGAACGACGCCAAGGCCCGCATCCTTGATCAGGTTCGGGCGTATCACGGCACTGACGACAGGGAGTTCGTACCGGGGCAGACGGCGGTGTGGCCCTCGGGGGCGGTGTTCGACGCGGAGGACCGGGTCGCCCTGGTCGAGGCCGCGCTGGACATGCGGATCGCCGCCGGTGTGAGCTCCCGGCGCTTCGAGCGCGAGTTCGCCAAATTCTTCAGGCTTCGCAAGGCACATCTCACCAACTCGGGTTCGTCGGCGAACCTGCTGGCGCTGTCGGCGTTCACCTCACCCCAACTCGAGGACCGTCGGCTGCGGCCCGGCGACGAGGTGATCACCGTCGCCGCCGGGTTCCCGACCACCGTCAACCCCATCATCCAGAACGGGATGGTGCCGGTCTTCATCGATGTCGAGCTCGGCACCTACAACACGACGCCGGAGCGGATCGCCGAGGCCATCGGGCCCCGCACCAGGGCGATCATGATCGCGCACTCGCTCGGCAACCCGTTCGCCGTCGAGGAGGTCGCCGACCTCGCCGAGGAGCACGGGCTCTTCCTCATCGAGGACAACTGCGACGCGGTCGGTTCGACCTACCGGGGGCGGCTGACCGGAACCTTCGGTGACATAGCGACCACCAGCTTCTATCCGGCCCACCACATCGCGATGGGCGAGGGCGGCTGCGTGCTGACCAACAACCTCGCGCTCGCCCGGATCGTCGAGTCGATGCGCGACTGGGGCCGGGACTGCTGGTGCGAACCCGGAGAGGACAACCGGTGCGCCAAGCGGTTCCAGTACCAGCTGGGCACCCTGCCGAAGGGGTACGACCATAAGTACATCTTCTCGCACGTCGGCTACAACCTGAAGGCGACGGATCTGCAGGCCTCGCTCGGGCTGAGCCAACTGCGCAGGCTGCCCGACTTCGGGGCGGCACGGCGTGCCAACTGGCGGCTGCTGCGGGCAGAGCTGGAGGGTGTGCCCGGCCTGATCCTGCCGACACCGACCCCGGACAGCGATCCGAGCTGGTTCGGCTTCGCCGTCACCGTCGGACCGGACGCGCGATACAGCCGCGAGGGCCTGGTGTCCTTCCTGGAGAGCCGCAAGATCGGCACCCGGCGCTTCTTCGCCGGCAATCTCACCCGTCACCCGGCGTACGCGGACAGCCCGCACCGGGTCAGCGGATCGCTGGCCAACAGCGACCTCATCGCCGAACACACCTTCTGGGTCGGGGTCTATCCGGGGCTCACCGAGGACATGGTCGGCTACATCGCCGAATCCATCCGTGACTACGCGGTGAAGAACTCCTGACACCGGTTGCCGACGTGATGTTCCGTGATGATCCAGGAGGAAATGATCATGCCCACAGGGCTGCACCGGCCGCCTCTGCTCTCGGCGGCCCGGGAGATGGCGCCACTGGCCGCAGAACACTCCGCGACCGGGGAGGAACTGCGCAGACTGCATCCGCTCGTCGTCGAAGCCGTGGTGAACGCCGGCTTCCCGCACCACTTCGCTCCGGAAGAGAGCGGGAGCCCGGCAGGGACGTTCACTGAACTGATGGACGCGGTCGTCGCGTTGGGTGAGGGATGCGCATCGGCCGCGTGGGTCGCCTCGGTGATGGCGAGCGCGGGCAGGCTGACCGCGTATCTACCCGCCGAGGGTCGGGCGGAGGTGTGGGAGAAGGGCTCCGGCACGGTGGTCACCGCGGGGTTGATGCCCTCGGGGGAGGCACGGCCGGTGCCCGGCGGATGGCGGGTGAGTGGGGAGTGGGCATACGTCAGCGGAGTCGATTTCTCCGACTGGACGCTGCTCGCGGCCCGCACCGAGGGGACAGCGGCGCCTGCTGTCCGGGTGTTCGCGGTGCCACGCGGCGATCACTCCGTCGTCGATGCGTGGTACACGATGGGCATGCGCGGCACGGGCAGCCATACGGTGGCCCTCGACGAGGTGACCATACCGACGGAACGCTCGGTTCCGCTGGACGTGCTGCTCAGGGGGACGGCTCCGGAAGCGGGGGCACTCTGCCATCGCGTACCGATGAAGGCGGTCAACGGCCTCACTCTGACGACTCCGCTGCTGGGCAGCGCCCGTGGAGCTCTGCGCCGCTGGCGGGCGCTCGTGCGGGCCAAGCTCGCCGCCCCTGCCGGAGCGATCTCCGGTGCCGTCGGGCAAGGGGCCTTCGAGCAGCTGATGGCGCGCGCGGACGGTGAGATCGACGCGGCCCAGCTGCTTCTGGAGCGGGTGGCCCGTGTACTCGACCGGGGCTCGCTGACGGAACTGGTCACCGCCCGCAACGGGCGGGACTGCGCGCTCGCGGCGGAGTCGCTGGCCACGGTGGTGGACCGGCTGCTGCGCACGGCCGGCACTCGCGGCCAGGTGGAACAGGAGGAACTCCAGCGCCGGTGGCGCGATGTCAACTGCGGTGCGGGGCACAGCGGTCTGCAGTTCGCGGGCGCCGCGGAGGTGTACGCGCGTCTGGTGACCGCGACGGACTGAACAACCGGACGGCGGCGCGGACCCGAGGGTCCGCGCCGCCATCAGCTTCCCCCACGGATGTCAGGTCGCCGACGCCCTGCCCGCCGGACTGGCC
Organism: Streptomyces sp. NPDC034049; assembly: GCF_055575575.1. NCBI lineage: Bacteria > Bacillati > Actinomycetota > Actinomycetes > Kitasatosporales > Streptomycetaceae > Streptomyces > Streptomyces sp. NPDC034049. The sequence continues at coordinate 377,303 of NZ_JBVISJ010000007.1, forward strand.
ACCCGGTACTCCCGGGGTACCGGAAGCCGCCGGACCGCGGCGCGGTCCGGCGGCGGGTTCAGCACCTCCAGCTGGAGCCGCTGCAGTTCAGGAGCGGGATCGAGGCCCAGTTCCTCGTCGAGGATGCGGTGCAGGGTCCGGTACGCCTGCAGAGCCTCCGCGCGGCGACCGGAGTGGTTGAGGGCTGAGATCAGCCGACCGTGGAACCACTCGTTGAGCGGGTACTCGTTGACCAGCACCCGGAGTTCGGGGATGGAGTCGTGCTGCCGTCCGAGTTGCGTCTCCGCTTCGATACGGAGCTGCAGTGCTCTGATCCTCAGCTCTTCGAGGTGGGCGATACGACCCGTCAGCACATCGCCGGCCGGGATGTTGGACAGAGCGGGGCCGCGCCACAGTCCGAGTGCCTCGCGCAGGTGCTCCAGGGCGGATTCCGGTCTGCGGTCCTGGAGGCAGGTCCGGCCCTTCGCGATGAGCCGCTCGAAGATCTTGACGTCGACCTCCTCGTCCTCGGCCATGATCACGTAACCTGGTGCGCGGGTCGCCAGCAGAGTTCGCTCACGCGGCACCACACCCTCGTTCACGAACATTTTCCGGGCGTGATAGATGTACGTCTGTAAGGTCGTGAGCGCGCTTTTCGGCGGGGCTTCTCCCCAGAGTTCTTGAATGAGTGATTCCGCGGTGACGATCTCTCTGGGCCGGGTGAGGAGAAGTGCCAGTGTCTGACATACCTTGGGTGTGCTCGGCAGATGAGATCTGCCGTCCTCGGTGAGGATTTCGAACGGTCCTATCAGGTTGAATCGCATTGCCTACCCCCCGTGACGGTGCGTCGAATTTGGCGTGATCAGAGGGATTCGAACCCACGGTCATACACTAGATGCCAGAGGCACATCTGCGGGTAGGCGTTTTATGGAAGTGTCAACTTAAGTACTTCGTCAGGTGAAAGCCCTTGCCGTCCCGGCGCCCTAGATCCCTTCCTTCCAGCCGGGCCTGGGCGACGCGGCCCAGGAACGCGCCCCCCTGTAGGCGGATGCGGAGTCCCACCGCGCCCTGCGCCGGTGCGTCGTCGCCGGTGGTGCCGCCTGCTCCGCCAGGATCGTGGCGAGCACCACCGCGAGCGCGGCCGTCTCCTCGGCTGTGGGTTCGCCACGTGTGATGCGCCAGGCCCCTTTCACTGCGGCTGGTTCCCGTGCTTCCGGCCGGGCAGTTGCGCGTGCTTGTCCCGCAGCATGTCCAGCGCGCGAATCAGGGCACTCCGGCTCTCCGCCGGGTCGATGACATCGTCGACAAGGCCCCGTTCTGCCGCGTAGTAGGGGTGCATGAGTTCTCTCCGGTACTCGTCCACACGCCGACGGCGTGTGGCATCGGGATCGGCGGAGGCCGCGATCTCCCGACGGAAGACCACACCCGCGGCGCCTTCCGCCCCCATCACGGCTATCTCGTTGACCGGCCAGGCAAGGGAGATGTCGCAACCGATGGACCGGGAGTCCATGACGATGTAGGCACCGCCGTACGCCTTGCGCAGGATCAGCTGAATACGCGGCACCGTCGCGTTGCAGTACGCATAGAGCAGCTTGGCTCCGTGCCGGATGACGCCGCCGTGCTCCTGGTCGACTCCGGGAAGGAAGCCGGGCACGTCTACGAGGGTGACCAGTGGAATATTGAATGCGTCGCAGAACTGGACGAAACGCGCTGCCTTTTCGGAGGCTTCGATGTCCAGAACTCCGGCCATGACGAGCGGCTGATTGGCCACGACACCGACGGTCTGGCCCCCCATACGGGCCAGCGCGCAGATGACATTGCGCGCCCAGTGCTCGTGCACCTCGAAGTAGTCGCCGCCGTCGGCGAGTTCCTCGATGACCCGGTGCATGTCATAAGCACGGTTGGGATCGGCCGGCACCAAGTCCGACAGCGAATCGGTGCGTCGGTCCCCGGGGTCGAGCACGGGTTCCGCCGGAGGCAGTTCACGGTTGTTGGACGGTAGGTACGAGAGCAGGTGGCGCACGTCCGCCAGACAGGACTCCTCGTCGTCGTGGGCGAAGGCCGCCACACCCGATACCGCGGCATGGATGTCCGCCCCGCCCAGCGCGTCCTGACCGATCCGTTCTCCGGTGACCGCCTGGACGACGTCCGGGCCGGTGATGAACATCTGCGAGGTGCCCCGCACCATGAAGACGAAGTCGGTCAGGGCCGGTGAATAGGCCGCGCCGCCGGCGCAGGGCCCCATGATCACGCTGATCTGGGGCAGGACACCGGAGTTGCGGACGTTCCGCTGGAAGATCCCGCCGTATCCGGCCAGGGCCGTGACACCCTCCTGGATGCGTGCCCCAGCGCCGTCGCAGAGTCCCACGATCGGAGCGCCCGCCGTCTCGGCGAGATCCATGATCTTGTGGATCTTCTGCGCGTGGGCCTCTCCCAGGGCGCCGCCGAAGACGCGGAAGTCATGGGCGTACGCGAAGACCGTCCGGCCATTCACCTCGCCCCAGCCGGTGACCACCCCGTCGGTGGCGGGCCTGCGGGCCTCCATGCCCAGACCGGTGGCCCGGTGCCGCCGGAACGCCTCCGTCTCCACGAAGGTCCCCTTGTCGAAGAGGAGCGCGAGTCGCTCACGGACGGTGAGCTTGCCCTTGCCCCACTGCGCCTCGGTCGCCTTCGGATCGGGCCCGGCGTGGACCTCCGCGCGCAGCCTGCTCAGTTCCTCCGTGCGGGTGCGCATGTCGGCCGTCGTCGGCATCACCGAGGAATCGACCGGGTCTTCCGCACCCCGCTCCGGTGGCTCGGAGCGCCTGCTCGGTGGGACTTCCTCGGTGATGCTCACACTGCCCCCTTGCGTGACTCAGGCGAAGCATGCGGGAAGCCCGCCGTGGTAATCGACCATCTCGGAGAAGAGCAGTCCGATGTCCAGCGGCTGCCCGAGGGGCGCTCCCTGGGCCTCGGCGTACGCTCTGTGCAGATTGGGCACGAGCCGTTCGGAGTCGAGCAGCTCGGCGTACTCGCCGAGGTGGGCCGCCCGGGCCGTCTCCAGCGGAGTGAGGCCGGCCTCGAGTCCCTGCGCTGCCAGTTCCTGTACCCGGCGCAGGTACCTCTCGGTGACATCCAGCAGTTCGGCACCGCCCACGGGCCCGTGCCCCGGTACGACGGTCAGGGGGCCCAGGGCACGCAGGTGCCGGAGCACCTCCAGTGAGCCCGCGACCGACCCCATCATGCAGAAGGGCGTCGCGCCGGACATGACCAGGTCACCGGTGAACAGGACGCGCTGCTCCGGGAGCCAGACGACGGTGTCGCTCCTGGTGTGGGCCGGGCCCAGGTGGATCAGTTCGGTGCGCACCTCACCGATGTGCAGGGTGAGCCGGTCGCCGAAGGTGACGGTGGGCAGTTCCACGGTCAGCTCGCCCCAGTGGACATCGGGCCACAGACTGGTGAGGTGGAGGCCCACCTCGTCCATCTCCGTGCGGGTTCCCTCATGGGCCACGATCACCGCGTCGGTGGCGAAGACCTGGTTGCCGAAGGTGTGGTCGCCGTGCGAGTGGGTGTTGACGACGAACCGCGGCGGCCGAGGGGAGACGGGGGCGATGGCCTCCTTCAGCGCCAACGCCCTGGCTTCGGTGGCGGCGGTGTCGACGAGCGCGGAGCAGCCGCCCGCGACGACCAGCCCCGCGTTGTTGAGACACCACCCCCCGTCGGGCTGCACATAGGCGAAGACGTGCTCCGCCACCTCATGCAGGCGGGGAGTCCGCCCTACCGCGTGGCGCGCGTTCACGTACACCTCCTGGGGGATGGACACGTCCGATCCGGACCTGCGGGTGGACCCGTGCTCGGATTTCCAATGTGGCTGGTTCGGGTCGAGCCCCGGTCGAGCGACCGGCTCCTCCCGGTCAGAGGGCCGGTTCGCTGGTGCCCGGCTCAGAACATCTGGTCGTGGGTGACCAGGCGGGACTTGAGCTCGATGAGTCCCGCGTCGACCACGAGAACGTCGTGCACGGTACAACTCGGGTTGATCTCCGGTTCGGCACCCGGCCGTACCGTCACCACCAGCGCGTACACGGTGGAGCGGATGGTTCCGTCGGCCTGGGGCTCCAGCGCGATCTGGTTGAACCAGTGGCGGCGGCGCACCTGCTGGCCGTCGAACTTCTTGTGGAACTCGACGAGTTCACGGGCGATGCCGGCTCGGGTCCGGGCGGGGACCGCGCCCGGCGAGTGCTGGAACACCCCGTCCTCGGTGAAGGTCGCCGCGTATTCGTCGAACCTCCGGTTGTCCAGGTGCTGCATCTGGTGCGCGTAGAAGTGCTGTACCTGGGAGTGGAGTTGGGTGAGGGAAGTGCTGTCGACAGTGGTCACAGGAGGTCCTAGGAAGGGTCGGCGGTCCGTGATCGACCGGGTGTCTCTGACGGTTGGTTGTCATCGCGGGGCTTCAGACCCGGTCGCGGGCCGCCCGGGATTCGGCGAACGCGGCCGCGTGCCGCATCGTGGTCAGGCTGTTGTGGCCGAGTGCCGTACGGACATGGGCGCGGGCCTCGGCGAGGGTCCGGCCTTCGCCGAGCACCTCGGTGACGGCGGCGGGGTCCAGTGCCACGGTGTGCCGAGCGGTGAGCACCATGGCGCCCCCCTCGCCCTCGGTGAACTCCCACAGGCCGCTGTGGCCGATCAGCAGACGGGGCGTCACCAGTTGCTTGTACGCGATCCAACGGTCCGTCTCGCAGACCCGGGTCGACCGGGTGGCGTGCGTCGAACCGTCCGCCGTCACGGTCTCCATCTCCAGATCCTGCGCTCCCGCTTCCGTCTGCGACATGCGGACCCGGCCCACATGCGGCAGCCGCTCGGGCCACAGGTCGGCCCGGTGGACGAACTCGTAGGCGTCACAAGCTCTTCCGGCCACCTCCACGGTGTCGGTGAACGAGAACACGACGTCGTCCACCGGATGGCCCAGGCCCGCGACGCGTGCCAGAGCCTCCAGTTCCTCGGGACTGTTGCGGTCAAGGGCCTCCGTGATCCACCGCACGGTGGCCGGGTCGTCGTCCGCAGCGGTGAAGTCGTGCAGCAGCACTATCCGGGTGCCGCCGTCACGCGTGGCCTCGAACCGCCATGCGCCGCCCATCGAAGCGATGGGAGACCGGCTCCGCTCCTGTCGGAACGAGATGTGCAGTGCCTCGGGATCCAGCTCGCGCCGCGAGGTCCAGTTGCGGATCTCGCCGTTGACGGTGGCCCAGATCTCGAAGCGCTCCGAACGGTCACCGCGCTCCAAGTGCCTCACATGCACGCTGGGACCAAAGATGGCGGGCCACAAGGTCACATCGGCGACCAGGCCGTACAGCGCCTGGGGAGACGCGGCCACGTGCAGGGTGTGTTCGGTGTGGTACTGCCGCGGTTCGTTCATGGTGTCGCTCTCCTAGGGGCGAGTCTGCGGTCCTGCCCGACTCCGGGGCCGGCGCCCGGTCACAGGGCCCGGCGGAGCAGGGCGGCGGTCAGGCGGCGTGCGCCAGGCCGTTCACGAGGTCGACCAGTTCCCGCGGCGTCTTGACCTCGGAGATCTCCTGGTCGGGTACGACCACGCCGAACTCCTGCTTGATCTGGGACGCGGCCTCCATGAGGGCGAGCGAGTCGTACCCCATGTCCTCGAAGGACCAGTGCGCGAAGTCGTCCGCCGGGTCCACGCCGTCAACGGCACCCGCGCACTCGGCGAGGATGCGGCGTGCGTCGTCGATGGTCATCTGAGCCATGGAAGGTCTCCTACGGTCTGAGAAGGTCGGAAAGGTTCGGTCGTGCCAGGTCGGAGCCGGTCAGTGGCCGATGGCGCTCACGACCACGGCGGAGTTGAAGCCCCACCGGCCGCGGGCGAGGACCAGCGCGTGCCGGACGGGGAGTTCGCGTGGCTCACCGTGGACCAGGTCGATACCGAAGTCGTCCGGTGTCCCCGAGCCCGTCGGGGTGGGCGGAACCACACTGTCCCGGATCGACGCCACGGCGGTCACCACGTCGAGCGGACCGCCTCCGGCGTACAGGCGCCCGGTGAGCGCCTTGGGCGCGGTGACCGGGACGGCCTCCCTTCCGAACAGCCCGCTGATGGCCTGCGCCTCGGCGGCGTCCAGTTCGGGCACACCGGCACCGTCCGCGAAGACGACGTCGATGTCCGCCGGTTCCAGTCCGGCCTCCGCGAGAGCGACCTCCGCGGCACGCCGCAGCGCCGGCGGGCGGTCCGAGCCGGGTGCGGGATCGAAAGTGGAGGCGTAGCCCCTCAGCTCGGCGTACAGCTGCTGCGCACCGCGTTCGCGGGCGCTGCGCTCGTCCTCCAGCACCAGCATCGCGCCGCCCTCGCCGGGCACGTAACCCGAAGCCTGGGCGTCGAAGGGCAGATAGGCCCGCGCGCTGTCGGTCTCCGTGCTGACCAGACCGCCGGCCAGCTGGGAGACGTAACCCCACGGGTCGAGCGCGGAGTCGACGCCTCCGGAGAGCATCAAGGGGGTGCCTCGCCGGATGGTGCGACGGGCGTGGCCCAGCGCGTCCAGTCCACCCGCTTGCTCGGCGACGAGGGCCGCGCTCGGTCCGCGCATCTTGTGACGGATCGAGATCTGCCCGGTGTTGACGGCGTAGAACCAGGCGAAGGACTCGTAGACGCTCACGGAGCCCGGCCCCTTGTTCCACAGCTTGCTGAACTCGCGGTGGGTGAAGTCAAAGCCGCCCAGGGCATTGGCGGTGACGACCCCCATGTCGTAGTCGAGCAGGTCCTCCGGTGACACCGAGGCGTCGGTCAGCGCCCAGGCCGAGGCGGCCAGGGCCAACGTCGTGGAACGGTCGGTCTGCGGGAGGAGCCTGCTCGGGAGGTGTTCGGCGGGGTCGAAGTCGTCGATCTGCCCGGCGAGCGCCGCCGGGTAGCGGGAGGCGTCGAAGCGGGTGACCGGGCCGATGCCGCTGTGTCCGGCGAGGACGGACTTCCAATAGGTCTCGGTCCGCAGCCCGTTGGGTGCGGTGACGCCCATACCGGTGATCACGGTTCTACCCGTCATGCCGTGCTCCTTCCGGGGAACGCAGGACCATCGCGCTCTGAAAGCCGCCGAACCCGCTGCCGACGGTCAGGACCGTGTCCACCCTCTGCTCGCGTGCGGTCAGCGGGACGTAGTCGAGGTCGCACTCGGGGTCGGGCTGGTGCAGGTTGGCCGTGGGCGGCACGACGTCGTGCCTGATGGACAGGGCGCACGCGGCGATCTCGAGCGAGCCGATGGCGCCGAGGGAGTGCCCCACCATCGATTTGATGGAGCTGACCGGAACCCGGTACGCGTGGTCCCCAAGACTCAGCTTGAAGGCGGCGGTCTCGTGGCGGTCGTTCTGCTTGGTACCGGAGCCGTGGGCGTTGACGTAGTCGACGACCGTCGGGTCGATGCGCGATTCGTCGAGCGAGGCGCGGATCGCCTCCGCCATCTCGCGGCCGTCCTTCTTCAGGCCGGTCATGTGGTGCGCGTTGCAACGCGTGGCGTAGCCGGTGATCTCGGCGTAGATCTGGGCTCCGCGCGCCCGGGCGGCCTCGTACTCCTCCAGTACGAACATCGCCGCGCCCTCGGCGAGCACGAACCCGTCGCGGGAGGCGTCGAACGGGCGGGAGGCGTGCTCCGGATCGTCGTTGCGGGTCGTGGTGGCCTTGATGGCGTCGAAGCAGGCGACCACGATCGGGGAGATCGGGGTGTCCGCGGCACCGCTGACCATCACATCGACGGTGCCTTCCCGGATGAGCTGGACGCCGTGGCCGACCGCGTCGAGACCGGAGGTACAGCCGTCCGACACCATCGTCACGGGGCCCTCGGCACCCGCTGCCCACGCGATCTCGGCCGGCATGACACCCGGGCTGAGGTAGTCGAACATGTGCGGGGACATGTAATTCGGGTCGACCAGCCACTCGCGTCCGCGGTCGGACATGACCAGGTACTCGTTCTCCAGGCTGGTCGCGGAGGCCACGGCGCTGCCGAGACTGACGCCGATGCGGTGGGGGTCCACCCCGCTCAACTCCAGGCCGCTGTCCGCCACGGCCTCGCGCGTGCAGGCGACCGCGAACTGGCTGGCCCGGTCCATCCTGCGGATCTCCCGTGGGGTGAGCCCCTCGTCCTCGGGCGAGAAGTCGACCTCGGCAGCGGTCCGGGACCGGAACGCGGAGGCGTCGAAGAACGAGATGGGCCGCGTGGCGGTGCGGCCGGCGGTCAGCAGATCCCAGAACGCCTTTGTTCCCGGACCGCCGGGGGCGCGTACCCCGATCCCGGTGATCACCACCCGCCGGCTCATCGGCCGTTCCCCGTATGGCCGGAGCCGTGACCGCGGACCGCGCAGCGCGCCGCGGGACGGACTTCCTTGGAGCACAACATCGCGTCACATTCCTTTCAGCTTGCCCGGCAGGTGTGGCCTCCGCTGCCGGGCGTTTCGCCGTCGGCTCATGACTCTGATGTCGGGGTCTCGAGCACCGCTCGAAACCCGGTCAGACTGATCGTCCCGACCGGCGGCCGGGTCAGGCGACGTAGGGCCGCCGGGCACGCGCCTCACGGAGCGCGTCGGCCCACCACATCAGCTGGTCGAGCAGTTTCTTCGCTGCGGAGTTGAGGCCCTCCGCTGCGACCGGCTCACCGTCGGCGTCGAACTTGTCGAACACCTGCGGGATGCAGACGCCGTCCCGCATGGTCACGGTGTGCATCTCCACGAAGACGGATCGCAGCTGTTCCACCGCCCGCAGTCCACCCGAGATGCCGCCGCCGTAGCTGACGAAACCGACGGGCTTGGCCTGCCACTCGGTGTAGACACAGTCGATCGCATGCTTCAGCGCGGCCGGGTAGCTGCGGTTGTACTCGGGGGTGACGATGGTGAAGACATCCGCGTCGGCGATGCGCTGGGCGTACGCCCGCAGCGCCGCCGAGACGTACTGTCCGTTCTCGTCGGGGTCCTGCAGTACGGGGGGCAGTCCGGCCTCGGCGAGGTCGATGACGTCGACCTCGAGGTCACCGCGGGCACGGGCCTGGCGTGCGAACCAGTCACCCACCACGGGTCCGAGACGGCCCTCGCGGGTGCTGCCGATGATCACGGCCAGACGAGTGGGCGCGACAGACATGGTGTTCTCCTTAAGCGACGTCGTGCTGAGAGGAAGGGGAAAAGGGGAGAGGACGGCCGGTCATCCGACGCGGCCGGTCAGAAGGACGATGCGGCCCATCTGGGCGCGTGACTCGACGAGTTCGTGGGCTTTGGCCACGTCCTCGAGCGGGAGCGTGGCGTGGATCGCGTGTCGCACCGTGCCGTCGGTGAGGTGCCGGACCAGTGCCTCGTGGTCGCGGAGGTACTGCTCCGGACGGGCGTTCCGCCACGCGGAGAGCGCGAAGCCGGTGACGAACCGCATCCCGATGAGTTCCATGGGGGAGATGCTCGGGATGGCCAGGCCGCCGCCGGCCGAGCCGTAGAACACCAGTCGGCCGAACGGCGCGAGGAGTCCCACTCCCCGGCGCAGCACGTCTCCGCCGACACTGTCCAGGATCACGTCCACGCCCTGGCCACCGGTGGCGTCCCGTACCCGGTCGGTCCAGTCGTCGCGGGAGTAGTCGACGAGGACGTCGGCGCCCAGCTCTCGGGCGAACTCCAGCTTGCGGGCGGACCCTCCGGTCGCGATCACCGTTCCGGCGCCGGCTGCCTTGGCCAACTGCACGGCCAGGTGCCCGATGCCGCCGGAGGCAGCGTGCACCAGCACGCTCTCGCCGGGCCGAAGGGACGCCGTGCCCATGGTGCCCATGGCGATGGGACCGGAGGACGGCAGGGCAGTGGCCTGTGCCGCGTCCATGTCGACCGGCACCGGAAGGACGGTGTCCGCGTCGACGACCACGTACTCGGCGTACGCGCCGTGCAGCGTGAAGGCACCCACCCGGTCTCCTTCGCGGACACCGGTCACCCCTGGGCCCAGGCCTGCCACCACTCCGATCACATCACCCCCGAGTACGACGGGGAAGGTCGGACGCCACATGGGCGCGGGGAAGATGTCTCGACGCATCTGGGTCTGCGCGAAACCCACACTCACCGCTTCTGTCGCGATGAGGACCTGTCCCGGGCCGGGGCGCGGCACCGGTGTGTCCTCCAACCGCATCACTTCCGGTGGGCCGAACTCATGGATACGGATGGTGCGCATGTCTTTCCTCCGGTCGTCGGCTGTCGACCGCAGCCGCGGGACGCGCCTCGACCACATCTGGACGTGTGCGGACCCGTCTCGGGGGCGGTCTCAAGGGCCCTCCGCCTCGGTGCGGGCGGCGGTCAGGGTGTGGTTCTGGGCGCGGGGCGGTCGGTGGTCCGTTTGAGCTCGAAGAAGCCCGGGTCGGTCGCAAGGGTGCGGAACGCCTCCCACAACCGGTCCGCACGCTCGGCACGGGGGATTTCGTCGAACACGGGCCCGAACTGGCCTGCGTGCCCGTTGACGGAGATCGTGGGTACACCGACGAGCTGCTGCTGGAGGCCCCCCGAGGGCACGGCCGCGTGGGAGGCCCGCAGAACCTCGTCCCATTCGGTCGAGTCCGCCTCGCGGGCCAGCCGTGCGTCGAGTCCCGTCTCGTTCAAGGCGGCCTCGACCACGGCGCCGATCCCGTCCATGGCGTCGATCAGCACTGTCTGCCAGGTGTCCGCGGTCGCCCGTTGCACCGGCGCGAAGATCCCGTCGGGGTCGTGGAAACGACGTCCCATGGCCGTGTAGAGAGGGCCGACGGCCTCGTCCCCATGGGTGCGGCGCGCCGCGGCCACCACCCGTATCGGACCCCAGTACCTGTCCATCAGCCGCTGCCGCTGCTCGGACATGTCCGAGCCGCTGTTCTGGAGCGCCAGGCTCATCTCGTGCCAACGCACCGTCAGCGGGTGCCGCTCCGAGACCTCGACGATCCAGCGTGAGGTGATCCACGCCCAGGGGCAGAGCGGATCGAACCAGAAGTCGACGGTGTCAGCGGTTCTCATGGGGTCTCTCAGTTCCTCTTCTGTCGTCCTGAACGGTGTGGCCGTGCGACTGCGAGGCCCCGTCCTCGATCCTCGCCAGTGCCTCGAGAACAGCGCGGTGTTTCGCGTCCCGGAGGGCCGCCCGCCCCGTGCCGGTCCCCGGTCCGAAGGTCCGGTCGGCCGTGTCGCCGAGCCACGCGACGGTCTCCTCGGTCATGCGGGGTCGGCCGAGGTCCTGCCACGCGCGCTCCATTCCCGGTGCCGTGGCGGTGAGCCAGCGGCGCAGACCGCCCTCGCCGCCGCCGAGATGGAACGCCTCGAACGGGCCGATCGCGGACCAGCGGACTCCGAGCGACCGGCTCACCACGGTGTCGAGCTCGGCCATGGTGACGACGCCCTCCTGGACGAGGTGGATGCTCTCCCGCAGCAGCGCGGCCTGGAGTCGGTTGGCCACGAAGCGCGGTACCGGTTTCCGCAGGACCACAGGTTCCCTGCCCACGGACCGGTAGAAGGCGAGGCAGGCGGCGACGGTCTCCTCGGAGGTACGGCTCCCGGCGACGACCTCGACCAGCGGAATGAGGTGCGGGGGGTTGAACGGGTGTCCCACGAGCAGTCGCCCGGGATCGTCCATCCCGGTCCCCATGTCGTCGGGGAGCAACTTGGAAGTGGAGGACAGCAGCAGGGCCGAGTCAGGCGCCGCGGCGCCGACACGGCGGAAGAGATCCTGCTTGAGGCGCAGGTCGTCCGGGGTGCTCTCCTGGACCACGTCGGCGTCGTGGACGGCGCGGTCGAGGTCCGTCTCGAACTCCAGGCGTCCGGCCGGGTACCGCGGGTCGCCCCGTCCTTCCTCCCGCTCCGGCAGGAAGGGGCGCAGGGCCTGGGTGACGGTCTGCTCCGCGTCGGCGCGTCTGCTGTGGACCCGGACGTGGAAGCCGTGGGACAGGAACAGGGCGATCCAGCCCAGGCCGATGGTGCCCGCACCGATGACGGCGACCGTGCGGGGCCGGACCGGGGGGCCGTGCGCCGGTGCGTGGTGGTCCGTCGTGTCGCGCATTGCCTCGTCCGTTGTCTCAGGGGACGGTTCCCGCCCCCGGGTGCGGCTGCCGAAGGCGTGCTCCGGCGACCGCACCCGGGACGGGCGACCGTCAGTGGTCAGCTACCGAACCTGGGTCGTCGAGAGGGTCACGGGCTTCGCCGGGTCGGCGTAGCACTGGAAGGGGTCCCACTCGTTGGTGGTCGGCTGCAGGCGGTACCAGTAGAAGGAGGGGTCGTCGAAGCTGGAACCGCCGGGGGCCGTGGTGAGCGTTCCGGCGGCCCCCGGGGCCCGCAGGGTGACCTCCAGGTTCGGAAGGTCGTACTCCACCCCGCCCGCGAACTGGCCGTCCGACCTCAGGACGAGATCCTGGCCCCTGCGCTCGACCCACTGCTTGGCAGCGCCCAGGTTGCTGCCGCCGGTGAGCTTGTAGCTCACCAGATTCGCTCCGGCGGGCAGCCGATAAGCGATCTTCACGTCGGTCAGCGTCTTGTTGTACGCGGCGACCGCGTTGATCGGCGCGGAGTCGAAGACCACCTTGAACGACTGGTAAGGAGCAACGCTGTCGGGAGCCGTGGTCGTGAAGCCACGCGTGTACTCGGTGACCGGAATCCACGTCCCCGACACGCGTGTCTGGCACACGTACGGCACGGTGCTCGCACTCGTGGCCGCCGACGCGCTTCCCGCCGAGGCCAGGACACCGGTCATGGCGACGCACGCCGACATGGCGAGACCGGCTGCCCTCTTCCACTGTTTCTGCACTGTGTTCCCTTTCTTCGGGCGCCTGGACGGCTCCGGGCGCCGGGGTCAATGTGTGCGCCCCGGCTGGAGTCACGATCGAGAGCCGATCCAGGTGACCTGCGTCAGCCCTCGGCGGGCAGCCGCAGATCGCCGGCCCGGGACCGGGCACGCTCGAAGTGGTTCACGAGTTCGGCCGTCGGCAGCACGCCGGACACGGGCGGCAGCCCGTCCACGACGACGGAGGGCACCCCGGCGATGCCCAGTGAACCGGCCCGCCGCACGTCCTCGCGGACCTCGTCGGCGTACTCGTCCCCGCCCAGCAGCGACCGCACCTCGTCGGCCGCCAGGCCCGCCTCGGTCCCCAGCCGCAGGAGTACGTCCAGGTCGGCGACGTTGAGGGCCTCGGTGTGGTACGCGTGGAAGAGTCGCTCCAGTACCTCGTCGGCCTTGCCCCGCGCGGCGGCGAGGTGGCTCAGCCGGTGGGCGTCGAAGGTGCTGACGGGTGTGGACCGCTCCAGGTTGAGCTCCAGCCCTTCCCGGCGGCCTTCGCTCTTGATCATCTCCACTCGCGCGGGAACCGCCGACGGGTCCATCCACTGCTCCATGGCCTGAGCCGCCGTCACCCCGGGCACCCCCCCGATCCCCGGAGCCAGCTCGTAGCTGCGCCAGACGATCTCCGTCTGGTCCTCGTGGGCGAAGGCCGATAAGGCGGCCCGGATGCGGCGCTTGCCGATGTAACACCAAGGGCAGAGCACGTCGGAAAAGATCTCGATCTTCATGGGGGTCTCCTTGCTGAGCGTCGTCGAACGGTCCGGACAGGAGCAGTTCAGGCGACGGTCAGAACCACCTTGCCGCGCACGTGACCCGCCTCGACCTCACGGTGGGCCTCGGCGGCGGACGCCAGCGGCAGCACGCGGGAGACCTCGATGTGCAGCTTGCCCTGGGCGTAGAGATCGGCGAGCTCCTGGAGCCGGGCCGCGGACCGCTGGCTGAAGATGGCGCGGACGCCCAGTTCCTCGACGCGGCCGAAGTCGACCAGGGTGCCGATGCGGTTCCTGTCCTTGACCAGCTCCACGGAGACGTCCAGGGCCTCGCCGCCGATGGCGTCCAGGGCGGCGGTCACACCGTCCGGCGCGAGTTCACGCACCCGGTCGGAGAGACCCTCGCCGTAGGCCACGGGGACGGCGCCCAGAGAACGGAGGTAGTCGTGGTTCCGCTCGCTCGCGGTGCCGATGACGGTGGCGCCCCGCTCCTTGGCGAGTTGCACCATGACCGTGCCGACGCCGCCGGCCGCGGCGTGCACCAGCAGAGTGTCCCCGCTGCCCACCTCCAGGGCTTCGAGGGCGGTGTGCGCGGTCTGCGCGGAGGCGGAGAAGGCACCGGCGGCCTCCCACGGCATGGCTGCGGGCTTGGCCACGAGCTGGTCGGCGGAGACGACCAGGTACTGGGCGTAGCAGGACAGCACCGCCCATCCCAGGACCTCGTCGCCCACCGAGAGTCCGACGACGCCCTCGCCGACCGCGTCGATGACCCCGGCGAAGTCATTGCCGAGAACCTGCGGGAACTCCAGCGTGATTCCGGGAGGGTTCCAGCCGCCGCGGACGGCGCAGTCGTACGCCTGCACACCGGCCGCGCTGACCCGTACCCGCACTTCGCCCCGGGCCGGGACCGGCGTCTCGATCTCGCTCACTTCGAGCACCTCCGGGGTGCCGAAGGCACGGAACACTGCTGCCAGCATGGTGATATCCCTTCATCTCACGCATCGATGAACCGGTTCACCCTGGAGTGGTGAACCGGTGATACACCCTGCAACCTCAACCGCAGTCGAGGTCAAGCGCGTTCGGCGCCGCGGGCGTCGCACTCCAGCGGTTCTCGAGTCGGGCTCGACCGACTCTCGAGCGGGCCGTCGTCACCCGTGACCGACGGGGGGTGTCCTCCCGGCTCGGGCGGCGGCGTCGATGACGGCGTTCTGGATCGCGTCGCGCTCCGCCGCGAGTTCCTCGTAGGAATGGGAACCGAACGCCTCGTCGGCCTGGGAGATCACGGTGGAGACCGTGGCGTCGTCGACCGGCGGGGTGCCCAGCCCCGCCCAGCTCCGCTCCAGTCCGGCCCCCAGATGCTCGAACCAGTGGCGCAGGCCCCCCGGCCCTCCGCCCAGGTGAAAGGCCCGGAACGGGCCGACGGCCGCCCAGCGGTTACCTATGGACGCGGTGACGATCTGGTCGAGCTCAGCCACCGACACCACGCCCTCGCGTACGAGGTGGATGCTCTCCCGCAGCAAGGCGGACTGCAGGCGGTTGGCCACGAAGCCGGGGACGGGCCGGCGCAGCACCACCGGTGTCTTGCCCAGTCCCCGGTAGAACGCGACGGCCTCGTCGACAGCGCGCCGGTCAGTGCGCTCCCCGGCGACCAGTTCCACGAGCGGCACGATGTGCGGAGGGTTGAAGGGATGGGCGACGAGCAGCCGCGACGGATCCTCCATGGAGGCACCGAGGTCGTCGGGCAGCAGGGTGGAGGTCGACGAGAGCAGCAGTGCGCCGGGGGCCGCCGAACCGACCCGCGCGAAGATCTCCTGTTTGAGCGCCAGATCCTCCGGGACGTTCTCCTGCACGATGTCGGCGCCCTCGACGGAGCGGGCCAGGTCGGGTTCGAACTCCAGCCGTGAGATCAGGTCCGCGGCGGGCGCGGGGCCCGTGGGAAGCGAAGCGGCGTAGAGCTCCATCGCCGCACATACTCGCTTCTCAGCCTCCGGGCGGCGGCTGTGGACCCGTACCGTCATCCCCCGCGAGGCGAACAGTGCGGCCCAGCCGAGCCCGATGGTGCCCGCGCCTATGACCGTCGCGGTATGTGGGGGCGTCGTCTCACTCACCGGTACTCCAGATTCCGTGGTCGTGGCCAGTACACGATCGGTGTGCGGATCGTGCGCGCTCAGTAGGTGCCGAGGCCGCCGCAGACGTTGAAGGCCTGCGCGGTCACGGCACCGGCGGCGTCCGTGACCAGGTAGTCGACCATCGCGGCGACCTCCTCCACGTCGACGTAGCGCCCGATCGGCACGCGCGTGGTGACCTTCTCCGCGGCCTCCTCCTCGGTGATGTCCCACATCTGCGCGTAGTGCTTGCGGACCCGCTCCGCCATGGGCGTCTCGACGAAGCCGGGGCACACGGCGTTGGCCGTGATGCCCGTCTTCGCCAGGTCCAGCCCCAGCGCCTTGGTGAACCCGACGACACCATGCTTGGAGGCGGAGTACGGCACGGCCGTGACCGCGCCCTGCTTGCCGGCGGTCGAGGCGATGTTGACGACGCGGCCCCAGTCCTTCTCGAGCAGGCCGCCGCTCCTGAGCACCTCACGGGTGACCAGGAAGACACTGTTGAGATTGGTGTTGATGACGTCGAACCAGAGTTCGTCCGTCATCTCCGCCACCGCGCCGCCGCCGTTGCGCCCGGCGTTGTTGACAAGGATGTCGATCGTGCCGAAGCGCTCCACGGCCGATCGCACGAACCGCTGGACGTCCTCCCGGTCGGTCACGTCGCAAGAGGTGCCGTCCACCTCCAGACCCTCGTCCTGGAGTGCCTTGACCGTTTCGGAGAGCCGGGCCTGGTCCCGCCCGCACACGTAGACACAGGCGCCGCCTCGGGCCAGATGCGTGGCCACGGCCAGACCGATGCCACTGGTCGCTCCGGTCACCACTGCCACTCGCCGGTTCTGTGCAGCCATCGTTCCTCCATAACACCGCGGACTCGTCACGCTTTTGACGCTGCCTAGAGTCGTGGTCGCGGCTCGACGGGCGGTCGAGGGAGCATCCAGCACTCGGCCTTCCCTCGACCTCGGCTCAAGCGGGCGCGTGCAGTGTGGAGGCATGATCGCCGAGACGACGGCTTCCGACCTCGCCCGTGCCGCGTTCGCCAGATGGGCCAGTGGGGTGACGATCGTGACCACCGCGGACGCCGCAGGGCGCTACCGGGGGTTCACCGCCAGTTCGTTCTCCTCCGTGTCCCTCACACCGCCGTTGGTCCTGGTCTGCCTGGACCGGCGGGCGGACTGTCTGGAGGCCTTCTCACGGGCGGAGGCATTCGCCGTGCACGTGCTGAGCCGGGACCAGCAGGCCATGGCCGCCAGGTTCTCGCGCAAGGGCGAGGACAAGTTCGAGGACGTGACCGTTTCCCTTTCCCCGGACGGTCTACCGCTGCTGCCCCTGGGCTTGGCACGGTTGGAATGCCGTACGGAGCGGCGCGTCCCCGCCGGCGACCATGTCATCCTCATCGGAGAGGTGCGGCACGCCGACGCCCTCGACGGCGAGCCTCTGCTCTACTACCGGCGCGGCTACCACCATCTGCCTGGTGTCCCCGATTCCTGACCGGTCCGCGCGGCCTGCGGGACGGCCGCCGACCGGGTGGAGGGAAAGCGCTCCGGTCCCAGCACCACCGCGACGAGGTGGGCGATCGAGGCCATCGTCATATGACGGTGCCAGCCGGGGAAGGACCGGCCCCCGAAGTCCCTCATCCCCACGTTCTCCGAGATCAGCGCGAAGTCGCGCTCGACGGTGTCCGTGAGTTTCGTGAGCGCGAGCAGGGATCTGGTCGGCAGGTCCCTCGGGCTGGTGAGCCACATGGCAGCCTGCTGATGCCCGGTGTGCGGCGACCAGAGGGCCAGGAGCGACAACGGCCGCCTCCCGCCTCTGCCCGGTGCGGAGGTGTTCGGCAGTACCACGGGGATGACCGCCACGACGTCGTCGCGTTCCGGCCCTCGCGGCCCCTCCGGCGGCTCGACCTGTTGGCGCAGCCGTTTCATGGACTCGACGAGCTGACCGGCTGGGACCTCCCTGTCGCTGTACCCCGGCAGAGCCTTGCAGTCCACGCGCAGCGGAGTCGTCGGGCCGATCCTCATCACGACGGGGACGCCGAGTCTGTCCAGGCGCTGGTAGCACTCCACCGTGTCGACACCCTCGCAGTCCAGGACCACGGGGCGGTGGGCCGCTCCCCCGTCCACGGCCGCGCGCAGGACGAGGTCGCTCACGCAGTCCTCCAGAGTCGTGTCGACGATCCGCTCGGGGACGCCTGCCCGGTCGCGCCGGCTCGCGTCCGCCAGCCAACCTTCCGGAAGAACCAGCTGCCAGTGCGCGGGCACGGCCGTGGTTGGCGAGGCCAACCACGCGCCGAACGCCTGCTGGCCGGTGACGGTCTGCCCCAGGTGGGGGACGAACTGCTCGTCCACGCCGACCGATTGTGTCCCCGCCTTCGGGATGAAGGTGGGTCTGACCACCCACGCCTGAGGTTTGATCAGCCTCGTCGCCTCGACGCTGAGAGCTCGACGGACCTCGTACCAGTCCCAGGACGAGCCGCTGATGAAGTGATGCACACTCTGCCGTGCGGGCACACCGCCGACCTGCTCCGCGATGTTCCGTAGAGTTTTGCGTCCTGGGGCGGTCAGTAGCCCCCGAACGTACTGCTCCGCTCTCAGACGTTGGTCACGTCTGCCGAACATGCTGAAAACCGACGCCCACAGGTCGTCGGACAAGTCGTCATCCATGCTCAAAACGCTTCTCCCCCTGAAGTGCTTCTTGCAAAATACATGCAGGTGCACTTCAGGGGCAGAATCAGCTGTTCTCGCTGTGACCGGTTCTGACCGGTCCGACGGCGAGGGTGCGCCCTGGGGGCTCGGTGCCACAGGAGACCGCGAACGCCTGAGCGTCAAGGGGCCTGTGAGCCCCGCAGGTGGGAGGGCTGGGGGCGAGGGACTTCCCCCGGCCGACGCCGTGCGCACCTCGCGCGGAGAGCTGGCTTGATTTCAGACGTTCGCTTCTGTGTGTTCTCGGTGGTTTGAGTTGCCTATGCTCGGGTGCCCGGGCCGGTCAGGCGGTGGCGCGTACCGCCTCCTGGATCACCGTCGCGACCTCCTTGGGGCGGGAGACCGCCACGGCGTGGGAGGCGCCCTCGAGTTCGGTGACGGTGGCGCCGGCGCGCTTCGCGCCGAAGCGCTGGACGTCGGGGTTGATGGCCTGGTCCGCGTCGGCGACGACCGCCCAGGAGGGCTTGGTCTGCCAGGCGGCGGCGGCCGCCGTCTCCGTGAACACCGAGACGGCGAGCGGGCGTTGGGAGACGGCGAGGATCTCGGTGACCTCGGCCGGGACGTCCGCGGCGAAGATGCCGGGGAAGGCCTCCGGCTTGATGGTGACCTCCACGGCCGGGTCCGCGCCCTCGACGGGGTACGTCCGCTCGTCGAGGTTGGCGATCAGCGGGGCCAGCGGGTAGCGGCCCTGCAACTCGCCCAGGCTCTCGCCCTGTTCGGGGACGTACGCGGCGACGTAGACCAGGCCGACGACGTTCTCGGCGGCACCCGCCACGGTGATGATCGCGCCGCCGTAGGAGTGGCCGACGAGGACGACGGGGCCGTCGATCTGGGCCGCGGCGGATGCGACGTACGCGGCGTCGGAGGCCAGACCGCGCAGGGGGTTCGGCAGCGCGCGGACGGGGACGCCCTGGCCGCGCAGCTCCTCGACGACGCCGGCCCAGCTGGACGCGTCGGCGAAGGCGCCGTGCACGAGGAGGACGGTGGGGGTGGGGGACATGGTGCGGTTCTCTCCGTTCTGTGGGCCGGCCGGCGCCGTGCCGGACGACCGTGGCTGTGCGGTGTCTGTCGCGGTATCTGTCGCTGTGCGTGCGGTATGCGTCTTCCGTCCGGCGTCAGTTGCCGTGCAGGGCCGTGCGCAGGGTGGTCGTGGCCAGGGTGATCGCGGCCTCGGCGGCGTGGGTCTCGCGCAGGGCGTTCAGCATGACGAAGTCGTGGATGATGCCCTGGAAGCGCACGGCGGTCACCGCCACACCGGCCTCGCGCAGCTTGTTCGCGTACGCCTCGCCCTCGTCGCGCAGCACGTCGGCCTCGCCGGTGACGACCAGGGCCGGGGGCAGGTCCTTGAGCTGCTCGACGCTCGCCCGCAGCGGGGAGGCGGTGATCTGGGCGCGCTCGGCCTCGTCGGTCGTGTACTGGTCCCAGAACCACTGCATGCCGTCGCGGCGCAGGAAGTAGCCCGTCGCGAACCGGTGGTACGAGCCGGTGTCGAAGCTCGCGTCCGTCACCGGGTAGAACAGCACCTGCTGGACCAGCGGGACGTCACCGCGCTCCTTGGCCATCAGCGTCAGCGCCGCCGTCATGTTGCCGCCGACCGAGTCACCGGCGACCGCCAGCCGGGTCCCGTCCAGGTCCTTGGACGCGCCCTGCTCGACGACCCACTTCGCGACCGCGTAGTTCTGCTCGATGGCGACCGGGTAGCGGGCCTCGGGGGAGAGGTCGTACTCGGGGAAGACCACGGCGGCCCGCGCGCCGACAGCCAGTTCGCGCACCAGCCGGTCGTGGGTGTGCGCGTTGCCGAACACCCAGCCCGCGCCGTGGATGTAGAGGATCACGGGCAGCACGCCCTCGGCTCCGGCGGGCCGGACGAGGCGCGCCCGGACACTGCCCGTCGGACCGCCGGAGACGGTGATCCACTCCTCGTCGGTCTCCGGCTTCGCGATCTCGCCGGACTGCACCTCGTCGACCGCCTTGCGGCCCTCGGCGGGCGGCAGTTCGAAGAGGAAGGGCGGGTTGGCGGTGGCCTCGGCGAAGGCGGCGGCCGCCGGTTCCAGGACCGGGCGGGTCGGCTCGGAGGTGTCGGACATGTGGTTCTCCCGATGGGTCGTGATGTGGTGCGGGCGGCTCTCGGTTCGAGATGCCGTGCGAGCGGCGCCCGGATCGGCGGGTCACGCCGGCGGCGCTCGGTGCGGTGCGCCGCGCGGGGCGGCGCCCCACGGCCAGACGCTAGGCCCGGAGCCGGGCACGCGATGGCCCACCAGCGCACCGAAGTCGGTCCGGGAGCGCACGACATGGGGGCTAGGGGCGTGTCCCCGTAATCGGCAACCGGCTGGGTGTCCGTGGTCGGGGTGATCGATCCGACCTGCCGGAACGCAACGTCCGATTGCCGCCAGCAGCCTTCGCTTGCTTCAGGGACAGTCGGTGACGGCTCGTGCACCGCATGGCGAGTCTCTCCAGCCCACATCCCCGCGAAAGGCGAACGAATGCACGTGGTCCCCGGGCTCAAGGTGCTGTACTTCGGGACACCGGTGGTGCTGATCAGCTCACGCAACGAGGACGGCACCGCGAACCTCGCGCCAATGTCCTCCGCCTGGTGGCTGGGCCAGTCCTGCATGCTCGGTCTCGGCAACAGCGGCCAGACGACCGCGAACCTGCTGCGCGAACGCGAATGCGTGCTCAACCTGCCCTCATCGGCGATGGTCGACGCCGTTGACCGGATCGCGCTCACCACCGGGACATCGGCCGTGCCGGACCACAAGGTGAAGCAGGGCTACCGATACGAGCCGGACAAGTTCTCGGCCGCACAGCTGACCGAGCAGGCATCGGAGCTGGTTCGGGCGCCCCGGGTCGCGGAATGTCCGGTCCAGCTGGAGTGCAGGGTCGTCTCGGCGCACCCCTTCGGCGGTCCTACTCCTCATGCCACCGCCTTCCAGGTCGAGGTCCTTCGCGCCCACGTCGAGGAGGATCTGATCATCCCGGGGACGCACTACGTGGACCCGCTCGGATGGGACCCGCTCATCATGAAGTTCTGCGAGTTCTTCGGCGGTGGACACAACATCCATCCGTCGAAACTCGCCGAAGGCTGGAACATGCCGCATCAGCTCCAGCCAGCGGCCCTCTGAGCTGGTACCGCGTGGCGGCATCCCGCGTGCGTTTCGTGATCATTCGTGCGGGATGATATCGGTATGCGTGGTGGGGATGGGCTGTTCGAGGTCGAGCCGGTCGAGAAGAGGCAGCCGCAGGGCCGTGGGGCCGGGGTGGACAAGCGGTTTCGGGCGTTCGACCCGCACCAGGTCCTGCTGCTGCCCCCGTCGCTGGACGACTGGCTGCCCGAGGACCACCTGGCCCGGTTCGTCGCCGACCTGGTGGACGAGGCCCTGGACCTGGGACCTGTCCTGGCGGACTACACCGAGAAGCGCGGCTATCCGCCCTACGACCCCAGACTGATGCTGCGTCTGTTGATCTACGGCTACACCACCGGGGTCCGCTCCTCACGGGCGATCGAGCGCAAGTGCGCCGACGACATCGCGTTCCGGTTCCTGGCCGCCGACCAGGCCCCGGACTTCCGCTCCATCTCCCGGTTCCGCCGCCGCCACCTGGACGCCCTCGCCGACCTGTTCACCCAGTCGCTGCACCTGGCGACCAAGCTCGGCATGGTCAAGATGGGCCGCGTCGCACTGGACGGCACCAAGCTCGAAGCGAACGCCTCCAAGCACAAGGCGATGAGCTACGGCCGCCTGGTCGACAAGGAGGAGCGGATTGAAGCCGAGATCGCCGCCCTGGAGGCCAAGGCCCAGGCTCTGCTGGCCGACGCCGAAGCCACCGACACCGCCGAGGACCAGAGCTTCGGCACGGACGGCAAGGACACCGATCTGCCCGCCGAGCTCGACCGGCGCGAGAAGCGCCTGGCCAGGCTGCAGGCCGCCCGCGCGCAGATCGAGGCCGAAGCCGCCGACAAGGCCCGCCGCCACGCCGAGGATGAGGAGCGCCGCCGCCAGGAGCGTGCGGGCACCAGCGACGAGCAGGCCGTCACCAACGCCGGGCACAATGCCGCTGTGAAGGCGCGTCCCAAGCCCAAGGTGCAGGCCAACTTCACCGACCCCGACTCGCGGA
Organism: Streptomyces sp. NPDC034049; assembly: GCF_055575575.1. Classification (NCBI taxonomy): domain Bacteria; kingdom Bacillati; phylum Actinomycetota; class Actinomycetes; order Kitasatosporales; family Streptomycetaceae; genus Streptomyces; species Streptomyces sp. NPDC034049. Next base: position 399,678 of record NZ_JBVISJ010000007.1, read on the forward strand.
TCATGAAGAACAGCGACGGCGCCTACATCCAGGCCTACAACGCCCAGGCCGTCGTGGACGCCGAACACCAGGTCATCACCGCCGCCGACGTGACGACCAACGCCTCGGACGCGCTGAACTACACCACGATGCTCGACCAGTCCGCCCAGAATACCGGCGTCCACCCCAAGCAGGCACTGGTCGACGCCGGCTACTGCTCCGAGACCAATCTCGAGGCCGCGATGGACCGTCAACTGGCCTGCGGCACCGACACGTTCATGGCCACCGGCCGACTGGCCCACGACGAGCAGGTCCCGCCCGCACCACGCGGACGCATCCCGGCGAACGCCACGCTGAAGGAACGCATGGCCCGCAAGCTGTGGACCAAGCCCGGCAGGGCCGCCTACTGCCGCCGAAAAGCCATCGTCGAACCCGTTTTCGGTCAGATCATGACCTGCCAGAACGGCCGCCAGCTCCTCCTGCGAGGCGAGGACGGCGCCCGCGGCGAGTGGCGACTGCTCGCCGCCTGCCACAACCTCCGCAACATCTTCCGACACACCGGAACCACCGGACTCGCCGCCCTGACCGGCTGACCAAGCCGGCCCCCGGCCTCGCGGTGGACCTGCCGGGCCGAACACCTGACGGACAGGACCCCGACCACAGCCTCACACGCGCCCGCCGGGCGACCACGACCGGTCCCCACCGATCACGGCCAGCCAGCCACTTGCCCGTTACCGACCCACGCTCCTAGGGGGTGTTCAGCGGTGTGCGTCGGGCGTCCGTCGGGGCCTGGCCCGCCGCCGCATCCCGCCACTCGCTCGGGGACATGCCGTACGCCGCCCGGAACACCCGGCTGAAGTGCGTCGCGCTGAGGAAGCCCCAGCGGCCGGCGACCGAGGCGATGGTGCGGCGGTTGCGGACGCCGAGCACCAGGTCGCGGCGGCACTCCTCCAGCCGGCGGCGCTGGACCCAGCGGCCCACGGACATCCCCTCGTCCTGGAACAGCCGGTGCAGATACCGCACCGAGATGTGGTGGGCCCCCGCGATCACCTCCGGCGACAGGTCCGCGTCGGCCAGATGCTCGTCGATGAAACCCAGGACACGCGCCATCAGCGGCGTACGGCCGACCGGTCCGTCCGTGGGGCCGGCGCCCGGGGCACCGCCGGCCCGGGCCCGCCCCAGCTGCTCCGCCGCGAGCGTGGCCAACAGGTTCACGGCGTTACGGGCGAGCATCTCGCCGACCGGCGGCTCGGCGGAGATCGCCGAGACCGCCGTGTCGGCCAGTTCGGACAGGAACGGCGACAGCAGGGTCCCCAGCCGGGAGGACCGGGCGACCGGGTGCGCGACCACGCGCCGCAGGTCGTCGCCGCCGTCCTCCAGCCCCAGTTCGTCGGCCGGGACCAGGAAGACCTTGAGGCGGCAGCGCTCGGGGAAGTCCAGTGACGGCGGACGGTCCGCGTCGTAGAAGCAGATGTCCCCCGGGTGGAGCGAGAGGTCCGGGATCCGCGCGGCGGACGGAAGGCGGGCCCCGCGCACCCCCACGAACAGGTACGCGCCCCCGGCCCGCGCGGTCAGTCGGTACGCCCCGACGCCCGGCCGCCCCGCGCCGGGTAACTCGGAGGGGCTCCCGCCGAGGACGGCGATGCGGAGACCCGCAGGCGCGAGGGTGCCGATGTCGGACGTGGTCATCTGTCGTTGCCTCCAAGGCCGTTCGAGCGCACGGATCAAGCGCATCGTGCGAGCACTGCACTTGGAGCCTAGGAAGGGAGATGTGAAAAAAGAGTGACCGTGAAGTGATGGCGGGCGGCACGCGGCTAAGTGCCGTTGCTTTACGGGTCTGCGGCTGGGGGGCGCAGAATGCGGACTGCTCGGGTGCCGGTGCCGGTGCCGGTGCCGGTGCCGGTGCGGGTGGCTGGGGCCAGGTGTGGTTTTCGGCCCGTTTGAGCCGGTAGTTGGACATCGTGCGTTTGACGACGCGGGGCTGACTGCGCAGCCGTCTGGGGGCAGGAGGCCCCCAAACCCGATAACTCGCCGACGTCCGCAGACACCCGCACCACCCCGAGAGCACGCACGGCAGCGTACGACCACGAGCTGTCGCAACGGCATTGGGCCTGAGCGGTCATCACCGATCGCTCAAGCGAGTTCGCGAAGGATGCCTAGCGGTGAAGCCAGCGGTGGATCGCCTCGACGTTGTCCTCCGGGTCGGTGTTGAAGGCCAACAGGATGCCCGGTTGAAGGTCGATGAGCACGTTGACGACCCGCTCAAGCAGGACGGTGTTCTGCGGGAAGAGCCGGACGCCGGCTCCGATGATCGCGATCCCGCGGGCTTTCGCCGTCGCACGCCGGGGCTGCGCCGCGCCGAGCTCGCCACCCTCGCCGGTATCAGCGTCGAATACCTCACCCGGCTCGAACAGGGACGGGACCGCAACCCCTCACCCAAGGTCCTCGCCGCCCTCGGCGACATCCTCCAGCTGTCGACGGCGGACCGTGTGCTGTTGCACCGGTTGGTCAGGGAACACGGCGAGGACAAGGACCTGTGCCAGGCGGTCACCGCACCGCCGGAGCGCACGGTGCGCCCCACCTTGCGGGCGCTCCTGGAGAGTCTGGAGCCCGCGCCGGCCGTCCTGCTCAACCGGATGGGAGACATCGTGGCCTCGAGACACTCATGCTGGCGGACGAGGGCCGTCGCCTGGTGGTGCACATGCCGGCCGACCAGGCCACGGCCACCGCGCTGGACCGTCTCAACGGCCGCAGGCCGGGGGCACTACGGGCAGTGAGCGGCTGACCCTCGCCGGGGGACATGGCGCTCGAGGTGCACACCACTACGACAGCCTCACTCCCCAGAGAAGTCAGGTGAGTCGTATGTCTCGGTCAACTCGGCGGCGAGGGCGCGCAGTAGCCGGTGCTGGGCGTAGCGGCCGGGCGTGTGCTCCGTGACGAGGTGCGCGTCGGCGAGGGCGTCGAGCGCCTGCCGGGCCCGCCGGAGGGGGAGTCCGGCCAGGGCCGCGGCTGTCTCGGCGTCCAGGTCGGGGCCGGGGTGCAGGGACAGCAGACGGAACAGCCGGGCGTGCTCGGGCGGAAGACGTCGGTAGGAGCGGGTCAGGGCGGCGCGGAGGTCGGGTACGCCTCCGGGTGCGGTGAACGCGTCGAGTGTGCGCCGGGAGTGCCGTAGCTCGGCCGCGAGGGCCGCGAGGGTCCGGGAGGGCTGGTGGGCGGCACGGGCCGCGATGACGGCCAGCGCCGACGGCAGCCGCCCACACCGGCTGACGATCTCGTCGAGCGTGTCGCGAGTGCCGAGGGCCTCGGCTGTGTGGGCCGCGTCGGTGGCGACCGTCGTGTGGGCTGGATGGTCGAGGTGGGCCGTCAGTGTGGCCCGGGCGTCCGTCGTCGGCGGTAGGTCCAGACGCAGCGGGTGGGCGCCCGACGCGATGAGGGCCGACAGGCTGTTGCGGCTGGTGACCAGGGTCAGGGAGCCGGGCGACGCGGGCAGCAGCGGCCGTACCTGCTCGGTGTCGGCCGCGTCGTCCAGCACCACCAGCAGCCGTCGGCCGACCAGCAGGCTCCGGTACAGGCCGGCGAGCGAGTCCGTGCGGCCCGGCTGGCGTGCGGGTGGCACCCCGAGCGTGGTGAGGAGCGTGCGCAGTGCCGCGTCCGGCTCCAGAGGGTCTTCCGTCGGGTCGAACCCCCTCAGCCCGACATGGAGTCGCCCGTCGGGGAACCGTCCGGCGACCGCGTGCGCCCAGTGCACCGCCAGGGCCGTCTTGCCGATCCCGGGCATCCCGCTGATCAGCACGGTGGCCGGCGGCGCGCCCGCGCCGAGCGCGTCCGTGATCTCCGCCAGACGACGCAGTTCACTGCGTCTGCCCACGAAAACCGGTGGGGACGGCGGCAGTTGGGCGAAGGGCCGGGGCGGGGGCGCGACGGCCACCGTCGGTCCGGGCGGTGAGGCCGCCGAGGTCGCCGCGGGCACCGAGGGCGGTGCGAGGGGTGCGGGCGGCCGTGGCGGAGTCCACTCCTGGCGGAGCACCCTGGTGTGGGCCGTGGTGAGGTCCGTGCCCGGTGCCACGCCCAACTCCTCGGCCAGCAGCCGTCGTACGCGCTCGTACGCGGCCAGCGCCTCCGCCTGGAGGCCCGCCGCGGCGAGGGCCATCACCAGCGCCGCGTGCAACGACTCGTCCAGGGGATCGAGTTCGAGGGCCTGACGCAGGCGGGGCAGCACCTGCTCGCTCCTTCCGCACAGGAGCGCCGCGTCGGCGGCCATCCTGGTCGTGAGGAGCAACTCGCGCTCCACCTCCCCGAACACCGCGTGCTCCCGGACGGCGACGGGGATCCCCCTCGCCACCGGCCCCCGCCACTCGCCCAGCGCCTCCACGAAGTACCGTGTCGCCGCCTCGGACCGCCCCGTGGCGGCGGCCCGCTTCCCCCGCTTGGTGAGCGCGCGGAAACGCAGCAGGTCGACGTCGTCCTCGTCGGCGTCCAGCCGGTAGCCCCCGGCGCTCCGCAGCAGCCGCCGTCCGGGGGCCCGGGGCGGCAACCCGGGTTCGAGCAGCCGCCGCAGCGAACCGGCGTACCGGCGCACCACGTTCATCGCGCTCGCCGGCGCCCGACGCGGCCACAGCACGTCGACGATCTCACCCGACGGCACCACACGGCCCACCCGTACGACCAACAGGCCGAGCAGCGCCCGCTGTTGAGGGAACCCGAGGTCGAGTTCCTCCTCGCCCCGGCGCACCCGAAGCGGCCCCAGCACGTCGAACCTCAGCAATCCACCTGATCCGTTGGGGAGTTCGGGTTCAGCGGCGCCGGTCACGCGTAGCGCTCGCTCGTGCCGAGCAGGGCCCGGACCTGGTCGGCGTCCGGGTGGCCGAGGGTGATGAGGAGGGTGAGGGCCTGCTGCCGTACCTCGACGGCGCTGTGGTGGTCGCTCATCGCCGCACGGGTGTCGCCGATGTGGACGAGGGTGCAGGCCTCCAGGTAGGGAACACCCAACTCCCGGTACAGGGCGAGGGCGTTGCCGTAGCCGAGCAGGGCGCTCGGGTGGCGTCCGAGGTGGTGGTGGGCGTACGCGATCGTGTGCCAGGTCGCGGCCTCGCCGTAACGGTCGCCGAGCTCCTGGAGCAGGGCCAGGGCCCGATGGCAGTGGCTCAGCGCCTCCTCGTGCTCGCCGAGGAGCGCGTGGTACCAGCCGACGGAGTTGAGCACACTGGCGTACGCGGCGAGGCGACCGCTGTCCCGGAAGAGCTCCATGGCCAGCCGGTTGTGGTGGAGGGCGCCGGGCAGATCCCCCTCCTGGTCGTGGGTCCAGCCGAGACTGCGGTGGGTGTCGGCCCGCCCGACGGTGTCACCCGCCTCGGTGAAGAGTGACAGCGCGCGGTCCAGGCGAAGCCGGGCCGACCCGTGCAGACCGAGCCGGCTCTCGGCCCGGGCCAGCGCGCGCAGGCCCCTGGCCTCCCCCACGGGGTCGGCCACCCGCAGCGCCGCGTCGAGCGCGATGCGTTGGACGGTCGCCCAGTCGTGCCAGTGGCCCCGCCGGTCGAAGAACGGCTCCAGCGACCAGGCGAGCAGACACGCCACCCGGTCGCGGCCGGACCGGGCCGCCGCCCCGACGACGGCCAGCAGTACCGGATACTCGGCCGACAGCCAGGCCAGCGCCTGAGCGTGATCGGCCGGCGGCTCGGCGTGGACACCGGACGGCAGCGGGCCCGGCGGCATCGGATCGGCGTGCGGGGCGAGGAGCGGCTCGGCGGCGTGCGCGGTGTGCAGGTAGTGCGCGTACAGCCGCTCCGTGGCCGCCTCCCGCGTGGCCTCCGGGTGCTGGTCCTCCAGGAGTTCGGCCGCGTGGGCGCGCAGCAGGTCGTGCAGGGCGTACCGGCCCGGCGCGGGCTCGGCCACGAGGTGGACGCCGGCCAGTTCGACGAGGAGCGACCGCGCGCGGCGTACGGACAGCCGGGCGAGCGACGCCGTCGCCGGCACGGAGAAGTCCGGGCCGGGATGCAGCGCGAGCAGCGGGAAGAGAAGCGCCGCCTCGGGCGACACGGCCCCCAGCGACCAGGAGAACACCGCCCCCACGTTCGCGGCCGCGTCCGTGCGGCTGAACGCGTCCAGGCTGCCGTGCGCCGCGCGCAGCTCCGCCGCGATCGCCGACAACGGGAAGTCCGGGTGCGTGGCGGCTCGCGCCGCGACGCAGGCCAGCGCCAGCGGCAGTCCGCCGCAGAGCGACGCGATCTCCCCCACCGCCCGCTCCTCGCCCGCGAGCCGTCGCGCCCCCAGCCTGCGCGCGAGGAAGAACCGTGCCTGCGCGGCGTCCAGCGGACGCAGCGCCAGTGTGTGCGCGCCGTGTGCGGCGACCAGGCCCGACAGCTGGTCGCGACTGGTCACGATGGTCAGACAGCCGGGCGTCCCGGGCAGCAACGGCCGCACCTGCTCGGTGTCCCGCGCGTTGTCCAGCAGCACCAGGAACCGTCGGCCCGCCAACAGGCTTCGGTACAGCGCTGCTTGAGCGTCGACACCGTGCGGCACCCGTTCCGGCGGTACGCCCAGCGCGTCGAGGAAGACCCGCACGGCTTCCCCGGCCTCCATCACCCTGCCCGAGGGCGCGAAGCCCCGGAGGTTGACGTAGAGCTGCCCGTCCGGGAAACGGTCCGCGACCCGATGGGCCCAGTGCACGGCGAGCGTGGTCTTCCCGATGCCGGCCATGCCCCCGATCGCGCTGATCACGACGGTGCCGGGACCGCTGTCGTCGTGGCCGGGGAGCAGGGCCAGGACCTGGTCCAGTTCGGCCCGGCGACCGGTGAACGTCGCGAGGTCGTGGGGGAGTTGGGCGGGGACGGTGGCCGGTGGCGTCTGTGGGGTCGGGGCCGGGGCGGGGGTCGCTGTCGGGGTCGGGGTGGGTGTGGGGAGGGGCGCTGAGGGCTGGGGCGAGGCGGAGATCGAGGTCGGGGTCGGGGTCGGGGCCGAGGTCGACAGCGGGGTGCCGTGCAGTACGGCTCGGTGGGCGGCGCGGAGTTCCTGGCCCGGGTCGATGCCCAGTTCCTTGGCGAGCCGCGCGCGGGCGGCCCGGTAGGTGTTCAGCGCCCGCGCCTCGTACCCGGTGGCGGCCAGGGTCCGTACCAGCCGGGCCAGCAGGGGTTCGTCCAGCGGTGCGTCGTCCGCGGCCTCCTGGAGCAGGGGGAGCACGGCGGCCGGGGTGCCGGCCAGGAGCGCCGCGTCGGCTGCTTCCCGTACGGCGGCGGTCCGTTCACGGTCGACCGCCGGGAACCCGGCGCGCTCCCGCACCTCGGCGGGGAGCCCGGCCCCGGCGGGCCCCCGCCACAACGCCAGGGCCTCGGTGAGGAGTTCCACGACCCGTACGGCCGACCCGTCGGTGTCACCGGCGACCCGGCACGCCTCGTCCCGCAGTCGACGGAACCGCAGCAGATCGAGGGAGTCGGCATCGACCAGGAGCCGGTACCCGCCGGCGTCCCGTATCAGCCACCGTCCGGCGGCACGGTTCGGCAGCCCCGGCTCCAACAGCCGCCGCAGCGAGCCCACATGGCGTCGGACCACGTTCACCGCGCTGGCCGGTGGTCGCCTGCCCCACAGCACGTCGACGATCTCGCCGAGCGTCGCCGGCTGCCCCGCCCGCACCAGCAACAGCGCCAGCAGCGCCCTCTCCTGGGGACGCCTCGGCGCGGGTTCCACCCCTGCCCGCTCCACGCGGACCGACCCCAGAACCGTGAACCGCACCGGCTCCAGCGCCAATTGCCCCTCCTGATATCTCGTATCTCGTATCTTCTTCGCGCCCCATGACCATACGTGAGACGACGAGTCACCTAGAGTCACCTGCGCGTCTCCGCTCCGACGAACCCGGCCTCCCCCAGCTCTTGACGCCCATGGAAAGCGCTTGCCACACTCACGGCCCGCCATACCAATCGCCTGCCACCACACCGCCGTACCGCCAGGTGCCGTACACAGCCGTGCCACCCCAGGTCATCGGCCCGCCGAACCCCTCGACCGGGCACGGCTCGGTCGAAACGCGTTCGACGAGGAGGGCACGGCGGGCGGTGGATGCGGGGCAGGCGGGCCGAACCCCCCACAGGAGAAGCCGAGATGGGACGCAGAGCCGCACCCCACCCCACGAGCACCGCCGAGGCCGGAGCCCCCACCCCGACCACGACACCCCTCATACCAGCCACACCCCCGGCACCGGTCACTACGGCCACCACGCCTCCCACGCCCCACACCCCTCGAACCTCCCGCCGCACCCGCACCCGCGCCCTCGTCACCGCCGCCTGTGCCACCGCCCTGCTCACCGGGGCCGCCGCGGTGACCGCCCCCGCGAGCCCCGCCCCGGAACTGGACGCGGCACCCGTCGCCGCCGAGGCGCCGGCCGCGGCGTGCGGCGAGGGCTCGTACCAGGCGGAGGCCGTGCTCAACGGCACCACCTGGACCGCCCGGCGCGGCGGCACGGTCACCTACACCGGAACCGACATGCGCGCCGCGATACAGGCCGCCGTCAACAGCCTCACCGCCGGGCGGACCTCGAAGGAACGCGTCGTGGTGCGCGGCTCCGGATCCATCGGCGCGGGCTCCCGGGTCTCGCTGCCCAGCTACACCGTCCTCGACGTGTGCGGCACGATCAACGTCACCGGCACCGGCTCGGGCGACCAGGCGCCGGTCTACTCGCGGGGCACCCGTGACATCGAGGTCCAGCACCTCAACCTCACCGGCACCCCGCTGTACGGGATCTTCCTGCGCAATGTTCAGAACGTCGTCCTCGGCCAGCTCGACATGCGTCTCACGCGCGGGCTCGGCGTCCGGATCGACAACCGGGGCGACACCAGCCAGTGGACGCGCAACGTCAGGATCGACAACGTCTACGTCTCCGGGGCGAGCAGCCACGCGGTCGAGACGTACGGCGTCGACGGGCTCACCGTGGGCACGGTGACCGCCCGCAACGTGGGCGAGTCCGGGCTGCTCCTCAACCAGACGATCAACGCCACGGTCACCAAGGTCGACGCGGACGGCGCGGGCGCCGGCACCGGCTACGCGGCCTTCCGCATGGCCAACCGCAACGGCCGTGTGGGCAGCGCGTATCCGACCAACATCCGGGTCGGCGAGGTGATCGCGCGCGGCGGGGGGCGCGGCGTCTTCTGTGTCTCCGAGAGCGGAGGCGCGGCCATCGACCGGATCAACCTCACCAACACCGGCAACAACGCGATCCTGATCGAGAACTGCTACAACGTGAACCTCGCCGCCCAGAGCGGCACGGTCTCCGGCGGTGGCGAAATCCGGCTCGCGGCACGGTCGGAGTTCGCCAACAACCGGGACATCACCGTCCAGAACCTGACGGTCACCAACTCGTCCATCAGGGAGAGTCCCTGCGGCGAGAACACCACCTTCCGCAACAACCGCCTGGTCGACAGCGCCCAGACCATCTGCTGACCGGCCCCACCGCAGGGCGCGCCCGGCACCCGCTCCCGGGCGCGCCCGTCCCCTGCCCCCGGGTGCGTCCATCCTTTGGCCGCAGGCGCGTCCATCCTTTGGCCACGGGTGCGCTCATCCTTTGGAACACACGCGCGCCCCTCAGCTCCGGGCGCGCCCATCCCCGCCGCCCCGGGCCGCCCGCACCGCGCCCTTCGCCCGGGGCCGATGCGCTCCGGGCCACGCTCCCACCGGCTGACGCCGCACCCGCACACCGCTCGGCCACACAGGCTCGCGGGCAATCTTGACGCCGGTGATGTTACCGGTAACACTGCGAGTGGCCCAGTCACGGAGAGGCGGAGTTCCGCGTGCCCGACACACCTACCGCGCAAGAGGTGAAGCACATCCGACCGGCCCCGGAGACCAGGGTGTTCAGCCCCGCCGCCGTGGTCGCGTCCTGTGTCGGCTTCGTCCTCATCGGCGTGCTGCAGGCGCTGTACGGCCCCGCCATCCCCGCCTTCCGCGACACCTACGACCTCTCGCCGTCGGCCGCCGGGCTGGGGCTGAGCGCGCACTTCATCGGCGGTGTCGCCGGTGTGCTGCTCTTCGACCGGCTCTACGGGCGGATGGGCAACCGGCGGATCCTCGGCGCCTCCTACCTGCTGATGGCCCTCGGCGCGGCGGGCTTCGCGCTGGCCCCGAGCTGGCCCGTCGGACTGGTCGCCGCCCTGCTGGCCGGACTCGGGTTCGGCGGCATCGACTACGGCCTCAACCAGCTCTTCGCCGTCGGCTTCGGCCACCGCTCGACCGCCATGCTGAACGTCCTCAACGCCCACTTCGGCATCGGCGCGATCCTCGGCCCCGCCCTGATCGCCGCCGTCGGCGCCGAACACTACCCGGCGCTCTTCCTCGCCTTCGCCGCCGCCAACCTGCCCCTCCTGTTCTGCCTGCGGGGCGTACGCGATCAGGGGCCCCAGCCGGCCTCCGCCGTGACCACCACGACCGGCGTTCCGGGCTCGGCGGCGGCGAACGGCTCGGCGCTCGGCCGCAGCCTGGGCTCGGTGCTCTCGGTCTTCGTCACCCTCTACGTGCTGCACGTCGGCATCGAGGCCGGCGTCGGCGGCTGGGAGCCCACCCACCTGGAGACGGTCGGGTACGGCGCCGGGGCCGCCGCGACCGCCACCTCCGTGTACTGGCTGATGATGACGGTCGGCCGTTTCCTGGTCGTCCCCCTCGCGCTGCGCCACTCCGCCCAGACGATCATCACGGTCTCCTGCGCCGGTATGACCGTCTGCCTGCTGCTGGCCTCGGTGCCCTCGCTCGCCCCGTACGCCTACGCCGGTGTGGGCCTGTTCATCGCGCCGATCTTCCCCACCGGTCTGCCCTGGCTGAACGCGGCCGCACCCCGGGCCCGCCGGGCCGGAGCGGTCGTCATCGCCGCCTCCATGATCGGCGGGGTGGCGGCGGGCCCTGCGCTCGGCAAGGCCATCGAGTGGTCCGGCGTCCGCTCGGTCCCCCTGCTGCTCGGCGCGGTCTCGGCCGTGTGCCTCGCGGCCACCCTGTGGCTGATCCGGGCCACACGCTCCAACTCCGGTTCACCGTAACCCAGTCAATGCCGCCACCCGCCGCCCGCAGCCCCTTGCCCACTGTCCCTGACGGACCCCCGTCACCGCCCACCCTCCCCGCACGTCCCAGCCGAAGGGAAACAGCCTTGCGCTCGCCCGCTCTGACCACGTCGTCCGACGGTTTCCTGTTGCACGGTGAACCGTTCCGGATCATCTCCGGCGCGATGCACTACTTCCGCATCCACCCCGACCTGTGGGCCGACCGACTGCGCAAGGCCCGGCTGATGGGCCTGAACACGGTGGAGACGTACGTCCCCTGGAACCTCCACCAGCCCGACCCCGACAGCGACCTCGTCCTCGACGGACTGCTGGACCTGCCCCGCTATCTGAGCCTCGCCCGCGCCGAGGGCCTGCACGTCCTGCTGCGTCCCGGGCCGTACATCTGCGCCGAGTGGGACGGCGGCGGTCTGCCGTCCTGGCTCACCTCGGACCCCGACATCCGGCTGCGCTCCAGCGACCCCCGCTTCACGGACGCCCTCGACCGCTACCTCGACATCCTGCTGCCCCCGCTGCTGCCGTACATGGCCGCGAGCGGCGGACCGATCATCGCCGTCCAGGTCGAGAACGAGTACGGGGCGTACGGCGACGACACCGCGTACCTCAAGCATGTGCACCAGGCGCTGCGGTCGCGTGGCGTCGAGGAACTGCTCTTCACCTGCGACCAGGCCGGTTCGGCCCACCACCTGGCCGCCGGCAGCCTGCCGGGCGTACTGTCCACCGCCACGTTCGGTGGGAAGATCGAGGAGTCACTGAAGGCGCTGCGGGCCCACATGCCCGAAGGGCCGCTGATGTGCTCGGAGTTCTGGATCGGCTGGTTCGACCACTGGGGCGAGGAGCACCACGTGCGGGACGCGGAGAGCGCCGCCGCCGACCTCGACAAGCTGCTGGCGGCCGGGGCCTCCGTCAACATCTACATGTTCCACGGCGGTACCAACTTCGGCTTCACCAACGGCGCCAACCACGACCAGTGCTACGCCCCGATCGTCACCTCCTACGACTACGACGCCGCCCTCACCGAGTCCGGCGACCCGGGCCCGAAGTACCACGCCTTCCGCGAGGTGATCGCCCGCCACGCCCCGGTCCCGGACGAGCCGGTCCCGGCGCCCGCGCCCAGACTCTCCGGCATCACCGTGGAGCTGGACCGCCGAGCGCCCCTGTTGCCGTACGCGACCGCCCTCTCCGGCGCCGCCGTGGCGCGCAGCGAACACCCGCTCACCATGGAGGAGTTCGGCCAGCGCTCCGGCTACGCCCTGTACCGCACCACCCTCCCCGAGGCGGGCGACGGTCTGCTGCACTTCACCGGCGGGGTCGGCGACCGCGCCCAGATCTTCGTGGACGGCGCCCCCGTCGGCGTACTGGAACGCGAACGCCACGACGAGACGCTGCCGCTGCGCGTGCCGCGCCCCGGCGCCACGCTCGACGTGCTGGTCGAGCACATGGGCGGCGTGAACTACGGCCCCCGCATCGGCGCCGCCAAGGGCCTCCTCGGCCCGGTCACCTTCAACGGCACCGCCCTGCTCGGCTGGGACACCCACCGCCTCCCGCTGGCCGACCTGTCCACGGTCCCCTTCGCGCCGGCCGAGGCGACCCCGGTCACCGTCCCAGCCTTCCACCACGGCACCTTCGAGGTCGGCACCCCTGCCGACACCTTCCTGTCGCTGCCCGGCTGGACCAAGGGGCAGGCCTGGATCAACGGCTTCCACCTCGGCCGCTACTGGAACCGTGGCCCCCAGCGCACCCTGTACGTCCCCGGCCCCGTCCTGCGCGCCGGTGTCAACGACCTGGTCCTGCTGGAGCTCAACGCCACGACCAGCGCGCGCGCCGCGTTCACGGACACGCCCGACCTGGGCCCGGTGAAGCCCTGATGGCGCGGCCGCACCGCGTGCGCCTGCGGGGGTCCGGCGAGCCGCAACGGCGAGGCCACCTGCCCTTCGCCGACGCCCCCGGCGTGCCCGACCCCATCGAGGTCGGCAGCCGTCTGCTCACGCGGGGCGGCCGCCCCTGGTTCCCCGTCTCCGGGGAGTTCCACTACTCCCGCTACCCGGCGGGGGAGTGGGAGGAGGAGCTGCTGAAGATGAAGGCGGGCGGGGTGACGGTCGTCGCCGCGTACGTCATCTGGATCCACCACGAGGAGACCGAGGGCCGCGTCCGTTTCGACGGCGACCGCGACCTGCGCCGCTTCGCCGAACTCTGCGCCCGGCACGGCCTGGACTTCATCCCCCGCATCGGACCCTGGGTGCACGCCGAGGTCCGGGGCGGGGGCCTGCCCGACTGGGTCCTGGCTCGCACGGACGCCCCGCGCACCGACGATCCGGCCTACCTCGCCCCCGTACGCCGCTGGTACGCGGCGATCGCCGAGCAGCTCCGGGGCCTGGACCGGGCCGGCGGCGGCCCGATCGTCGCGATCCAGATCGAGAACGAGCTGTACGACCAGCCGGACCATCTGCTCACCCTGAAACGCATGGCCCAGGAGGCGGGCCTGTCGGCGCCGCTGTGGACGTCGACCGCCTGGGGCGGGGTGCGGCTGCCGCCGGACGAACTGCTGCCGCTCTACGGCGGCTACACCGACGCCTTCTGGACCGAGGCGGACGGCGGCTGGCCGGACACCTGCCGCAAGCACTACTTCTTCACCCACCAGCGGGACGACGAGGGCATCGGCGCGGACCTCCGTCCGACCACGGTGCGGGGCGGTGACCCGGAGCAGCTGTCGGACCGATTCCCCTGGGCCACCTGCGAGTTGGGCGGGGGCATGGCGGTGGCGTACCACCGGCGGCCGCGCGTCGACGCCGCCGACGTCGGCGCCCTGGGCCTCACCAAGATCGGCTGCGGTTCGGTCTGGCAGGGCTACTACATGTTCCACGGCGGCACCAACCCGCCGGGCGACCTCACCCCCCTCCAGGAATCCCACGCCACCGGCTACCCCAACGACCTCCCCCGCCTCACCTACGACTTCCAGGCGCCCCTCGGCGAGTACGGCCAGTACCGCCCTTCCTACGACGAACTCCGCCTCCAGCACCTGCTGTTGGCCGACTTTGGCGGGCTGATCGCGCCGATGGAGTCCGTCCTGCCCGAGCTGTTGCCGACGGGCCAGGACGACCGGGAGACCCTGCGCTGGGCGGTCCGCGCCGACGACCGTTCGGGCTTCCTCTTCGTCAACAACCACCAGCCGCACGAGCCGCTGCCGGACCGCCCGGACACCTCGTTCGAGGTGGAGTTCCCCGGGGACGGGCCGGTGCTGTCGTTGCCGAGCGCGCCCGTCACGATTCCCCAAGGGGCCTATTTCTGCTGGCCGTTGCGGCTGGAAGTGGCCGGGCTGCGGCTCGACTGGGCCACCGCGCAGCCCCTCTGCACGGTCGACGACGGCCGTGGCCGGACCATCCTGGTCCTGACCGCGACCGACGGCATCGCCCCCGAACTCGCCCTCGACCTGCGCACCGTGACGACCGTGTCCGCGCCGTCGGACGCGGAGGTCACGACGACGGGCGACCGCGCCCTGGTGACGGCGCTGCGCCCCGGCACGGACGCCCTGGTCGAGGTCGACACCGCCGACGGCCACCGGGTCGGCCTGCTGGTCCTGGACGCGGCGACGGCCCGTGGCGCCTACCGGGGGCCCGCCTGGGGCGCCGAGCGGCTGATCCTCTCGGCGGACGGCGGGGTGGTCTTCGACGCCCACGCGGACGAGGTACGCCTCCACAGCGCGGCCGGTGAACCGTCGCTCGCCGTCCTGCCCGCCCCGGCCCGCGCTCCGGTCGTGACCGGGGCGACGGTGAAGGAGGCGGAGGACGGGGTGTTCGTCCGCTACACGCTGGTCGCGGGGGACGGCGGCGGCTCCGGGGGCGTGCTGCCGGTCACCCTGGTCCGGCCCGCGGGCGAGGCGCCTCCGGTCACCACGGGCGTCATGGGCCGCGCGAGCGTACCGGGCGACGGGTGCTTCGACTCTGCGGCCGCGGAGTACCGCGTCGCGCTGCCGGACGATCCGCCTCCCGGCACGTTGCTGCGGCTGCACTGGACCGGGGACGTGGGCCGTGCGTATGTGGGGGAGCGTCCGGTCGCCGATCAGTTCTTCTCGGGGCGGGTGTGGGAGATCGGGCTCGACCGGTTGCCGGTGGGGGAGCTGAGGGTGCGGGTGCTGCCGCTCGCGGCCGGGGCGCCGGTGTATGTGCCCGGCCGGGTGGGTGACGCGGCGATCCCGGCGGAGGTGCGGCGCGCGGAGTGCGTCACGGTCCGATCCTGGCCCCTCCGCCCAGGCTGACCAACGCCCCTACGACCCCGCTCGGTGGTCTGTCGGGTGCGGGTCCGGTGGGGCTTCTCGCGCAGTTCCCCGCGCCCCTCAAGGGCCTACGGCCCTTTCGGGCCGAAAAGCACGGGGCGCAGCCCCTGCTTTTCAGGGGCGCGGGGAACTGCGCGACCAGCCCCCACCGGACGGACGCCTGGGGGTCAAAGGGGCGCAGCCCCTTGGATGGGACGGGTAGGGGCGGCGGGGGCGAGGAAAGGGACGGACCTATCCTGTGGCCCCGAACCGACACACCCCACCCACCCCAAACCCACCCCAACTACCCCTGAACCCCGTCGAAAAGGATGCCGCATGCCCCGAAGCGCCACGAACGGCGGCGCGGCCGGCCACGACCCCGGCGAACCCACCCGCACCCGCAGCCGACGCAACTTCGCCGGCTCCCGCCCGGTGATGGCAGACGTCGCCCACCTCGCCGGTGTCTCCAAGCAGACCGTCTCCCGCGTCCTCAACGACCACCCGGCGGTCCGGGCGGAGACCCGTGAGGCCGTCCTGGAGGCCATGCGCACGCTCGGCTACCGCCCCAGCCGCAGCGCCCGCTCCCTGGCCAGCGGCCGCACCCGGATGCTCGGCGTGATCTCCTTCGACGCGGCCCGCTACGGCCCCGCCTCCACCCTGACCGCGATCAACACGGCCGCCCAGACGGCGGGTTACCTCGTCAGCTCCATCGCTCTCGACACCGCCGACCGGGACACCGTCGTCCAGGCGGTGGACCGGCTGTCGGCCGAGGGCGCGGACGGGATCATCGCCATCGCCCCCCAGCGCCCCGTCGCCACCGCGCTCGCGGGGGCCCGCCCGGACACCCCGCTGGTGATGCTGGACAACGGCCTCGGCGACGGCACCCCCGTGGTCTCCTCGGACTTCACGGCGGGCGCCCGGCTGGCGACCGGTCATCTGCTGGACCTCGGCCACCCCACCGTCTGGCACATCGCGGGCCCCACCGGATGGACCTCCGCCGACATGCGCGCCGCGAGCTGGCGCGAGACCCTGCGGGAGGCCGGCGCCCGCGTCCACGAACCGCTGGTGGGGGACTGGAGCGCCGACTCCGGCTACGCGCTGGGCCGGCGGCTGGCGGCCCGCCCGGAGGTCACCGCCGTGTTCGTCTCCAACGACCAGATGGCGCTCGGCCTGCTGCGCGCCCTGCACGAGGCCGGCCGCCGGGTGCCGGACGACGTGAGCGTGGTCGGCTACGACGACATCCCGGAGGCCGCGCATCTGCTGCCGCCGCTGACGACGATCCGTACGGACTTCCCCGAGATCGGGAGGCGGGCGCTGCGGCTGCTGCTGACGCAGCTGGACGACCCGGAGGACGCCGGCGAGGCGCTGGAGAAAGACCCCGTCATCCCGGTCGAGCTGATCGTCCGGGACAGCACGGGCACGGCACGGTAGCCGCCGAGCGCGCGGACGCCGGGCGCCGATCCGCGACGCCGAGAGCGCACGGCCGTGTGGCCGCCGTGCGCGCGGAAGAGGGCGCGCCCCGGCCCGTGAGCCGGAGAACGCGCCCTCCCACCTCACGGCTTGCGGGCGATCGCCCCGTACATCGCGATGTCCTCGTCCCGGATGTCCTGCTCGCCCGTGCCGTCCGGGTGCCACTTGTGGACCTGGACGATGCCGGGCTCGACGAGTTCCAGGCCGTCGAAGAACTCATGGGCCTCGTCGATGGTGCGCAGCCGCATCGGCATGTCGCGGGCCGCGTACTCGCGGGCGACCCGGCCCACCTCCTCGGGGGCGAACTCGGCGGTGCCGATGGTCATCGCCAGATAGCTGCCCGAGGGGAGGGGTTCGAGGAGCCGGCGGACGATGCCGACCGCGTCGTCCTCGTCCAGCACGAAGTGGACGATCGCGATCACGGTGAGCGCGACCGGCTCGCTCAGGTCGAGGGTGTCCCGGAACTCGGGGGAACCGAGGACGGTCTCCGGGTCCTGGAAGTCCGCCTCGATGTACGCGGTCCTGCCCTCGGGGGTGCTGGCCAGCAACCCCTGGGACAGGGTGAGGACGATCGGGTCGTTGTCCACGTAGACGACCCGGGACTCGGGGGCCACCGACTGGGCTATCTCGTGGAGGTTGGGGGAGGTGGGGATGCCGGTTCCGATGTCGAGGAACTGGCGCATGCCGGCCTTCTCGGCGAGCCAGCGCACCGCGCGGTTCATCCAGTCGCGGTTGGCGCGCATGTGGACCGGCAGCGCCGGCCACTCGTGCGCCATCGCGTCACCGGCCTCCTTGTCGGCCGGGTAGTAGTCCTTGCCGCCGAGGATGTAGTCGTAGATACGCGCGGAGTGCGCGTGCTCGGTGTCGATCCGGTCGGCCGGCCATCCGTTGTCGGGCAACGCCGTCCCTCCCATCAAGTCGTTCTGTCGGGTGCGTGATCGGGCAGGGGTCGGGGGTTCGGCAAGCGACGAGAACCCCCGGATCCGCAAACAGGTGGTGCGTCAACGAGGCGTGGCAGCAAGCAGTCGAAAGGTTCAGAGCAGAAAGTCGGCCTCGCCCGCCTTCACGCCGGCCAGGAAGGTGGTCATCTCGCGGGGGGTGAAGAGCAGCGCGGGGCCGTCCGGGTCGGTCGACTGGCGTACGGCGACCCGTCCGTCGGCGAGCTTCTTCACCTCGACGCAGGCGCCGCCCGCGTCGTCGCTCCACGGCCGGTGCCAGTCCTGGGCGCCGAGATCGCGGGCGGGCATGCCGTTGCGGACGTCGTTGTGTACTCCGTGGGTCGTTGTCTTGGATATGCGGTGGTGCACGTCAGAGCTCCTTGCGTAGCGCGCCGAGGAGGGCCTCGGTCTTGCGGGCGGGCGCCGACTGGGCGCCCAGCCGGTCCAGGGCCTCGCGGTAGACGACGACGTCGTCCTGCTTGTCGAGGTACACCGCGCCCACCAGACCGTTGAGGTAGACGATGTCGGGCAACTCGGGGGCCCTGAACCGGAAGAGGTGGAACGCGCCGGCCCGCATCGCCGGATGCGGGCCGTTCTGGAACGGCATGATCTGGACCGTGACATGCGGAAGCCGGTTCAGCTCGATCAGATGGTCGACCTGGGCGCGCATCACGTCCGGTCCGCCGACCGGCCATCTGAGCACCGTCTCGTCCATCACCACCCACAGCCGGGGCGGCGCGGGGCGGGTGAGGAGTTCCTGGCGGCGCATCCGCAGCGCCACCCGCCGCTCGGTGTCCTCCGCCGCCGCGTGCGGGTTGCCGGCGCCGAGCAGGGCACGGGCGTACTCCTCGGTCTGGAGCAGGCCGTGCACGAACTGCGCTTCGTACGCCCGGATCTGGAGCGCCGCCTGCTCCAGGCTGAGGTAGGCGGCGAACCAGTCGGGCAGGACGTCGCGGTAGGTGTGCCACCAGCCGCGCTTGTTGGCCTCGCGGACCGACTTCAGGAAGGTCTCGATCTCCTGCTGGTCCCGTACGCCGTAGACCTGGAGCAGTTTCTCGACATCCGGCAGCCGCAACCGGGCGACCTTGGCGGCCTCCAGGCGGCGGATCGTGGAATGGCTGACACCGATCGCCTCGCCCGCCTGCTCGAACGTCAACCCGGCGCGGGTGCGCAACTCCTCCAGCTGTCTGCCGAGGATCATGCGCAGTACGGAGGGGGCGCCGCCCCAGTCCGTTTCCGCGGTCACGCCCACCACCCCTCACGCCGAGCCACAGAGGTCATGTCGAACTGGATTACGAGTCCTGAGCGCTTTCGTTCACAGAATGCGCGTTGTTGTGCGAGTCGCTTCGAGAGCGCAGTCTGACACGATCTTGGCTCGAACGGGGGCAGCATGCGACCCACAAATTGCAAATTTCAACTTGCTGGTTGCGAGGTGTTGTTCGCGGATGCCACAGTGGTCGTACCGTCACGGTTCCGGCGAACACCGGGGCCGCGCGGCCAGGTTGGGGGAGATGTGGCCGCAACTGAGCGCTGTCCGGCGCGAGTTGCCAGAGCTCGCGGCGAGCGGCGAGGCGGCCGTGGCACCGGCACCCCACCGGTGCGAAGGGCCAACGAAAGGCATACGGCGATGGCTCCGCCCACCCTCCCCCAGTCCCCGGACCGGTTAGCCCCGACCATGTACCCACCCCTTGGCGCAGAGGCGTACGAACCCCACAGGGCGGGAGTCTTCGGACTGCCCGCGGTGCCCGCCTCGGCGGGCGAGGCACGCAGAACCGTGCGCGAGCTGCTCGGCGAATGGGAGGTGCGTCCGGAGACCCTCGAGGACGCGCTCCTGATCACGTCCGAGCTGTTCACCAACGCGCTGACCCACACGGACAGCGAGTGGATCGTGTGCCGGCTGCACTTCACCGGCAGCCGGCTGCGCATCGAGGTGGAGGACCAGAACAGCGGTCACGCACAGCCTGCCCGGCGTCGTCCGGGCCCCGACGACCAGAATGGGCGTGGGCTCATGCTGGTCGGCATGCTCAGCAGCGACTGGGGGGTGCGCGACACCCCACAACGGTCCGGTCGCGTCGTCTGGGCAGAACTGCCGTCGGAGGGCCGGGAAACCGCCGAGCCCGCCCCTCCGACGGCGACGCACGAGAGCGGAGGGTTTCCCTTGACCGATCCGTCCTGGACGTAGACGCTCCGCTCGGAACAGGGCGCCTGTTCCGGTGGGAACACGGCGCCTGCTCCGGTTGTCGGTCGGCCGCGGGCATGTCGTGGCCGGTCGCGCAGTTCCCCGCGCCCCTTCGGGACGCGGCGGCGCGCCGGACGTACGCTGCCCCCACAGTCGGCCCGTCGCCGTGGGAGGCAGCGTGCGCAGCGAGTCCGAGATCGATGTCCTCGTGCTGGGCGGGGCGGGCGTCGACACCATCGTCTACGTTCCCGAACTGCCGCTCCCGTTCGCCGACAGCCATCTGGTGCCGGCCATCGAGACCCGGGCCGGACAGACCGGCGACTTCATGGCGGTGGCCACGCACGCGCTCGGGCTGCGGACGCACCACTTCGACCTGCTCGGCGACGACCACGAAGGTGATCTGGTCCGCGCGCTCCACCGTGACCGGGGCATCCCGCTCACCGAGGCGCCGCTGCCCGGCGGCACCCGGCGCGCGGTGAACCTCGTCGGTCCGGACGGGCGCCGCTGCTCGCTCTACGACGGCAGCCGGAGCCAGGAGGTCCACGAACTGCCCCCGGACACGGTCCGCGCGCTGGCCGGGGTCAGCCGGCACGTCCATGTCTCCATCAGTCAGCCGTGCGCGGCCTCGCTGCCGCTGCTGCGCGAGCTGGGGGTCACCGTCTCGACCGATCTGCACGACTGGGACGGCGCCGACCCGTACCACGAGCCGTTCGCCCTCGCCGCCGACCTGGTCTTCCTGTCGGCGGCCGCGCTCCCCGACCCGGAGAAGACCATGCGCCGGATCGCCGAGCGGGGCCGGGCCCGGACCGTCGTCGCCACGGACGGGGAACGGGGCGCGTACCACCTCGTCGACGGCGCGCTGAGCCATGTGCCACCGGTGGCCCCGCCGACCCCGGTCGTGGACTCCAACGGGGCGGGCGACGCCTTCGCGGCGGGCTATCTCTGCGGCCGGCTCACCGGCGAACCACCGCACCGGTGCGCCCTCTTCGGCGCCATCGCCGGCGCGTACGCCTGCACCGTCCCCTCCACCCGCACCGACGCGATCGGACGCACCGAACTGCTGGCCAGGGCCGAAGAGTCGACTCTCTGAGTCCTCAGCCCGGGCGGAGCCCCGCCGCCACCAGACGGGCCTCCATCCGGCGGCGGGCCGCACCGAGCACCGCCAGCAGAAGCTCCTTGCTGGAGTGGCGCTGCCGTACGTCGCAGAGCAGGACCGGGACCTCGGGCGAGAGGTCGAGCGCCTGGCGGACCTGCTCGGCGTCCACCTCACGCTTGCCGTCGAAACAGTTGACGCCGACCGCGAAGGGGATGTCGCGGGACTCGAAGAAGTCGACCGCGGGGAAGCAGGCGTCGAGCCTGCGGGTGTCGGCGAGGACCACGGCCCCGAGGGCACCGCTGCACAGGTCGTCCCACATGAACCAGAACCGGTCCTGCCCCGGTGTGCCGAAGAGGTACAGCACCAGCTCGGGGGAGAACGTGATCCGGCCGAAGTCCAGGGCGACGGTGGTGGAGACCTTCTTCTCGACGCCCCTGAGGTCGTCCACGCGTCTGCCCGCCGAGGAGATGTGCTCCTCGGTCGCCAGCGGGGTCACCTCGCTCACCGAGCCGACCATCGTGGTCTTGCCGACGCCGAATCCGCCCGCGATCAGGATCTTCAGGGCGGTGGGTACGACCGGCCCGGAGCTGACGGACACCATCCATCACCCTTTCGACGAGTTCCCGGCCCGGCGGCCGTCGCGGCTCACGCGTCCTGCACGTAGCCGGACGGCGTTTCCGCACGGGGCGCCGCGCTCAGGTACTTGCCGACCTGTTTGACCAAGGTGCCCATCTCGAAGGCCATCATGCCGACGTCCACCTCCTCCGAGGCGATCGCCGCCAGCCGCGCGCCCCGCCCCGCGGCGGTGACGAAGAGGAACGCCCGCTCCATCTGGATGACGGTCTGCTGGACCTCACCGCCCTGGAAGTGCCGGGCCACGCCCCGGGCCAGACTGTGCATGCCCGAGCCGACGGCCGACAGATGCTCCGCGTCGTCGAACCGGATGTCCTTCGACTTGCCGATGAGAAGGCCGTCGCCGGAGAGCACGATGGCGCAGTGGATCTCGGGTATGCGCTCCACGAGTCCGTCCAGCAGCCAGTCCAGTTGGGGACCGGGTCGTTCCTGCTCAGTCATGTCGTGCGTGTTCCTCACGGTCGGTCGGCGCCGGGGGAGGCGCCGGGTCGTCGGGGCGCCGGGGGCAGCGCCCGTCAGGAGGCTTCGGGACCTGGTCGGGGTGCCGGTCGGCCGTCGGTGGCAAGGGTCCCGCCGGTGCCGGGGGTCCCGGAGGTGAAAGGGGTGCCGCCGGAGTCGTGGTCGCCGTCGGGTCCGGCGAGCCGGGCGCGTGCCGTGCCCCGCTGGATCGCCACCATGACGCGGGCCAGGTCGTCGGGGCGGACGGTGTCCTCGGTGTCGTCGCCGGCGGCCGTCGAGGGGGCGTCGGCCGCGTCCTCGCGGAGCCGTGGTGGGGCCGGGGTGTTCCGGGCCCGCCGGGGCAGACCCTGGGGGAGGGAGGCGGAGCCGGTCCCGGTGCGGGGCGTGTCACCGCTCATCCGGGCCACCGGTGCGCACCGCGTGGGGTGCCGGTGGGGGTCCCGCCGCGCGACTCGCCTCGCGCGCGGGGGAGGGTGCCTGGCATCTGATTCCTCGTACGACAGTGAACATCCGACGGCGGTGGGGGTGCGCCCGCGAGCCGCCCGGCATCCCCTGTGCCCGGCTTGACACACCGTCGGCGGAAGTCGGCGGGCGGACGGAACGGTATCAGGACCCGAGCCCCGTCGTCAGCACCCGCCCGGCTGCGGCCCGCTCGCGGGCCGGACGCAACTCGCCACCGCGGGGCAGCACTTGGCGCGGTGACCACGGGGCGGGTGCCGGGGGCGGATCGACCGAACGGAAGGTTCCGGGGAACACGGAAAGCTGACTTGTCGACACGGCGACCTCGCAGGATCGGCACTCCTCGGCCACAACCGACTTCGGTAGGTGTGGCTTGAAATCTATGGTTACCTGCTCAAACCTGCACGCGAGGCGCCGTGGTTTGGTATTTGGCGGGGCGCAGCCCGGAGGAGCCTTGGGCCGTACGGTGTTTGGCTGGTGGTCAGGTTCGTCGGCGGCCGGTCTCGAGTCGGGACAGTCGGGCAAGTTCGGCGAAGAAAGTATCAAAATGTGGACATCGCCGTACTCGTATCTCACATTTGGGCTCATATTTCAACTGTCAATGTTTCGGCCAAACCCCCTAAACGATCTTGGCGTAAGAGGTTGATTTGTAGACCATGTTCCACGTCGGTCAGACTCCCAACCGGAACCACGATCCGACGCACAGCCACCGCGTCTCCCCCGGGCGCGGGGAAACGCCTAGAAGGGCTTGGCGTGGAACACGTCTTCACAACCCAGGATCACGAAGATCTACGGCAACGCGTACGCGAGTTCGCCGAGCGGGTGGTACGGCCCCTCATACCCGAGATGGAGGCCTCCCGTACCGCACTGGTGGGGCTCTCCCGTCTGATCGCCCAACAGGGCTGGATCGGGGCCACGATCGACCCGGCCCACGGCGGCATGGGCGCGGGTCATCTCGCCAAGACCATCATCATCGAGGAACTGTCGCGGGTGAGCGGCGCGATGGGCGCCATGGTCCAGGCCTCCCAGCTCGGCGTCGCCAAGATCATCCACTTCGGCGACGACAGCCAGAAACGGTACTGGCTGCCGAAGATCGCCGCCGGTGAGGTCCTGCCCACCATCGCTGTCACCGAGCCGGGGTCGGGGGGCCATGTGGCCGGCATGGAGAGCAGCGCGGTACGGGACGGCGACGACTACATCCTCAACGGCCGCAAGGTCTTCGTCGGCAACAGCCATGTGGGCGACGTGCACGGTGTCGTGGTCCGCACCGGGCCGGGCTCCAAGGGCATGACGGCCTTCCTCGTCGAGTCCGACCGGCCCGGCTTCTCCCTCGCGCCCCAGGTGCCCTCCATGGGCCTGCACGGGTTCAGCTTCGGGGAACTCGTCTTCGACAACTGCCGGGTGCCGGCCGCCAACCGGCTCGGAGCGGAGGGCGAGGGGCTGGCCGTCGCCTACTCCTCGTCGGTGCTCTACGGCCGCCTCAACCTGACCGCGGTGTCCCTCGGCATCCACCAGGCGGTGTTCGAGGAGACCGCCCGGTACTGCGGGGAGACCCAGCGCTACGGCAAGCCGCTCGGGCACCTGCCCAACATCAAGATCGAGCTGGGGCGGATGCTCCAGCGCCTCACCCTCGCCCGACAGAGCGCCTATCTCGCCGCGCACCTGCTGGACAACGGGCGGCCCTGCGACGTCGAGTTGATGTCCGCCAAGCTCTACAACGTCGAAGCGTCCATCGAGTCGGCCCAGGAGTCCGTCAAGATGCACGCCGCCTGCGGCCTGTTCACCGACCGCCCGGTGGAGCGCTATCTGCGCGACGCCTTCCACATCTACGCGCCCGCCGGCACCTCCGAGATCCAGGGCCTCAGGCTGGGCGAGTTCGCGCTCGGCGAGAACAAGGGCGAGTGGTCCGAACGACTCGCCGAACTGGTCCGCACGCCGCAGGTCGAGCAACGGCGACCGGACCCGGAACCGGTCCCGGTCGGAGAACTGGTCTGAGGCCCGGCACCCGCGCCCCACGAGGGGGCGCGGGGCTGTCTCGATGTGCGGCTCCGCCGCGTGGGCGCGACCGGCCCCCACCGGCCCCCGGGTACGTCACGGCGCCTCCCGGGGCGCCGAACGCAGAGAACCGCGGACACGACGACGTGTCCGCGGCTTTCGTGTTCCGGGTGCCCGGCGGCCCGCTTCCCCTCGACCGTGACGGGCCGGCGGCGCCCGGTCGGTCTCAGTGGCCGGTGGCGATGGCCTGGATCCGGTCCGACATCTCCTGGGCCATGTGCTTGATGATCTCCAGCCGCTGCCGGCCCCACGTACGGGAGTCGGTGTCGACGACGCAGATCGTGCCGAGGTTCATGCCGCCCAGCGCGTCGACGAGCGGCGCGCCCATGTAGGAGCGGATGCCGATCTCGTCGACGACCGGGTTCCCCGCGAACCGCGGGTAGTCGCAGACGTCGTCGAGGACCAGCGCCGCCGTCCGCTTGACGGTGTGCGGGCAGAAACCGTGGTCCAGACGCATCTCCCGGCTCATCGAGGTCTCGGCGGCCTGCCCCTGCGCGATGTTCACGGGGCCGGCGTCCGGCGTGTAGAGCCCGGCGAAGAACTGCCGCCTGTCGTCGACGAAGTTGACCATCGCGTACGGCGCGTCCAGCTCCAGGGCCAGCCGGCGCGCGAACGCGTCGAACTCGGCCCGGGGGGTGTCGGCGAGCCCCAACTGGGCGAGCCTCGCGGCACGCTGCGGCGCACCCGGATCCTCGGGGGTGAGGAGCAGGCGGTCGAGCGGCGGCTCATAGGAGGAATAGGGGCTGTTCATCGGAACTCCGTTCGAGGTCGGCTGAGTTGAGTAGGGATCAACGGAGCGCGGGCGGCTGGTGCGACGCCACGCCGGGTGTCATGCCGAGCAGATGCTGCACGAGTTCGACGAGCACACCCGTGCCGGAGCTGCAGTGCCGGGCGTCGCAGAACACGATCGGTGCGTTGGACTTCAGCCCGATGGCGTCCCGGACCTCCTCCAGGGAGTACTGGTACGCGCCGTCGAACTCGTTCACCCCCACGACGAACGGGATGCCGCGCACCTCGAAGAAGTCCACCGCGGGGAAACACGCGTCGAGCCGTCGGGTGTCGGCGAGCACCACCGCGCCCAGCGCCCCGTCGGACAACTCGTCCCACATGAACCAGAACCGCTCCTGCCCGGGGGTGCCGAACAGGTACAGGACGTGGTCCGAGCCGAGGGTGATCCGGCCGAAGTCCAGCGCCACGGTGGTGGTGGACTTCTCCTCGATCCCGGCGAGGCTGTCCGTACCGGCGCTGGCCGTGGTGATGACCTCCTCGGTGCTGAGCGGCGCGATCTCGCTGACCGCCCCGACGAAGGTCGTCTTGCCGACCCCGAATCCGCCCGCCACGAGGATCTTCAGCGCGGTCGGGAAGGGGTCAGAGTCGTGCGCGTAGGCCATCGAGCACCGCCTCCAGAACTTCTCGGTTGGCGGCGGAGGCCGCCTCTACGGCACGGGGCGCCCGTGCGGTGAGCGCCTCGTGCTGC
Organism: Streptomyces sp. NPDC034049; assembly: GCF_055575575.1. Lineage (NCBI taxonomy): Bacteria > Bacillati > Actinomycetota > Actinomycetes > Kitasatosporales > Streptomycetaceae > Streptomyces > Streptomyces sp. NPDC034049. The sequence goes on from NZ_JBVISJ010000007.1 coordinate 425,699, forward strand.
ACCAGGTCGGACAACAGGACTTTGGTGACCGCGATCGGCAGGTTCATGCGCGCGGCCACCTCGACCACCGGCACCGGCCTGACGCACAGCCCGAGCACCATGTCGTGATCGGGGCCGAGGTCGGCGAGCGGCCGGACACCGGTGGCCATCACCAGGGTGAGCAGGTCGAAGGATGTCGAGGGTCGAGTGCGCCCGTTGCTGACGGTGAACGGCCGGACTAAGCGGCCGGCCTCCTCGTCCAGGAACAGCTCGTCCGTCATCGCGTCACATCCCCGCGCTGGACGGCGCGATGGTCGGGCGGCGGGCCGGCGTGGCGAGGAACGGCTGCACGGCCCGGATGAGCATGCCCATCTCGTAGCCGAGCGTCTCGGTGTGCGTGGACGCGTCCGCGGTGACCGCCAGCACGGCGCCGTGGCCCGCCGAGGCCACGATGAGGATGCCGTTGTGCAGCTCCACGATGACCTGACGGACGGTGCCGCCGTTGCCCAGCACCCTGTCGTGACCGAAGGAACGGCCCAGGGAGTTGAGCCCGGAGGCTATCGCGGCCAGCCGGTCGGCGTCGTCGGTGCTCAGGTCCACGTGCGCCTTGCTCAAGCCGTCGGACGACAGCAACAGGACCTGCCGGGTGCCGGGGACGGTCTTCTTGAGGTTGTCCAGCAGCCAGTCGATGTTCTGCCCGGTGGGGTGGCTATCGCTCACCATGGTGAGGTTCTTCTCCTTGCGGTTGGGGCGGGGCCCAGCGCGCGTCGTCGACGGGGATCGCGTCGGAGGTCGCGCCGGCGAGACCGAAGCCTCGATTGATTCCGGCCAGGAGGCCGGGGCTGAAGTTCAGTTCCTGCTCGGTGGTGTCGGGACGCGGAGCGGGCCCCTGGCGGAGTTCGGGGGCCAGGTGCTCCATGGCGCGCCGCTTGGGCAGGTTCGGCCTGCCGGACCCGCCGGAGCCGTGCGGGGCGGCCACCGGACGCTCGTACCCGGAGGGCCGGTAATCGGACCGTACGTCGGCGACGGGCTGGACCCGCTCGTGCCGGGCGGCCGCCGGGGGTGGCGTGGGCGCGGCCGACCGCTGCGGGGCGCCCGGCGGGGGACCGGCCGGGGAGGCGGTGCGGACCGGGGGAGCCGCGTGCGCGGGGGGCGGCGCGGCGGCCGGGGGAGCCGCGTGCGGCGAGGGCTGCCAGGAGGGCGGGGGCGTCTGCGCCGGCCGGGGGGCGGCGGGCGGCCGTGCCTGGACCGGGGCCTGGACGGGCGCGTGTCCCTCCTCGTCGCCGAGCAGGCCCTGCGGGAGGACGAGGATGGCCTGCACGCCGCCGTAGATGTTGCCCTGGAGCTGGACCGCGATGCCGTGCCGGCGGGCCAGCGAGGAGACCACGAACAGACCGATGCGGCCGTCGGCGAGCAGCTTGGCGACGTCGATGCGGGCCGGGTCGGCGAGCAGGGTGTTGATCCGGTCCTGGTCCTCCTGGGGGATGCCCAGGCCGCGGTCCTCCACCTCGATGGCGATGCCGGCGGTCACCCGGCGGGAGCGCAGGAGGATCTGGGTGTCCGGGTGGGAGAACATCGTGGCGTTCTCGACCAGCTCGGCCAGCAGGTGGATGACGTCGGCGACCGCGTGGCCGCGCAGCGTGCCCTCGATGGGCGGCACCAGTTTGACGCGGGAGTACTGCTCGACCTCGGCGATGGAGGACCGCAGCACCTCGGTCAGCGTCACCGGGTTCGTCCACTGGCGGCGGGAGACCGCGCCGCCGAGCACCGCGAGGTTCTCGGCGTGCCGGCGTATTCGGGTGGCCAGGTGGTCGATGCCGAAGATCCGGCGGAGCAGGTCCGGGTCCTCGACCTGGTTCTCCAGATCGTCCAGTTCACGGATGGTGCGGTGGACGAGCGACTGGAGGCGGCGGGCGAGGTTGACGAAGACCTCGACCTTGTCGCTGTTGTCGTCGGAGGCGGCCTGGAAGTAGCTCGCCGCCCAGACGAGCGCCTCCCGGGCCCGGTGCTGGGCCTCCGTGACGTCGTACTCCAGCTTCTGGAACGGGTCCTCGCCGCGCGAGGCCTGGTAGGAGAAGCCGCGGGAGAGGAGCTGCTCGCCTCGCTTGAGGCGGGTCAGGTCCTCGTCCAGCGCCCAGTTGCCGCTGGTGATGGCCTGCCGCAACGATTCGGCGCGCTTCGCCTCGGACCTGGCCCGCTTCCTGGCCGCCAGCACGGCTCCGGCCAGACAGCCGCAGCCGAGGACCGCACCGCCCGCCAGCACCCCCCACGTGGCGGCGTCGGCCGTGCCCTCCTGAAGCCACAGCAGGGTGCCCGTGACGGCGGTGGATATCCCGGCCATGAACGCGGCCGGGAGAACGGCGAGCCGTGTCAGTCGGGGCTGTGCTGCGAAGGAGTTGGCGGAATCCGACACCCCGGGCTTTCCGTGCCGGTGACGGGGCGGGGGAGTCGTGGTGTCCCGCCGACCGTGATCCGGGGTCGTCGCGAAGGGTGGGGGTTCAGGCATCGGAGTCCTCTCGATCAGCCAGTACGCGACAGAGTAGCGAAGAACGTCAACTATCTGACCAGCGGTCCTAGACGCTCAGGGGAGGTCTGTCACCTGAGGTGTCGTCAGCGCGGCATGGGTCTGCGACGCCTTTCTACCTCCTTCGCGCGAGGCGGCGGGACAGCAGTTCTTCACACCTCGGCCATGGCGCCGCGCCGTCTGTGAAAGAGGGGTCGCCGGGAGGGGGGTCACCTGCGGATTCGACTGTTCCGGCCGTCATTACCGGCCGTGTGGAGCGCACGATTCACGCCACCGCGCGCCGTGGTGCCTCGTGTCAACGCTCCTCGCGACGAGCCGAGTCGGGTGCGAAAGGGGCGAGGTCGCACACGGTGGGCACGACGAACTCCAGGAACATTCACACCACGAGGGGCGGAAAGCGGCCAGGGTCGACCGCCGGTCATGCTTTGGCTAAGCTTTAGACTTCAATGGAACGATACGCCAGGCCGGTGTGAGAACCTACTCGGCGGATCGTGTCCGTTGTGTTGCTCTCGCTCGAACTCCCGTGTGCACATGGGGAGTTGACTCAGCGTACGCTCTGCCGCATCTCCCGTGGACTGACGCCGTAGCGTCGGCGGAAGGCCGTGCTCAGAGCGCTCGCGGAGGAGAAACCGGCGGAGTAGGCGAGATCCGTGATCGTCAGATGCTCGCACTCCGCGCACAGTAAGCGGTCCCGGACCAGCCGCAGCCGCTCCTCCCGGATCAGCTCCCGGGGCGTGGTGCCCGCCTTCTGCAGGGCCAGTTGGATCTGACGCAGCGACCAGCCGAGCGCGCGCGCCACCGCCGTACCCGTCAGGTTCGGATCGGCCGCGTGGTCGCGCACATAGCGGCGGACCATCGCCTCCACCTCGCCCAGCTGCCCGGGGGCGTCGGGGCGGTCGTCACCGGCGGCCAGCATGCACACCAGCTCCACGACCCGGTCGGAGACGGCGTTGAACTCCGGTTCGGTGAGGTGCGCGCGCTCCTCGTGCAGCCCGGTCAGCATCGAGCCGACGATACGGCCGAGACCGGTCGCCAGGTCCAGCCCGCTGGCCACCGGCGACCTGCTGCTGAGCCGGCCGTCCACCTCGCGGGCCGGAATGGTCAGGATGAACGCGTCGATGGCGTCGCTCTGCAGGCACTGGAACGGTGACGCGAAGGTGACCAGCGCCGCCGTGCCCGGGGTCAGCCGGGCCTCCTCGCCGTCCTGCCGCAGCACGATCTCACCGCTCGTCGGCACCAGCAGCCGGTAGTTCTCGTCCGGGTCCTGACGCACCTGGCGCAGCGTGCGGGTGTACTCGATCTCGTCCGACCGGTACTTCACCAACTGGTAGGTGTCGGTGCGCTGACGGACGGTCTCGCCGCGGAAGTTCTCCGACCGCGCGTATCCGAACCCCATCCGCGACTGGTACGAGCCGATCCGCTCGGTCCAGAAATCGGCACGCTCACGAGGGGGCAGCTCCTCGGTGGTCAGCGCCTCGACGCTGTAACTTCCCGCGGGCAACGTTCTCCTCCCCGGTGCCGGGCCCCCGACGACGTCCTCGTTGTCTGTATGCGGTCCCCCATACGGAAATCTTCAACTTCTGCGTGATCAAAGATGGTTGCCGTCCGGTCGGACCAGGAAGGCACCCTAGCGTGGCAAGCGGTTGCCATGCCGCACGGGTCGAGTCGCCGAATATGCCGGGGCAAACCTCACCGCACACATCGCGCCCCGTGCGTCACTCATGCGCCCTGTGACAACTTCCCTGCGCGTCACGGAAAGTGCCCGCGCGGTCGCGCCGCTAGCGTCGTGCGCTCCGTCAACTCCCGCCGGCGTCCCGGGACCCCCGACGCCCGGGGACTTGAGGACGTTAGGACGCGTACTTCATGACCGAACCGATATCGCAGGCGGTGACCTGGGCCCTCGCGGCGGCCCTGTTCGCCACCGCCGTACTCCTGCTGCGCCAGCACGCGATCACCAGGCGGCAACGCGGAAGGAACGCGGTCCTGGCCGACGACGTACGGGCCCGGGAGGAGGAGCTGCGCCATCTGGTCACGGTCCGTCTGCCGGCCCTCGCCGACCATCCCGGCCAGGCCGTCCCCGGCGTCGGACCGCTCGAGGGCCGCCTCGCCGGGACGGAGTTCGGCAAGGGCCTCGACGAGGTGCTCGCCCGTTTCTCCGGCGCCGTCGAGCACGCGCAGCACCGCGCCGACCAGTCCGCCAAGGCCGCCCTCAAGGCGTCCATGCGCTCGATCCAGGCCCTCGCCAACGAGCAGCAGATGTCCATCTCCGAGATGCAGGAGCGGCACGACGATCCCGAGGTGCTGCGCGACCTCCTCGAGATCGACCACACCAACGCCCAGTTCGGCCGACGCGCCCAGGCCATCGCCGTGCTCTGCGGCTCCTGGCCGGGCCGGCAGCGGGCCACCTCCCCGCTGGTCGAGGTCGTCCGGGGCGCCACCTCGCGCATCCGCGACTACCGGCGCGTCCGCGTCCACGGCCAGGTCGACCTCGCGGTGGTGAGCCGTGCCGTGGAACCGGTCGTCCTCGCGGTCGCCGAACTCCTCGACAACGCGGCCCGGCACTCCCAGCCCAACACCACCGTCGAGGTCAACGTCCAGGCCGTGCACAACGGCGCGTGCGTGATCGTCGACGACGCCGGCGTCGGCATGGACGCCCACGCCGTGCAGCGGGCCACCCGGCTGCTCACCGGGGACGGCGAGGTGGACGTCACCCGCCTCGACGATCCGCCCCAGTTCGGCTTCGCCGTCATCGGGATGCTCGCCCGGCGCTACGGCTTCACCGTCTCCGTGGACACCCGATCGCCGTACGGCGGTGTCCGCGCCGTCGCGTTCCTGCCCACCGCACTGCTCACCCACCCGGAGCCCGCCGCCCCGGAGCGACGGGCCGAACCGGCGCACGTCACCGGGACCGCCCCCGGCCCCCGCCCGGCGACCGTAGAGGCCGCCCGCGTCGGCACCACCGAGGGCGGACTGCCCAAACGCCGCCGGCGCACGCCCCGGCGGACCACGGCCCCCGAACCGGAGCCCGTGGCACGGACCGAGGAGCCCCCCGGCCGGTCGCCCGAGGAGAACGCCCGCCTCATGGGCGCCTTCGCCCGCGGCACCCGCTTCGGCCGGGCGGCCGGACGCATCCTCGACGAGGAGGAGTACGTCCGGGAGCCCGGCCCCGGGGCCGGACGTGACGTCGGACGTGAAATCGGCCCTGGAGCCGGACCCGGAGCCGGACGTGAGTTCGGCCCTGGAGCCGGGCGTGAAGTCGGCTCTGGAGCCGGTCGTGAAGTCGGACGTGAAGTTGGCCCTGGAGCCGGACGTGACGTCGGACGTGAAGTCGGCCCCGGAGCCGACCCCGAAGTCGGACGTGAAGTTGGCCCTGGAGCCGGCCCCGAAGTCGGACGTGAAGTCGGCCCCGAAGCCCGACTCGATACCGGCCCCGGAGCCGGCCCTGAAGCCGGACCCGGAGCCGGACGTGAAGTCGGCCCCGAAGCCGGCCCCGAAGCCGGACGTGAAGCCGGCCTCCAAGCCGGCCCCGAAGCCGGACGTGAAGCCGGCCCCGAAGTCGGACGTGAAGCCGGACCCGGAGCCGGACGTGAAGCCGGCCCCGAAGCCGGACGTGAAGCCGGCCTCCAAGCCGGACCCGGAGTCGGCCCCGAAGTCGGCCCCGGAGCCGGGCGTGGAGTCGGCTCCGATCGCGAGCGCGGCTCCGCCGATGCCGTCGCCGACCCCGCGTCACCCACCCCCCACGAGAACGAAGGGACCCCCCACGCATGATCGAGCCCACGAACAACGAGCTGGGCTGGATGCTCGACGACGTGCTGAAGGTCCCCGAGGCGCGGCACGCCATCCTGCTCTCCGCCGACGGCATGCTCCGCGCCCACTCCGCCGACATCGACCGCGACGACGCCGAGCGCCTCGCCGCCGGGCTCTCGGGACTGCAGTCCATCAGCCGCAGCACCTCGGAGTTCTGCGGCCCCGCCGACCGCCCGTGGCGCCAGACCCTGATCGAGTTCGGGCACGGCTTCGTCTTCCTCGTCGCGGCCGGCGAGGGCGCCTATCTCGCGGTCTCCACCGGCGACGAGGTCGACATGGAGGCGGTGACGTACCGCATGCACAAGCTCGTCGACCGGCTCGGCAAGGAACTGTCCAGCCCGGCACGGCTGGACACGGGCAGCAGGGCATGACGCCCCGCCGGCCCCGGGGACGACTGGTGCGGTCCTACGTCGTCACCGACGGCCGTGCCCGGCCGACCCGCAACACCCTGGACCTGGTCACGCTGCTGGTCGCCGCGAGCGATCTGACGCTGACCGGTCTCAACCCGGAGAAGCGCCGGGTGATGGACATGTGCCGGCCCGGCTCGCTCTCCCTGGCCGAGGTGGCGAGCCACCTGGAACTGCCGGTCAGCGTGACCAAGGTGCTGGTCGCCGACCTCATGGACAGCGGCCACATCGTCACCCGCGCACCGGTACCGGCCGCCCGGCCGTCCGACGCCCGCATCCTCCAGGAGGTCCTCGATGGGCTCCGCGCCCGCCTCTGACGACGTCTATCTGCGGCCCACCGTGCGGACGGCGGCCAAGCTGCTGGTCGTCGGTCACTTCGCGGTCGGCAAGACCACGTTCGTCGGCACACTCTCCGAGATCCGGCCGCTGCGCACCGAGGAGGTGATGACGGAGGCCGGCGCGCTCGTCGACGATCTCGCCGGCACCCGCGACAAGACCACGACCACGGTCGCCATGGACTTCGGCCGGCTCACCCTCGACGACTCCCTGGTGCTGTACCTGTTCGGCACCCCCGGGCAGCAGCGCTTCACCAGGCTCTGGCAGGACATGACCCGCGGTGCCCTCGGCGCGCTGGTCCTCGCCGACACCCGCCGACTGTCCCACTCCTTCGACGTGATGGGCGTCCTGGAGGAGCTGGACCTGCCGTACGCCGTCGCCGTCAACGACTTCGAGGGCGCCCCCGTGCACGATCTGGCCGAGGTGCGCGAGGCCCTCGACCTGCTGGACGAGACCCCGCTGGTGCGCTGCGACGCCCGCGACCCGGACTCCTCCACCCGGGCGCTGATCGCCCTCGTCGAGTACCTCCTGGGCCGCACGACCGAACTGGAGCCCGCATGACCCCCGCACCGCCGTCCGGCCCGACCGGCCCCTCCGACCCCTTCGGTTCCTCCCACACCTCCGGCCCCTCCGACACCCCCGGTGCCTCCCGTACTTCCGGTCCGCCTCCGGGCTGCCCGGCCCACCAACCCATGTACGGACCGGAGTTCGCCGCCGACCCGGCCGCGTTCTACCGGCGGGCGCGCGCGACCGGACCGACCGCGCCGGTCGAGCTGGCCCCCGGCGTACGCGCCACCCTCGTCACCTCCTACGACGCCGCCCTGCACGTCCTGCGCGGCACGGAGACCTTCTCCAAGGACCCGCGCCGCTGGAACGACCTGGCGGACGGCACCGTCCCCCCGGACAGTCCCGTGGTGCCGATGATGATGTACCGGCCCAACGCCCTGTTCTCCGACGGCGAGGAGCACCGGCGGCTGCGCGGAGCCATCACCGACAGCCTCGCCCGCGTCGAGCCCAACACCCTGCGCGGCTACGTCGAGCGCAGCGCCGACATCCTCATCGACCGGTTCGCGCCCACCGGCGAGGCGGACCTCCTCGGCGAGTACGCCCAGGTGCTGCCGCTGCTCGTCTTCAACCACCTCTTCGGCTGTCCTGCCGAGCTGGGGCTGAAGCTGGTCGAGGGCATGTCCGGCATCTTCGACGGGGTGGACGCCGAACGCGCCGACGAACTGCTCAGCACCACGCTTCTCGAACTGGTCACGCTCAAGCGGAAGCGGCCCCGGGCGGACGTGACGTCATGGCTCACCCTGCACCCGGCGGAGCTCACCGACGAGGAGATGATCCACACCCTCGTCGTGCTCATGGGCGCGGGCACCGAGCCGCAGCAGAACCTCATCGCCAACGGGCTGCGGCTGCTGCTCTCCGACGACCGCTTCGCCGGCGACCTGTCCGGCGGCAGCCTGCCCGTCGAGGACGCCCTCGACGAGGTGCTGTGGACCGATCCGCCGATGGCCAACTACGCCGTGCACTACCCGAGGCGGGACGTGGTGTACGAGGGCGCGCTGCTGAGGTCCGGTGATCCGCTCGTCGTCTCGCTGGCCGCGGCCAACACCGACCCGGCCCTGACGACCGATCAGCGGACGGGCAACCGGGCCCACCTGGCGTGGAGCGCGGGCCCGCACAACTGTCCCGCGCGGAGCGAGGCCCGGCTGATCGCCTCGGTGGCGGTGGAGAAGCTCCTCGACCGCCTGCCCGACGTCGACCTCGCGGTACCGGCAGGGGCTCTGGAATGGCGCCCGGGCCCCTTCCACCGCGCCCTCGCGGCCCTGCCGGTGACCTTCCCCCCGGCCCCCGTGGCAGGGCGACCCCCGTCCCACCGACCGACCACCCCCGAGGACCGGGCCCGCCTCACCCCCACCACCCAGGCCCCCACCACCCAGGCCCCCACCCCGTCCTCCCCCTGGACCCGCCTGCTGTCCTGGTGGCGCGGGGAGTGAGGGCCCGCCTCACCTGCCGAACCGACACACGACCGCTGCCGAAGCCGGAGCGGTGGGCGTCAGGTGGTGCGGACCGGGAGGTGGTGGTGGCCGTTGGAGATGAAGGACTCCACATGGCCCAAGTCGGCTTCCGTGGAGGCCAGTCGTAGGTTCGGGAAGCGCGTGAAGAGGGCCGGGAGGGCGATGCGGGCCTCCAGCCGGCCGAGGGGGGCGCCCAGGCAGTGGTGGACCCCGTGGCCGAAGGCGAGGTGTTCCTTGTCCGCCCGGGTGACGTCGAAGACGTCGGCGTCCGCCCCGTGGCGTTCGGGGCTGCGTCCGGCGGCCGCGTACGCCGCCAGGATCGGCTCACCCCGCGCGATCACGACACCCTCCGGGCCACCGAACTCGGCGAGGACGAGGTCCTCCACGGCGAACCGCAGCGGCAGGCTCGCCACCGGCGCCCGCACCCGCAGCGTCTCCTCGATCACATCGTCCCAGGTCGCCCGCCCCTCCCGGACCTGCGCGAGCTGCTCGGGGTGGGTCAGCAGGGCATGGACGGCCTGGTCGAGGAGGTTGACGGTCGTCTCGTGCCCGGCACTGATCATCAGCACCAGCGTGTCGATCAACTCCTGCTCGCTGAGCCGGGCGTGGTCCTCGTCGCGGGCGGAGATCAGCCCGGAGGCGAGGTCGTCGCCGGGCGTCTCCCGCTTCGTGGCGACGAGTTCCCCCAGCACCCCCTGCAACCGCCCGAACGCCGCGGACATCTCCCCGGGATCGGCGGACGTGGCGAAGATCTTGTCCACCAACTCCCGCAGTACCGGGCCCCGTTCCTCGGGCAGCCCGAAGAGGTCGGTGATCACCTGGATCGGCAGCGGATAGCAGAACTCCTCCCGCAGATCGACGGTCGCCCCGCCCCGCAGGCCCTCCTCGATCCGGTCCAGCAGCCCCTCGGTGATCTGCTCGATCCGCGGCTGGAGCGCGTTGGTGCGGCGCGCGGTGAACGCCTTGGCGATCAGCGTGCGCAGCCGCCTGTGGTCCCCGCCGTACGCGGTGAACATGTTCTGCACGGCGACCCAGGTGAACAGCGGCCACTCCGGCGTGATCTCACCGGCGGCGAACCGGGGCCAGTGCTGCCGCGCGTCCTTCGACACCCGCGGATCGGTGAGCAGCCGCTTGAGCAGCTCGGGGCTGCTGACGGCCCAGGCCTCCACGGCCGGCGGCCCCGGCAGCACGACCCGGGTCGCCGGGCCCGTCTCGCGGATACGGGCGGCCTCCCCGTGGATGTCACGGCCGGTCGGGTCGATCACCAAGGGGGTCGGGTGGCCCATGGGGGTCCTCCTGGTTCGAAGACGGTCCAACAGCGCAACGTGCAAGCCCGGTCACGCTACGGCTCGGCGGCGTCGCGGGGCGAGATCGCGCGCCACGCGCTGCGTACGACGGCAACTTCCCTGCGCGTACTCGCAAGTCGGCCGCCGGGGCCGCTCCTAGGATCGGGCGGACCCCCCATGAAGAGCCGGTGAGTGCCATGACTGTCAGCAGGGCCCCGCGCTGGATGTGTTCCTACAGCCCCGAAGTACGCACCGTGCCCGCCGGGCGCTGGTGGAACGCCGTGCGGGTGCCGGCGGACCTCGGCGCCCTCGCCCTCAGGTCCCTCGGGGACGAGAGCGGCGCCGTCATCAAGGACGGCTACGGCGGCATCATGTACTGGCTGGTCCCGCCGGGCGACGCGGCCGCCTGGCGCCTGCCCGACGTCCAGGTCCTCGGCCGGGGCAGCCATGTGGCCGTCCCGCCGCTGCGCCGTACCGCGGGCCCCGGCCTCTACTGGCGCGTCCCGCTCACCCACGACACGTACTGGACGAACACGGCCCGGCTGCACTCGGCCCTGACGGCGGCGGTGTCGGCCTCCCTGTGAACGCCGAACCCCGCACCACCCGTGGCGCGGGGAACTGCGCGAACGATCACGACGGGCCGGTGCCCGCCGAACGACCGTGACTACCCGAGCTCCGCGGCATGCTTCTCCGAAGCGCGCGCCGCCTCATCGGCCTGCTTCGCCGAACGCTTCCGGCGGGGTTCCTGATCCGGCAGCCAGCCGAAGGCCAACGTGCTGCCCACCGCTCCCATCAGCAGCCCCACGACGAAACCGCCGATGTTGGACGTGAGCCACGTACCCAGGGAGAGCATGATCCCGAGGATGGAGTAGAACAGGCGCTGAGCGGGATTGAAGAGGATCAGCAACCCGCACACGATCATCAGCGCGGGCAGGAGGTAGCCCGCCAGCCCCTGCATTCCGATCTTCAGGATGACCGGGAGCGGCGCCTTCATGGTCACGAGGATCTCGGCGCCGCCCAACGCCAGCAGCAGACCACCGGCGAACGGCCGGTGACCTCTCCATTCCCGGAAGTCGCTCACTAGTCGCAGCCCTCGCTCTGGAACCTCATGTGCAGGTCGGGGAGCTTGAAGACGGCCGCGGTGGCGGCGTAGTTGTGCTGGTACAGATCGGTGATGACGACCGAGTCGGCCTGCTGGCCGTAGACGCCGGGCTGGCCCTTCTGGTCCACCTTGTCGAACGTGCTGGAGTCACGGCCGATCTCGATGTTGTTGAACGAGGCGTCGCCCGTGATGTCGTCGGAGTCGATCGCCAGGTTCTTCACGCTCACCGGCGTGCCCTTGTTGCCGGCGGTGAGGACCAGCTGGATGCCGCCGAGGTCGACGCTCTGACAGAGGTTCGTCAGCTTGCCGTTCTTCACGACCGAGGTCACGACCAGCACCTGACCGCCGGTGTCACCCTCGTTCGGGCTGTTCTCGATCATGTGGTCCAGCGCGCCGAACTGGGCGAAGCCCTCACCGTCGAGCTTGTCGGCGGTGACCACGAACGGCATGCCGGAGATGGCGAACTGGACACCCAGCGCGCCCTGGGCGGTCATGATCATCAGACCGGCGGCGACCGCGGTGGCCGGCACCGCCATCACCGCGGCGCGCTTCAGACGGACCCGCCCGCGTCTTCCGGACGCTGCGGGACCCTCGGGTCTTTCGTTGGTGGACGCCGTGGCGTCCGAGGACGAGGCCATGTGTGCTCCCTGGACTTCCAAGTCATTGCAGTTGGGGCAACGGCACGTTGTCCTGGCGCGGACAGCGGTTGCGACGCACGCCTGAGAGCACCTCCCGTGGTGCAAGGGCTTACTTGCTACGCCGCAGTAGCCATTCGGGAAGTTACCGGTGGTTACATTCAGGGGTCAAGGTGCTTGTGGCAAAAGGATGTTGGATGTGCTGTCCCTGTGAAAGGTGAACATCTCTCACCTTTGGTTTTGTCTCCGGAAGCCACCGGATCCGGCCAACCCGCAAGCGGTTCCTGGTCATCAACTTGCCTACGATGCCTTGACGTTGACTGTTCCGCAGGTCTACAACTCTCCCGGGTTTCCCCCACGGATCCGTGGCGCCGGATCCGACGCGCAGCGTCTGTCACCGTCCCGAACTCCCCGTCGCCGACGGGGCGTGGGTGACCACTTCCGAACACGCTGCGCGGCCCACGCAGCACCACCCCTTGCCGCGGTGCCGGGCACGGTCGCCTTCCCCTCCACCGGGCCGTGCTCCGGTCCCCGGCTGTCGCTGTCGATCCGTCACGTACGGAGAAGGCGTGCCACGGATCGGCAGCGGCCGTACAGCGCCGTGCGGCATCGCCGCGTCACCCCGCGCGAACGGTGACCCCTCGCGCGCGATCACCACAGCCCACGCACCGTCGAGGGCTGTCACCCGCACCTTCCGAGGGCCTCGTCGGCCCTCACTTCCCGAGAAGAGGCACCCCCATGCGTACGCGATCCCTCCTTGCCCTCGCCGCCGGAACCGCCGCTCTGATGGTGTCGGCCATCAGCCCCGCCTCCGCCGCCGACACCGTGCTCACCATCGGCGGCCCCGCCGGTGACGCGGTCGCGGTCGGCGACGTCCTCAGCGCCTCGCTGGCCTCCGGCACCGCCGCCACCTTCTACTCCACCGCGACCGGCACGAGCGGCGTCTCCTGTGCCGCGTCGACCTTCACCGCCACGGTCACCGACAACCCGGCGGCGCCCGGCACCGCCACCGAGGCCGTGGACGCGCACACCTTCGGCAGCTGCACCAGCAACGTCTTCGGCGTGACCGGCGTCAACAGCGTCACGGTCAACAACCTGCCCTACACCACCACCGTGACCTCGGACGGTGTCGTCACGGTCAGCCCGGCCTCGGGCTCGGTCCTCCAGACCACCGTGGTGCTGCGCACGCTGCTGGGCACGGTCAACTGCGTCTACCAGGCGCCCAGCATCACCGGAACCTCCAGCAACACCGACAACAGCATCAACTTCACCGCCCAGGCCTTCACCAAGACCTCCGGCTCCTCGCTCTGCTTCGCCAACGGCTACTTCACCGCGAAGTACGCGCCCGTCACGGACACCAACCAGGGCGGCGCGACGGTCTACACCAACTGACCGCACCAGCAGGTCGGTCACCGGTCCGGCGGTCGGTGACCGACCCGGGGCAACGGTCGGTCCGCCCGACCGGTGCCCCGCTCGGCGGCCCGGTCGCTTGCCCGATCAGCCGTCGACGCGAGAGCGGCGTCCACGTCCGCGGAAGTGGAGGGCGGCGCCCACGGCGAGCACCAGTGCCGTGGCGCCGCCCGCCACCAACAGCGGCACGGAGGCGCCGCTCTCGTCGGTCGTGGAGGCGACGGGGCTGCCGGGGTCGGCCGCCCGCGCGTCGCCCCCGGCGTCGGCGTCCCCGGCGGGCGGTGCCTCGGCGGACCGCGCCGGCGCCGTCGTCGTGGGCCCGGAACCCTGCTCGTCCGTCGTCTCCCCGTCCGCCTTGCCGGCGGTCGCGTCCCCGGCCGCGGTCTCCTCGCTCCCGGCCGGTGTCTCCTCCGTACTCCCGCCACCCGTACCGGAGTCGGCCTGCTTCGCCTTCGGGAACACCACGTCCGAGCACGAGTAGTAGGTGTCGACCGTGCTCGTGTTCTGCCAGATCGTGTAGAGCACATGGTGTCCGGCGCGATCGGACGGCAGCTTCGCCGAGAACCGGTACGAGCCGTCCCGCAGCGGTGGGTCGGTGATCGAGGCGAACGGCTTCTCGGGCAGATCGGACCAGGTCAGCGGCTTGGTGGGGTCGTACCCCGGCTTCGTCAGGAACAGCTTGAAGGTCCCGGTGTGCGGGATCGTCGACCGGTACGTCAGATCCAGCGTGGTACCGGGGGAGAGGCGGGTCGAGGGCCAGTCGGCGCGGGCCAGGTCGAGCCCCTTGTAGGCCGCGAGCCCTCCGCTGCACAACTGCCCGTCGGGCACGACCTGCCGGTCCCGCCCGTTCACCCCGGCGACGCGCATGTTGTCCCACGCGGTGAAGGGCGCCCCGTTCGCGGCGACGGCGGCCCGGCACGCCGCCGAGTCCTGACTGCCCCCCTCCGGCGAGCACGCCGAGACCCGGCTCACCGGATCCGTCGGCGCACCGTGCGCCGAGGCCGGCCCGGCGGCACCCACGGTGAGGAGCAGGGGCGCCGCCACGGTGGCGGCCGCGGTCGTGACGACGGCGCGACGGGCGGTCGCGCGGCGGGCGGACAAGCGGTGCATCCGGTACGTCCGATCCATGGGGGTCGAGGGCTGACGGTCCACCGTGTCGTACGGGACCCAGGGGTGCCCCGTTCAACGGCCCGCCCCTGTTCGACCGGTCGGATCCAGCCATGCGCCGCGCGACGGCAAGGCGTCGGCAAACCCGGCGAAGCGGCACATCGGGCCCCGACTGCCGGGCGCCGTAGGGGAGTTCCCCGGGGGTCGAGGGTTTTCCCCGTATCCGCATGACCTGGGCTTTGCCTAATGTCATCGCACAGCCGAACCACAGGTAACCCCTGGTGGGCGGCACGCGCCTGGCCGGCCTCTGCGCCAACCCTTTCTGGACCCCCCGCCGCTTCGATGAAGAAGCGTTTCACCGCCGCTCCTCCCCTGACATGAGCAGGCCACGAAAGGTGAAGCCCTTGCGTACTTACCCCTCCCGTGCCGCAGGACGGAAGCTCATAGCCGTCGCCGCGGTCTCCGTCGCCCTGGTGGCGGGCATGACCTCCTCGGTCGCCGTCGCGCAGGCCCCGTCCGCGAAGGCCGACGCCGCCCCCGCCGTGGCCGGTGCCACCGAGGCCGCCCCTGGCACCGTCGCCGAGCGCCTGATCGTCGGCTACAAGTCCGGCGCCGCCGAGGCCACCTCGAACAAGGCCGCCGACGCCGACGCCGCCGCCAAGGGCAAGGAGGCGGGCGAGGACCTCGACTTCCAGCGCCGGCTCGGCAGCGGCGCCGCCCTCGTCGACCTGGGCGAGGACCTCACCAAGACGGACGTCGCCGACGTCATCTCCGAGTACCGGGCCGACCCGCAGGTCGCCTATGTCGTCCCGGACCGCCTGAACAAGCCGCAGGCCACCCCGAACGACACCGAGTACACCAAGCAGTGGGACCTCTACGAGTCCACCGCGGGCATGAACCTGCCGGGCGCCTGGGACAAGACCACCGGCACCGGCGTGACGGTCGCCGTCATCGACACCGGTTACGTCGCCCACTCGGACCTCGCCGCGAACATCGTCGGCGGCTACGACTTCATCGCCGACACCACTGTCGCCAACGACGGCAACGGCCGTGACAGCAACCCGGCCGACCCGGGCGACTGGACCGCCGCCGACGAGTGCGCCGCGGGCGAACCCGCCACCACCTCCTCCTGGCACGGCACCCACGTCGCCGGCACCATCGCCGCCGTCACCAACAACAGCAAGGGTGTCGCCGGTATCGCCTACGGCGCCAAGGTCTCCCCGCTGCGGGTCCTCGGCAAGTGCGGCGGCTACGACTCCGACATCATCGACGCCATCACCTGGGCCTCCGGCGGCACCGTCTCCGGTGTCCCCGCCAACACCAACGTCGCCAAGGTCATCAACATGAGCCTCGGTGGCAGCGGCGCCTGCACCACCGCGACGCAGAGCGCGATCACCGCCGCCGTGAACCGCGGCACCACGGTCGTCGTCGCGGCCGGCAACAGCAACGCCAACGCGGCCAACTACTCGCCCGCCAGCTGCGCCAACGTGATCTCGGTGGCGGCCACCAACCGCGCCGGCGCCCGCTCGTACTACTCCAACTTCGGCTCGATCGTCGACATCGCGGCCCCCGGCGGCGAGACCCGCACGGTCGAGACCGGCGGCATCCTGTCCACGCTGAACGCCGGCACCGCCGGCCCGGGCAGCGAGTCGTACGACTACTACCAGGGCACCAGCATGGCCGCCCCGCACATCGCGGGCCTCGCCGCGCTGCTGAAGTCGGCGAGCTCCACGCTGACCCCGGCCCAGATCGAGTCCGCGATCAAGACCAACTCGCGTGCTCTGCCGGGCGCCTGCTCGGGCGGCTGCGGTGCGGGCCTGGCCGACGCGGCCAAGACGGTGCAGGCGGTGACCGGTGGTGGCACCACGGGGGGCACCACCTTCACCAACACCACGGCCGTCTCCATCCCGGACAACGGTGCCGCGATCGAGTCCTCGATCTCCGTCACCGGCCGCACGGGCAACGCGCCCTCGACCCTCCAGGTCGGCGTGGACATCACCCACACCTACCGCGGTGACCTGGTCCTGACCCTGGTGGCCCCGGACGGCTCGACCTACCCGCTCAAGGCCTCCAGCTCGGACTCCGCGGACAACCTGGTCACCACCTACACGGTGAACGCCTCCAGCGAGGTCGCCAACGGAACCTGGAAGCTGCGCGTCCAGGACGTGGCCGCCTCCGACACCGGCCGGCTCAACAACTGGAAGCTGACCTTCTGAGAACCGGGCCGCCAGGCCCGGGGCCCCGGCCGACCGGCCGGGCCCACTGACCGCCACCCCCCACCGCCGGCGGCCGACCGATGCGAGCGGGCATCGGTCGGCCGTCGGCCCATGCACGCCGGGCGTTAGCGTATGCGCATGGCGACAGAGAAGTTCGAACCACGTGTGACGCCGACCGGGGGACCCTACGAGGCGCCGGCCGGGGCGCCGTACGAGGCGCCGGCCGGGGAGTTCGGTGCGGCCCCGGTCATGGCGGTGTGCCCCCGCTGCGGGGCCTCGGGGCCGGCGGTGCGTACGGTGCCCGATGCCTGCGCCGCCCCCGACTCCCCGGGATCGGGCCTCTCCGACCGGCTGGCGAAGGCCCCGGGCGTGGAGTCGAGGTTCGACAGCTTCCTGCACTTCCTGGAAGGCATGGTCATGGCCTTCGTCTGCGCGGGCCTCGCCCAGCACGGCCTCCAGAACGACAAACCGCTCTTCACGGTCGGCGGCGGCCTCCTCGCCGTCCTCCTCTTCGTCGGCACCCTCTGGGTGATCCGCGGCGAGGCCCGCGAGCGCGCCACCGTCACGGCGGGCCGCCCCCGCGCCGAGGCCCTCTGGAACCCCGCCCACTTCTGCGCGTCCTGCGAGTCCGTGTTCTACCCCACCGGCAGCCCGTGGCCCGGCCCGCTGACGACGGACCAGTTCAAGAAGTACGTCTGGACCGAGGCCGGCTTCGGCGAGCAACTCGACGAACGGCTGCGGAAGACGGACCTCCCCTCGCCGCCGCCGGCCGGTCCCGCCGCCCCGGGAGGAGCCTCCCGTCATGCCTGACACGGCCCCCGTGATCCGCGGCGACGACCCGGCCTCCTTCCCGCACAGCGTCCTCGCCGAACGGCACCCCGCCCTCGTCCGCAAGGTCCAGGACGCCACCCCGTACGGTCCCGAACAGCGCCGCGCGCTGGACGAGTTGCTGAACGACACCCTCCACGGCACGGTCGCGCCACCGGCCGACGACGACTGGTGGGACACCTGGGACGCCCGCCGCTACGCCGGCCGCTCCTGGTTCTCCCTCCCGTTCCTGGCCGCCGAGAGCTGCTTCTACCGCCAACTCCTGTGCGCCGTCGGCTACTTCGACCCCGGGCCCTGGCAGGGAGTCGACCCGTTCCGCCCCTTCAAGCTCGCCGAACTGGACACCCCGGAGGCCGCCGCCGAACTCACCGCGCTCGGCCCCCTGTCGGAGCGCCCCCTGCCCGAACAGCTCAGCGCCCTCCTCCACGGCTCCCTCTGGGGCAACCGGGCGGACCTCGGCTTCCGCCTCCAGAGCACCGAGGAGACATCGGTCGACTCCCCGCTGGTCGCCGACGACAGCGAGGCGCTGCTCACCCTGCTGACGGGCACGGCACCCGGCCCGGCCGACGGCGCCTCCGGCCGAACGCTCTGCCTGGTGGCCGACAACGCGGGCCGCGAACTGATCCCCGACCTGCTCCTCGTCGACCACCTCCTCGCCCACGGCCACTTCGACCGCGCGGTCCTGCACCTCAAGCCGTACCCGTACTTCGTCTCCGACGCCACGACCGCCGACACCCTCGACGCGGTACGCCACCTGGTCGCGGCGAAGACCGACGCGGGCCACCGCCTCCACACCGCCCTCGCCGAAGGCCGCCTGATCCTGCGCACCCACCCCTTCTCCTGCGCCCCGTTGCCCTACGCGGACATGCCCGCCGACCTCCGCGCGGACTTCGCCGCCGCCGACCTGACCCTGATGAAGGGCGACCTCAACTACCGCCGTCTGGTGGGCGACCGCCGCTGGCCCCCCACCACCCCCTTCACCGAGGTCACGTCCCACTTCCCCGGCCCCGTGGCCGCCCTGCGCACCCTGAAGTCGGACGTCATCACGGGCCTGACCCCCGAGGCGGAGACCACCCTCACCGAGTCCGAGGGCCACCACTGGCGCACCAGCGGAACGAGGGCCCTGATCCAACTCGGAACCTGACGGACGACCGACCCCTGGGGGAGCGGGGAACCGCGCGAGCGGCGGGGGCGCATAACCCACCCACATTCACGCGATGGTGTGATCATGTGCGTCCATCCGGATGCCGGCCCGAGGCCACGGGTAGGGCCACGCCCATGACGCAGCCGTTCGAACTCCCGCACTTCTACCTGCCGTATCCCGCACGGCTGAACCCCCACCTCGAAGAGGCCCGCACCCATTCCTCCACGTGGGCCCGGGAGATGGGCATGCTGGAGGGTTCCGGTGTGTGGGAGCAGGCGGACCTGGACGCGCACGACTACGGTCTGCTGTGCGCGTACACCCACCCCGACTGCGACGGTCCGGCGCTCTCGCTCATCACCGACTGGTACGTGTGGGTCTTCTTCTTCGACGATCACTTCCTGGAGCTCTACAAGCGCACCCAGGACCGCCCCGGCGGCAAGGCCCACCTCGACCGGCTCCCGCTCTTCATGCCGCTGGACCTCGCGGCCCCCGTACCGGAGCCGCGCAACCCCGTGGAGGCGGGCCTCGCCGACCTCTGGGCGCGGACGGTGCCGTCGATGTCGATGGACTGGCGCCGCCGCTTCGCCGTCGCCACCGAGCACCTGCTCAACGAGTCGATGTGGGAGCTGTCCAACATCAACGAGGGCCGGATCGCCAACCCGGTCGAGTACATCGAGATGCGCCGCAAGGTCGGCGGCGCGCCCTGGTCGGCCGGGCTCGTCGAGTACGCGACCGCCGAGGTCCCGGCCGCCGTCGCGGGGTCGAGGCCGCTCAGGGTCCTGATGGAGACGTTCTCCGACGCCGTCCATCTGCGCAACGACCTGTTCTCGTACCAGCGGGAGGTCGAGGACGAGGGCGAGAACAGCAACGGCGTCCTCGTCCTGGAGACCTTCTTCGGCTGCGGCACCCAGCAGGCCGCCGACACCGTCAACGACATCCTGACCTCCCGGCTCCACCAGTTCGAGAACACCGCGCTCACCGAAGTCCCCGCACTGGCCCTGGAGAAGGGCCTCACCCCGGCCGAGGTCGCCGCCGTGGCCGCCTACACGAAGGGTCTCCAGGACTGGCAGTCCGGCGGCCACGAGTGGCACATGCGGTCCAGCCGGTACATGAACGAGGGCGCCGCCTCCGCACGCGGCCCGCTCGACCTCGGCGGCGCGGTCCTCTCCGGCCCCGCCCTGCTCGCCCGGCCCGGCTTCGGCACCTCCGCCGCCGACGTGGGGGCCCTGCTCGCGACCGCCGCCGCGCAGCGCCTGCGCGCCCACGCGCACGTGCCGTACGAGAAGGTCGGACCGTCCCGACTGCCCGACTTCCACATGCCGTTCGCGGTGGAACTGTGCCCCCATCTGGACGGTGCCCGCGCCCGCCTCGTCCCCTGGATGCACGCCATGGGCATGCTGGGCGAGGGCGTCTGGGACGAGGAGCGGCTCGCCGCCGCCGACCTGCCGCTCTGCTCCGCAGGCATCGACCCGGACGCGACCGCCGAGCAACTCGACCTCAGCTCCCAGTGGTTGGCCTGGGGCACCTACGGCGACGACTACTACCCCCTGGTCTTCGGCCACCGCCGCGACCTGGCCGCCGCACGCCTGACCACCGCCCGGCTCTCCGACTGCATGCCCGTCGAGGGGGAGCCGGTCCCCGTCCCGGTCAACGGCATGGAACGGGGCCTCATCGACCTCTGGGCGCGGACGACGGCCGGGATGACCCCCGACGAGCGGCGCGGTCTGAAGGCGTCCGTCGACAAGATGACGGAGAGCTGGGTGTGGGAGGTGTTCAACCAGATCCAGCACCGGGTCCCCGACCCCGTCGACTACCTGGAGATGCGCCGCGCCACCTTCGGCTCCGACCTCACCCTGAGCATGTGCCGGCGGGGCCACGGCGCGCGGATCCCGCCCGAGGTCTACCGCTGCGGCCCCGTCCGCTCCCTGGAGAACGCGGCGATCGACTACGCGTGCCTCGTCAACGACGTCTTCTCGTACCAGAAGGAGATCGAGTACGAGGGCGAGGTGCACAACGGGATCCTCGTCGTGCAGAACTTCTTCGGCTGCGACTACCCGACCGCGCTCGGGGTGATCCATGACCTGATGACCCAGCGGATGCAGCAGTTCGAGCATGTCGTCGCCCATGAACTCCCCGTCGTCTACGACGACTTCGCGCTGTCGCGGGAGGCGCGCACCGTCATGGACGGCTATGTGGCCGACCTGCGGAACTGGCTGGCCGGCATCCTCAACTGGCACCGCCAGGTCGACCGCTACAAGCCCGAGTTCCTCGCCCGCCGGGCCCACGGCTTCCTCCCGGACCGGCCACCGGTGCTGTCCTTCGCCCCGGCGCACACGGGCTGAGCCGAGGACGGCCCCTTCACACCGGCTGACGCGCCGTCGCCCGGGTCGCCTGTTCCACCGCGGCACGGGCGAACGCGCGCACGATCGGGTGCGGGCGGCTGCCGTCACCGGCCAGTTCCGGCTGGAAGAGCGTCGCAAGGAAGAAGGGATGGCCCGGCAGTTCGGCGATCCGGACGTGCCCGTCCTCGTCGTGCCCGGAGAACCGCAGACCGTGTGCGCGCAGGGTGTCGAGATGACGGGTCGGACCGTACGCGCAGAAGTACCGCTCGACCGACCGCTCGGCGTTCATCACGGACTGCGCGAGCGAGCCGGGTTCGATGACGACCGTCCCCTCGTGCCCGACCAGGGAGCACGCGAGCGGCTCGATCAGGAAGTCCTCGGCGCCCGGCTCGTTCTCGGCGTGCGCGACCCGGGTGAGCCCGCACACGTGCCGGGCGTACTCCAGCAGCGTGTGCTGGAAGCCCCCGCACGTGCCCAGGAACGGGATGCCCTCCTCCCGCGCGGTCCGGATCGCGGAGAGCACCCCGGCCTCGCTGCGGTACGGGCTGCCCGGCACCACCCACACCGCGTCGAACCCCCGTACGGCCGCCGCGTCGGCCGCGGCTTCCTCGGAGGGGATCCAGTACGCGTCGAGGACCAGCCGGTCGTGCCCGGCGAGCGCGTCGAGGAGGAGCGGGATCCGGCTGTGCGAGACGACGTCGGGTGACCGGTCGCCGACGACGGCCAGCCGCGCGGGCCGGGCGGACGGGGCGGACGGGGTCGTGCGGGAAGAGGCGGACTGCGCCGCGTTGTTCGTCATGTCCCTCATCCTGGGCGCGGCCCCGACTTCACGTCCAACGATGATTCCTGCACCCCCGATAAGCGTCGCTGATGGACCGGTGGGCGATCCTGTCCGCCATGGATCCGCATCTGCTGCGTACGTACGTCACCGTGGCCCGCCTCGCCTCCTTCTCCGAGGCCGCGCGCGAGCTGGGCTACACCCAGTCCGCGGTGTCCCAGCACATCGCGGCGCTGGAGCAGGACCTCGGCGCCCCGTTGCTGACCCGGCGCCCCGTCCTGCCCACCGCGGCGGGCGAGCGGCTCCTCGAACACGCCGGGCCGCTGCTGCTGCGTCTGGAGGCGGCCCGCGCCGATGTCGTACGGATCGCGTCCGCGCCCGAGCACGGGCTGACGCTGGCGGTGACCCCGACGGCACTCGGCCCCCGGGTCGTCGCCGCGCTGCCCGCGGCCGGGGTGACCCTGCGGACCCTCGCCCGCGACGAGATCCCG
Source organism: Streptomyces sp. NPDC034049 (assembly GCF_055575575.1). Taxonomy (NCBI): domain Bacteria; kingdom Bacillati; phylum Actinomycetota; class Actinomycetes; order Kitasatosporales; family Streptomycetaceae; genus Streptomyces; species Streptomyces sp. NPDC034049. The sequence continues at coordinate 448,109 of NZ_JBVISJ010000007.1, forward strand.
GCGGCCGTCGCCACCGGCGCCGCCGACCTCGGCCTGGTCGACGGGCTCGCCGCCCCCAGCGACCCCCTCCGGCTCCCCGACGTGGCACCCCTGACCACCCGGGGTGTCGGCGAGGAACCCGTCTGCGTCCTGCTCCCCGCCGACCACCCCTTCGCGCGCCGCCCCGGCCTCCGCCTCACCGACCTCGTCGACGCCCGCTGGCTCGACGCCCCCGGCGCGGGCCTCCCGCTGGACCGGCTCCGCACCGCGAGCGGCACCGGCGGTGTCCGTACCGCCCTGCGCTACGAGGGCACCGACCTGCGTACTCTCACCACCCTCGCCGCCGCCGGACACGGACTGACCGTGCTGCCGCGCGGCTTCGCCGCCGACGTCCCCGGCGCGGTCGCCGTCCCCCTGGTCGCGCCCCGCCTCGTGCACCGTACGGAGATCGTCCACGGCGGGGCGCCGGGCGGGGCCGCGGCGGCGCTGCTGCGGGAACTGACCGACCCGCAGTCGCTCTGAACGGACGATGTGACGGGGCGTCAGTCTCACTCTTTCGTGGCTCGTCGGGCCGTGGTGCCCCGGGTAGGTCTCCGGCCGGAGGTGGCGACACCATGGAACAGACCGCGTTGCGGCCCAAGCCCATGCCGGGCGGGGAGTCCGGCGGCGACCGACCGACCGGCCCCACCCGACGCCCGCACGCCGCGCCGCGCCGTGCCCGGCAGCGACTGCTCACCCTGCTGCTCGCCCTGGCCACCTGTACGGCCCTCGTCCTGTCGGGCGTCGGGCTGGGCACGATGGGCGCCACGGTGATCGGCATGAGCAGGCTCGCGGAACTGCGGGAGCGGGCGTCGAATGCGCCCGGCGCGCAGGGTGAGCCGGGTGGGTCGGGTGCGCCGGGCCGGCCGAATTCCTCCGCCCGGCCAGGTGCCTCCGCCCGCCCGGACGCCGACGGCCGGGCGGCGCGCGACGGCGTCCCCAAGTCGGGCCAGGGGGAGGGCGGTTCGGCGGCCTCGGCCATCGGCGCGCCCACCCGCCCCACCCTCGGCGTCGAGGCCGTCGACGCCCCCGCGGTTCCGGACGCGGGTGCCGGCGGTGGGGGCGGCGGGGCCGGCGGCGGCGCGCTCGTCGTCGGTGTCCATGTCCCCGGCCCCGGTCACGCGGCGGGTCTGGTCCGCGGCGACACGGTCCTCGCCCTGGGCGGCACCCGCACCGGCTCGGCCTCCGACCTCGCGCGGGCCGTCACCGCCGCCCGCCCCGGGGTGGCCCTGAAACTCCTCGTGCGGCACGCGAACGGCGCCCGGCGGTACCTGGTCGCCGTACCGGGCGTCGTCACCTGAGGAACCCCCGCCGCCCTTCGTCGCCCCTTCGTCAAACTTCTATACGGCCACCCTGAAATGGCTGGTCAGCCGCCCCTCGTCGTCCAGGACGTGGAACGCGAGTCCGGGCGGGGCCTCGCGATCCGCGACCGCGTCGCCCTCCCAGGGCAGCCGCAGCGTCCAGGTGACCCCGGGGCCGACGACCAGCGGACGCCCGGCGAAGGTGGTCGCGGCCGGGGTGTGGGCGTGTCCGGTGATGACGCCCGCGATCTCCGGCCGGCGCTCCAGCAGTCGGCCGAGCTTCGCGGGCTGGCCCAGCCGGTACGCGTCCGGCAGCGGATGGTGCAGTGTCACCGGCGGGTGGTGGAAGGCGAGCAGGACGGGCCGGTCGCCGTCGATCCCGTCCAGGGTCTCCTCGATCCAGGCGTACGTCTGCGCGTCCAGTTCACCCTCGTCCTGCTCCGGGATGCTGGAGTCGCACATCAGCACGGCCGCGTCCGCGAAGACGTGCACGCTGTTGACCGGCCCGTCGGCGGGCGGCTCCCCGAGGAGCGCCTTGCGGTAGGGCGCCCGGCTGTCGTGGTTGCCCGGGCAGGTCAGCACCGGGAAGGGGGCCTCGCCCCCGCGCAGCCCCAGCAGCCGGGCCGCCTCCTCGTACTCGGCCTCCGTGCCGTGGTCCGCGATGTCCCCGGTCACCAGCAGCGCGTCCACCGGTCCCGGCAGCCCCCACAGCAGGTCCCGTACGCGCTCGGCCCGCCGGGTGGCCCGGTCGCTGCCGTCCAGATGCAGATCACTGATGTGCGCGAGTACGAGCATCGTCGTACGCCTCCTTCGGAGCGGTGCCTTAATGGAACACTCGAATCCAAGCATTAGTTCTAATGGAGAAGCAACCTGCAAGCATTAGTCAGGGCGTCCAGGCGAGTGAGGCGGCGCGGGCCGCACGACAGTTGACGCCACGTGCCAATCGGCTCGCGTGCGCTGCGGCGGAGGGGCAGGATGCTGCCCGTAGCCCCAGGCAGCTCCGAGCACACGGAGGCATGGATGACCGGCACGCCCGCCGCCTTCACCACCGACGACTACCGGGCCCGGATGCGGCGCGCGGCGCGGGCCGCGGCGGACGCCGGGCTCGACGGGCTGCTGGTCGCCCCCGGCCCGGACCTGGTGTGGCTGACGGGGTACCGGCCGCCCGGGACCGAGCGGCTGACGATGCTGGTGCTGCGCGACGGTGCGGATCCGGTGCTGGTGGTGCCCGCCCTGGAGGCCCCCGACGCCGCCGAGGCGCCCGGCGGCCCCGCCCTGACCCTGCGCGACTGGACCGACGGCAAGGACCCCTACGAGGCGGCCGTCTCCGTCCTCGGCCCCCGCGGCCGCTTCGGCGTCAGCGACAACACCTGGGCGCTGCACCTGCTGGGCCTGCGGCGTCGGCTGCCGGACACGGTGTACGTGGCGCTCTCCGAGACACTCCCCATGCTCCGGGCCGTGAAGGACGCGGCCGAGCTGGAGCGGATGGCGGCGGCGGGCGCGGCGGCCGACCGGGCGTACGAGGAGATCCGGCAGGTGCCCTTCGCCGGGCGCCGCGAGGCCGACGTCGCCGCCGATCTCGCCGATCTGCTGCGGCGGTTCGGGCACTCCCAGGTGGACTTCACGATCGTCGCCTCGGGCCCGAACGGCGCCAACCCGCACCACGAGGCCGGCGACCGGGTCATCGGGCACGGCGACATGGTCGTCCTCGACTTCGGCGGACTCAAGGACGGCTACGGCTCCGACACCTCGCGTACGGTCCACGTCGGCGAACCGGCCGCCGAGGAGCGCGAGGTGCACGACCTCGTACGGGCCGCTCAGGAGGCGGGGTTCCGCGCCGTACGGCCCGGCGCGGCCTGCCAGGACGTCGACCGGGCCGCCCGCGCGGTCATCAGCGAGGCCGGGTACGGCGACCGGTTCATCCACCGCACCGGGCACGGTATCGGTGTCACCACCCACGAGCCGCCGTACATGATCGAAGGGGAGGAACAGCCCCTGGTGGCCGGCATGTGCTTCTCGGTCGAGCCCGGCGTCTATCTGCCGGGCCGTTTCGGGGTCCGCATCGAGGACATCGTGACGGTGACGGAGGGCGGCGGCCGGCGGCTCAACAACACCCCACGGGAGATGGCCATAGTCGACTGACTGACTGACTGACTGACTGACTGAACGAACGACCGACCGACCGACCGACCGCGATCTCTCGCTCTCCCGCTCCCCAGATCTCCCGAACCGGACGACGGCGCGACCATGACCCAGGCACCGACACCCACCGCGGACAGCGTCCGCCGGCTGGTCCGTTCCCTGCTGAAGAACGGGGAGGGCAGGCCCGGCGGCAAGGGCGGCGGCGGCCCCGATGTGCGGCCCGTCGCCGGGGACGACACGCACGGCACCTGGTGGGTCGGCACCCGCCATGTGCTGCGCCTCGCGACCGACCGGCACGGCGTCGGACGGCAACGACGCGAACTGCGGCTGCGGGACCTGGTCCGTCCGCACATCGGCGTCGCCGTCCCGGTGAGCGTCGCGCACGGGGAGTGGTCCGGCGGGCTCACGTACACGCTCGACACACGGCTGGCCGGGGGTACGGCCGAGGAGCACGAGGTGTCCGCCGTGGGCGAGGCCGACCTGGCGGCGCTCCTCACGGGGCTGCGCGAGGTGCCGCCGCGGCAGGCCGAACCGCTCGGGGTGCCGCGGCTGGCGCCGCGCCCGCTGGAGGCGCTGCGCGCGGCGGCGGCACGGGCCGCGCGGGATCTCGCGGCGGCCGACGAGTTCGACGCGGCGCGGCTCGGGCAGCTGACGTCGGCGACGGCGGCGCAGTTGCTGGGGCCGGCGGCCGTGCTGGTCCACGGCGGGCTGACCGGGGACCACCTCGTCGTCAGCGCGGACGGTCGGGTCCGGGGAGTGCTCGGGTGGGGCGACGCGGCCGTCGGTGATCCGGCCGAGGACATCGCCGGGCTCGCCGCGGCCGTCGGGTCACCGGCCGCCGTCCGCGCCGCGACGCTGGCCGGGTACGGGGCCCGTCCCTGTCTGCGGGGTCTGTGGTTGGCCCGGTGCGACACGGTCGTCCGCCTCGCCGAGGGTCTGCGGGGGCGGGGGGCCGTGCCGCTGCCGGTTCTCCGTGACCGTCTGCGGCGGACCTGGGAGCCGATTCTGCTGGAGCGGGTGACGGATCTGCGGGGTGAGGATTGAGGAATTGAGGAGGGCGCGGGCCGGTGTGGGGCGCCCAAGGGGTCGGGGGTGACTGTTGTGCGGCGACTGCGGGCCGCATGGGGCCGATCGCGCAGTTCCCCGCGCCCCTTCAGGGCCTGCGGCCCATCGGCGGATCGCAGCGTCCGCGCGCCGCTCACCGGAGGGCCTGCGGCCCGTCCGGTGGCGCGCAGGCCGGTCACGCGTCTGCCAGGACCGCGCACGACTCCCCGGGGAGGGTCAGTACTCCGTCGGCTTCCGGTGGCTGCACCGGATCCCAGGACGCCAGTACCCGGGCGTGCGGCACGCCCAGGGGGACGGTCGCCGTCTTCTTGCCCAGGTTCAGGGCCACGAGGACGTCGCCCCGGCGGAAGCCGAACCAGCGGGTCTCCTCGTCGAAGGCGACCTTGACGTCGGAGAGGTCGGGGTCGGAGAGATCGGGGAGCGAGTGGCGCAGGGCGATGAGGGCGCGGTACCAGGACAGGACGCGGGCGTGGGGCTCGCGTCCGGGTTCGGACCAGTCGAGGCAGGAGCGGTCGCGGGTCGCCGGGTCCTGCGGGTCGGGGACGTCCTCCTCGGCCCAGCCGTGCTCCGCGAACTCCCGGCGCCGGCCCCGCCGTACGGCCTCCGCGAGTTCCGGATCGGTGTGGTCGGTGAAGAACTGCCAGGGCGTGGACGCGGCCCACTCCTCGCCCATGAAGAGCATGGGCGTGAACGGGCCGGTGAGGACGAGCGCCGCCGCGCAGGCCAGCAGACCGGGGGAGAGGGTCGCCGCGAGACGGTCGCCCTGGGCGCGGTTGCCGATCTGGTCGTGGGTCTGGGTGTACCCCAGCAGCCGGTGCGCGGAGACGCTCGTACGGTCCAGGGGGCGGCCGTGGCGGCGCTCCCGGAAGGACGAGTACGTGCCGTCGTGGAAGAAGCCGCCCGTCAGGGTCTTCGCCAGGCCCGCCGGACCGGCCTGCGCGAAGTCCGCGTAGTAGCCCTGGGACTCACCGGTCAGCGTGGTGTGCAGGGCGTGGTGGAAGTCGTCGTTCCACTGGGCGTGCAGACCCAGTCCGCCCTGCGCGCGGGGGGTGACGAGGCGCGGGTCGTTGAGGTCCGACTCGGCGATCAGGAACAGCGGCCGGCGCACCTCCTCGGCGAGCGCGTCCACCGCCGCCGACAACTCCTCCAGGAAGTGCAGGGCGCGGGTGTCCCTGAGCGCGTGGACCGCGTCCAGCCGCAGCCCGTCCAGCCGGTAGTCGCGCAGCCAGGCGAGCGCGCTCTGCAGGAAGTAGGCCCGCACGTCGTCCGAGCCGGGCGCGTCCAGATTGACCGCCGCGCCCCACGGCGTGTGGTGCCGCTCGGTGAAGTACGGCCCGAAGACGGGCAGGTAGTTGCCGGAGGGGCCCAGATGGTTGTGCACGACGTCGAGGACCACCCCGAGGCCCAGGCCGTGTGCCGCGTCCACGAAGCGCTTCAGAGCCTCGGGACCGCCGTACGGTTCGTGGACGGCCCACAGCGAGACGCCCTCGTAACCCCAGCCGTGCGTCCCGGGGAAGGGGCACAGCGGCATCAACTCGACGTGGGTGACGCCCAGTTCGACGAGGTGACCGAGGCGTGCGGCCGCCGCGTCCAGGGTGCCCTCGGGGGTGTACGTGCCGACGTGCAGCTCGTACAGGACCGCGCCCGGCAGTCCGCGTCCGGCCCACTCGGCACGCCAGGTGTACCGCCCGTGGTCGACGACCGCGCTCAGCCCGTCGGGGCCGTCCGGCTGCCGGCGCGAACGCGGGTCGGGGCGCACCGGGCCGTCGTCGACGGCGAAGCCGTACCGGGTGCCGTCCTCGGCCTCCGCCTCGGTGGTCCACCAGCCCGGCCGCCCCGGGTCGCGTTCCATGGCGTGCGTGGCGCCCGCTCGGTGGAGGGTCAGTCGGTCGGCCTGCGGTGCCCACACCTCGAACTGCACGGAACGGTTCTCCCTCGGCTGCCGGTCGTGGTCCTGGGTAGTCAGGGGGTTGCCCGTCCATCGTGCGGCAAACGAGATCGGCGCGCGCTCGTATCGGTGCTTTTGCCGCGCGAGTCGCAGCACCCCGCCGCGTGTCCGAGCGCGTGTCCGACCGCATGTCCGCGGATGGTCACCGTTTACGGGTTGTCTGGACACCTCCCGCCTCGCTGACCGACAATCACCAGCGTGACGTCGTCCTTCGAGTTCCACACCTACCCCGCGCGGCTGTCGGACGCGGAGCGCGACCGCGCGCTGAGGGTGCTCCGTGACGGCGTTGCGCTGGGCCGCCTGTCGCACGACACGTTCATCCGGCGGATGGAGCTGGCGCTCACCGCCCGCCGCTCCGACGAACTCGCCGCGCTCACCGCCGACCTGCCCGCCGAGAACCGCTGGTCCCGGCTGGTGCTCGGCACCGTCGGGGCGGTCTCCGGTTTCGGTGTGAAGCTGCGCCGGGCCTGGCAGGCCGAGCGGCTCCCCAAGCTCCAGCTGCCGCACCCGGCGGGCGGCCACGCCCTGCGCATAGGCCGCGACCCGGCGAACGGGCTCAGGCTCAGCCACGAGACGGTCTCCCGGGTGCACGCGGAGCTGAGCCGGCAGGGCGGCCTGTGGATCCTGCGTGACCTCGGCTCCACCAACGGCACCACCGTCAACGGCCGTCGGGTGATCGGCGCGGCCGTCGTCCGCGACGGCGATCAGGTGAGTTTCGGCCGCATGGTGTTCCGTCTCTCCTCGCAGTGACCTTGTGACCGTCCCCGCGGCAAAGCTCTGGCCTGGGATTTACCCTGCGAGTTTGTCAACTTTCCTTCCGTTCCGGGGTGTTGACGTACGTTCTCGGCCATGACTGACTGTGCTTACACCATGCACACCAGGTGAACCGACGACACCACATTCGTGGAGGTGTGCCCTGCCGCCACTCCTCCGCTACCCGACCGTGGACGAGTTGTCCGCCCGCGCGGCCGCCCTCGTCGCCCGGCATCCGCGCCGCGCCCGACTGCGCCGCGTGGGCACCTCACGGGCGGGCACACCGATGTGGTTGCTCTCCGTCGGACACGGCAGCCGGCACACCCTGATCGTCGCCGGCCCGCACGCCAACGAGCCCGTGGGCGGCGCCACCGTCCTCAGGCTCGCCGAACGGACCCTGGCCGATCCCCGGTTGAGTGAGGCCGCCGACACCACCTGGAACCTGCTGCTGAGCCTCGACCCCGACGGCTCCCGCCGCAACGAGGGCTGGCTGCGCGGCCCGTACACCCTCGGCCACCACTTCCGGCACTTCTTCCGCCCCGGGTTCCTGGAACAGCCCGAGTGGCTGCCCGACGGCGCGGCCGGCGCCGCGCTGCCGGAGACCCGCGCCCTGCTCGACCTCCAGGACGAACTGCGGCCCTTCTTCCAGTGCTCGCTGCACGGTGTCGACGTCGGCGGCGGCTTCGTCGAACTGACCCGGGACCTGCCGGGCCTCGCCGAGCGCGTCGCCCTTGTCGCCGCCCGCCTCGGCATCCCGCGCGAACTGAAGCCGTACGACACGCTGTACTGGCCCTGCCTCGGCCCCGCCGTCTACCGCATCCCGCCGCCGCGCCGGGGCGACCTGGCCGCCGCCATCACCGAGGCGGCCGTCGAGTCCACCTGGTTCCACCCGCACCGCCACGGCACGGTCACCGCCGTCGTCGAGGCGCCCATGTGGGGCGTGACCGCCGTCGAGGACGCCTCTCCGGCACCCGAGGCCGACGCCGTGCTGCGCACCGTCAGCCGTGCCCTGCGCCATGACACCCGGCTCCTGGAGGACCTCCTCGCCCGCGTCCGGCCCTCGGTCGACGGCGCCCCGGACGCGGCCCGGCTGCTCGCCCCGGTCGACGACTACGTCCTGGTCGGGCCGGGCCTCGCCGACTCCTGGGACCCCGACGTCCACGACAGCGCCGCCCGGCCGCTGCCCCCGCTCGACACCGCCCGGCTCACCACCCTCGCCATCTCCGGCCGCCGGGTCGCCCTGCGTACCGCCGGACTGCTGCACCAGCTGGTGACCCGTGCCGGGCACGACCCGGCGGGCGCGCTGCCCCAGCTGGACCGGCTGATCGACGAATGGTGCGCCGACTACCGCGACGGTTACGGCGCCCGCTGGATCCCCGTCGCCCGCCAGGCCGAATACCAGGCCCGCGTCGTCCTCGCCGCGTTCGAACTGGCGGCCGGGCGCCGGCAGCTGCCGACGCCCGCCCCGCAGGCGCCCTGTACGGACAGCCGCGCGGACACCCGTGCGGACTCCCATTCGGGTGAGCAGGGATGGAGTTCCGAGCCCGCCGTGCCGATGCACCGGGAATGACGAACCCCGCCCACGCCGTACGCGGCTGCCTGCTCGCCGCCCTCGCCCTCCTCACTCTCGGCGCCTCGGCCCCCGACCGGACGACCACCGTCCAGAGCGACTGGCTCTACGTCACCCTCACCCGGGGCGACGCCCGTTCCTCCGACACCCGCGGCACCCTCCTCCTCTGCGATCCGCCCCAGGGCCACGGCCGTGCCACCCAGGCCTGCGCGGAACTCCGCCGCAGCGACGGCGACATCGCCCGCATCCCCCACCGGAACGCCATCTGCACCGAGATCTACGCCCCCGTACGGGCCACTGCGGAGGGCCAGTGGGGCGGCCGCCAGGTCGCCTACGAACAGACCTTCGCCAACGCGTGCGTGATGGCGGCGCGAACGGGGGCGGTGTTCGCCCTCGTGGACTGACGGTCACGCCCGGCGCCCTCAGGTCCCCGCATTCCCCCGCGCATGCGCCGCCGCCGCCAACACCGTACGAACCTGGTGCTCGACCTGGTCGCCCACCGGCACCCACCGCGCACGGAACCGGTCGGCGAAGGACTCGCACCACTCCGTGACCCACTCCTCCAGGAGGGGCGCCCCCGGGTCGTCGGCCTCCCTCAGCACCCGCAGCAGCATCGCCGCCGCCCGCAGCGGCAGCCGCCGCCCGAACGCGTCCACACTCCCCACGTACGCCGTCGACAGATCCGGCGGTGGCCCGTCCTGCCAGTCCCGGGCCAGCCCCGGCACCAGCGCCAGCGCCCACCGGGCCGCCCGCAGCAGCGGTCCCTCGGGGCCCGGCAGCCGGGGCAGCGCCTCGGTGAGGACCCGCTCCACCCGGCCCGCGTCCGTCACGAGCCGCCGGGCCAGGTGCCGCAGCGCCGCCGCCGGGGCCGGGTGCGGGGCGGTGTCGTCCACCAGGTCGCTCGCCCACATCGGCACCTCGACGACCGCCGTCAGACCGCCGTACCGGTGGGCGTGGTACCAGGTGCTGTGCCGGGCGTCGTCCGGCAGGCTCGGGTACGCCGGGAGACCGCCCGGCCGCGGCATCACGAACACCCCGGGCCCGGAGACGGGCCAACCCGCGGCGTCGGACGCGCCTCGCTCCACCGGTATGCCCAACTCGGCCGCGGACTTGGCGAACGGCTCGGCGAGCCCCGGCACGTCCTTCGTCAACTGCACCCAGCTGCCGCCCAGATCGGTGCCGTGCAGGGTCACCTGGAGATAGGGCCGCAGTTCGTCCAGTACCCCCAGCAGGGCGTGCGTCTCGGGCGGCAGCCGGTCCGGCGGCAGCACGGACGGCGACCACTCCGGCTGCTCGGGGCCGGCCGGCCGGAAGAACCCGAGGTGGTAGTCGAGGAGCGTGCGCGGCAGGGGAGTGGTGTGCAGACTCGCCCCGTCCGGGTCCGCGCAGAGCACGAAGTGCCAGGACACGTCGGACCGCAACCGCCGCTCCCGCGCGACCCGTTCGGCCAGAGCGAGCACCGTGGAGCCACCGGTCGGCTCATTGGCGTGGGCACCCGCGACGACCAGGACGGCGTGACTCGCGTGCCCCACCGACAGCAGCCGCAGCGGGCGGCCGGCGCGGGAGAAGCCGATGTTCCGCAGCGCGCACAGCCCCGGCCGACGAGTCGTCAGGGTTCTCGCGGCCGACTCCAGTTCGGCCACCGTGGGATAACCGAGCTCCGACAGCAGACCCACCCCCGTCCCGTCCGCCTGGCACCGTCGGTCCGCACGCCCGGCCGGGCCGGGCGGGGGACGTACCCAGTGTCCTCGCGCCGAAGGGGCGGCTCCCAGGGGCGCCCGGTCGCATTCACCGTCGTTCGGTACGACACCGGTCGCTCCCCACCGCGCTCCCGGCACGGGGCCGAGCCGTTCCCCGCCGCCGCTCCCGCCGCCCTCCCGGTCCGAGGGCGCGGGTCACGTGCCGACCCGCTCCAGCAGCGCGACCGGCAGGGTCCCGAAGAGGTCCGCCAGCCGCACCTCGCCCGTGAACTCCCGCTCCCCGCCCAGCACTTCGGCCCAGCGCCCCTCGGGCAGCGGCAGCCGGGTGTCGCCCCAGCCCCCTTCCCGCGCCAGCCGCAGCGACAACCGGGTCACCGCCGTGACCACCTCGCCGGAGCGGGTGAAGGCCACACAGTGCCCGGCGCCCACCCCCTCGGCCGCCAGCGGCGCGTACGTCGCCGCGCTCCCGAAGACCTCCGGCCGCCGCCCGCGCAGCCGCAGCGCCGCCTCGGTCAGCCGGAACTTCTCCGCACCGTCCTCGTGCGGGGCGAACGCCCGGCGGTTGTCCGGGTCCACCAGGGCCCGGTACTCCGCCTCCGTCCCCTGGTACACGTCCGGCACCCCCGGCATCGTCAGCTGCACCAGGGCCGCGCCGAGCGCGTTCGCCCGCACATGGGGCGCCAGCTCCTCGCGCAGCGCGGCGACCCGGGCGTCCACGGCCGGCCCCCGCGCGACGAAGTCCGCCACCTCCCGCTCGTACGCCGGGTCCTGCTCGGTCCAGGAGGTGTGCAGCCCGGCCTCCCGCACATGCTTCAGCAGGGCCCCCCGCAGTCGCTCCTCGGCCGCCGGGCCGAGCCCGAACGCCGTCTGCCAGGCCGCCCACGCCAGCTGCGGATCCGGCGCGCCCGCGCCGTCCCGCGTCACCTCCGCCAGCAGGTCGGCCCAGCGCTCCGGGCACTGCGCGAGCACCGCGATCGCCGCCCGTACGTCCGCGCTGCGCTTGGTGTCATGGGTCGACAGCACCGTCCCCGTGGCCGGCCAGTCGCGCTGGACGCGCGCACAGTAGGCGTGGAAGTCCTCCGGCGACACGGCCGGACTCCCCGGATCGCCGCCCACCTCGTTCGCCGACAGCAGCGGCACATAGCGGTAGAACGCCGTGTCCTCCACCGACTTCGCCCGCAGCGCCGAGGAGGTCTGCGCGAACCGCGCCCGGAACTCCACATGGTCCGGCTCGTCGCTCCGGCCCAGCACCAGATCCCGTACGGCGTCCACCGACCGGGCCTCCTCCGGCACCACGAACAGCGCGCGCGCCTCGGCCGCGGCCTCCTCGGTGACGACGAGGGAGGCGTCCTCGGAGGCGTACGGCCGGTAGACCTCCATCCGGGCGAGCAGCTCGCACAGCGCGGTGCGCAGCGCCCACGGCGCTTGGTCGCGCAGAGAGAGATCGGGGGAGCGCTCGCACAAACGGTGCGCCACCCGGGTGAGCCGTTCCACCTCCGCGACCAGCTCGTGCGTGAGGACCCGGTACGCGGCCCGCCGCACGGTCGCGTCCCACTCCCCGCCCCGGTCCGGCTGCGCGGCCGTGAACCTCCGATACCGCTCCAGCAGCTCACCCGTTCCCGCCGGGTCGGTGAACAGCCCGTCGACGTGCCGCAGCGCGTCGTAGCCGGTGGTCCCCGCGACCGGCCACGCCCCGGGCAGCGCCTCGCCGTCGGCCAGGATCTTCTCGACGACGGTCCACCGCCCCCCGGTCGCCCCGTGCAGCCGCCGCAGATAGGCGTCGGGGTCGGCGAGCCCGTCGGGGTGGTCGACCCGCAGCCCGTCGACGACCCCCTCGTCCAGCAGCTGGAGGACCTTCGCATGGGTCGCCTCGAACACCTCCGGCTCCTCGACCCGCACCCCGATCAGCTCCGAGATGCTGAAGAACCGCCGGTAGTTCAACTCCGTACGGGCCAGCCGCCACCACACCGGCCGGTACCACTGCGCGTCCAGCAGCTGCGGCAACGGCAGCTTCTCGGTGCCCTCCCGCAGCGGGAACGCGTGGTCGTAGTACCGCAGCTCCCGCCCGTCCACGACGAACTGCTCGATCTCCGCGCCCAGCGGCCCGCCGAGCACCGGCAGCAGCACCCGGCCGCCCTGCGCCTCCCAGTCGATGTCGAACCATGGCGCGTACGCCGATCCCGGCCCCTCCCGCAGCACCTCCCACAGCGCCCGGTTGTGCCGGGGCGCCATGGCCATGTGGTTGGGGACGATGTCCAGGACGAGGCCGAGCCCGTGGGCGCGCGCGGTCCTGGCCAGCTCCCGCAGCCCCTCCTCACCGCCGAGTTCCTCCCGCACCCGGCCGTGATCGACCACGTCGTACCCGTGCGACGACCCCGGCACGGCCTCGAGGACGGGGGACAGGTGCAGGTGGGAGACGCCGAGCGCGGCGATGTAGGGCACGGCGGCCGAGGCGGCGGCGAACGGGAACGACGGCTGGAGCTGAACCCGATAGGTGGCGGCAGGCACGACAGAGGTCATGAGGTCCTACGTACCCGCCACACAGGACTTGGAGCGCCCTGACACGCAACGGCGCGGAGTTTTTAGGGGCGCGGGGAACTGCGGGGGAACTGCGCGACCAGCCGCCTACGACCTGCACCCCCCGCGACGAACAGCCATCCCGTACGGCGAACCCCGCGATCCACATCTACGTCGGCCTCCGGAACACCACCAGACTCCGGTCCACCAACCGCACGCTCTCCCCGGCCGCCACCTTCACCCCGTCCACCGGCACCGCGTCCTCCCGCCCCGTGTCCACCACCATCTGCCACTGCGGACCGTGGTTCACCGGCACCACGAACTCCAGCTCCTCCGCCGACGCGTTCACCATCAGCAGGAACGAGTCGTCGCTGATCCGCTCGCCGCGCGGACCCGGCTCGGAGATCGCGTTGCCGTTCAGGAAGACGCTCAGCGCCCCCGCCTGCGAGGAGTCCCAGTCCCGCTGCCCCATCTCCTGACCCTGGGGTGTGAACCACGCGATGTCCGACAGCTCGTCGTGCGTCCCCTCCACCGGCCGGCCGTGGAAGAAGCGGCGTCGGCGGAAGACGGGGTGATCCTTGCGGAGCCACACCATGGCCCGGGTGAACTCCAGCAGATCCCCGAACGGAGCGCCCTCGTCCTCGTCCTCACCGGAGGGCCACGGCACCCAGGACACCTCGTTGTCCTGGCAGTACGCGTTGTTGTTGCCACCCTGGGTCCGGGCGAACTCGTCGCCGTGGCTGAGCATCGGCACGCCCTGCGACAGCATCAGCGTCGCGATGAGGTTGCGCATCTGCCGGACCCGCAGCGCCGTCACCCCGGGGTCGTCGGTCTCGCCCTCGGCCCCGCAGTTCCAGGACCGGTTGTGGCTCTCGCCGTCCCGGTTGTCCTCGCCGTTGGCCGCGTTGTGCTTCTCGTTGTAGGAGACGAGGTCCCGCATGGTGAAGCCGTCGTGGCAGGTCACGAAGTTGATGGAGGCCAGCGGGCGCCGCCCGTCGTCCTGGTAGAGGTCGGAGGAGCCGGTCAGCCGGGAGGCGAACTCCGCGAGCGTGCGCGGCTCGCCCCGCCACAGGTCCCGCACGGTGTCCCGGTACTTGCCGTTCCACTCGGTCCACAGCGGCGGGAAGTTCCCCACCTGGTAGCCGCCCTCGCCGACGTCCCAGGGCTCGGCGATCAGCTTCACCTGGGAGACCACCGGGTCCTGCTGGACGAGGTCGAAGAACGACGACAGCCGGTCCACCTCGTGGAACTGCCGGGCCAGGGTCGCGGCGAGGTCGAAGCGGAACCCGTCGACATGCATCTCGGTGACCCAGTACCGCAGCGAGTCCATGATCAGCTGGAGGACGTGCGGGGACCGCATGAGCAGGGAGTTGCCCGTGCCCGTGGTGTCCATGTAGTAGCGCGGGTCGTCGGTGAGCCGGTAGTACGACGGGTTGTCGAGCCCCTTGAAGGAGAGCGTGGGGCCCAGGTGGTTGCCCTCGGCGGTGTGGTTGTAGACGACGTCGAGGATGACCTCGATCCCGGCCTCGTGCAGCGCCCGGACCGCCGACTTGAACTCCAGCACCTGCTGACCGCGGTCGCCCCAGGAGGCGTAGGCGTTGTGCGGGGCGAAGAAGCCGATGGTGTTGTAGCCCCAGTAGTTGCTGAGGCCCATGTCGGCCAGCCGGTGGTCGTTCACGAACTGGTGTACGGGCATCAGCTCCAGCGCCGTGACGCCCAGTTCGGTCAGGTGTTCGATGATCGCCGGATGGGCGAGCGCCGCGTAGGTGCCGCGCAGCTCCTCGGGCAGCCCCGGGTGCCGCATGGTGAGGCCCTTGACATGGGCCTCGTAGATCACCGTGTGGTGGTACTCGGTGCGGGGCCGCCGGTCGTCGCCCCAGTCGAAGTACGGGTTGACCACGACCGAGGTCATCATGTGCGGGGCCGAGTCGAGGTCGTTGCGCTCCTCAGGCGCCTCGAAGTGGTAGCCGTACACCTCCTCTCCCCAGCTGACCGAGCCGCTGATGGCACGTGCGTATGGGTCGAGCAGCAGCTTCGCGGAGTTGCAGCGCAGCCCCCGCTCCGGCGCGTACGGGCCGTGCACACGGAAGCCGTACCGTTGCCCCGGCATCACGCCGGGCAGGTACGCGTGCCGCACGAACGCGTCCGTCTCGCGCAGTTCCACCGCCGTCTCGGAGCCGTCGTCGTCCAGGAGACACAGCTCTACTCGGTCCGCGGCCTCCGAGAAGACCGCGAAGTTGGTGCCGGCGCCGTCGTACGTGGCGCCGAGCGGATACGCCTGTCCAGGCCAGACCTGCATGGATACGACTCTTCCAGTTGTCGCGCGCCGCTGGGGGCGACTCCGGGGGGAGTCTCCCTCAATCTGATGGAACCTCCTAGGACATACGTCCCTCCTGCCCAGCGATGGACACTTCGTGACGCCCCGAGGGCCACCGTTGTGGCCTGGCGGTGGCCCGATCGTTATGAATCGGCTCACTCCCCGCACGGTGGCGCCCCGGAACGGGCAAGTCACGTGCGGTAGTTGAGAAACGACCCGCCCATCCGGCTGTATCGTCATCCGCTACCGGAGTACCCTTCCTTGATCGTTGCGTAGGGGTCGGCTCGGGGGAGCGGAAGGCGGTGCGTGGGTGGGCTCGGGAGGGCTGGAGTTGCCTCCTGGTGACGCGGGCGACACGGGTCACGAGGGGGACCCCACGGATGTCCCACCCGGCGCGGTGTCCCTGGCGCGGCCCATGGAGCGGGGCTCCATAGGCCCGGAGCTGGACTGGAACGCCGACGCCTGGCTCGAAGTGCGTACGCGCGCCCAGCGGGCCGGCCGCGCCTACATCTGGCTGAACCTCGTCGAACAGCGGCTGCGCGCCGTGGTGGCCGCCGTGCTGCGGCCCGTCTACGAGCCCGTCCACGGCGACGACTGGGTGGTCGCCGCCGCCGGGCCCGCCGGACAGGAGTGGGTGCAGCGGGCCGTCGCGGTCCGCGAGGTCAGCCGCCGCAAGGGCTATCTGCTCGACCCCGCCGACGACAACACCCTGAGCTTCCTCACCCTGCCGCAGCTCCGCGAGCTGATGGTGCAGCACTGGCCCTGCTTCGAGCCGTACCTCGACGAGCGGCGCGACGTGGAACTGGCGCTGGACGAGCTGGAGGTCACCCGTAACGTCGTCTCCCGCAACCGGGCCCTGTCCGAGGCCGTCCTCGCCCAGGCCGAGCGCGCCGCCGCGAAGCTGCTGGAGATCCTGGGCGCCGGCAGCGACGTGCCCTCCGCGCGCCGGCTGCCCGTCGACGCGGTCGAGGACCTGGTGGGGGACCGGTACGCGGACGTCGTCGGCGTCCACCCCGACCGGGTGCGGCTGCTGCGGCAGTTCCCCGCCGAGGACCTCTTCGGCGGTGCCCGCCGCCTCGACGCCATCGGGATAGGCCTGAACCTCCTCGTGCAGAACTTCTCCGGACGGCGGCTGGTGCGGCTCGCCGAGTCCGGCTGCCGGGTGCGGCTGCTCTTCCTCAACCCCGCCTCCAGTGCGGTGAAGCGGCGGGAGCGTGAACTGGGCATAAAGCGAGGGGAGTTGAGCCGTGCGGTGGAGATGAACATCCTCCATATGCGCCGGGTCCGCTCCCGGCTGCGCGACCCGGGCGCCTTCGAGATCCAGGTCTTCGACGAGACCCCGCGCTTCACGGCGTACCTCGTCGACGGCGACGGCTCGGACGGGGTCGCGGTCGTCCAGACCTATCTGCGGCGCACCCGGGGCATGGAGGCGCCGGTGCTCGTCCTGCGCGGCGGCAACCGGGTCCTCAAGGCGGACGAGAACGGCGAAGTCGGCCTTTTCGATACATACCGCGAGGAGTTCGAAGTGGCGTGGGCGGACTCCCGACCGGTGTCGTGAAGCGGGCTCCGGCGCGATGCCGGCGGGCCCGTCGCGCGGCGAAGCGGAATGCGGCCCTCGCATTGTCAGTGGCCCGTGCGATGGTGGTGGTCACTGGGGGAAAGCACCACCAAGAAGGGGGGCCAGCATGGGTTGGCACCGGCAGCTGCTGATCGGCTTCGACCTGGAGACCACCGGGACGGACCCGGGCGAGGCGCGCATCGTCACGGGCGCGGTGATCGAGGTCAGGGACGGGGAGCCGGTCGGACACCGGGAATGGCTCGCCGACCCGGGCATGGAGATCCCGGAGGAGGCGGTGGCGGTGCACGGCATCACCAACGCCCGTGCGACGGCCGAGGGCAGACCCGCCGACCAGGTCGCCGACGCCATCGCCGACGTCCTCGTCTCCTACTGGAAGACGGGCGTCCCGGTCGTGGCGTACAACGCGGCCTTCGATCTGTCCCTGCTCTCCGCCGAGCTGCGCCGGCACGCCCTGCCGTCCCTGCGGGACCGGCTCGGCGGCCTCGATCCGGCACCCGTCATCGACCCGTACACGATCGACCGCTCCGTCGACCGCTACCGCCGGGGCAAACGCAACCTCGAAGCGGTCTGCGGGGAGTACGGAGTTCCGCTGGACGCCGCGCACGACGCCTCCGCCGACGCCCTGGCCGCCGCCCGGCTCGCCCGTGCGATAGCCCAGCGCCACCCGAAGGTCGCCGCCCTCGGCCCGGCGGAGCTGCACCGCCGCCAGATCGAGTGGTACGCGGAGTGGGCCACCGACTTCCAGGCGTTCCTCCGCCGCAAGGGCAACCCGGAAGCGGTCGTGGACGCGACCTGGCCGCTGCGCGAGCCTGCGGGTGAGACGGTATGACGGCCGCCGTGGTCTCCCTCCGCGAAGTCCGTGACGGCGACCTGCCGTTCCTCTGGCGGCACGCGTCCGACCCCGAGGCACAGCGGATCGCCGCGTTCACCGGGGCGTACCACCGCGACCGCGCCCTCTTCGACGCCCACTGGGCGAAGATCCGTGCCGATCCCGGGGTGCTGAACCGCACGGTGGTCGCCGACGGCGAGGTCGTCGGCACCGTCGCGGTCTACGGGCCACCGGACGAACGCGAGGTCACCTACTGGATCGACCGCGCCCAGTGGGGCCGGGGCATCGCCACCGCCGCCCTCACCGCCCTGCTCGGCCTCGTCCCCACCCGGCCTCTGTACGCCCACGCGGCCGCCGACAACACCGGCTCGATCCGCGTCCTGGAGAAGTGCGGCTTCGTCGTCACCGGCCACGACCGGGGCTTCGCCCTGGCCCGTGACGCCGAGATCGACGAGGTGGCGCTCATACTCCGGGCCGTCTGACTCCGGGTCCTCACACTCCGGGCCGTCTGGCTCCGGGCAGTCATGCTTCGGGCCGTCCGACTTCGGCCCGTCCGCGCCCGTCGCCGCTCAGAACGGGTACCACCGGACCGTCTCGTCCCCCTCGCGCAGCGAGGCCACGCGGCGGATGAACTCGGCCGCGGCCGCCGGATTGCTCGGCGCGTGCTGCGCCACCCACGCGCAGCTCGCCGTCTCACGGGCGCCCCGCAGCACCGAGCAGCCGTCCCACTCCCGCACGTCCCAGCCGTAGGTCGCCGTGAAGGCGTCGTAGTCCCGCGTCGGCAGGCCGTAGCGGTCGTGGGAGAGGGCCATGACGACGAGGTCGTGCTCGCGGAGGTCGCCGGAGAAGGTCTCCAGGTCGACGAGGACCGGGCCGTCGGGGCCGATGTGGACGTTGCGGGGGAGCGCGTCGCCGTGGACGGGGCCCCGGGGCAGCCGTGGGGTCAGGGCGGCCGCGGCCGCGGCGAACCCGTCGCGGCGCTCACGGAGGTACGCCGCGTCGGCCGGGTCGATCGCGTCACCGGCGAGGCGCAGCCAGCGCTCCACGCCGCCGAGCAGTTCACGGCGGGGCAGGGCGAAGGGCGGGGTGGGCAGGGCGTGGACCAGCCGTAGGAGTTCGGCCAAATCGCGCGGTCCGGCGGGGCGTACGGGATCGGGCAGGCGGTGCCACACGGTCACCGGGTGTCCCTCGACGAGCAGAGCCTCCGCACCGGCGGGCCGCACCGCGGGGACGCCCGCCTCGGCGAGCCAGGCGGCGACGTCCAGTTCGCGGCGGGCCCGGTCGAGGAGTTCGGCGTCACGGCCCACCTTGACCACCAGGTCACCGGCGGCGAACACCGCGTTCTCGCCCAGCGCGAGCAGCCGTGGCGCACCGGCCGCGGCGGGCAGCACCTCGGCCGCGACCAGTACCTCCCGCGCCCGTGCCTCGTCCATCCGTCGCCTCCCTGTCCGTACGGCCGACGCCGTGCTCGTGGCGTCGGGTTCACGCCATCCAGGGGCCAGTCTCGCATTCGCACAGGTCGGGCCCTGTGCGCGGTGCCTTGACGCCCTGTCATGCCCTCAGCACCATGACGGACATGACCTTGGCGACCGCGAAGCCGAAACGCACGCGACCGGCCAAGCGGCGCACCCCGGCGGACGACCGGGACCGGCGCCTGATCGACCACGGTGCCTGGTTCCTGGTGCTGCCCGCGCTGATCCCCATCCTGGTGCTGAGCGTCGGACCGCTGCTGTTCGGGATCGCGCTGGCGTTCACCGACGCCCAGTCCGGCCGGAGGGAGCCCACCCGGTGGATCGGCACCCTCAACTTCCAGGACCTGCTGCACGACACCCTCTTCTGGGAGTCGTTCCGCATCGGTCTGCTGTGGGCGGTCGGGGTCACCGTCCCGCAGTTCGTGCTCGCGCTCGGCCTCGCCCTCCTCCTCAACCAGCCGTTGCGGCTGCGCTGGCTGGCGAGGGCGCTCGCGATCGTCCCGTGGGCGATGCCCGAGGTCGTCGTCGGCATCATGTGGCGGCTCGTCTACAACCCCGACGCGGGCATCCTCAACGAGACCGTCCGCGACCTGGGCCTGGGCGACGGCCGCGACTGGCTGAGCGGACTGGCCACCGCGCTGCCCGCCGTCATACTGGTCGGCGTCTGGGCGGGCATGCCCCAGACCACCGTCGCCCTGCTCGCCGGGCTGCAGAACACCCCGCGCGAACTGCACGAGGCTGCCGCGATGGACGGCGCCGGCGCCTGGCGCCGCTTCCGCACGGTCACCTGGCCCGCGATCAGACCCATCGCCCTCGCCGTCTCGGCGCTCAACCTGATCTGGAACTTCAACTCCTTCGCCCTGGTGTACGTGCTGACCAACGGCGGACCGGGCGGCCGTACCCGCCTGCCGATGCTCTTCGCCTACGAGGAGGCCTTCCGCTACGGCCAGTTCGGATACGCGGCGGCGATGGGCTGTGTGATGGTCGCGGTGATCTCGACCGTCCTGGCGTTCGTGCTGGCCGGCCGGCTGCGGCGGGGTGAGGGCGCGTGAGGCGCGGCAGGGCGGCGCGCACCGGTCAGTACCTGGCCCTGCTCGCGTATCTCGTCTTCCTCGCGTTCCCGTTCCTCTGGCTGGTCTCCACCGCCTTCAAACCGGCCCGCGAGCTGGGCAGTCTGCACCCGACCTGGATCCCGAGGGACCCGACCCTCGCCAACTTCCGGCAGGCCTTCGACGAGCAGCCCCTGCTCCAGGCCGCGCTCAACTCGCTGGTCGCGGCGGTCTGCGCGGCCGTGGTCGCCGTACTCGTCGCGACGCCGATGGCGTACGTCATGGCCCGGCACCGTACGACCCTGTCGCGGATGGCGACCGGCTGGGTGGTGGTCAGCCAGGCGTTCCCGTTCGTGCTGGTGATCATCCCGCTCTTCCTGGTGCTGAAGAACCTCCGGCTGATCGACTCCGTGCCCGGACTGGTCCTGGTGTACGTGGTCTGGGCCCTGCCGTTCGCGCTGTGGATGCTCGTCGGCTATGTCCGGGCGGTGCCCGCCGAGTTGGAGGAGGCGGCGGCGGTCGACGGGGCCGGGAGGCTGCGCACCCTGGTGTCGGTGACGGCGCCGCTGCTGGCGCCGGGCATCGTGGCGACGGCGCTGTTCGCGTTCGTCACCGCGTGGAACGAGTTCTTCTTCGCGCTGGTCCTGCTCAAGACGCCCCAGAAGCAGACCCTGCCGGTCGTCCTCACCCACTTCATCGGGGCGGAGGGCGTGGCCGACCTCGGCCCGCTGGCCGCCGCCGCGTTCCTCGCGACGCTGCCCTCGCTGGTCGTCTTCGCGGTCATCCAGAAACGGATCACGGGCGGCATGCTCGCCGGGGCGGTGAAGAACTGATGCGCGTCCGACGGCTCCTCACGTCCCTGCTGCTGTGCCTGCTCGTCGCGGGCTGCACCGACGGCGGGGGGACCTCCGACGACGGCCGGATCACCCTCCGTTTCCAGTCCCTGGCCTGGCAGGAGGAGTCCGTCGCCGTCAACAAGGAGCTGGTGGAGGAGTGGAACGCCACGCACCCCGGCGTCCGGGTGGAGTACGTGCAGGGCAGTTGGGACAGCGTCCACGACCAGCTGCTCACCTCCTTCGAGGGCGGTGAGGCGCCGGACATCATCCACGACGCCTCCGACGACCTCGCGGACTTCGCGTACGGCGGCTACCTCGCCGATCTGCGCGAGCTGCTGCCCGAGCGGCTGAGGGCGGACATCCCGCGGCACAGCTGGGAGACGACGACCTTCGGCGAGGGGATCTACGGGGTGCCGTTCCTCCAGGAACCGAGGGTGTTGATCGCCAACGCCACCTGGCTGCGTGAGTCCGGGGTGCGGGTGCCGACGCCCGAGGATCCGTGGACCTGGACGGAGTTCCGCGAGGTGGCGAAGGAGCTGAGCGGCGGTGGGAAGTACGGCGTGGCCTGGCCGTTGAAGGAACCGGTGTCGGCCACGCTGAACCTCTCCCTCTCCGCGGGCGGACAGCTGTTCCACCGGGGCACGGACGGCAAGGTCGAGGTGCGCTTCGAGGAGGCCGACACCGTCGTCCCGAGGACCGTGCGCGACGAGGTGAACGCCGACGGCAGCGCGCCCGCCACCACCCTCGGCATGAGCGGCTCCGACACCCTGCCCGGCTTCTTCGGCGGCAGGTACGCGATGGTCCCGCTCGGGTTCTCGTACCGTCAGCAGATCGTCCAGCAGGCCCCGGAGGGCTTCGACTGGCAGGTGCTGCCGGCCCCGGCCGGTGCGGGCGGGCTCACTCAGGGCGTCAGCCCGCAGACCCTCTCCGTCGCCGAGGACAGCCCGCACAAGGAGCAGGCCGCCGCGTTCATCGACTTCCTGCTGCGTCCCGGGAACATGGTCCGGCTCGCCCTCGGCGACTGGATGCTCCCGACCGGCACCGAGGCGCTGCGGGACCCCGCCCTGCGCACCACCGACCACGACTGGGCCACCGGCACCGCCCTCGCCACCCACCTCCGGCCGGCCCCCGCGCAGTCCGTGCGCGGCTACCCGGAGTGGAAGGACAAGGTCGCCACGCCCGCGTACCAGGAGTACTACAGCGGTGCGATCGACCTGGGTGAGCTGCGTGAACGGCTGGAGGACGACGGGAACCTGGTGCTGGCGCGCTATCAGCGGTGAGGGTGTGGGGCGGGTGGGCTGCGTTGTCGGGTGCGGGTGCGGGTGCGGGTGCGGGTGCGGGTGCGGGTGCGGGTGCGGGTGCGGGGGCGTGGGGCTTCTCGCGCAGTTCCCCGCGCCCCTCAAAAGCAGGGGCTCCGCCCCGTGCTTTTCAACTCCCTGATAGCCGGGCAAGCCGGCTGGTTCCACGCAGGTCGTGAAATCACGGCACTTTTTAGGTCACAATCAGGTCACTCAATAACGCTCAGGTAACGCCCGCTCCGCGCGGTACGCGCACTGACTCGGTTACCGGGTTCGACCGTTACCCCCTCCCAAAGGTTGTGTTCGGCGGTTCTTGTGCCTCGGATGAACGACTTCCAAGCTGAGGATGAATTCATTTCGAACGCCAGGAAGTTGACCCATGCGCCGAGACATACCCGACCTCGCGGAAGTGCGCCGCGTCACCCAGAAGAAGCGGGACGCCTGGTGGACCGTGCTCCTCGTCGACCCGGTCGCCACCCCCCTGGTGCGGCTGACCGCGAAGTACACGAGGATCACGCCCAACCAGCTGACCTGGGGCGCCTTCCTGCTGGGTCTGGTCTCGGCCGCGTTCTTCGCGCTGGGTGACTGGCGCTGGCTGATCGCCGGCGCCGTCGTCTACCACCTCAGCTTCATCCTCGACTGCATGGACGGCAAGGTCGCCCGACTCACCGGCCAGGGCTCGGTGTTCGGGGCCTGGCTCGACTTCGTCTTCGACCGCGTCCGGGTCGCGGCGTGCTCGGTCGCCCTGATGGCCGGGCAGTACCAGCGCACGGGGGAGACCTTCTACATCTGGCTCGCCGCCGCCGTCATCGGCTGCGACGCGCTCCGCTACATCAACTCCCTGGAGACCTTCAAGGTCCGCCACACCATGCGCAAGCAGATCAAGGCCCGGCTGCGCGAGGCCCGCCGCGCCGAGAACGAGCGGGAACTGGCCTTCATGGAGGACCTGCTGCGCGAGAACCCCGAGGCCGACATCGAACAGGACCTGCGCACGGCCGCCGCCGAGGTCACCCAGGCCGCGCCGCAGGCCCAGGTCGTCGACCTGCACCAGGAGTTCCGCCGCCGCTTCCCCCTCTATCTGCGCGTCCGGTCCTTCCTGCTGCGCCACCGGGTCCGCCCCCACCTGATCAGCGGCATCGAGTTCCAGATGGGCGTCTTCATGATCGGCCCGATCATCGACTCGGTGATGACGGCGACCATCGTCTCCGGCGTGCTGCTGCTCGTCTTCGAACTGGCCATCGTCTACAAGCTGCTGCTCTCCACCCGCGACTTCACCCGCACTCTCGACTCCTTCGACCGGGGGGACGTCGCCGCGGCGGCCTGAACCGGCGGATACGGACATCGAGGTGGGCCGGGGCGACATCGCCCCGGCCCACCTCCGCGCTCGCGTCCCGCTCAGACCCGTACCCGCTCGTCCCGCGCGTCCCGGCCGGCCGGCGACACCGGCGCCGGCTCCGGCGACTCGTCGTGGGTGAGGTCCGGCAGCCGGTGCAGCCACTTCGGCAGGTACCAGTTGCGCTCGCCGAGCAGCGCCATCACCGCCGGGAGCAGCACACCCCGGATGACCGTCGCGTCGATGAGGACGGCGGCCGCGAGGCCCACACCCATCTGCTTCATCGACTGCATGGACAGCGTCCCGAAGATCGCGAAGACGGCGACCATGATGACGGCGGCGCTGGTCACGACTCCGGCCGTGGTGACCACACCGTGCCGGATCGCCTCCTCCGTCGTACGGCCCCGCAGCCGGGCCTCACGGATGCGCGAGACCACGAACACGTGGTAGTCCATCGACAGCCCGAACAGGATCACGAACAGGAACAGCGGCAGCCAGGTGATGATGGCGCCCACGCCCTCCGCGCCCACCAGCGAGGCGCCCCAGCCGTGCTGGAAGACCGCGACGAGGATGCCGTACGCGGCGCCCACCGACAGCAGGTTCAGCACGATCGACGTCGCCGCGATCGTCAGCGAGCGGAACGACAGCAGCATCAGCAGGAAGGCGAAGACCACGACGAAGGCGAAGACCGGGACGACGGCTCCGGTCAGCTGGTCGTTGAAGTCCTTGTTGCCCGCGACCTGCCCGGTGACCGGCGCCTCCACGCCCTCGACCTCGCCGAGCGTGGCGGGCCGTACCTCGTCGCGCAGCTTGTCCAGGCTGGCGCCCGCCCTGTCCTGGTCGGAGCCGCCGACCAGCGGCACGTACACGAAGGCCACGTTCTGCGCGTCGTGCACCTTGATCTCCACCGGGCCCCGAGAGGCACCCGAGGCGACGGCCTCCTTCTTGAAGTCCGCCAGCGCCGCCCGCACCTCGGGGGCGTCGATGTCCTTCGCCTTCACGACCACCTCGGCCGGTTCGGAACCGCCGGGGAAGGCCTCGTTGACCCGGTTGTAGGTCTGCACGATCGGCAGCGAGTCGCCGAACTCCTGGTCCAGCGTCAGGTTCTGCGTCTTCATCCCGACCGCGGGCGCCGCCACGGCGAGCAGCGCGCCGGTCGCCACGAACAGCGACAGCGCCGGCTTGGCGAGCACGACCCTGAGGACGGCGTTCCAGAAGCGGCTCTCCGAACCGCCCCCGGAGCGGCCTTTCCCACGCCGCTTGTCCGGGTGCAGGAACGGGATGCGCCCCTTCTCGACCCGCTCGCCCAGCAGCGAGAGCAGCGCGGGCAGCACCGTGACCGAACCGACCATCGCGACGGCGACGACCATCAGGGACGCCAGGCCCATCGCCTCGAACTCGGCGAGCCCGGTGAACAGCATGCCCGCCATCGCCACGCACACCGTGACACCGGAGATGACGATGGCGCGGCCACTGGTCGCTGCGGCCACCCGCAGCGCGGCCTGCGCGTCCCGGCCCGCCGCCCGCTCCTCGCGCTCACGGCGCAGATAGAACAGGCAGTAGTCCACGCCGACGGCCAGACCCACCAGCAGCATCACGGAGTTGGCGGTGTCGCTCATCGGGACCGCATGGCTGACGATGGCCATCAGACCCATCGTCGCGATGATCGCGGTCATCGCCAGCGCCACCGGCAGCAGCGCCGCGACGACCGCGCCGAACGCGATCAGCAGGATGCCGAGCGCCACCGGCACCGCCGAGTACTCGGCCTGCTGGAAGTCGTCCCCGAAGGCGTCGTCGAACGTCTTCATCATGGAGGCGCCGCCGATCTCCTCGATCCGCAGCGTCCCGTGCTCCTCCTGGACACCCTCGACCGCCTTCAGCACCGGCTCGATCCGCTCACCCGCGGTGTCCGAGGCGCCCCGCACGTCGAACTGCACCAGCGCGCTGCGGCCGTCCTTCGAGATCGTCCCCGTGTCGTACGGCGAGGTCACGTCCGCGACCTTCCCGGTCCGCCCGACGGCCTTCATCACGTCCGCCACGGCGGCCCGGAACGCGGGATCCGTGGCCCGGGTGGCGTCGTCCTTCGCCTGGATCAGGACCGTCTCACCGGCCGGTTCCTCGATCCCGGCCTCCTCGACGATGTGCGCCGCCGCGCTCGTCTCCCCCTTGAGCTGGTCGCTGTCCTTGACCTCGACCGAGCCCATCGCCGAGCCGATGCCCATCGTCAGCACGACGAACAGCAACCAGACCCCGACGGCCGCCCAGCGGTGCCGGGCGCTCCAGCCGCCCGCCCGGGCGGCGATCCCCCGCACCCGTGTCTCTCCGTTCCCCATGACGGGCCAGCCCCCTCGTATGCGATGGCGACCCCCTGCCGCCACCTTTCGTTTCGAAGGTATGAGCCGGATAAGGGCATCTCGTCGTGCTGTCCGGTGAACCCCACCGCCTCCGGGTCCTCCGCTCGGACCCCGCTCCCTCCCCACCAGGGAGGACAGTGGCCCCTTACACCCATCTCGGGTCCTCGGGGCCTGATCTCAGGGTGGACCGGCCGCCCTGCGCCTATCGTGAGCCCATGACGACGTACGCGGCGCTCCTGCGCGGGATCAACGTGGGTGGCAGCAAGAAGGTCCCGATGGCCGACCTCCGCGCCCTCCTGACCGGCCTCGGCCACGAGGGTGTGGCCACCTACCTCCAGAGCGGCAACGCGGTTTTCACCAGCGACCACGGCGACGAGGACTCCCACGCCGCGGACATCACGGCCGCCATCGAGAAGCACTTCGGCTTCACCGTGGACGTCCTGGTGCGCGACCACGCGTATCTGGAGGCCGTCCGGGAGGCCTGCCCGTTCCCGGCGGCGGAACTGGAGGGCAAGCAACTGCACGTGACGTACCTGTCGGAGACGGTGGACGCCACCCGCTTCGAGGGGATCGACCAACCGGCGTTCCTGCCCGAGGAGTTCAGGATCGGGGACCGGGTGCTGTATCTGTACGCCCCCGAGGGCCTCGGCCGCTCCAAGCTCGCGGAGACGCTGTCGAGGCCCCGCCTCCTGAAGGGCCTGGTCGCCACCACCCGCAACTGGAACACGGTGGTGAAGCTGGCGGAGCTGACGCGGCCCGGCTGACCACCGGACCCTGCGCAGGCCCCTGCCCGAGGAGACGGCCGGGCGGGACGTCACCGCCGACCCCGACCGGGCCGACGCCTACGCCGCCCGGTTCGTCCTCACGGTCGTGGAGACCGACAGCGACCTCCACCGCCGCTACGACGGCTTCGCCGCCCCGGTCCCGGTCCCGCCCGACGCGCCGGTCCTCGACCGGGCGCCGGCGTCGAGCGGCCGGGATCCGCGGGCGGCCACCGCCGGCTGACGGCCGCCGCGGGACGGCTAGTTGATGCAGGCCATCCAGGCCGGGTAGTGGGACGACGGGCCCACGTAGAGGGCCGCGCAGGCGTGGCCGTTCTTCTTCGTCTTCTTGGTGACCTCGACGTAGTCGTCCCGCTTGACCTTCGGGTACTTGTCGTTGTGCCAGGTCTTCTGGTTGGTGACCGTCAGCCGGGCCTTGAAGGAGTTCTTGTTTTGACTTGCTCCTCGGGCTGAAGCCCGAGGATTCTGGCCTTCTCGACTGGTTGCTGTGCCGCTACGCGGCACGGTTTCCGGTCGGGAATCCGTGGCTTCCTGTTTCTTCGCGCTGCGCCGGGATCACCCCCGGTCTTACCGGCGCTCCGCAGGCCGATACCGCCAGTCCGGCGGCCGTCTTCACGTTGATCGCGGCGTTGATGTCCCGGTCGTGGACCGCGCCGCAGGCGGTACACGTCCATTCCCGCACGTTCAGGGGTTTGGGTCCGTCCACGGCGCCGCAGGTGGAGCAGGTCTGAGAGGTCGGGGTGAACCGGCCGATCGTGATCAGGGTGCGGCCGTACCGCTGCGCCTTGTACTTCAGCATGCTGGTGAACGAGGACCATCCGGCGTCGTGCACGGACTTGGCCAGCCTAGTACGTGCCAGTCCCACCACGGAGAGGTCCTCCACGGCGATCCCTTGGTTCTCGGAGATCAGCCTGGTGGAGAGCTGGTGGTGGAACTCACGGCGTGCGTCGGCGACCTTGGCATGGGCACGGGCGACCTTGAGGCGGGCCTTGTCCCGGTTCCTGGACCCCTTCTGTTTGCGGGACAGCTCCTGCTGCGCCTTCTTCAGCTTCTTCTCCGCGCGGCGCAGGAACCTGGGGGAGTTGATTTTCGTGCCGTCGGACAGGACGGCGAAGTGGGTCAGGCCCAGGTCGATGCCGATGATCTGGTCGGTGTCGGGCATCCGGGCGGCGTCGGTGGCGGGGTCGGTGTCGATGACGAAGGACGCGAAATACCGGCCGGCCGCGTCCATCACGACGGTGACCGAGGTGGGGATGGCGGGCAGCACGCGTGACCACTTCACCTTCACCGCGCCGATCTTCGGCAGGTTCAGCCGGCCACTGTCGGTGATCTTCCAGCGGGCATTGGCGGTGAACCGGATCGACTGCCGGGCATCCTTGCGGGACTTGAGTCGGGGCGCGCCCAGTTTCGGACCCTTACGGGTGCCTCTGAGGGAGGTGAAGAAGTTGCGGTAGGCGGTCTCGGCGTCGCGCAGGGACTGCTGCAGGACGACCGCTGAGACCTCGCCCAGCCAGGAACGTGAGGTGGTCTGCTTCGCCTGGGTGATCAGGCGGGTGGACAGCTCACCGGCCGTCGGGGAGGGCCTGCCTGCCCTGCGGGCGTCCTCACGGGCACGCACCGCGTCGTTGAACACGACACGGGCACACCCGAACGCCCTGGTCAGCGCGGTGCGGTGACGGGCATCCGGGTACACGCGGAACGAGTACCGGAGCTGCATGGCAGTCACACTAGGCCGGTCGAACACGTGACGTCACTGGGAACATGAGAGCGAGCCCTCACCCTCGCTGCGCGGTCCGGCTCCGCCGGAACGACCCTGCGACACTCCGCGTCGCAGATACAAGATTCGCTTCACCACCGGGATAAACCCCGGTGCACTGCGAATGAATCCCGGTAGCCCTTCACCGAGGCGACGAACTGGTTCGTCTTGGCGCCGGCGTTGCCCTTCGTGCGGTAGGTGATGCAGACCTTCACATCGTGCCGCTCGTCGCACTTCTGGGTCTTGAGCTTCTTCTTGGCCGCCGGCGCGGCCGCCGACACCGACACCGACGAGACGGCGCCGGAATCCGTCTAGGCGCCGCTGCTCGCCAGGACGGGCGAGGCGGAGCCGGCGAGAGCGGCCAGGGCGACGGCCGTGGCCGCAGTGGTCTTGAATCGCACGTGAGTTCCTCCCGTTTGATGGTGCTCACCCAGCCTGTCGCCCGACAGGTGTGCGCTACAAGGGAGTTGAGGTGCTTCTGAGGCGAAAGTGGCCCAAGGAGCAGTGTCCGAAAGGGCGGTGTCCCAAAGGGCACGACACCAGGGCGCCGACCGCGAATCAGGCCGCGGTGAGCTGACCCTGCCGGAGCGCGCCGGCGTACCGGCGCAGCAGCAGCGCGGCCAGTTCGGGGGCGGGGCCGAGCACGT
Organism: Streptomyces sp. NPDC034049; assembly: GCF_055575575.1. Classification (NCBI taxonomy): domain Bacteria; kingdom Bacillati; phylum Actinomycetota; class Actinomycetes; order Kitasatosporales; family Streptomycetaceae; genus Streptomyces; species Streptomyces sp. NPDC034049. The sequence goes on from NZ_JBVISJ010000007.1 coordinate 477,375, forward strand.
CGGCCAGGACGTCCGCGCCCGCCGTCTCGGCCCCGGCGACGATCCGGTCCGGCAGCCGGCCGGGCGCGATGACGTACGGCGCCACGGCCACCCGCGCGCAGCCGAGCGCCCGCAGCTCCCGTACGGCGTCCTCCGTGCGGGGGAGGGACGCGGAGGCGAACGCGGGTCGCACGGCGCACCAACCGGTGTGCCGCCACTCCCGCGCGATTTCTGCGATCACCGCGATCGCCTCCGGGTCGGTGGACCCCGCCGAGGCCAGCACGACCCCGGTCGAGGACTTGTCGGCGGGGCTCAGCCCCGCCTCGTGGAGCCGGCGTTCGAGGGCCGACAGCAGCAGGGGCGACGGGCCGAGCACCTCCGCCTGGCGGACGCGCAGACCCGGCGGTGCCGCGCGCAGGACCGCCGGGATGTCGGCCTTGGCGTGGAAGGCGCGGGTCAGCAGCAGCGGCAGGGCCACCACGTCCCGTACGCCCTCCGCCGCCAGCGACTCCAGCACCCCCTGGACCGAGGGGAGGTTGAATTCCAGGAAGCCGGTCTCCACGCGCAGCCCGGGGCGCATCGCCCGTACCCGCCCCACCAGGGCGTGCACGGTCGCGGCGTGCCGCGGGTCGCGGCTGCCGTGGGCGACGACGAGGAGGACCGGCTTGCTGACCATGTGGATCAGCTCTTCACCAGCAGGCCGCGGCCGCGCAGGACCCGCCGCTCCAGCGGGCTGAAGATCAGCAGATCGATGGCGATACCGACCAGCAGGATCAGGAAGATGGCGAGGAACACCGTGGCCATGTCGATGTTGGTGCGGCCGTTCTCCAGCAACTGGCCGAGACCGACACCGAGATCGGGGTGGTTGGCGATGATCTCCGCCGCCATCAGCGAGCGCCACGAGAACGCCCACCCCTGCTTCAGACCTGCCAGATAACCGGGCAGCGCGGCCGGCATCACGATGTGCCAGGCGCCCTGGAGCCCGGTGGCGCCCATGGTGCGGCCCGCCCGCAGATACAGCGGGGGCACCTGGTCGATGCCGGAGACCAGCCCGTTGGCGATCGAGGGGACCGCGCCGAGCAGGATCACCGCGTACATCATCTGGTCGCTCAGGCTCAGCCAGACCACGGCCGGCGGCACCCACGCCACCGACGGCAGCGACTGGAGACCGGAGAGGATCGGACCGATCGCCGCCCGCACGAACCGCACCCGGGCGACCAGGATGCCGAGCGGCGTGCCGATCGCCAGCGCGATCAGGAAGCCGAACAGGCCACGCGAGACACTCGTCCAGATGTAGCCGAGCAGTTTGCCTTCCAGCCAGGCCTGCTCCGCCGCGTCCCACACGGCGGACGGCGGGGGCAGCTTGCCCGGGTCGGTGACGATGCCGAACGACACCAGTCCCTGCCACACCGCGAGCACCAGCGCGATCGCGGTGATCGGCGGGACGATCTTCTGCCGGAACGTCTGGCTGAAGGGGGTCCGGCCGCCGCCGGACGTCTCCAGGGCGTCGAGACCCGCCTCCACCGCCCCGAGCCGGTCCTTGTCGGCGACCGGGGCGTCGATCGTGTCCGTCGCCCTCGTCTCACTGCTGGCCATGACGGCGGATCTCCTCACGAAGGACATCGGTGATCTCCAGGGACAGCTCCGCCACCGGAGCGTCCTCGATGCGGCGGGGCTGCGGGATGTCGACCCGCCACTCCCGGGCGATCCGGCCCGGGCGCGAGGACAGCAGCACCACGCGCTGCGCGAGCCGGACGGCCTCGCGCACGTTGTGCGTGACGAACAGGACGGAGAGCTGGGTCTCCTCCCAGATCCGGGTCAGCTCGTCGTGCAGCACGTCCCGGGTGATCGCGTCGAGCGCCGCGAACGGCTCGTCCATCAGCAGCAGCTTGCTCTCCTGGCCGAGGGCCCGCGCCAGCGCCACCCGCTGACGCATACCGCCGGACAGCTCGTGCACCCGCTTGCCGTACGCGCCCTGCAGCCGGACCAGGGAGAGCAGGTCCTCGGCGCGCTCGCGCCGTTCGTTCTTCGGAACTCCCCTGAGCTTCAGGGCGAGTTCGATGTTCTTGCCCGCGGTCAGCCACGGGAACAGGGCGTGCTCCTGGAACATCAGGGCGGGGCGCCCGTCGGTCGTGATGCTGCCCTGGGACGGGGCGTCGAGCCCCGCCACCAGGTTCAGCAGGGTGGACTTGCCACAGCCCGAGGCCCCCAGGAGGGTGACGAACTCGCCCGGAGCGACATCGAGGGTGATGTCGTCGAGCACGAGCTGTTGCCCGGCCGGACCGGCGAAGGACTTCGATACGTGCTCGATACGGGCTGCGTGCTCGGCGGCGCCGATGCCGTCGGCGGCCTTGGCGAGAGCGGTGGCCATGGTCGTCACCTCCTGGGAACGTGGCGGACTACGCGGTTACTTGACGCCGAGCCCGGCGTCGTCGACCTCGGGCTCGCCCTCGGACTTCAGGACCTTGTTGAGGAGGGACAGGTCGTAGATGCCGTCGAGCAGCGGGTCCTTCAGCAGGCCGGCCTTGACCGCGTGGTCCGCCTCGGTCTGCAGGGTGGACGCCAGCGGGTCGTTGGTGAACTGGATGGACGCCCACGCCGGGTCGAGGATCTTGGCGTCCAGCGCCTTGCCGGAGTCCTCCTTCAGCCGGGCGTTGGCCGCCTCCTTGGCCTTCTGGGGGTCGGAGTCGATGAAGGCGTTCGTCTTCACCGCGCCCCGCAGCACGGCCTCGACGACCTTGGGGTGCTCCTTGAGGAAGTCCTGCCGCACGATGATGTTCGTGATCACGAACTTCTTGTCCGGCCACAGGTCGGCCTCGTCCAGCAGCACCTTGGCGCCCTCGGCGACCAGCTTGGACGCGGTCGGCTCCGGCACCCAGGCGCCGTCGACCGAGCCGGACTTGTAGGCGTCCGGTGTGATCTTGTTGTCCGTGCGGACGACGGAGACGTCGCCCTTGCCGCTCTCGGCGTCGACCTTCCAGCCCTGCTCGGCGATCCAGTTGAGGAACGCGACGTCCTGCGTGTTCCCGAGCTGAGGCGTCGCGATCTTCTTGCCCTTGACGTCCTTCAGGGACTTGATCTTGTCCGGGTTGACGACGAGCTTCACACCACCGGAGGCCGAACCGCTGATGATGCGCAGACCCTTGCCGGCGGACTTGGTGTAGCCGTTGATCGCGGGGGAGGGGCCGATCCAGCCGATGTCGATCGACTTCGAGTTGAGCGCCTCGATCTCGGAGGGCCCGGCGTTGAAGGTCGCGTACTCGGCCTTCGTGGCGCCGAGCTCCTTCTGGAAGATGCCCTCCTGGCGGCCGACCAGAGCGGTGGCGTGCGTCAGGTTGCCGAAGTAGCCGATCTTGACGGTGTCGAGACCCTCGATCTTCTTGGCCCCGGCGGCGACCTCGGTGGTCTTGTCGTCCTTGGCCTCGGAGCCGTAGCCGCAGGCGGCGAGGGTGAGGAGGGGAAGCGTTGCGATGACCGCGACGGAGCGACGGAAGGCGGATGAGCGGTTGGCAGGCACGGGAGGTGTTCCTCTCGGAGGCCCGGCGGTCACAGCCCTTCGGGGTGTGGCCGGGGAATCAGGAAAAGGGTCTTCGTCGCAACGGGGACGTCCGGTGGGGGGACGGGGCGCGCAAGCGGTGCGCGTACGTCATCGCACACATCGCGCCACTCCGCCCTGCCCGCTGCCGAGGGCGCCGCTGCCCACACGGCCGCCCTCCTTCGCGAACGTCGCGTAGAAGTCCTGGGGGTTCATGTCAGAAGTCCCACCCGTCGTCCTCGGCCTCGTCCTTGACGGGCTCCGGGGAGGCGAACGACTCGCCGACCATGCCGGCCGTCAGCGTCGTGCCGTCGGACGGGTCGATCAGGATGAAGGAACCGGTGCGGCGGGAGTCGGCGTAGGAGTCGACCGGCAGCGCCTCGGCCGTGCGGACCTTCACCCGGCCGATGTCGTTGGCGACGAGCTGTCCCGGGTGCGGGTGCAGGGACAGGTCGTCGAGCGTCAGCCGGGACGGGATGTCCTTGACGATCGCCTTGACCGTGCGGGTGCCGTGCTTGAGCAGCACCCGGTGGCCCACCGCGAGCGGCTGGTCCGCCACATGGCAGACGGTCGCCTCGATGTCCTGCGTGGTCGGCGGGGCGTCCTTGGTGGGCACGATGAGGTCGCCGCGCGAGATGTCGATGTCGTCCTCCAGCAGGACGGTCACCGACTGGGTGGTCCAGGCGACGTCGACGGGCTCGCCCAGCAGGTCGATGCCGGAGATCTTCGACGTCCGGCCCGACGGCAGCACGGTCACCGACTCGCCGACGCGGAACGAACCGGCGGCGATCTGTCCCGCGTAACCACGGTAGTCGGGGTGCTCGGAGGTCTGCGGCCGGATCACGTACTGCACGGGCAGACGGGCGTGGCAGTGGCTCAGATCGTGCGCGACCGGCACCGTCTCCAGGTGCTCCAGGACGGTCGGGCCGCCGTACCAGTCCATGTTCGCGGACGGCTCCACCACGTTGTCACCGGCCAGCGCCGAGATCGGGATCGCGGTGATCTCCGGGACGCCCAGCTCGGAGGCGTAGGCCGTGAACTCCTCGGCGATGCCCGCGAAGACCTGCTCCTGGTAGGCGACGAGGTCCATCTTGTTCACCGCGAGGACCACGTGCGGCACCCGCAGCAGCGCGGCGATCGCGGCGTGCCGGCGGGTCTGCTCGACGACGCCGTTGCGCGCGTCGACCAGGATCACCGTCAGCTCGGCGGTGGAGGCGCCGGTGACCATGTTGCGGGTGTACTGCACATGGCCGGGGGTGTCGGCGAGGATGAAGCGCCGGCGGGCGGTGGCGAAGTAGCGGTAGGCCACGTCGATGGTGATGCCCTGTTCCCGCTCGGCGCGCAGGCCGTCGGTGAGCAGGGCGAGGTCGGGGCCTTCCTGGCCCCGGCTGGCCGATACGCGTTCCACGGCCTCCAGTTGGTCGGTGAGGATCGACTTGGAGTCGTGCAGCAGCCGTCCGACCAGGGTGGACTTCCCGTCGTCGACGGAACCCGCGGTCGCGAACCGCAGCAGCGTGGTGGCCGAGAGCTCCTCGGCGGTGATGGTGCTCATGCCTAGAAGTACCCCTCGCGCTTACGGTCTTCCATCGCGGCCTCGGACATCTTGTCGTCGGCGCGGGTCGCGCCCCGTTCGGTGAGCCGGGAGGCGGCGATCTCGGTGATGACGGCGTCCAGCGTGGTCGCGTCGGAGTCGACGGCGCCCGTGCAGGACATGTCACCGACGGTCCGGTAGCGGACGAGGCGCTTCTCGACGCTCTC
>NZ_JBVISJ010000008.1:0-186204 GCF_055575575.1 Streptomyces sp. NPDC034049
TCGGGGGCATCGGGCTCATCGGCGTCGCCGCCCTCCAGGACGTGCCGATCCTCTCCGCCCCGCAGAACCAGCAGTGCACCGAGAACTCCACCCAGGCCAAGGGTGACGAGCCCCTGTCGCACATCCTGTCCGACATCCCGATCCTCTCGGACAACGGCAACGGCGGCGGCAGGTAACCTCCGCACCTCTGCACGACGATAAGCCGCCTATTGCGCCAATAGGGGCAATCTACGCAACCGTTGACCGGATGCCCTGTTGATCAGGGCGCAACTCCGCAACGGAGTCCGCTTTCCGAAGGGATCCAACATGAACAAGCTGTGGGCCACCGCGGCTGTTGCCGCTTCCATCGCCGGCCTCGGTGCCGCGACCGCGCCCCAGGCCCTCGCGGACGACGGTGGGACCACCTCGTTCAGCGGCAACGGTGCCAGCCAGGCGTTCGGCAACTCGGTGACCAAGGGCGACATGAGCCCGCAGCTCTCGCTGGTCCAGGGCTCGCTCAACAAGCCCTGCATCGGCCTGCCGGCCAAGCTCAACATCGGCGGCATCGGGGCCGTGGGCGTCGCCGCCCTCCAGGACGTGCCGATCCTCTCCGCCCCGCAGAACCAGCAGTGCACCGAGAACTCCACCCAGGCCAAGGGTGACGAGCCCCTGTCGCACATCCTGTCCGACATCCCGATCCTCTCGGACAACGGCAACGGCGGCGGCAAGTAGCCCCCACGCCACCACCGGGCAAAAGCGGGTCGCCGAGCATCGGCGGCCCGCTTTCATGTGCGGGGAGGGGCGTCACGCCCCCGGCTCACTTCCTGGCGTACAGCGACTCGATCGCCGCCGCGTACGCCGCCGTGACCGCGTGGCGTTTGACCTTCATGGACGGGGTGAGCAGGCCGTTCTCCTCGCTGAACTCGCCTTCCACCAGCTTGAACTCACGGATGGACTCGGCGCGGGAGACGGCCTGGTTGGCGTAGTCGACGGCCTGTTGGACGTCGGCGCGCATCCGGGGGTCGGTGACGATCTCGGAGAGCGGGGTGTCCGGGGACATGCCGCGGACGTGCAGCCAGTGGGTGACGTCCTCGGGGTCGAGGGTGATGAGGGCGGCGACGAAGGGGCGGTTGTCGCCGACGACCATGCACTGCCCGACCGGAGGGCGGCTGCGCAGCCGGTCCTCCAGGACGGCCGGGGAGACGTTCTTGCCGCCGGAGGTGACGAGGATGTCCTTCTTGCGTCCGGTGATGGTGAGGTAGCCGTCGTCGTCGAGGGCGCCGAGGTCGCCGGTGGCGAACCAGTCGTCGGTGAGGGCGGCGTCGGTGGCGAGCGGGTTGTTCCAGTACGTGCCGAAGACGATGGCGCCCTTGATGAGGACCTCCCCGTCGTCGGCGATGCGGACCGCGGTGCCGGGAACGGGTTGGCCGACCGTGCCGGGGCGTGGCCCGAGCGGCGGCACGATGGTGGCGGCGGCGGTGGTCTCGGTGAGGCCGTAGCCCTCGTAGACGATGATCCCGGCGGCGTAGAAGAACAGGTTGAGGTCGCGGTCGAGGGGGGAGCCGCCGCTGATGGCGTACCGCATGCGGCCGCCGAGCTCCTTGCGGACGCGGCGGTAGACCAGCAGGTCGTACAGGGCCCAGGCGGCGTACAGGCCGGGGGTCGGGCCGGGGCCCCGGTCCAGGAACTTGTCCAGGTGGGCGCGGGCGAAGCGGACGCCGAGGCGGTGGGCGCGGTCGAAGGAGGCGCCCCGGCCGAGGCGTTCGGCGGTGGCGCGGCCGGTGGCGTGGATCCGCTCGAAGAGGTACGGGACGCCGACCAGGAAGGTGGGGCGGAACTTCTTGAGCGCGGGCCGCAGTTCGTCGGGCTTGATGCTCGGGCAGTGGCCGATCTCGATGCGGGCCATGAGACAGGCGATCTGGATGGTGCGGCCGAGGATGTGGGCGAGCGGGAGGAAGAGGAGCGTGGAGGCGACCTGCCCGGAGATCTCCTTGAAGATCGGGTGGAGCAGTTCGACCGTGTTGGCGGCCTCCGCGTGGAGGTTGGCGTGGGTGAGGACGCAGCCCTTGGGGCGGCCGGTGGTGCCGGAGGTGTAGCAGATGGTCGCCGCCGTGTCGGGCGTGAGGGCGGCGCGGCGCTTGGTGACCTCGTCGTCGGGGACACCCCGGCCCAGGTCGGCGAGGTGGGCGAGGGCCTCCCGGTCGATCTGCCAGACGTGCGGGGGCTGGGAGTGGCGGGCGGTGGCGGTGGCGACGGCCTCCGCGTTCTCGGGGGTCTCCACCACCACGAATCGGCAGCCCGAGTCACGGACGATCCACTCGATCTGGTCCGGCGAGGACGTGGCGTAGACGGGGACGGACTGGCCGCCCGCCGCCCAGACGGCGAAGTCGACGACGGTCCACTCGTAGCGGGTGCGGGACATCACCGCCACCCGGCCGCCGGGTTCGAGGCCGGCGGCGATCAACCCCTTGGCGGTGGCGGCGACTTCACGGGCGAAGGCGGTGGCGGTGACCGGGTGCCAGGTGCCGTGGCGGTCGGTGCGGCGCAGGACGACGGCGTCCGGGGCCTCCGTCGCGTTGCGGAAGGGAAGATCGGCGATGCTGCCGCTGGTGGGGGGCGAGGCGAGGGCGGGTGTGCGTGCCTCACGGACGACTCCCCGCGCGTCCTTGACGACCTCGACCTCGACCCGGTCGAGCAGGGCGCCGCGCTGCTTCGCCCGGTTCAGGTCCTTGCGTACGCCCATCACGGCTCCCGAGGCCGACTCCTACATTACTGGCGAGTCAACTTACTCGTAAGTAAGAGATTTTCAAGGGTTTCGCCCGACTCCGGGGGGCGACTGAGGCACGTGTGATACCCGTGGATCATGCGCCCCCCACGCCTCAGGTCCGTCCTGATATCCGTCATGTCCGTCTGCGTCTCGTCCGCCGTGGTGCTGACCGGTGTCGCACCGGCCGCCGCCGATTCCTCGTCCACTCCCCCTCGTACGGTCGCGGGCGCCCGGTCGCTCACCGTGCTGACCGATCTGTTCGCCGAGCGGCTGCTCGTGGCGGACAAGGTCGCGGCGGCGAAGTACGGGACCGCCACGCCGATCGACGATCCCGTGCGGGAGAAGGCGATCCTGGACGACGTGGCGGCGCGGGCCGTCGGGCTCGGCCTCGATCCGGACGCCGTCACCGCGGTCTTCCGGGACCAGATCGAGGCCAACAAGCTGGTGCAGCGCGGTCTTTACGCACGGTGGGACGCGCACCCCGAGGAGCGGCCCACCGCGCGGCCCGATCTGGTGAAGGAGGTGCGGCCGGTGCTCGACCGGATCACCACCGAGGTGCTGAGCGCGCTCCGGGAGACGGAGTCGTCGCGGGCCGGGGCGTCGTGCGGGCCCCGGCTGCGGGTGGCGGCGGTGCGGTCCGCGGTCGAACACCGGCTGGACCGGCTGCACGGGGAGGGGCTGGCGCGGGCGCTGCCCTCGGCCTGCGCGCCGAGGTCCTACGCCGTCAGCCCCTGACCCCGTCCGGTTTGCGGTCCGCCAGGTTCCGGCCCGTCAGTTCCTGACCCATCAGGCCCTACCCAACAGGCCCTACCCAACAGGTCCTAACCCATCAGGTCCTCCGCCGTCCTGATCGCCTCGGCCAGGGCGCGGAGGTCCTTGTCCTCGCGGTCCCTCGCCAGATCGTCCGCCCGGTGGCCCAGCCGGCTCAGCGAGGGGCGGGCCGGGAGGTCGGTCCGGCCGTCCTCCTGGCGGAGCGCGTCGGCGAAGTACGCGGCCACGGCGGCGACCTGGAGACCGTACGGTGCGGAGGTCCACAGGCCGCCGTGGAGGTCCGAGGCCTCCAGGCCGGCCGATTCCTCGTGCGGGGTCCGGGTGTCGGGGTCGAGCCAGCGGACGGTGGCGGTGGCGAGATGACCGGCGTCGGCGCCGTCCTCGGTGCGGACGGCGTAGAGGGCGGTGACCGTGTGGCCGGGGCCGACCTCGCCGCCGTCGACGCGGTCGTCGCGGAAGTCCTCGTCGGCGACCTGCCGGTTGTCGTAGCCGATCAGGCGGAACTCCTCGACCGTCGCCGGGTCGAAGGAGACCTGGACCTTGGCGTCGCGGGCGGTGAGGTCGACGTGGCGCGGGAGTTCCTCGCAGAAGACCTCCTCGGCCTCCTCCTCGGTGGAGACGTAGGTGGTGTGGCCGTCGCCCCGGTCGGCGAGCTGTTCCATGAGGCCGTCGCCGTAGTCGCTGCCGACACCGACGCCGAAGAGGGTGATGCCGTGTTCGCGGCGTTCGCCGGCGATGCGTTCGAGGATGGTGTCGGCGTCGGTGGCGCCGGTGTTGGCGAGGGCGTCGGAGAGCAGGACGACCCGGTTCGTCGCGCCCTTGCGCAGGCCCTCGACGGCGGTCTCGTAGCCGGTCTCGACGCCCGCCGCGAGGTTGGTGGAGTCGGTGGGCTCCAGGCTGTCGACCGCTTCCAGGACCTCGTCCCGGTCCTCGTCGAGGCGGGTCATCGGCAGCACGGTCTCGGCCTCGTCGCTGAAGGTGACGATGGCGACCGAGTCGTCGTCGCGCAGCCGCTTCGTCATCGTGCGCAGGGCGTCCTGGGCGAGGTCGAGGCGGCCCGGTTCGGCCATGGAGCCGGAGACGTCGATGACGAAGGTGAGGGCGGCGGGCGGGCGTTCGCGATCGCCCCCGGCGGCCCGGGTGGCGAGGCCGACACGGACCAGGGACCAGGGTCCGTCCTCGCCGGTGGTGCGGGCGCCGTCGACGGTCACCGAGAAGCCGTCGCCGTCGGGGCGTTCGTAGTCCTGGCGGAAGCTGTTGACGAACTCCTCCGGGCGGACGGTCGACGGGTCGGGCAGGCTGCCGTCGGCCAGGGTGCGGCGGGCGTAGCCGTAGGAGGCGGTGTCGACGTCGAGGGCGAAGGTGGACAGGTGGTCCTCGGGGGTGGGTGCGATGTCCCGGGACTCCTCGTCCCCCTCCCGCTGTTCACGGGGGCCGTCGGGGGCGGGGGCCGGGAAGCCGTCCGCCTTGCCGCCGTTCCCTCCCCGGTCGTACGAGGAGGAGTTGCCCCCGTCACCGCTGTTCCCGCAGCCGGTGAGGAGCAGGGCGCAGGCCGCGCCCAGGGCGATGAGCGCGGTGCCGGTCCGTCGTCGTGCCGTCCGCCTCGATTCCGCCGGCCTCGATTCCGCCGGCCTCGTCGTCGGCGTGCTCCTGCGATAGCGGTACGTGTGCATCCGGGCCCCCTAGCCACGTCGTCCGTCGCCTTGTCGTGGGTTCTCGCAGGCGACTGTTGTGACTGTGACGGTGGTGGGGGCCCGGATGTGCGCCACGGGGAGTTGCGGATGCGTCTCGAAGCGGCCACGGCGGGGGCCCGTCGAGACCGGTCGGTGATCCTCCGTTGACCTAGGAGACGACGTCCTTGCGGCCGAAACCCCTGAAGGCCAGGGCGAACAGGATCAGGGCGTACGTTATCGAGATCGAGACGCCCTGGATCATGTCGGTGTACTCGGGCTGGGGGCGGACGACGTCCAGCCAGGCGTACTGCCAGTGCGCGGGCAGGAAGTCGCGCCAGTCACCGAGGGCGGTCACCGAGTCGAGCACATTGCCGACGATGGTGAGGCCGACGGCGCCGCCGACCGCGCCCAGCGGCGCGTCGGTCCGGGTGGACAGCCAGAACGCCATACCGGCGGTGACCAGTTGGGACACGAAGATGTACGCCACGGTGATCACCAGGGCCTGCGCGGCGGCACCCGCGGCGAGTTCACCACCGGTCGGCAGCTCCAGCGGGCCCCAGCCGTAGGCGGCGGTGCCGACAGCGAGGGCGACGACCGGCAGCAGCACCAGCGCGGCGAGGCTGAGGGTGAGGCCGACGACGAGCTTGGACCACAGCAGCCGGGCGCGGGGCACGGGCGCGGCGAGGAGATAGCGCAGGGAGGACCAGCTGGCCTCCGAGGCGACCGTGTCGCCGCAGAACAGCGCGACGGGGATGACGAGGAGGAAGCCCGCCGCGGCGAAGAGGTTCACCGCGGCGAAGTTCGCGCCGGACGCCGTCGCCGTGTCCATCAGGTTGACCCGGTTGTTGCCCTCGCCGGGCGAGCCGCCGACCTGGAAGGCGATCAGCAGCACGAGGGGCAGGGCGAACAGGATGCCGCCCATGACCATCGTGCGCCGGCGCTTCAGCTGGCGGACCAGCTCGACCCGCAGCGGGAGGGTGCGGCCGGCGCGGTAGCCGTCGGCGACCTCGACGGGCCGCGCGGAGTCGGGTTGTGCGTGCTCGGCACGCTCGGCCAGCGTGCTCATGCGGACTCTCCGATCAGGGTGAGGAAGGCGTCTTCGAGGCGGCGGTGGGGGCCGACCGACGCCACGGGGACCTCCAGCCGTACGAGGTCGGCGACCAGGCGCCGGGCGCTGCCGTCGGCGTCGAGGCGGACCACCAGTCCGTCGTCGGCGCGGACGGCCGAGTCGACGCCCGGCAGGGCGGCGATCTTCTCGACGACCGGCTCGTCCACGGGCTCGGACGTGCCGATCAGCAGCGTGTCGCCGGAGCCGACGATCTCGCTCACGGGGCCCGCCTGGACGAGCTGCCCGTGGTCCATGACGACCAGATGCGTACAGGTCTGCTCGACCTCCGCCAGCAGGTGGCTGGAGACGATGACCGTGCGGCCGGCGGCCGCGTACCGGATCATGACCTCGCGCATTTCGCGGATCTGCGGCGGGTCGAGTCCGTTGGTCGGCTCGTCGAGGATGAGCAGGTCGGGCAGGCCGAGCATGGCCTGGGCGATGGCCAGGCGCTGGCGCATGCCCTGGGAGTAGGTGCGGACCGCGCGGGCCAGGGCGTCGCCGAGTCCGGCGATCTCCAGGGCCTCGTCGAGGTGCGCGTCCTCGGCGGGGCGGCCGGTGGCGGCCCAGTACAGCTCCAGGTTCTCGCGGCCGGAGAGGTGCGGGAGGAAGCCCGCGCCCTCGACGAACGCGCCGACCCGGGAGAGGACCGGGGCGCCCGGCACGATCGCGTGTCCGAAGACCCGGATCCGGCCGCCGTCGGGCTGGATCAGGCCCATCAGCATGCGCAGGGTGGTCGTCTTGCCCGCGCCGTTCGGCCCGAGCAGGCCGAGGACCTGGCCCTTCTCGACACGGAAGGAGAGGTCGCGGACGCTGTAGCGGTCGCCGTTCTTGTACTTCTTGCTGAGGTCGGTGATCTCCAGCGGGACCTCGGCGAGCGCCGGGTCGGGGGCCGGGGTGACGATCCGGCGGCGGCCGGTGACCAGCAGGACGGCGGCGATCACGGCGCCGGCGATGGGCAGGTACCAGACCCAGGCGGGCAGCGCGTCCGCGCGGTCGGCCCGGCCGAGCGGCGTGGGCACCTCCAGGTCGCCCTTGAGGGAGACGGTGTACGTCGCCGGGGTCGTCGGAGAGGCGTAGCCGAGGTCGGTGGAGGCGAGGACCAGGCGCAGGCTGTGGCCGTCGTCGAGTTCGTGGTCGATGGCCGGGAGGGTGAGACGGACGTCCTTGCCGGACTTGGCGCCCTCGACGCGCAGGGGTTCGACGAGCTGGGAGGGCAGGACCTGGGACCTGCCGTCCGGGCCGACGTCGTACACCTTGGCGAAGAGGACGGCGTCGTCGCTGGTCGACTTGACGTGGACCGTGGCCGTGGGCGAGCCGGTGATCTGGAGGTCGTCGGCGACGGGCTTCGACTGGAACGCGGCGGACTGGCCGGGGAAGTCCAGGGAGATGCTGACGCCGAGCGAGGAGAGCTGGGCGAGGCCGCCGCCGGCGCCGAGGCCGGGGAGGGCGGAGATACCGGGCGGGTTGGCGCCGGCCGGGTTCTCGAAGCTCTGCTCACGGCCGGCGAGGGCGATCTTCGTGGGGTCGCTCTCCAGGCCCGGGTAGGTGTCGTCGGTGGTGCCGGCGAGGCGGGGCTCGCCGTCGCCGGAGCCGGTGCCGAGGGTGCGGGTGACGCGGAAGGCGGAGCCGGTGTCGGCGCCCTTGTCGTCCTTGAGGTAGCGGTCGAACCAGGCGGCCGTCCGGGCCTGGACCCGGCTGGTCTCCATGTCGCCGCCGTCGTGGCCGCCGGAGATCCAGTCGACGTCCACGGGGGCTCCGTTGGCCTTGATCGCCTTGGCGGCGGCGTCGGCCTGGCCGAGCGGGAAGAGGGAGTCGGTCTGGCCCTGCATCAGCAGGGTGGGCACCTTGATGCGGTCGCCGACGGCCTCGGGGCTGCGTGCGGCGAGCAGCTTCACGGCCTCCGCGTCGGGTCGTCCCGACTCGGCGACGCGCTGGTACATCTCGCACAGCTGGGGCTCGAACTTCTCGCAGCCGCCGCCGGTGTTGACGAAGAGCCCGGCCCACAGCTTCTTGAAGACGCCGTTCGGGAAGAGGGCGTCCGCCAGGTTCCAGTACGTGATCGCGGGCGCGATGGCGTCGACGCGGTCGTCGTACCCGGCGGTCAGCAGGGCGATCGCTCCGCCGTAGGAGGCGCCCGCCATGCCGAGGCGGGGGTCGCCCTTCTTGTCGAGCTGCACCTCGGGGCGTTTCGCCAGCCAGTCGATCAGCTTCGAGACGTCGGCGACCTCGCCCTCGGGGTCGTTGAGTCCGATCTTGCCGGTCGACTTGCCGAAGCTGCGGGCGGACCAGGTCAGCACCGCGTAGCCGTCGCGGGCGAGGGCCTCGGCCTGCTCGCGGACGTCGTTCTTGCTGCCGCCGAAGCCGTGGCCGAGCAGGACGGCCGGGCGGCGGCCGTCACCGCCGGAGGTGAAGTACGAGGTGTCGATGCGCACGCCCTCGGCCGTCTCCATGGCCTGGTCGGCGCGGGTCACCGGCGCCGCCTCGTCCGAGGCGGTGGCCGTCCAGGTGCCCGCGCCGGCGAGCACGACGACGGCGGCCGCGGCGGCGATGGCGCGCCTCGGCCTCCGCCGGAGCGCTCCGCGCAGGCGCGGCCCGGTCAGTCGAAGATCCATGCGTCAACGGTACGGGGCCCCCACCGTGCCCCAGGGCCCCCTGAGGGGGGAAGAGTGGGACATCCCACGGTCGTACGGGGGGAATTCGGCATACAGCGGGTGCGGTATGCGGGGGCGGGGGGCGGCCTCGACAGCAACCTGACAAGTCGGATCCGCCGGGGGCGCGGGGCGGCTGACCGTCAGCCCTTCAGTTCGGGGTCGAGCCCGCCCAGGTGCGACAGGACGAGAGTTACTTGAAGTTTCACATTGACTTGTGGGGCAGTGATCCAACAAGCTGATGATCTATCGCAACCCCCACTGCGCGAAGGGACCAACGCAGCGATGCAACGACTCATCACCAAGGCCCTGACCACGGCCGTGGCCGCCGCCGCCCTGATCGCCACAGCCGTCGGCATCACCTCCGCCGACACCGGCCGGACGCCGTCGAACGGTCACTCCGTCTCGGCGGCGTGCTGGCCGAACACCCCGTGCTGGAAGGATTGGGACGACAGGGGCTAGACCGGCGGCACGGTCGGCTCCGCCGACCGCCCGGGTGGCGTGACAGAGGGGGCGGCCGGTGCACGGCCGCCCCCTCTGTCACAACAGGGCTCAGTGGTTGCGCGGGAAGCCCAGGTCGACTGCCGACGGGCCGTCGGCCGGGTCGGGCCAGCGGGTGGTGACCACCTTGCCGCGGGTGTAGAAGTGGGTGCCGTCGTTGCCGTAGATGTGGTGGTCTCCGAAGAGGGAGTCCTTCCAGCCGCCGAAGCTGTGGTAGCCGACGGGGACCGGGATCGGGACGTTGACGCCGACCATGCCGGCCTCGACCTCCAGCTGGAAGCGGCGGGCGGCGCCGCCGTCGCGGGTGAAGATCGCGGTGCCGTTGCCGAAGGGGGAGGCGTTGATGAGGGCGATGCCCTCGTCGTAGGTGTCGACGCGCAGGACGGTCAGCACCGGGCCGAAGATCTCGTCCTGGTACGCCTTCGCGGACGTGGGCACCTTGTCCAGCAGCGAGATGCCGATCCAGTGGCCGTCCTCGTAGCCGTCGACCGTGAAGCCGGTGCCGTCCAGGACGACCTCGCAGCCCTCGGCCGCCGCGCCCTCGACGTACGACGCCACCTTGTCACGGTGCACGGCCGTGATCAGCGGGCCCATCTCCGAGGTCGGGTCGTTGCCGGGGCCGATCTTGATCTTCTCGGCGCGCTCGCGGATCTTCTCCACCAGTTCGTCGCCGATCGCGCCCACGGCCACGACCGCCGAGATCGCCATGCAGCGCTCGCCCGCCGAGCCGTACGCCGCCGAGACCGCCGCGTCGGCCGCCGCGTCCAGGTCCGCGTCCGGGAGGACCAGCATGTGGTTCTTGGCGCCGCCGAGGGCCTGGACGCGCTTGCCGTTCGCCGAGGCCGTGGTGTGGATGTAGCGGGCGATCGGGGTCGAGCCGACGAAGGAGACGGCCTTGACGTCCGGGTGCTCCAGCAGGCGGTCGACGGCCACCTTGTCGCCGTGGACGACGTTGAAGACGCCGTCCGGGAGACCGGCTTCCGCCAGCAGCTCCGCGATCTTGATCGACGCCGACGGGTCCTTCTCCGACGGCTTCAGGACGAACGTGTTGCCGGTCGCGATGGCGATCGGGAACATCCACATCGGGACCATCGCCGGGAAGTTGAACGGCGTGATGCCCGCGACGACACCCAGCGGCTGGCGGATCGAGGAGACGTCCACCCGGCTGGCGACCTGCGTGGACAGCTCGCCCTTCAGCTGCACGTTGATGCCGCAGGCCAGGTCGACGATCTCCAGGCCGCGCGCGACCTCGCCGAGCGCGTCGGAGTGCACCTTGCCGTGCTCGGCGGTGATCAGCTCCGCGATCGCGTCCCGGTTGGCGTCGAGCAGCGCGCGGAAGCGGAACAGGATCTCCGTGCGCTTGGCCAGCGAGGACTGGCCCCAGGTGGCGAAGGCCTCCTTGGCGGTGCGGACCGCCGCGTCGACCTCGTCGACGGTCGCGAAGGCGACCTTGGTGGTGACCGCGCCGGTCGCCGGGTCCGTGACCGGCCCGAACGTACCCGACGCGCCTTCGACGGTCTTGCCGCCGATCCAGTGGTTGACGATCTTCGTCATTCCAGAAACTCCTTGCTTACAGATGGCGGCGTCGGGTTGAGACGTGCCGGTCGTACTCCTCGCGTGCCTTGACCGCGGACGCGCGGGTCGCGGTCTCGGCCACAGGTACATCCCACCAGGCCTGCGCGGGAGGCGGGCCCGACACTGTGTCTGCCGTTTGGGTCTCCACGTAGACACAAGTGGGAGTGTCGGCCGCCCGCGCCTCGGCGAGGGCGGCGCGCAGCTCACGGACGGTCTTGGCGCGCAGCACGCGCATGCCGAGACTGGCCGCGTTGGCGGCGAGGTCCACGGGCAGCGGGGCGCCCGTGAACGTGCCGTCGTCGGGGTTGCGGTGCCGGTAGGCGGTGCCGAACCGCTCACCGCCGACCGACTCCGAGAGGCCGCCGATGGAGGCGTACCCGTGGTTCTGCACCAGCAGCACCTTGATCGGGACGTTCTCCTGCACGGCCGTGACGATCTCGGTCGGCATCATCAGATACGTGCCGTCGCCGACCAGCGCCCACACCGGGCGCCCGGGAGCGGCCAGCCGGACACCGATCGCGGCCGGGATCTCGTACCCCATGCAGGAGTAGCCGTACTCCAGGTGGTACTGGTCCCGCGACCGTGTCCGCCACAGTTTGTGCAGGTCACCGGGGAGGGAACCGGCCGCGTTGATGAGGATGTCGGACTCGTCGACGAGCTCGTCGAGGAGGCCGAGGACCTGGGCCTGGGTGGGCCGGGTGTCCGGTTCGTCGGCCTCGTAGCAGGCGTCGACGCGGTGCTCCCAGCGCTGCTTGTCCTCCGTGTACTCGGCGACGTACCCGTCCGCGACCCGGTGGCCGTGCACCTCCAGCGCCTCGGAGAGCGCTTCGAGACCCGCCCGCGCGTCCGCGATCAGCGGCAGACCGGAGAGCTTGTGGCCGTCGTAGGGCGCGATGTTGAGGTTGAGGAAGCGGACGCCGTCGGCGGCGAAGAGGGTGTTCGAGGCCGTGGTGAAGTCCGTGTACCGGGTGCCGACGCCGATCACCAGGTCGGCGGTGCGGGCGAGTTCGTTCGCGGTCGCGGTGCCGGTGTGGCCGATGCCGCCCACGTCCTGCGGGTGGTCGAAGCGGAGGGAGCCCTTGCCGGCCTGGGTGGAGGCGACGGGGATGCCGGTGGCGTCGGCGAGTTCGGCGAGCGCCTCCTCCGCGCGGGCGTGGTGGACGCCGCCACCGGCGACGATCAGCGGGCGGCGGGCCGCGCGGATCGCGTCGATCGCGGTGGCCAGTTCGGCGACGTCCGCCGCGGGGCGGCGCACGGTCCAGGTCCGCTCGGCGAAGAACTCCTCCGGCCAGTCGTACGCCTCCGCCTGCACGTCCTGCGGCAGGGCGAGGGTCACCGCGCCCGTCTCGACGGGGTCCGTGAGCACGCGCATCGCCTGGAGCGCGGCCGGGATCAGCGCCTCGGGGCGGGTGATCCGGTCGAAGTACCTGGACACCGGGCGCAGGGTGTCGTTGACGCTGATGTCGCCCGCGTAGGGCACTTCGAGCTGCTGGAGGACCGGGTCGGCCGGGCGGGTGGCGAAGATGTCGCCGGGGAGCAGCAGGACCGGCAGGTGGTTGATGGTGGCGAGGGCGGCGCCGGTGACCAGGTTGGTGGCGCCGGGGCCGATGGACGTCGTCACCGCGTGCGTCGACAGCCGGTTCGACTGGCGGGCGTAGCCGACGGCCGCGTGCACCATCGACTGCTCGTTGCGGCCCTGGAGGTAGGGCATGTCGTCGGCGTACTCGACCAGCGCCTGGCCGAGGCCCGCGACGTTGCCGTGGCCGAAGATGCCCCAGGTGGCGCCGATCAGTCGCCGCCGCTCGCCGTCGCGCTCGGTGTACTGGGCGGACAGGAAGCGGACGAGCGCCTGGGCGACCGTGAGCCGTGTGGTGGCCGTGGTCGAGGTCGGGCTCATCGGTAGCCCTCCGTGTGGTCGGGGTGGAAGCAGATCTGCCACTTCCGCTCGGGGCCGGGGCCCGCCATCACGTTCAGGTAGTACATGCTGTGGCCGGGCTGGGCGATGGACGGGCCGTGCCAGCCGTCGGGCACGAGCACCGTGTCACCGGAACGGACCTCGGCGAGCACCTCGGCGCCGCCCTCGCGGGAGGGCGACACCCGCTGGTAGCCGAAGCCGTGCGGGCCGTCGATCTCGAAGTAGTAGATCTCCTCCAGCTCGGTCTCCTCCCCCGGCCGGTTCTCGTCGTGCTTGTGCGGCGGGTACGAGGACCAGTTGCCACCGGGGGTGATGACCTCGACGGTGATCAGCTTGTCGCACTCGAAGGCGTCGGCGGAGGCGAAGTTGCGCACCTGGCGGGCGCAGGTGCCGCTGCCCCGGTCCTCCACGGGGACCTCCGGCGCGGGGCCGTAACGAGCGGGGAGTCGTCGCTCGCACTTCGCTCCTGCCAAAGCGAAGCGGCCTCCCGCGCCGGAGGCGATCTGTACCCGGGCGTCACGGGGCGCGTACACGAAGTCGGAGACTCCGGCGAACACGCTCTCCCTGCCCAGGATTTCGAACTCGGTGCTGCCGCCACCGTCTGAATTGCCCGGTTCCTCCGACACCTGAACCGTACAACCGCCGCTCAGGGACAGCACGATCCATTCACTGTCCTCGGTCGCGAACGTGTGCGAGCCACCCGGCTCCAACTCCACGACGCGCAGGCTGCTGTGGGTCCAGCCGGCCCGCTTCGGGTCGATGTCCACGGCGTACCGGGCGTTCGCGGTGGCGCCCTTGGGTACGTACAGCTCGGTCTTCTGTGTCATGCGGCCCTCACAACAGTCCGACGGCGGTGTCCACGGCGGCGGTCACGTCGTCGTCCGCCGGGTAGAGCAGCGAGCGGCCGACCACCAGGCCCTGCACGGTGGGCAGTTGCAGCGCGCCGCGCCACTTCTCGTACGCGCCCTCCTGGTCCTCGCCGACGTCGCCGCCGAGCAGGACGGCGGGCAGCGTCGAGGTCTCCATCACGCGGGCCATGTCGTCGGGGTTCTCGGTGACGGGCACCTTCAGCCAGGTGTACGCCGAACTGCCGCCGAGGCCCGCCGCTATGGCGATCGACCTGGTGACCGCCTCGGCGCTCAGGTCGTTCCTGACCTTGCCGGTGGCCGGGTCGCGGCGGCTGATGAACGGCTCGACGAACACCGGGAGTCGGCGCTCGGCCATGGCGTCCACGGCACGGGCGGTGGACTCCAGGGTGGTGAGCGAGCCCGGGTCGTCGTAGTCGACGCGCAGCAGGAGCTTGCCGGCGTCGAAGCCGAGGCGCTCCATGTCCTCGGGGCGGTGGCCGGTGAAGCGGTCGTCCAGTTCGAAGCTGGCGCCCGCGAGACCGCCCCGGTTCATCGAGCCCATGACGACCTTGCCGTCGAGGGCGCCGAGGAGGAGAAGATCGTCGAGGATGTCGGCGGTCGCGAGGACGCCGTCCACGCCGGGGCGGGACAGCGCCAGGCACAGTCGTCCGAGGAGGTCGGCGCGGTTCGCCATGGCGAGCTTGCGGTCGCCGACGGAGAGCGCGCCACGGGCCGGGTGGTCGGCGGCGACGATCATCAGCCGGCCGGAGTCGCCGATCAGGGGGCGCCGGACGCGGCGGGCGGCGGCCTCGGCGATCGCCTCGGGGTGGTGGACCCGGGTGCGGACGAGGGCGGAGACGTCGACGGGGCCGAGGGGGCCGGCTTGGCGGGTGGAGGTCACAGCACCGCTCCCGCCGCGACCGCTGTCTCGATCTCTTCCACGGTCGGCATCGCGGAGGAGCACTCCAGACGGGAGGCGACGATCGCGCCGGCCGCGTTGGCGTACCGCATGATCTTCTCCAGGTCCCAGCCTTCGAGCAGGCCGTGGCAGAGGGAGCCGCCGAAGGCGTCACCGGCGCCGAGGCCGTTGAGGACGTTCACGGGCAGCGGCGGGACCTCGGCGGACTCGCCCTTGCTGTTGACCGCGAGGACCCCCTTGGGGCCCTGCTTGACGACCGCCAGTTCGACGCCGACGTCGAGCAGCGCGCGGGCGGCGGCCTGCGGCTCACGGACACCGGTGGCGACCTCGACCTCGTCCAGGTTGCCGACGGCGACGGTGGTGTGCCGCAGGGCCTCCTCGTAGAACGGGCGGGCCTCGGCCGGGTCCTTCCAGAACATGGGGCGCCAGTCGAGGTCGAAGACCGTCGTGCCGGCCCTGGCGCGGTGGGCGAGCGCGGCGAGCGTCGCCGTGCGGCTGGGCTCCTCGCTCAGGCCCGTGCCGGTCACCCAGAAGATCCGGGTTCCGGCGATCGCGTCGAGGTCGAGCTCGTGGGCGTCGATCTCCAGGTCGGGCGCCTTGGGGCGGCGGTAGAAGTAGAGCGGGAAGTCGTCCGGGGGGAAGACCTCGCAGAAGGTGATCGGGGTCGCGAGGCCCGGCACCGGGGTGACCCAGCGGTCGTCCACCCCGAAGTCGCGCAGCGCCTGGTGGAGGTAGTCGCCGAACGGGTCCTCGCCGGTGCGGGTGATGACGACGGTGGAGCGGCCGAGACGGGACGCGGCCACCGCGACGTTCGTCGCCGATCCGCCGAGGAACTTCCCGAAGGACGTCACCTGCGGCAGCGGGACCCCCGTCTGCAACGGGTAGAGATCCACACCGATCCGCCCCATGGTGATCAGGTCGTACGCCATCGAGTTCCCTTCACGCGCCGGTTCCCGTCAAGGTCTAGTCGCGCGGGAGCGACCCTGTCAATACTTTGTCCAGACATTCGGACTACCTATTGACACCCTCAGCTCCGGGGCTGAAGCTGACTCCCATGACGTCGTTGTCACCTCAGTCCTCACTCTCGCGCATCCGAGTCGGCTCGGCGCCCGACTCCTGGGGCGTCTGGTTCCCCGACGACCCCCAGCAGGTCCCCTGGCAGCGCTTCCTCGACGAGGTCGCCGCTTCCGGCTACGAGTGGATCGAGCTGGGCCCGTACGGCTATCTGCCGACCGACCCGGCGGTCCTCGCCGAGGAGACGGCCAAACGCGGCCTGAAAGTGTCGGCCGGCACCGTCTTCACCGGCCTGCACCACGGTCCGGACGTCTGGGAGAAGACCTGGGCGCACGTGGCCGACAACGCGGTCCTCGCACAGGCCATGGGTGCCAAGCACCTCGTCGTCATCCCGTCGTTCTGGCGGGACGACAAGACGGGCAAGGTGCTGGAGCCCAGCGAACTGACCGTCGAGCAGTGGCGTCACCTCACGCAGCTGACCGAGCGGCTCGGGCGCGAGGTGCGGGAGAAGTACGGCCTCCAGATCGTCGTCCACCCGCACGCCGACACCCACATCGACAGCGAGGAGAACGTCGTCCGCTTCCTGGACGGCACCGATTCCTCGGTGGTGTCGCTCTGCCTCGACACCGGGCACTACGCCTACTGCGGCGGCGACAGCGTCAAGCTGATCGAGACCTACGGCGAGCGCATCGGGTATCTGCACCTCAAGCAGGTCGACCCCGAGATCCTGGCCGACGTGCGGGCGAACGAGGTCCCGTTCGGGCCGGCCGTCGCCCGGGGCGTGATGTGCGAGCCGCCGAAGGGTGTGCCCGAGCTGGGGCCGGTGCTGGCCGCCGCCGCGAAGCTGGACGTGGACCTGTTCGCGATCGTCGAGCAGGACATGTACCCGTGCGAGCCGGACGCTCCGCTGCCGATCGCCCAGCGGACGCGGGCGTTTCTCAGGTCCTGCGGGGCGTGACGGTTGGCGTGCCCGGAAGGGGCTGGGGCTGCGGGACGTTCGAGGCCGCGGGTTCGTCGTGGCTGGTCGCGCAGTTCCCCGCGCCCCTGAAGGGCGCGGCTGTCGGGCCCCGTCATGCACTGCTCGGCACTTGTGTCACAAAAGTTCCCCTTCTGTCACGTGTGTCACGTGTACGCGGGTCTTCCGTCACACGTGACACACGAGGGCTCGCTTCGATCACTGAGGGTCGTTGACCGGTCACAGATTTGTGAATCGCCAGCGCAGCGCCCGGCTCCCCCTACGGCCTTCCCGGCCGCCGCCGTGGTGCGCGCAGGGAGGTGCCACTGATGACGACCGACCGACTTCTCTGGTCGTACAAGGACATCGCGGCGCACATCCGTGTGCAGCCCGACACCGTCCGCTCCTACCGCAAACACGGGCTGCTGCCGCCGCCGGACCACGTGGAGAGCGGCAAGCCCTACTGGTACGCCGACACCATCCGCGCCTGGGTCGCCTCCAGACCGGGCAACCGGGGGCGGAAGGTCGAGTGAGGCGGTCCCTCGTCGCACCTATTCGCTTGTCCCCGGGTCCGCGCCTTGTCCAGGATCCGGGGATGAGCCTTTTCGAGAACCCCGTCCTCACCGGTGAGAAGGCCGTGCTGCGGCCGTTCAGGGAGGACGACGCGCCCGTGATGGCGCGCATCCTGGCCGACCCGGAGGTCGTCCGGCTCACCGGCAGCCCGACCGAGCGATTCGAGCTGGACCGGCTGCGGTCCTGGTACGGCAGCCGCAACGACCAGACCGACCGCCTCGACCTCGGCATCGTGGACCGGGCGAGCGGTGACCTGGTGGGTGAAGCCGTACTCAACGAGGTCGACGAAGCCAACCGCAGCTGTTGCTTCCGGATCCTGATCGGTCCCGGCGGGCAGGACCGGGGGGTGGGCACGGAGGCCGTTCGGCTCACGGTCGGCCATGCCTTCGAGCACATCGGTCTGCACCGCGTCGCGCTGTACGTCTTCACCCACAACCCCAGAGCCCGGCGCGCCTACGAGAAGGTCGGCTTCGTGGCCGAGGGAATCGAGCGGCAGACCCTGTGGCAGGGCGGGGAGTGGATCGACGCCGTGCGGATGTCGATCCTCGCCCCGGAGTGGGCCGCCCATCGGGGGCGACCCGAGGGGGACGGGGTCAGCTCCACGGTTCGATGACCGTCACCCCGCTGCCCGGAGCCGTGCCCATCGCGGCGAGTGCTGCCGGGGCCGCGTCCAGGCCGATCGTCGCGGTCACCAGGAGGTCGGGGCGCAGGACGCCCTCTTCGACCAGCTTCAGCATCGTGGGGTAGGCGTGGGCCGCCATGCCGTGGCTGCCGAGGAGTTCCAGCTCCAGGGCGATCGCGCGGGCCATCGGCACCGGGGTGGTGCCCGTCTCCGAGGGCAGCAGCCCCACCTGGACGTGGCGGCCCCGGCGGCGGAGGCCGTTGACGGAGGCCGCGCAGGTGGCCGGGGAGCCGAGCGCGTCCAGGGAGAGGTGGGCGCCGCCGCCCGTGAGGTCGCGGACCGCCTCGGCCGTGTCCTTGACCGCCGACGCGTCCACGCACTCCGCCGCACCGAACTTCCTGGCCAGCTCCAGGGCCCGGGGCGACACGTCGACGGCGATCACCCGGGCTCCGGACGCCGCCGCCACCATCACCGCCGACAGGCCCACACCGCCGCAGCCGTGGACGGCGACCCACTCCCCCGCCGCGACGCGGCCCTGCGCCACCACCGCGCGGAACGCCGTGGCGAAGCGGCAGCCGAGCGAGGCCGCCGTGCCGTACGACAGGTCGTCGGGCAGCGCCACCAGGTTCACGTCGGCGTGGTCCAGGGCGACGTACTGGGCGAATGAGCCCCAGTGGGTGAAGCCCGGCTGTGTCTGCCGCTCGCACACCTGCTGGTCGCCGGCCGCACAGGCGGGGCAGGTGCCGCAGGCGCACACGAACGGGACGGTGATCCGGTCGCCGGGGCGCCAGCCCGTGACCGCCGCGCCGGTGGCCTCCACGACGCCGGCCAGTTCGTGGCCGGGGACGTGCGGGAGCGTGATGTCGGGGTCGTGGCCCTGCCAGCCGTGCCAGTCGCTGCGGCAGAGGCCGGTTGCCTCGACGCGGACGACTACGCCGTGGGGGGTGGGGGTGGGGGTCGGGACGTCTTTTGTCTTGGGCGTCTTTCCGAACTGCTCGAACACTACTGCGCGCATGTGGCCCACCCTTCCGTTCGGGGCCGGTGATCGCTGGCGGCCCCGGTCAGCATCGCATCGTCGGTGCGTGGGGTTTTCTCGCCCCCGCCGCCCCTACCCGTCCCATCCTCAAGGGCTGCGCCCCTTTGACCCCCAGCGTCCGTCCGGTGGGGGCTGGTCGCGCAGTTCCCCGCGCCCCTGAAAAGCAGGGGCTGCGCCCCGTGCTTTTCAGGGGGCCGAATGCGTGGCGACCGGCTCCGGTTGCGGTTCGGGGGTGGGGGTGGGGGTCGGTGGGGCCGCTTCGGTCAGGCCGAACCTGTTGTGGAAGCGGCGTAGTGGGGGTGGGGCCCACCATGTCGCGCGGCCTGTGAGGCGCATGACCGCGGGGACCAGGAGGCTGCGGATGACCATGGCGTCCATGAGGACGGCCAGGGCTATGCCGAGGCCGAGCATCTTCGTGTTGGTGACCCGGGAGGTGCCTATGGCGACCATGACGACGGCGAGGATGACGGCGGCGGCGGTGATCAGACCGCCGGTGCGCTGGAGGCCGAAGCGCACCGAGGCGGTGTGGTCGCCGGTGTGGTCGTACTCCTCCTTGATGCGGGAGAGCAGGAACACGCCGTAGTCCATGGAGAGTCCGAAGGCCACGCAGAACATCAGGACCGGGAGGGTCGTCTCTATGGAGCCGGGGCTGGTGAAGGCGAGCAGGCCGGAGAGGTGGCCGTCCTGGAAGACCCACACCAGCGCGCCGAACATCGCCGTCAGGCTGAGGGCGTTGAGAAGGACCGCCTGGAGGGGGATCAGCACACTGCCGGTGAGCAGGAAGACCAGGATCAGCGTGACGATCACGATGAAGGAGAGGGCCCAGGGGAGGCCGTCCCCTATCGCCACCTTGGTGTCGACCAGCACCGCCGCCGTGCCCGTCACCGAGGTGTCGAAGGGGGCGTGCGTCGCCCGGATCTCCTCGACCAGGTGTTGCGCGCCCTCGTCGACCGCCTCGCCCTTCGGCTGCACGGTGAAGTAGGCCCAGTCGCCCTCGACCAGGGGCCCCTCCACCCTGAGCACCTCGGGGAGGTCCGCCAGCCGCTCCTTGTAGGCGCCGTACTCCGCCTTCGTCGCCTCGCCCTCCGCGAGCACCGCCAGGCCGCCGCCGGGAGTGCCCGGGAAGCCCTCGCGCAGATGCTGCTGGACGACGTGCGACTCGGCGGTGGAGGGGAGTTGGCGGTCGTCGGCCGTGCCGAACCTCACCCCCAGGAAGGGGAGGCCGAGGAGGAGCAGACCGGCGGTCGTGGCGACGGCGAAGTACGGGGCGCGGCGCATGACGAGGGCTGCCGTGCGGCCCCAGGCCGCGCCCTCCTCCGCGGCCGGGGAGTCCCCGCTGCCGGTCTCCGCCTTGCGGCGGCGCTTGAACAGTTTGCGCAGGTCCAGGGCGTTGACGCGGTCGCCCAGGAGGACGAGCGCGGCCGGGAGGAGGATCAGGGCCGCTGCGGCCGCCAGCAGGACCACCGCGATGCCCGCGTAGGCGAAGGACTTCAGGAAGTACTGCGGGAAGACCATCATCGCGGCGAGGGAGACGGCGACCGTGAGGGCGGAGAAGAGGACCGTGCGGCCGGCCGTGCGCAGGGTGGTGGCGACGGCCGTCAGGGGGTCGGCGCCGGTGGACAGCTCTTCGCGGAAACGACGCACGATGAACAGGGCGTAGTCGATCGCCAGGCCCAGGCCCATGGCCGTGGTGAGGTTCAGGGCGAAGACCGACACGTCGGTGACCTCGGTGAGGCCGCGCAGGATGGCGTTGGTGCCGAGGATCGCGACGATGCCGACGCCGAGCGGCAGCAGGGCGGCGACCGCGCTGCCGAAGACCATGACCAGCAGGACGAGGGTCACCGGCAGGGCGATCATCTCGGCCCGCAGCAGGTCCTCCTGGATGGTCGTCTGCATCTCGTGGCGGACCGCGAGGATGCCGCCGACCTTGACCTCGACCGGGCCGTGCGTACCGCGCAGCTCGGGGGCGATGCGGTCCAGGGTCTTGTTCACGGCGGTGTCGTCGCCGGTGAGGCGGGCCGCTATCAGTGCCTCGGTCCCGTCCTCCGAGCGCAGCGTCGGGACGCCGGTCAGCCAGTAGGAGCCGACGCCCGTGACGCCCTTCTCGGCGGTCAGCCGCTCGGTCAGCTGCTTCGCCTCGGCGGCGACGGCCGGGGCGTCGACCGAGGTCTCGCCGGCGTCGACCAGCAGCAGGAAGTTCGGCTGGGAGTCGGGGAACTCGCGCTCCAGAGCCTTGGTCGCGTAGGTGGACTGGGCGGCCGGGTCCTCCCAGCCGCCGCTGCCGAGCCGGTCGGCGACATCGCTGCCCGCGACGACCGCGAGGGCGGTGAGCACCAGGGCGACCAGCAGGGAGAGCCGGGGGCGGGCGGTCACGAACCGGGTCCAGCCTCCGGGTCGGGGTGGCCGGTTGACTTCGGTCATGGTGCGGTGTCCCCTTCACTCTGATCGCTCCGCGTCCGCGCCGAGCGCAGCCAGGTGGCACGGGAGCACCGAGCCATACACTGGCAAACACGAGCAGTCGCTCGCGTTTCATCAGAATGCGAGCGACCACTCGTGTTTGTCAATCACGTCCGGAAAGCTGGGGATAACCGCGTGCCCACCCACCAGGAGAAGGAACAGCCCGAACAGCCCCAGAAGGCTGAGCGACTCCGGGACAAGGAGCAGCCGCGCCGCCGCCAGGCCCGCGGCGAACGCCGTATCGCCCAGCTCCTCGACGCCGCGGCCTCCGTGTTCAGCTCGACCGGGTACACCGCCGCCAGCACCAACGCGATCGCCCGCGAGGCGGGGGTCTCACCGGGCACGCTGTACCAGTTCTTCCCGAACAAGGAAGCGATCGCGATCGAGCTGGGCGAGCGGCTCATGCGGGAGATGCAGGCGGCGTACGGCGAGGCGCTCGCCCCGGTCGACCCGGCGACCCCGCTGGAGGAGGCCGTCGCGGCGGCCGTCGACCGTTTCATCGACTTCAACTGCCGGCACCCGGTGTTCTTCGCCCTGATGCACGGCCCGGACGTCCCCGGACGGATCGCCGAGCAGCACGACGCCCTGCACACGACCCTGGTCGCACGCGTCGAGGCCCTGCTCACCCCCCTCCTGCCCGACGAACCGGCCGCCGCCGTCAGCCGCGTCGCGCGTGTCTGCATCGGCGTCTACATGGCCGGTCTGGAGCTGGTGCTCGCCCACGAGGGCGCCGAACGCGACGCCTACGTACAGGAACTGAAGAACGTCGTGCTCCGGTACCTGGAGCCCCTCGTGGGCGACAAGCTCGCTGCCGGCCCCGCGAGCGGCACTCCCGCCCCACGCGCCTTGGATTCATACCCCTAGGGGGTATAAGATGGGCACCCTGAAGGGTTACCCGACCCGACATCGCCCCCACCCGCCCCGATGAGGAGTAACGACATGACCACCGAGACCGACACCCAGGGCACCGTCACCGCCGTCTACAAGGTGAGCGGCATGAGCTGCGGGCACTGCGAGGGCGCCGTTTCGGGCGAGATCACCCAGCTCGACGGCGTGTCCTCGGTGAAGGCCGTCGCCTCCACCGGCGAGGTCACCGTGGTCTCGGCCGCCCCGCTCGACGAGGAGGCCGTGCGCGCCGCCGTCGACGAGGCGGGCTTCGAGCTGGTCGGCAAGGCCTGAGGCACCGGGTCGTACGGGCACGGACATGACGAGCACCACCGCGGCAGCGGCCCCGAGCGCCCCCGTCCACGAGGTCGAGCTGACCATCGGCGGAATGACCTGCGCCTCCTGCGCGGCCCGCGTCGAGAAGAAGCTCAACCGCCTGGACGGGGTCACCGCGTCGGTGAACTACGCGACGGAGAAGGCGAAGGTCACCTACCCCGCCGGGACGGAGGTCGCCGACCTCATCGCCACCGTGGTGAAGACGGGCTACACGGCCGAGGAGCCACCGCCCCCGGCCCCTCCGCGGACCGAGGAGGACGAGCCCCTCCCGGCGGCGGAGGCGGACCCCGAACTCGCCTCGCTGCGGCAGCGGCTGACCGTCTCGGCGCTGCTCGCGGCGCCCGTCGTCCTGATGTCCATGGTCCCCGCCCTCCAGTTCGACAACTGGCAGTGGCTCTCGCTGACGCTGGCCGCGCCCGTCGTCGTCTGGGGCGGGCTGCCCTTCCACCGGGCCGCGTTCACCAACCTCCGACACGGCGCGGCCACGATGGACACGCTCGTCTCCGTCGGCACGCTCGCCGCCTTCGGCTGGTCCCTGTGGGCCCTCTTCCTGGGGCACGCGGGCATGCCGGGCATGCGGCACGGCTTCGAGTTCACCGTCTCCCGGACGGCCGCCTCGTCGACGATCTATCTCGAAGTGGCCGCCGGGGTGGTCGCGTTCATCCTGCTCGGCCGCTATCTGGAGGCCCGCTCCAAGCGCCGCGCGGGCGCCGCCCTCAAGGCGCTGCTGAAGCTGGGCGCCAAGGACGTCTCGGTGCTGCGGGAGGGGCGGGAGGTGCGCATCCCGGTCGGGCGGCTGGCGGTGGGTGACCGTTTCGTCGTACGCCCCGGGGAGAAGTTCGCCACCGACGGCACCGTCGTGGAGGGCGCCTCCGCCGTCGACGCGTCCATGCTGACCGGCGAGTCGGTGCCGGTGGACGTGACCGTCGGCGACACCGTCACGGGCGCGACGGTGAACGCCGGCGGACGGCTGGTCGTCGAGGCCACCCGGATCGGCGCGGACACGCAGCTGGCCCGGATGGCACGGCTGGTGGAGGACGCGCAGAACGGCAAGGCGGAGGTGCAGCGGCTCGCCGACCGGATCTCGGCGGTGTTCGTGCCGGTCGTCCTCCTGATCGCGGTCGCCACGTTCGGCGTCTGGCTCGGCGCCACCGACGACATCACCGCCGCGTTCACGGCGGCCGTCGCGGTGCTGATCATCGCCTGCCCGTGCGCGCTCGGCCTCGCCACCCCGACCGCCCTGATGGTCGGCACCGGCCGGGGCGCCCAGCTCGGCATCCTCATCAAGGGCCCCGAGGTCCTGGAGTCCACCCGCCGCGTCGACACCGTCGTCCTGGACAAGACCGGCACCGTCACCACCGGCCGGATGACGCTGAGGCGGGTGTACGTCGCCGGGGACGCCCACGCGGGCACCGATGACATCGGCGAGGCGGACGTCCTGCGGCTCGCCGGTGCGGTCGAGCACGCCTCCGAGCACCCGGTGGGCCGGGCGATCGCCGCGGGCGCCGAGGAGCGCGTGGGCGCGCTGCCGCCCGTGGAGCGCTTCGAGAACCTGCCCGGAAGGGGCGTACGCGGCCTCGTGGAGGGCCACGACGTCCAGGTGGGCCGATTCCCCGGCCGGTCGCTCCCCGAGGCCGTACGGAGCGCCAAGGAGGCCGCGGAGGACGACGGGCACACGGCGGTCGTCGTCCTCCGCGACGACGTGGCACTCGGTGTCGTCACCGTCGCCGACGCGGTCAAGGAGACCAGCGCCGAGGCGGTGCGGCGGCTGCGCGCCCTCGGGCTCACCCCGTTGCTGCTGACCGGGGACAACGAGCGCGTGGCCCGGTCCGTGGCCGCGGCGGTCGGCGTCCGGCCCGAGCACGTGATCGCGGAGGTACTGCCCGAGGACAAGGCCGACGTCGTCCGCGGGCTCCAGGGCGAGGGCCGTACGGTCGCGATGGTCGGCGACGGGGTCAACGACGCCGCCGCGCTGGCCGTGGCCGACCTCGGGCTCGCGCTGGGCACGGGGACGGACGCGGCGATCGAGGCGGGCGATCTGACGCTGGTGCGCGGGGACCTGCGGGTGGCCGCCGACGCCATCCGGCTGTCACGGCGGACCCTGTCCACGATCAAGGGCAATCTGGCCTGGGCCTTCGGATACAACGTGGCCGCGCTGCCGCTGGCCGCCGCCGGATTGCTCAATCCGATGATCGCGGGGGCGGCTATGGCCTTTTCGTCCGTTTTCGTGGTAACGAACAGCTTGCGACTGAGGACATTTTCGTGACCGAGGGGCAAAAGTCCCTCTAGAGTCCGGAAGCAGCCTCACATAAGCTCTTCACAAGGCTCGCGCATCATCCTTACGCTGGGACCTCGATCACCGAATCGGGTCTCTTGCGCATCTTCAGGACATAACGCAAGAGACGCAGATCACAGTCGAGTGAACGTAACCACCGAAGGGGTTCGTGAGTCTAAGTTGGCGATGTCAGAAGCGTCTTGGGGGGCGTGACTGGCATCTGGGGATGTCTTGGGGGACGTTCCCGGAATTGCGTTGCCGGGGCACGTGCACCGGGGAGCTTTGAGCGGCCCTCCCGTACGTACGCGTCCCGGCAGACCGCACACCGCAGCACAACAGACACATACAGGTAGGACGACGAGTTCCGCTCGTCCAGCTCAGCGAATTCAGGCGCTGTGCCCACCAGACGCCCGGCCGGATCCCGTGGGGGGAATCCGCACCGGGACATGGGAAGGCGCCCTGCTCGCCGGCCCGTGGGGGGACCAGCGTTGCAGGGCGCCTTCTCCTATTTTTTGGGCTCGGTTCGCCTCCGGGGCGCCCTCTGCTGTAGCGAGGCACGTAGCGGGACTGCGCGTGACGGGACCGGCGAGGTGCAGCGGAGGGGCCCGTACGGACGGCTCTCCGTACGGGCCCCTCTGCTGCTACGGGTACTACGGGTACTCGGTCGTTCAGCGGGCCTCGACCGGGACGAAGTCGCGCTCGACCACGCCCGTGTAGATCTGACGGGGGCGGCCGATGCGGGAGCCGGGCTCCTTGATCATCTCGTGCCACTGGGCGATCCAGCCCGGCAGGCGGCCGAGGGCGAAGAGGACCGTGAACATCTCGGTCGGGAAGCCCATGGCGCGGTAGATCAGGCCCGTGTAGAAGTCCACGTTCGGGTAGAGGTTGCGCGAGACGAAGTAGTCGTCGGAGAGCGCGTGCTCCTCCAGCTTCAGCGCGATGTCCAGCAGCTCGTCGGACTTGCCGAGGGCCGAGAGGACGTCGTGCGCGGCGGCCTTGATGATCTTGGCGCGGGGGTCGAAGGACTTGTAGACCCGGTGGCCGAAGCCCATCAGGCGGACGCCGTCCTCCTTGTTCTTCACCTTGCGGATGAAGGAGTCGACGTCGCCGCCGTTGGCCTTGATGCCCTCCAGCATCTCCAGCACGGACTGGTTGGCGCCGCCGTGCAGCGGGCCCCAGAGCGCGGAGATGCCGGCGGAGATCGAGGCGAACATGTTCGCCTGCGAGGAGCCGACCAGGCGGACCGTGGAGGTCGAACAGTTCTGCTCGTGGTCCGCGTGCAGGATGAGCAGCTTGTCGAGCGCGGAGACGACGACCGGGTCGAGGTCGTACTCCTGGGCCGGGACCGAGAAGGTCATGCGCAGGAAGTTCTCGACGTAACCGAGGTCGTTGCGCGGGTAGACGAACGGGTGACCGATCGACTTCTTGTACGCGTAGGCCGCGATGGTCGGCAGCTTGGCGAGCAGACGGATCGTGGAGAGATTGCGCTGCCGCTCGTCGAACGGGTTGTGGCTGTCCTGGTAGAACGTCGACAGGGCGCTGACCACGGAGGAGAGCATCGCCATCGGGTGGGCGTCCCGGGGGAAGCCCCGGTAGAAGTTCTTGACGTCCTCGTGCAGCAGGGTGTGCTGCGTGATCTCGTTCTGGAACGTGGAGAGCTCGTCGACGGTCGGAAGCTCGCCGTTGATCAGCAGGTACGCCACCTCGAGGAAGGTGGAGCGCTCGGCCAGCTGCTCGATCGGGTACCCACGGTACCGAAGGATGCCCTGCTCACCGTCGAGATAGGTGATGGCGGATTTATAGGCGGCGGTGTTCCCGTAGCCGCTGTCCAGGGTGACCAGACCGGTCTGGGCCCGGAGCTTCCCGATGTCGAAGCCCTTGTCGCCGACGGTGCTGTCGATCACCGGGTAGGTGTACTCGCCGTCGCCGTACCGCAGTACTACAGAGTTGTCGCTCACGTCATCCCTCACCGACGTAGTGCCTCTTCTTCGAGGTGCCCTGACTGTCTCTACCATCCCCCAATTGGCTCTGGAGAGTGCACTCGGGGTCGACCATCGGGCCCATCGGCGGCACTCAGTGCCGCCAACTTGCTCATCCTGCCCCCTCCGTCCGACATCTGGAAGGGCTGTGTGACCTTTACGACTCATTTGATCGATCAAATTTCACTCACGGGGCGACGCGCCGTCACGAGAGGTCCCCAACCGGGCGTCGGGGCGGCCCCGCCGGGACGCTCACAGGGACCGCGGCGCGAGCCGGAAGTCGAGGGCCGTGCACCTCCGTCCCGCCGACACCGTCCGTACCGCCTGCCCTATCGCCTTGCGGGAGCCGACGAGGACGACCAGCTTCTTCGCCCTGGTCACCGCCGTATACAAAAGGTTGCGCTGGAGCATCATCCAGGCACCGGTGGTGACCGGGATCACCACGGCCGGGTACTCGCTGCCCTGGGACCGGTGGATCGTCACCGCGTAGGCGTGCGCCAGCTCGTCCAGTTCGTCGAACTCGTACCCCACCTCCTCGTCCTCGTCGGTGCGGACCGTCAGCCGCTGGTCGACCGGGTCGAGCGCGGTGACCACGCCGACGGTGCCGTTGAAGACGCCGTTCTCGCCCTTCTCGTAGTTGTTGCGAATCTGGGTGACCTTGTCGCCGACGCGGAAGACCCGGCCGCCGAACCGCTTCTCGGCCAGGTCGGGGCGGGCGGGGGTGATGGCCTGCTGGAGCAGCCCGTTGAGGGTGCCCGCGCCGGCCGGGCCCCGGTGCATGGGCGCGAGGACCTGGACGTCCCGGCGCGGGTCGAGCCCGAACCTGGCCGGAATGCGACGGGCCGCCACGTCGACCGTGAGCCGCCCGGCCTCCTCCGTGTCGTCCTCCACGAAGAGGAAGAAGTCCTTCATGCCGTCGGTGACCGGGTGCTGCCCGGAGTTGATCCGGTGTGCGTTGGTCACCACACCCGACTGCTGGGCCTGGCGGAAGACCTTGGTGAGGCGGACGGCGGGGATCGGGCTGCCGTCCGCCAGCAGATCGCGGAGGACCTCGCCGGCGCCGACGCTCGGAAGCTGGTCGACGTCTCCGACGAAGAGGAGATGGGCCCCCGGAGGCACCGCCTTCACCAGCTTGTTGGCGAGGAGGAGGTCCAGCATGGAGGCCTCGTCGACGACCACCAGATCGGCGTCCAGGGGGCGGTCCTTGTCGTACGCCGCGTCACCGCCGGGCTTCAGCTCCAGCAGGCGGTGGACGGTGGAGGCCTCGGCGCCGGTCAGCTCGGCGAGGCGCTTGGCGGCCCGGCCGGTGGGGGCGGCGAGAACGACCTTCGCCTTCTTGGCGCGGGCCAGCTCCACGATCGAGCGGACCGTGAAGGACTTGCCGCACCCCGGGCCGCCGGTCAGCACGGCCACCTTCTCGGTGAGCGCGAGACGTACGGCGGCCTCCTGCTCGGGCGCCAGCTCCGCGCCCGTACGCCCCCGCAGCCAGGCCAGCGCCTTGTCCCAGGCGACGTCGTGGAAGCCGGGCATGCGGTCGGCGTCGGTGCGCAGGAGGCGCAACAGCTGGGCGGAGAGGGAGAGTTCCGCGCGGTGGAAGGGGACGAGATACACGGCGGTGACCGGGTCGCCGTGCTCGCCGTCCTGGCCGGGGACCTTCTCCCGTACGACACCGGGGTCGCCCGAGTCCTCGTCCGGCAGGGCGAGTTCGGCCAGGCACTCGATGACCAGGCCCGTGTCGACCTGGAGGAGCTTGACCGCGTCGGCGATCAGGCGCTCCTCCGGGAGGTAGCAGTTGCCCTGGTCGGTGGCCTGCGAAAGGGCGTACTGCAGGCCCGCCTTGACCCGCTCCGGGCTGTCGTGGGGGATGCCGACGGACTGGGCGATCTTGTCTGCGGTGAGGAAGCCGATGCCCCAGACGTCGGCGGCGAGCCGGTACGGCTGGTTCTTCACGACCCCGATCGAGGCGTCGCCGTACTTCTTGTAGATGCGGACCGCGATGGACGTGGACACCTCCACGGTCTGGAGGAAGAGCATGACCTCCTTGATCGCCTTCTGTTCCTCCCAGGCGTCGGCGATCTTCTTGGTGCGCTTGGGGCCGAGCCCGGGGACCTCGATGAGGCGCCCCGGCTCCTCCTCGATGATCTGGAGGGTGTCCAGGCCGAAGTGCTGGGTGATGCGGTCGGCGAAGATCGGGCCGATGCCCTTGACCAGGCCGGAGCCGAGGTAGCGGCGGATGCCCTGGACGGTGGCCGGGAGGACGGTCGTGTAGTTCTCGACGGTGAACTGCTTCCCGTACTGCGGGTGGGAGCCCCAACGGCCCTCCATCCGCAGGGATTCGCCGACCTGGGCGCCGAGCAGCGCGCCCACGACGGTGAGGAGGTCGCCGCCACCCCGGCCGGTGTCCACGCGCGCGACCGTGTAGCCGTTGTCCTCGTTGGCGTACGTGATGCGTTCCAGGACGCCTTCGAGTACGGCGAGACGTCGTTCGCCCGGGGGATTTCCCGCCTGCTGAGCCATGATCCGACGGTACCGGGGCGGTGTGACAGGGGCGGAGGAACGTACGGCCGGCGGTGCGCTTCGGTGGCGATGACCGAAAGTGATGCACACAAGCCGAGTTCCATGGAGATACTGGTGTCACTGATCATATGTATCCGGCCTCGGGCAGTGCGGTCGGCTGCTTCGGCACGTCGACCGTGGGAGCCGACTTGACGCCTCGTAAGGGAACCGGCCGGTGCGCCGCCTTCCTGTTGACGACCGTGCTGGCGACCGGAGCGCTCGCCGGGTGCGAACTTCTTGACGCCGCTTCCACCTCGGGCTGCGAGGGCACCGAAAGCCGGGTCGACAAGCTGAAGTCGTACGGCGTTCTCGACTCCCGGCCGCAGGGGACGATCCTGCCCCAGGGCTTCGAGGACCTCGACGCCGGCTGCTGGGTGGACAGCGGCGAAGCCTGGTTGTACGCCGAGCGGACCTACGTGTTCCCCGGTGACAGGGACGAAGTGATCCAGTACTACCGGGCCGCGGCGGAGCGCGAGGGGTGGAAGCTGTCCCGGGGCACGCGACAGGCCCTGGAGAAGGACCCGTTCGCGAGCCTGTGCTTCACCCGCGGCGGGACGGACGACGCGACGACGCTGGACGTCTATTTCCTGACCAAGGCGATCCTTGACGCGGAGGAGACCGAGACCGGGCCCGAGTTCGCCTCCGGGTTCGGCTACCGGGTGGCCGTCGGTTCCACGGCGTCCACGGCCGACGATTCCCCGACCGGCTGCTCGGACTGAAGCCGGCCCGTCCGCGCCGGACGCATCGCCCCGGGTGGTGACCGACCGCTCGGTCACGATTGGATTTCGGCCATGGCCGGGCCCTTGCCGCAGACCCGTGTAATCGATTCCAATCCTCCATGACGTCGATGTAATCGATTCCACGAGGAGGTGGACGGCGGTGGCGAGTATCAAGGACGTCGCGGCCGAGGCGGGGGTGTCCGTCGCCACGGTGTCGCGGGTGCTCAATGACCATCCGTCGGTCAGTGCGGACGCGCGGGCGCGGGTGATGGCCGCCGTCGCGGCGCTGGGGTACCGGCCCAACGCCGTGGCCCGGTCCCTGCGCACCGACCAGACCCACACCCTCGGGCTCGTCATCAGTGACGTGATGAACCCGTACTTCACCGAGCTGGCGCGGTCCGTCGAGGAGGCGGCGCGGGCGCTCGGATACAGCGTGATCATCGGGAACGCCGACGAGCGGCCCGAGTTGCAGGACCACCATGTGCGGAACCTGCTGGACCGGCGGATCGACGGGCTGCTCGTGTCGCCGACCGACGGTGGTTCGCCGCTGATGCTGGACGCTGTGCGGGCGGGGACGCCGATGGTGTTCGTGGACCGGTGGATCCCGGGCGTGGACGTGCCCGTGGTGCGCGCGGACGGGCGGGGTGCCGTGCGGGATCTCGTCACCCATCTGTACGGGCTCGGGCACCGGCGGCTGGCGATCATCGCCGGTCCGGCCGCGACGACGACCGGACGGGAGCGCGTCGAGGTCTTCCGCGAGGCGCTGGCCGAACACGGGCTGGCGCTGCCGGACGCGTACACAGGGCAGGGCGACTTCCAGGCCGAGAGCGGGCGGCGGGTCACCGAGGGGTTCCTGGACCTGCCCGAACCGCCCGAGGTCGTGTTCGCGGCGGACAACCTGATGGCGCTCGGCGCGCTGGACGCCGTCCGCGCGCGCGGGCTGCGGGTTCCGCAGGACGTCGGGCTGGCCGCGTTCGACGACATCCCCTGGTTCGTGCACACCGATCCGCCGATCACGGCGGTGGCCCAGCCGACCGGCGAGCTGGGGCGGGCCGCCGTGCGCGCGCTCGTCGACCGTATCGAGGGGCGGCCCCCGCAGTCCGTCACCCTCCCCGCACGTCTCGTCGTACGCCTCTCGTGCGGCGAGTCCACTCCCCCCGAGCCGTCCCCCGTGACGAACAGGAGCACGTCGTGAGCGACCCTGACGAGTTGCT
Source organism: Streptomyces sp. NPDC034049 (assembly GCF_055575575.1). Lineage (NCBI taxonomy): Bacteria > Bacillati > Actinomycetota > Actinomycetes > Kitasatosporales > Streptomycetaceae > Streptomyces > Streptomyces sp. NPDC034049. The sequence goes on from NZ_JBVISJ010000008.1 coordinate 31,326, forward strand.
GCGCATCGAAGGCATACGCAAGACCTTTCCCGGTGTGGTCGCGCTGGACGGCGTCGACTTCGAGCTGCGCCGGGGCGAGGTGCACGTCCTGCTCGGCGAGAACGGCGCGGGCAAGAGCACGCTGATCAAGATGCTCTCCGGTGCCTACACGCCCGACGCGGGGCGGATCCTGGCCGGCGGCGAGGAGGTGCGCATCCATGGTGCGCAGGACTCCGAGCGGCTCGGGATCGCCACCATCTACCAGGAGTTCAATCTCGTTCCCGACCTGACCGTCGCCGAGAACATCTTCCTCGGGCGGCAGCCGCGCCGCTTCGGGATGATCGACCGGAAGCGGATGGAGGCCGAGGCGGCCGAGCTGCTGGAGCGGGTCGGGGTCAGCGTGTCCCCCCGCGCGCGGGTGCGTGAACTCGGCATCGCGCGGCTCCAGATGGTCGAGATCGCCAAGGCGCTGAGCCTGGACGCCCGTGTGCTGATCATGGACGAGCCGACGGCCGTGCTGACGACCGAGGAGGTCGAGAAGCTCTTCTCGATCGTGCGGCGGCTGCGCGAGGACGGGGTCGGGATCGTCTTCATCACCCACCACCTGGAGGAGATCGCCGCCCTGGGGGATCGCGTGACGGTCATCCGGGACGGGAAGAGCGTCGGACAGGTGCCGGCCACCACGCCGCAGGACGAGCTGGTCCGGCTCATGGTCGGGCGGTCGATCGAACAGCAGTACCCGAGGGAGCGGGCGGACTCGGGCGAGGCCCTGCTCGTCGTCGAGGGGCTCACGCGAAACGGCGTCTTCCACGATGTGAGCTTCGAGGTGCGGGCCGGTGAGGTCGTCGGCATCGCGGGGCTCGTGGGGGCCGGGCGTACGGAGGTCGTGCGGGCGGTGTTCGGCGCCGATCCGTACGACGAGGGCGCCGTGCGGGTCGCCGGTTCCGCGGTGCCCGGGGACGACGTGGGCGCCGCCATGGCCGCCGGGATCGGGCTGGTGCCCGAGGACCGCAAGGGCCAGGGGCTGGTGCTGGACGCGTCCGTGGAGGAGAACCTCGGCCTGGTGACCCTGCGGGGCGCGACCAGGGGCGGCTTCGTCGACCTCAAGGGGCAGCGGGCGAACGCGGCCGGGGTCGCCGAGCGGCTCGGGGTCCGGATGGCCGGGCTGCACCAGCAGGTGCGCACCCTCTCCGGCGGCAACCAGCAGAAGGTCGTCATCGGCAAGTGGCTGCTGGCGGACACCAGGGTGCTGATCCTCGACGAGCCGACGCGCGGCATCGACGTCGGCGCGAAGGTCGAGATCTACGAACTGATCAACGAGCTGACGGCCGCCGGTGCGGCCGTGCTGATGATCTCCAGTGACCTGCCCGAGGTGCTCGGTATGAGCGACCGGGTGCTGGTCATGGCCCAGGGGCGGATCGCGGGCGAACTCGCCGCCGCCGAGGCCACCCAGGACGCGGTGATGGCGCTCGCCGTGTCCCACCCCACCACATCTACGACGGGAACGGAGGCCTCCGATGGCCGCTGACACGCTCAAGAGCACGCCGGGCGCGCGGGGCGCCTCGGGGACGTCGGGGCTACGCCGGCTCCTGCTCGACAACGGCGCGCTGACCGCGCTCATCGTCCTCGTCGTCGCGATGTCGGTGCTGTCCGGCGACTTCCTGACGGCCGACAACCTGCTCAACATCGGCGTCCAGGCCGCCGTCACCGCGATCCTCGCGTTCGGTGTGACCTTTGTGATCGTCTCGGCGGGCATCGACCTGTCGGTGGGTTCGGTGGCCGCCCTGTCGGCGACCGTGCTGGCCTGGAGCGCCACGTCGGAGGGGGTACCGGTCCCGATAGCCGTGCTCCTCGCCGTCGTCACCGGCATCGCGTGCGGTCTCGTCAACGGCTTCCTGATCTCGTACGGGAAGCTGCCGCCGTTCATCGCGACGCTCGCCATGCTGTCGGTGGGGCGCGGTCTGTCGCTGGTGATCTCGCAGGGCAGCCCGATCGCGTTCCCGGAGTCGGTCTCGCACCTCGGGGACAACCTGGGCGGCTGGCTGCCGGTGCCGGTCCTGGTGATGCTGGTGCTGGGCGGTGTGACGGCCGTGATCCTGGGCCGTACGTACATCGGGCGTGCCATGTACGCGATCGGCGGCAACGAGGAGGCGGCCCGGCTGTCCGGGCTGCGGGTGAAGCGGCAGAAGCTCGTCATCTACGCGCTGTCCGGGCTGTTCGCCGCCGCCGCGGGCATCGTGCTCGCCTCCCGGCTCTCCTCGGCGCAGCCGCAGGCCGCGCAGGGCTACGAGCTGGACGCGATCGCGGCGGTCGTCATCGGCGGCGCCTCGCTGGCCGGCGGCACGGGCAAGGCGTCGGGGACGCTGATCGGCGCGCTGATCCTGGCGGTGCTCAGGAACGGCCTCAACCTGCTGTCCGTGTCCGCCTTCTGGCAGCAGGTCGTCATCGGTGTGGTGATCGCGCTGGCGGTGCTGCTGGACACCGTGCGCCGGAAGGCGGGTGCGACCCCGGTGGCGGCCGGTGCCGGAGGCCCCGGGGACCGGAAGAAGCAGGCGCTGACGTATGTGCTGGCCACGGTGGTCGCGGCGGCGGTCGTGGGCGCGACCTCGTTCCTGCACGGCGGGTCGTCGGCGGCGAAGAGCGAGAAGATCGGGCTGTCGCTGTCGACGCTCAACAACCCGTTCTTCGTGCAGATCCGGGCCGGTGCCCAGGACGAGGCGAAGAAGCTGGGCGTGGACCTGTCCGTCACCGACGCGCAGAACGACGCCTCGCAGCAGGCCAACCAGCTGCAGAACTTCACCAGCGAGGGCCTCGGCACGATCATCGTCAACCCGGTGGACTCCGACGCGGTGACCCCGGCGGCGAAGGCCGTCAACAAGGCGGACATCCCGCTGGTGGCCGTCGACCGCGCGGTGAACGGCGCGAACACCGCCGCGCTCGTCGCCTCCGACAACGTCAGCGGCGGCAGGCTCGCCGCCAGGTCGCTCGCCGAGAAGCTGGGCGGCAAGGGCGAGATCGTCATCCTCCAGGGCCAGGCGGGCACCTCCGCCAGCCGGGAGCGCGGCGCCGGCTTCGCCGAGGGGCTGAAGGACTACCCGGGCATCAAGGTCCTCGCCGAGCAGCCGGCCGACTGGGACCGCACCAAGGGTCTCGACGTGATGACGAACCTGCTCCAGGCCAACCCCGGCGTCGACGGCGTCTTCGCCGAGAACGACGAGATGGCGCTCGGCGCGATCAAGGCGCTCGGCGCCAAGGCCGGAAAGTCCGTCCAGGTCATCGGGTTCGACGGCACCGCCGACGGGCTGAAGGCCGTGGAGGCGGGCACGCTGTACGCGTCGGTCGCGCAGCAGCCCGCCGAACTCGGCAGGATCGCGGTGCGCAACGCGGTCGAGGCCGCCGAGGGCGAGAAGGTCGAGAAGTCGGTGATGGTGCCGGTGAAGGTGGTCACGTCCGAGAACGTGGCCGAGTTCAGCGGCTGACACGATGCGGTGGCCGGACGGGAGTACGCGGACCCGTCCGGCCGCCTCGGCGTTTCCGCCCGCGGCGCGACCGGCCGGCGGGCGGCTCACTCCACCTGCACAGGGAGATGGATCATGTACGACTACGACCTGCTGGTCGTGGGATCGGCCAATGCCGACCTGGTGATCGGTGTCGAGCGCCGGCCGGGGGCCGGTGAGACCGTGCTCGGCTCCGACCTGGCCGTGCACCCGGGCGGCAAGGGTGCCAACCAGGCGGTGGCGGCGGCCCGGCTCGGGGCGCGTACGGCGCTGCTGGCGCGGGTCGGCGACGACGGCCACGGGCGGCTGCTGCTCGACTCGCAGCACGCGGCCGGGGTCGACACGGCCGGGGTGCTGGTCGGCGGGGCGCCGACCGGGGTCGCGCTGATCACGGTGGACCCGTCGGGCGACAACAGCATCGTGGTGTCGCCGGGCGCCAACGGGAGGCTTACCCCCGAGGACGTACGGGCGGCGGACGCGCTGCTGCGGGCCTCGCGGGTGGTCTCGGCGCAGTTGGAGATCCCGTTGGAGACGGTGGTGGAGGTGGTGCGGCGGCTGCCGGAGGGGACGCGTTTCGTGCTGAACCCGTCGCCGCCCAGGGAGTTGCCCGCCGAGGTGCTGGCCGCCTGTGATCCGCTGATCGTCAACGAGCACGAGGCGCAGGTCATCGTCGGGGGTGAGCTGGCGGGTTCGCCGGAGGACTGGGCGCGGGCGCTGCTGGCGCTCGGGCCGCGTTCGGTGGTGGTGACGCTGGGCGCGGAGGGTGCGCTGGTCGCGACCGCCGAGGGCAGTGCGCGGGTGGCGGCGGTGAAGGTGGAGGCCGTGGACACCACGGGGGCCGGGGACGCGTTCACGGCGGCGCTGGCGTGGAAGCTGGGGGCGGGGTCGGCGCCGGCCGAGGCCGCCGCGTACGCGGCCCGGGTGGGGGCCGCCGCCGTCACGAGGGCCGGGGCGCAGGTGTCGTTCCCGACCGCCGAGGAGGTCGCGGCGCTGTGAAGCGGAGCGGGATACTCAACCGTCATCTGGCGGGCGCCATCGCCGAGTTGGGGCACGGGCACGGGGTGCTGGTGTGCGATGCGGGGATGCCGGTGCCGCAGGGGCCGCGCGTGGTCGACCTGGCGTTCCGGGCGGGGGTGCCGTCCTTCGCGGAAGTGCTGGACGGGCTGCTCGACGAGATCGTGGTCGAGGGGGCGACGGCGGCGTACGAGGTGCGGCAGGCGAACCTGGAGGCGACGGCGCTGCTGGAGGACCGTTTTCCGGAACTGGAGCTGGTCTCCCACGAGAAGCTGAAGGAGCTGTCGGCGGGCGCGCGGCTGGTCGTGCGGACCGGGGAGGCGCGGCCGTACGCGAACGTGCTGTTGCGGTGCGGGGTGTTCTTCTGATCCCCCTGCTCCGACCACCGGCACATGTTTCGAGGGGCCCGGTTCAGTGGACCGGGCCCCTCGGCTTTCCCCTCCGTATCAAGACCCCCGCGATCCCCCCAGATCCCCCTCCGAGAAGTCCTGATGCCACGTACGACCCGCGAGGCGGGGGGAGGGTTGCACGGCGTCCCAAAGAATTTTGTGCGGCGGACGAGGAGCTGGTCTTCGGGGTGTTCGACCCGAGGCGCGGGCTGCGGGGGTGATCCCGGAGCCGTACCGGGGCGGGTACGCGCACAACGCGAAGCTCGCGGCGGGGCTGTCGAGCGGGATCGCGGGCGAGCTGGAGAAGCGGATGCCCCAGAGCGCCGACCCGGACGCGCTGACGGACGAGCCCGCGTTCGAGGGCCCGCGGATCGTGATCCTGGTCGACGACTACGACATCCTCACCACCGCCGGGCAGCAGCCGCTGGCGCCGTTCCTGCCGTATGTGTCGTCGGCGCAGGACATCGGGCTGCACTTCGTGATCACCCGCCGGGTGGCGGGCTCCTCCCGGGCGATGTACGAGCCGCTGTTGCAGACCGTCCGCGAGACCGGCACGGCCGCGCTGCTGATGACCGGTGAGCGGAGCGAGGGCCAGCTCTGGCTGGGGCACCGCCGAGCCGGTCAACCTCCCCTGGTCCCCACGGCAGTTGACCGACCTCGCCCGGGAGCGGGCGCCCGAACCCTCGCAGCTGATCGTCGTCGGCACACCGGACCGGCCCGCGACGGCGACGGTCCGGGTGACCCGGACGACGAAGGGCGTGGAGGAGGACGTGGTCCTCACGATCGGCTACGCGGCCGGTGAGCACCCGCCGCTGGACCGCGTCGAGGCGCTGGCCGACACCCTGGTCCGGGAGCACGGCCTGCGGACCATGCTGACCTCGGTGCGCGTGGCCCGCGCCGACCTGACGACCGCGCCCCGCCTGGAGGGACCGCCGCTGCCGGCGACCTTCACCCTCGGCCCGGACGACGTGCACACCGTCGGCCTGGACCACGCGCGCCGGCCACCGGTCGAGGTCCGCCCGCAACAGCTCGGCCCGACGTCCCGCCCGGCCCTGCACTACCCCCTCGGCGACGGCACGGACCCCGCCTCCTGGACACGACTCCAGCAGCTCACGGCGCACCTCCGGGGCGATCGTTCCCGGCCATCCGTCCCTGCTCAACAGGGGTGACTCGCGTCACTAACTCAACGACCAATACGAGCAGTACGAGCTCTGACAGGAGAAGGATTTACCGGCCTGACCTGGGTCTCTAACCTCCCGGCAACAGCTGCCAGAAGGCACGCGCCAGGAGGAGAACCATGGCCAGATCCAGCCAGCCCAGCACCCGACGCATCGTCGTCACCGCGTGCGCCGCGACCCTCGCGCTCGGCACCCTGGCCGCCTGCGGCGGCGGTGGGACCGACGCGCCGAAGGTGGCGGAGAACAAGATCTCGGCGGGTCAGGTGCCGGACTACTACCCGGCGGACTACGCGGACCTGATCGCGGCGGCCGAGAAGGAGGGCGGCAAGCTCACCGTCTACTCCAACCTCGGCGACGAGAACATGGCGCCGATCGTCCGGGACTTCAAGAAGAAGTACGACTTCATCAAGACCGTCTCCGTCAACGAGCTGGACAGCGACGAGCTGTTCCAGAAGACCCTGTCGGAGAACGCGGCCGGTTCCTCCCCGGCGGACGTGCTGATCTCCAGCGCGGCGACGGCGTGGGCGGACTTCTCGGCCCGCAAGGACACGGTCCTGGCGTACAGGTCGCCGGAGCTGAAGAAGCTGGGCGCGAGCGCCGAGCTGCTGCCGAGCGTGTACTCGCTGTCGCAGGACCCGATGACGATCGCGTACAACACGTCGCTGATGGAGACCCCGCCGACCACCCTGACGGACTTCGCGAAGATCGTGACGGAGGACGAGGGCACGTACAAGAACAAGGTGACGGTCCGCGACCCGGAGGGCTCGTTCGGCTTCACGGTCACGCGGGCGCTGACCGAGGGCAACCCGGAGGCATGGGACGACCTGGAGAAGATCCTTCCGCTGACCCGTCCGGAGACCTCCTCCGGCACCCAGCTGGAGAAGATCGTCGCCGGTGAGTACACGGCCGGCTTCCTGATCAGCGCCTCCCCCGCCTACCCGGTCGTCGAGGACAGCGCGGGCCTGGTGAAGATCGTCTTCCCGAAGGACGGCACGGTCGTCCTGCCGCGCGGTATGGGCATCGCCGCCGAGGCGCCGCACCCGGCGACCTCGAAGCTCTTCATGGACTTCGCCCTCTCCGAGGAGGGTCAGCGCGCGGTCGCCGAGGGCGGTCTGGCCTCCTACCGCGACGGGGTGAAGGGCGAGGGCCTGCACACCTACCAGGAGGTCGTGGACGCCGTCGGCGAGGAGAACATCATCCACGTCAAGTACGAGGCGGTCTCCAAGGACGACTCCGAGGCCTGGCTGGAGCGCTTCGACGGACTGCGTAAGTAGACGGACTCCGTAGGCAGGCAGCTTTCAAGGACGATCGGAGTCAGCACAGATGTCAACCCTCACCCAGCCACCCCGCACACCGGCGGACGAGACACCCGCGGAGACGTTCCGGCCACCGCGCTACCGCCGCCCCTTCGGCATCGGACGGGACACGCTCGTCCAGTACGCGGTCCTGGCGTTCCTCGCCGTGCTGGTGCTGGCCCCGATCGTCCCGACGCTCTACCAGAGCATCCGCAACCGCCCGCTCTACGAGGCGGGCGGGGCGTTCACCCTCAGCGGCTACACCGACCTCTTCACCAAGGCCGGTTTCGGTGAAGTCGCCCTGAACACCCTGCTGTTCGCCTCGCTGACGACGGTCCTCAGCCTGGCGATCGCGATCCCGATGGCGATCGTGGTGGTCCGCACGAAGCTGCCGGGCGGGCGGCTGATCGCCCTCGCGATGCAGTGGCCGTTCTTCATCTCGTCGCTGATCCTGGGCTTCGGATGGATCATCATGTACGGCCCGGCCGGGTTCGTCAGCGTGAAGGTGCAGCAGGTCCTCGGCTCGGTGCCGTGGAACCTGTACTCGATCCCCGGCATGGCGCTCACGGAGGCCGTGGCGCTCGCCCCGATCGCGTACGTCTTCTGCGCCAACGCGCTCAGGCAGTCCGACGCCTCGCTCGAATCGGCCGCCCAGGTCTGCGGGGCCGGCCCCTTCCGCATCCTCGCGCAGGTGGTCGTGCCGCTGCTGCGGCCCCCGATCGTCTACAGCGCGATCCTCGTCTTCTCCGTCTCCATCGAGACACTGAGCGTGCCGCTGCTCTACGGCCAGCCCGTCAGCATCGACGTCTTCTCAACCTTCCTCTACCACAACGGACTTCAGTCGGTGGACCCCGACTACACGATGCTGGGCGCGGCCTCCACGGTCATCCTGGTGGTCACCCTGAGCCTGGTCGCCGTCCAGGCGAAGCTGCTGAAGGACGCGGCGCGGTTCGTGTCCGTGCGCGGCAAGGTCACCCGGCCGCGCAAGCTGGACCTGGGCTGGCTGAAGTGGGTCAGCATCGCGTGCATCTGGTGCTACGTGGTCGTGGGCGCCCTGATCCCGATCGCCGGCCTGGTGATGCGGTCGTTCACGCTCGTCTTCACCCCGTTGCAGTCGCCGTTCCGGACGGTCACGACGAAGAACTACGAGCTGGTCCTCGACTCCGACAACTACGTGCAGTCGCTCTACAACAGCATGATCGTGGCCGGTGTCGGCTCGGTGGTCGTGTCCGCGCTCGCCGTGTTCGCGGTGATGGTGGCCCGGCGGTCGACCTTCCGCTTCGGCCGGGCGGTGGAGTACCTGGCCCTGATCCCGCAGTCCCTGCCCGGCATCATCATCGGTATCGGCTTCTTCTGGGCCTTCGCGCTGGCCCCCTTCGGCATGGGATCCGTCCTCCAGGGCACGATCTACGCCGTCGTCATCGCCTTCGGCATGCGGGCCCTGCCCAGCGCGTTCGGCTCGGTCGCCCCGGCGATCATGCAGATCGGCGGTGAGCTGGACAACGCGGCCCGGGTCTCCGGCGCCGACTGGCTGATGACCTTCTTCCGCGTCCTGCGGGCCCTGATCACACCGGCGTTCGCGGGAGCGCTCGTCCTCACCTTCGTGATCATGCTCAAGGAGTACTCCCCGGCCGTCTTCCTCTCCTCGGCCGACAACAACATCCTCGGCACCACCATGCTCAGTCTCTGGACGCAGGGCAGGGCCGGATCCGTCGCCGCGCTGGCCACCCTCCAGATCGGCATCACCGCGGTCTTCGTCGCACTCGCTGGACTGCTCATGAAGGGAAAGCACCATGCCTGAGGTGACCGTCAAGAACCTCGCCAAGACCTTCGGCGACAACTCCGTCCTGCGGGACGTCACCTTCACCATCAAGGACGGCGAGTTCTTCACGCTGCTGGGCGCGAGCGGCTGCGGCAAGTCGACCACGCTGAACTGCATCGCGGGTCTGGAGCAGCCGACGGAGGGCTCGATCGCGGTCGGCGGACGGACGTTCGTGGACGCCGGCGCGGGGGTCTTCCTTCCCCCCGAGGAGCGCAACCTCGGCATGGTGTTCCAGTCGTACGCGCTGTGGCCGCACATGACCATCGCGAAGAACCTGGCGCTGCCGCTGAACATCCGCAAGGTCCCCAAGGAGAAGCAGAAGACGCTGATCCACGACGCCCTGGACAAGGTGGGCCTGGCCGCGCTGGCGGGTCGCTACCCCCACCAGCTCTCCGGCGGCCAGCAGCAACGCGTCGCCCTGGCACGGGCGTTGGTCTACTCCCCGACGGTCCTGCTCCTCGACGAGCCCCTCTCCAACCTGGACGCCAAGCTCCGCGAGCAGGCCCGCGCCTGGCTGAAGCGGCTCCAGGAGGAGCTGGGCATCACCACCGTCTACGTCACCCACGACCAGGACGAGGCGCTCGCGCTCAGCGACCGGATCGCCGTGATGGAGGGCGGCAACATGATCCAGATCGGCACGCCGCACGAGATCTACGAGAAGCCGGCCGCGCCCGCCGTCGCCGCGTTCGTCGGCCGCTGCAACTTCCTCACCGGCAAGGTGGTCAGCGTCGACGGCACCCGGCACACCGTGCTCCTCGACGCCGGCGGGGAGCTCGTCCGCGTCGACAGCGACCAGCGCGTCCCGACGGGCGACTCGGTCACGGTCGCGGTCCGCCCCGAGCGCCTGGAGGTCGTGGCCCCGGCGGAGACCCCGGCGGGCGTGAACCGCCTCGACACCCAGGTCGTCACCAGCTCCTACGTCGGCTCCCGCTACGAGTACGACGTCCGCCTCGGCGACCAGGTGGTCCAGGTCCTCAGCGGCAACGGCGGCCTGGCGGGCGAGGTCTCCCTGGTCTTCGACCCGGGGCACGCGCTGCTGTACGCGGACCGGGTGGAACTGCCGGAGGACCAGCGGGACCTGCTCACCGTCACGTCGTAGCCGGGTGAGCGGCGGTTGCCGGGGCACGGCAACGAAGGGCGGGGCCAGGCTGCCCGGCGCCTCCGTTGTCCGCCCGGCCGCCGCCGAGTGAAGCTGTGGCCATGAGAATCGGTGCGTCGCTGCTCACGTCGTCCCTCGTCCCGCTGCTGGCCTGTGTCCTGGTGTTCACCGTGTGGCTGCCCCGGGACCTGGACCGCTACGAGGCGTACGGGGCGGCTGAGCCGTGTCCCGCCGGCGCCCCGGCGGCCGAGTGGGAGGACTGTCTGCGTACGGCCTCCTTCACCGTCGACAGCACCCGGAACGAGGTGAGCAGACGCGGGAGTTACCGGGCGACGCTGTCCGGGGCGCCCTTCTGGAACGGGACCGTGGCGTTCGGTGACCCGGACCCGCTGCTGGAGCGCCTGCGGCCCGGGGACCGGGTCACCGGCACCGTCTGGCGCGGGGACGTCATGGCGCTCGGCCGGGGAGACGTGCGGCAGAGCACCTCCGAGGAGCCCCGCGACGAAGCCCAGATGACAGCCGCGATCGGCACGTTCGCGGGCCTGCTGGCGGCTCTGGGCTTCTGGCTCGGCGGGATGCGGCTGACCGGTCCCCGTGACCGTGAGCACCGCACCTGGGCCGGATACGGCCGGCCCCTGCTCATCGCCCTGCTCGTCGCGTCCTTCGGCATGGGACTGCCGTCCGTGTGGCTCGGCCTCCCGTGGTGGCTCGTGCCCGCCGCGGTCGTCCCCGTCATGGTGTGCACGGCCTGGCAGCTCCACCGGTACCGCGCCGCTTCGGCGGTCGGCGCTCCGGGATCCGCTTGACCAGGGACAGCCAGCAGGGCAGGTCGATCTCCACCAGTACGGTCTTGCCGGGCGGGACGCGGTCCTGGACCTCCCAGCGGTCGGCGAACGCGTCGACCAGGGTGAGGCCGCGGCCGTCCTCCGCGAGGGGGTGGGCCAGGGGTACGGCGCCGGGGCGCGGGGGCAGGCGTTCGGCTCGGGTGTCGGTGACCTCGATGCGGAGGGAGCCGGTGGGCAGGGAGAGGCGCAGTTCGAAGTCCCGGCCCGGGACGCGGCCGTGCGTCACCGCGTTCGCCGCCAGCTCCGCCACGACCACCGCCGCCCGTTCCGACTCCTCCGAGCCGTAGCGGATGCCCCAGGCGTGCAGCTGTTTCAGGGCCAGGCGTCTCGCCAGGCGGGCGCCCAGCGGGGTCGAGCTGAAGCGTCGCGTGAACGTCGGTGCCGTGAGCGGGTGTCGCGCGGTGGGCGGTGCGGTCATGTCGCCAATGTGGCCTGCGGGAAGGCCGGTTCGCCAGCTCCACGCCGCGTACGCTGGGCGAGCGTACGCGGTTACGCGCTGGACGGTACTGGTGACGTGCCGTAACCATGGGCGTTGAACGGTGTGGTTCGGTGGGCGGGTGCGCGGGAGGTGGCCGATGGTGGCCGACAGCGGCGGCGTGGTGGGGATCGGCGGGGGCGGCGAACCGGAGTCGTCCGACAGCCTGCGGACGTTCGGGGCGATGGTCCAGGCGTTGCGCGAGCACGCGGGGCTGAGCCGGGAGGAGTTGGCCGAGGTCATCGGTTACTCCAAGCACATGGTGGCGTCGGTGGAGCTGGGGAGGCGGATGCCGGACGCGGCGTTCGTGGCGGGGGTGGATCGGGCGCTGGGCGGTACGGGTGCGCTGCTTGCGGCGGCTCAGCATCTCGGGCGCCAGCCGGGGTTGGCGGCTTGGTTCCGGAAGTGGGCGCGGTTGGAGGCGACGGCGATCGTGCTCTATACGTACGAGTGCCGCCTCATTCCTGGGCTGTTGCAGACGGAGGGGTACGCCCGAACGCTGTTCAAGAACCAGCTGCCGCCGCTGGGTGACGAGCAGATCGAGGCGCAGTGGGCGGCGCGGTCGGAACGGCAGCGGCTGTTGAGGGAGCGATCGAACACGGCGTTCGGGCTCATCCTGGAGGAGGGCGTGTTCCTTCGGCGCACGGGCGGGGCGGAGATCACAAGGGAACTCATCGATCACGGCCAGGATGCGCTCACAGGCTCTCACTCTCACAGACTCCAAGAGCCTGTTGCAGCGGATGCGAGGGGACCTATGAGCACCACCGAACTGGCATGGTTCAAGAGCAGCTACAGCAGCGGCGGCTCCGGTGACTGCGTCGAGGTCGCCTGGTTCAAGTCCAGCTACAGCAGCAGCGGGGACGGCGACTGCGTAGAAGTAGCCGCCGCCCCCTCTGCCATCCACGTCCGCGATTCAAAGAACGCGGACGGGCCTCAGGTCGTCCTCTCCTCCGGCGCCTGGGCCGACTTCATCCCGTACGCCTCCCGGGGCTGATCCCTCGGCGGCGCATCCACCGCACTTTGCCCGGGGTCGGGTGATGGCCGTCCTAGAGCGAGCCGAGGAAATCGAGCGTCCGTCGGGTCAGGAGCGCGGCGGCGTCCGGGTCGTGGGACGGCAGGGAGCTGTCCGCGAACAGGTGCTGGTCGCCGGGATAGAGGAACAGCTCCGCGTCGGCGCGGGCGGCGACGAGGGCGCGGGCGGCGTCGATGTCCTCGGCGAAGAAGGGGTCAGCCTCCTTGGCATGCACCTGCACCGGCACACCGCCGGGCCATGCCGCGCCGAACTCCGAGACGGGGATGCAGGCGTCGATCAGCAGCGCGCCCCGCGCGCCCGCCCGCGTCTGCGCCAGCTTCTGCGCGGGCACCACGCCGAGCGAGAACCCGGCGTACACGACGTCCCGAGGCAGCGGTTCGGCCGCGCGGACACCGCGTTCGGTGATCTCGCCGAACCCGACCTGCCGTACGTGACCCATGCCCTCCTCGATGGAGCCGAACGTCCGCCCCTCGAAGAGATCGGGCGTGTGGACGGTGTGGCCCGCCGCGCGGAGTTCGTCGGCGAAGGCGACGACTCCGGAGGTCAGCCCCTGCGAGTGATGGAACAGTACGACCTCGGTCATGCCCGACCCCTTGCCTCGTGGATGACGACTAGTGGTGCCGACTCGTGGTGACGACTGGTCCGGAACCCTAGAACGACCCACCGACACTCGCGGGCTGCCGCCCCGTCAGCCCTCGACGAAGTACAGCTCCTCCATCGTGGACGTGGCGAACTCGGTGTGGCGCACACGGAAGGCCGTGGTGCGCAGCTGCCGGCGGCCCCAGGGGTCGGCCTCGGCCAGGGCCAGGGCGGCGAGGTCGGCCCAGGGGATGTCGGCCGGGTCCTCCTCGTCCAGGCCGAGGTCCGCCGGCTTCTCGGCGGGGACGGCGAGCGCGGCGGCGACGGCGGCCGGATCGCCGGTCACCTCGAACGGCTCGTCCCCGGCCCAGCCGGCGGCGTGGAACATGGTGCCGTCGGGCATCCAGACGAGATCCTCCGTGTGGGAGGCGCCGGCGTGGAAGTCGACACGGCCGACGATGCGGGCGTCCGGGTACCACTCGCGCAGCGAACGGGCCTCGGACAGCAGGGGGTTGTCGTCGCCGGCGCCGGCCGGCGCCGGGTCGCTGAAGCCGAGGACGTGGCCCCACACGGCGGCCTGGACGACGTCGAGGTCGGTCCGCGCGTACGAGTAGGGGACGTCGAGGACGGACCGGGGGCCGAGGTCCTCCAGGATCTCGTCGACGGTGCCGAAGGACGCGGCGAACTCGGCCGCGCGGGCAGGGTCGTTGGCGGGGAGCGTGCACGCGTCGACGTCGAACGGCGGGAGGAGGACGGTGAGGTCGCAGTGGCCCAGGGAGCCGCGCACCACACGGTCGGGAGGGAGGGTCCAGAAGCTGTCGTCGGTCATGCGGGCCACCGTAGAGGGCGTGATGGGGATACGAGGGGGGGGTGCTTCGGGGGTGCTTCGGGGGCGATGTGCCAAGATGCGGTGAATGAGCACCGACAAGCTCACAGCAAGCCGACCGACGAGCTGACCCAGAGGTGACCCGGCATGATCGGAACCGTGTTCCGGAGCGATGACCTGCCCGCGGAGCACCGGTTCGACTACTGGCGGGAGTTGGTCCACCGCGCGATCGCGCCCAGCGACATGAGCAGCGAGTTCGCCGGTGACTTCTGGGCGCGGCAGCGGCTGTTGGAGCTGGGGCCGGTGCTGGTGTGGCCGACCGCGCATCTGCCGACGGGGTTCCGGCGCACCGAGAAGATGGTGCGGCGGTCCGACCCGGAGATGTACCACCTGTCCTTGGTGCTCGGGGGCGGGCTGGGGCTGGAGCACATGGGGCGGGCCGAGATGTACGGCCCGAGCGACCTGTGGGTGAGCGACACGTCACGGCCGTACGACGTGCGCCCGCCGGACGATCTGGGCCGGCAGGTGATCACGGGGGTCGGCGTGGACTTCCCGAAGGCGCTGCTGCCGCTGCCGCCCGCCCGGGTCGGGCGGTTGCTGGGGCGGCGGCTGTCGGGGCGGGAGGGGACGGGGGCCCTGCTGACGGGGTTCCTGACCGGGCTGGAGCGGCAGGCGGACGCGCTCGGGCCGTCCGACGCGCCTCGGCTGGGCACCGTGCTGCTGGATCTGCTGGCCGCGTGGTTCGCCCAGGTGCTGGAGGCGGAGGACGCGCTGCCGCCGGAGACGCGGGAGCGGGCGCTGACGACGCGGATCCGGGCCTTCGTCCGGCAGAATCTGCACGATCCGGAGCTGACCCCGCCGGTGATAGCCGCCGCGCACCACATCTCGCTGAGCTATCTGCACCGACTGTTCCAGCAGGACACCACCGGCGAGACGGTCGCGGCCTGGATCCGCGCCCAGCGCCTGGAGGGCGCCCGCCGCGACCTGGCGAACCCGGCCCTCAACACCACCCCGGTCCACACGATCGCCACCCGCTGGGGCCTGCCTCGCGCCTCCGACTTCACGCGGGCGTTCCGGGGGGCGTACGGGGTGTCTCCGACGGAGTACCGGGCACGGGCGGGGGCGGGGGCGGGGGCCTCGCAGGTGACGGGATAGGCGCAGCGGACCGTGCCGGTCCACGGTGCACGGCAGAACGTTCTGATAAAAGTTTTACTAGATTGAGTGGGTGAGTGACCACACCTACGGGCCCGGCGAGGGCCCGACCAAGTCCGTCTCGGTCTCCGTGCACGAGGGCACCATCGCGGCCCTCCGCTCCCGCGTCGGCAAGCGCGGCATCTCCGCCTATGTGGAGGCCGCGATCCAGCGACAGATCGAGCGGGACCAGCTCGACGAACTCATCGCCTCGAACGAGGACTTGCACGGCCCGCTCACCCAGGAGGAGATCGACGCCGCCGAGCGCGAGATGTTCGGCGGAGGCCGGGGCGACCGGGCGGTGGCGTGAGCGGCACCTGGGTTCTCGGCAGCGAGGCTCTGTCCCTGTACCTGCGGGCCGACCGGACGATGACCGCCCGGCTCGCCGCCGCCCGTAAACGGGACGTCAAAGTGATCACCAGCGCGGCCACCATCGTGGAAGCCGATCCTCAAGGGGCTCACTCCGCCCGCCTCGCCTGGGCCCTCTCCCGGCTCGTGGTGGAGCCTGTCACCAAGGACACCGCCAAAGAGGCTCTCGCACGGATGAAGGACAGCGGCAGGACCGGCGGGCACAAGTACGCCCTGGACGCGATCGTCGCCGCGACCGCCCGCGCGGCGCGGCCCCCGGTGACCGTCCTGACCTCCGACCTCGACGATCTCAAGCCGCTCTGCGGCAAGCAGGTCGAGGTCAGAGAGGTCCGACAGGTCTGACCCGAGGCGGTGGGCCGGGCGTCATTCCCCCGGCCCGCCGCCCGGACGTCACACCGCGTGCTCCACGAACCGCCGCGCCGTCTGCGCGAGCAGCTCGCGGCCGTCGCCCGACCACAGGTCGTCGTTGAAGAGTTCGACCTCGATGGGGCCCGTGTAGCCGGCGGCCTCGACGTAGGACTTCCACTCGCGCATGTCGATCGCGCCGTCGCCGATCTGGCCCCGGCCGGTCAGGACACCCTGGGGCAGCGGGGTGATCCAGTCGGCGAGCTGGAAGGTGTGGATGCGGCCGGTGGCGCCCGCGCGGGCGATCGCCGCCGGGGCCGTGTCGTCCCACCAGATGTGGTACGTGTCGACCGTCACGCCCACCTGGTCCGCCGGGAAGCGTTCCGCGATGTCCAGCGCCTGGGAGAGCGTCGACACCACACAGCGGTCCGAGGCGAACATGGGGTGGAGCGGCTCGATGGCCAGGCGCACGCCGTGGGAGGCGGCGTACGGGCCCAGCTCCGCCAGCGCGTCCGCGATGCGCTCCCGCGCGCCGTGCAGGTCCTTCGAGCCCGCCGGGAGACCGCCCGAGACCAGGACGAGGGTGTCCGTGCCCAGGGTGGCCGCCTCGTCGATCGCCTTGCGGTTGTCGGCCAGCGCCGCCGCCCGCTCGGCCGGGTCGATCGCCGTGAAGAAGCCGCCCCGGCACAGGGTGGTGACCGCGAGGCCCGCGTCGCGGACCAGCTTGGCCGTCGCCTCCAGGCCGTACTCGGCCACCGGCTCACGCCACAGGCCCACCCCGGGGATGCCCAACTCGGTGCAGCCGTCGACCAGTTCGGGCATCGACAGCTGCTTGACCGTCATCTGGTTGATGCTGAAGCGCTCAAGTCCGCTGCCGGTGCTCACTGGTCCACTCCGTACAGGGAGAGCAGGTTCTTCATCCGGTCCCGGGCCAGCGCCGGGTCCGGGAACAGGCCCAGGCCGTCGGCGAGTTCGTAGGCCCGCGCGAAGTGCGGGAGGGAGCGGGCCGACTGGAGGCCGCCGACCATGGTGAAGTGCGACTGGTGGCCGGCCAGCCACGCCAGGAAGACCACGCCCGTCTTGTAGAAGCGGGTCGGGGTCTGGAAGAGGTGGCGGGACAGCTCGACGGTCGGGTCCAGGAGCTCCCGGAAGCCCTTCACGTCACCCGTGTCCAGGACGCGCACCGCCTGAGCCGCCAGCGGGCCCAGCGGGTCGAAGATGCCGAGCAGCGCGTGGCTGAAGCCCTTCTCGTCGCCCGCGATCAGCTCGGGGTAGTTGAAGTCGTCGCCGGTGTAGCAGCGGACGCCCTGCGGGAGCCGGCGGCGGATGTCGATCTCGCGCTGGGCGTCCAGCAGGGAGACCTTGATGCCGTCGACCTTGTCGGGGTGCGCGGCGATCACGGCGAGGAAGGTCTCCGTGGCCGTGTCCAGGTCCGACGAGCCCCAGTAGCCCTCCAGCGCCGGGTCGAACATGGGGCCGAGCCAGTGCAGGACGACCGGCTCGGCGGCCTGGCGGAGCAGGTGGCCGTAGACCTCCAGGTAGTCCTCGGGGCCCGAGGCCGCCGCGGCCAGCGCGCGCGAGGCCATCAGGATCGCCTGGGCGCCCGACTCCTCGACGAGCGCCAGCTGCTCCTCGTACGCCTTGCGGATGTCCGGCAGGGAGGCGGGGCCCGTGAGCTGGTCGGTGCCCACGCCGCAGGCGATCCGGCCGCCGACCGCCTTCGCCTCGGCGGCGCTGCGGCGGATCAGCTCCGCCGCGCCCGCCCAGTCGAGGCCCATGCCGCGCTGCGCGGTGTCCATCGCCTCGGCGACACCCAGGCCGTGCGACCACAGATGGCGGCGGAAGGCGAGGGTGGCGTCCCAGTCGACGGCGGCGGGCGAGTCCGGGGACACGTCCGCGAAGGGGTCCGCGACGACGTGTGCCGCGGAGAAGACCGTACGAGAGGTGAGGGGGGTGCCCGGGGACACCGCCAGGGGTTCGGTACGGGGGGTGTAGGGCCGCAACACTCCATCGGCACCCGGCAGTTGAATCGTCATCGCAGGCCTCCGACCGGGTAAACCGTCCGGCGTGCGTTGCGAGAACCAAGCGCGCACACCGTGCTGAGCGAGAACCAAGCCAGCACAGCAACTCCTTTGCTTGCAGTACCAAACCGGGCAGGTTCCGTCCCGGCTGGTGTTGAGGGTGTAGGACCTGACCGTCCGTTGGCCGGACAGGCAACCTGAGTCAGGAATCCCCCTGCTTCGGCTGAGGGAGGGTTCAAAGCTGGATCTCCGGTACGTCGAGACGGACGCCCTCGGCGGAGGACTTCAGGCCCAGTTCGGCGAGCTGGACGCCACGGGCGCCGGCCAGCAGGTCCCAGTGGTAGGGCGCGTCGGCGTAGACGTGCTTGAAGAACAGCTCCCACTGTGCCTTGAAGCCGTTGTCGAACTCGGCGTTGTCGGGCACCTCCTGCCACTGGTCGCGGAAGGAGTAGGTGGCGGGGATGTCGGGGTTCCACACCGGCTTGGGGGTGGCGGAGCGGTGCTGGACGCGGCAGTTGCGCAGGCCGGCCACGGCCGAGCCCTCCGTGCCGTCGACCTGGAACTCCACCAGCTCGTCGCGGTTGACGCGGACGGCCCAGGAGGAGTTGATCTGGGCGATCGCGCCGCCGTCCAGCTCGAAGATGCCGTACGCGGCGTCGTCGGCGGTGGCGTCGTACGGCTTGTCCTGCTCGTCCCAGCGCTGCGGGATGTGCGTGGCGGTGAGCGCCTGGACGGACTTCACACGGCCGAACAGCTCGTGCAGGACGTACTCCCAGTGCGGGAACATGTCGACGACGATGCCGCCGCCGTCCTCCGCGCGGTAGTTCCAGGAGGGGCGCTGGGCCTCCTGCCAGTCGCCCTCGAAGACCCAGTAGCCGAACTCGCCCCGGATGGAGAGGATCCGGCCGAAGAAGCCGCCGTCGATGAGGCGCTTGAGCTTCAGCAGGCCCGGGAGGAACAGCTTGTCCTGGACGACGCCGTGCTTGATGCCGGCCGCGTTCGCGAGACGGGCCAGCTCCAGGGCGCCGTCGAGGCCGGTGGCGGTCGGCTTCTCGGTGTAGATGTGCTTGCCGGCGGCGATCGCCTTCTTGATCGCCTCCTCGCGGGCCGAGGTGACCTGGGCGTCGAAGTAGATCTCGACGGTCGGGTCCGCGAGGACCGCGTCGACGTCCGTGGAGACGTTCGCCGGGTCCAGGCCGTGCTGCTCGGCGAGCGCCTTGAGCGCGTGCTCGCGGCGGCCGACGAGGATCGGCTCCGGCCACAGCACGGTGCCGTCGCCGAGGTCGAGACCGCCCTGCTCGCGGATGGCGAGGATCGAGCGGACGAGGTGCTGGCGGTAGCCCATGCGTCCGGTCACGCCGTTCATGGCGATCCGTACGGTTCTGCGTGTCACGGCCGGTTCCTTTCGTTGGTGTGCGTTCGTGTGTGCGTACGCGTCGGGCGCCGCGTACGCCCGACGAAAGGGTGAGCGTCACAGCAAGCGCTTTCTATTCGATAAGAAGCTAGCCTCTGAGCAGCGGTCTGGACAAGACCGCGAGGGGGTCGAGTTGTTCGAGGGGGCGAACGGCGATCGCGGTCGTATGGTTCCCCGACAGCCCGAACGAGACGCGCACCCGGAGGACGAGAAAACGATGACTGTGACCCTGGCGGACGTGGCGGCCCGTGCGCAGGTGTCGCCGGCGACCGTCTCCCGGGTGCTCAACGGGAACTATCCGGTGGCCGCGTCCACGCGCGAACGGGTGTTGAAGGCCGTCGACGAGCTGGACTACGTCCTCAACGGTCCCGCGAGCGCGCTCGCCGCCGCCACCTCCGACCTGGTCGGCATCCTGGTGAACGACATCGCCGACCCCTTCTTCGGGATCATGGCCGCGGCGATCCAGTCCGAGATCGGCGGGCCCGGCGGGCGCGCGGGCGGGGAGCGACTGGGTGTGGTGTGCAACACAGGCGGCTCCCCGGAGCGCGAGCTGACGTATCTCACGCTGCTCCAGCGGCAGCGGGCCGCCGCCGTGGTGCTGACCGGTGGGGCCATCGAGGACCCGGCGCACCTGGCCGCCGTCGGCAACAAACTACGGAAACTGGCGGAGGCCGGGACGCGTGTGGTGCTGTGCGGGCGACCGCCCACGCCGGAGGCCATCGCGATCACGTTCGACAACCGGGGCGGCGGCCAGCTGCTCACCGAGCATCTGATCGGACTGGGTCACCGGAAGCTCGGGTACATCGCCGGGCCGGAGGAGCGGACGACGACCCGGCATCGGCTGGAGGGGCATCGCGCGGCGCTGGCGGCGGCCGGCATCGAGGACGACCCCAGATGGACCGTGTACGGCCGCTACGACCGGCTCTCCGGGTACGAGGCGACGCTGGAGCTGTTGCGCCGGGACCCCTCGCTGACGGCCGTGGTCGCCGCCAACGACACGGTGGCGCTGGGCGCTTGCGCGGCGCTCCGGGACTCCGGGCTGCGCATCCCCGACGACGTGTCCGTGGCCGGGTTCGACGACCTGCCCTTCAGCATCGACGCGGTGCCGGCGTTGACGACGGTGCGGTTGCCGCTGTCGGACGCGGGGGCACGGGCCGGGCGGATCGCCATGGGCCGCGAGGAGCCGCCGCCGGGCGGGATCGCCACGGTGCGGGGGGAGTTGATGGTGCGGGGGTCCAGTGGGGTGCCTCGGAAGGGGTGACGGGGGCTCCGCCGGGGGCTCCGCCGGGGGCCGGGTGCGGGCTCGGTGGGGGTTCGTGAGCGGGTGCGGGTGAGTGGGGGTTCTCGCGCAGTTCCCCGCGCCCCTGGAAAAGCAGGCCGTTGCCCCACAGGGTCATGAGCGGGTGCGCGCTCGGTGGGGGGTCTCGCGCAGTTCCCCGCGCCCCTGAAAGAGCAGGCCGTTGCCCCACAGGGTCGTGAGCGGGTGCGGGTGAGTGGGGGCTTCTCGCGCAGTCCCCCGCGCCCCTGAAAAAGCAGGCCGTTGCCCCACAGGGTCGTGAGCGGGTGCGGGTGAGTGGGGGGTCTCGCGCAGTCCCCCGCGCCCCTGAAAAAGCAGGCCGTTGCCCCACAAGGGCGTGAGCGGGTGCGGGTGAGTGGGGGGTTCTCGCGCAGTTCCCCGCGCTCCTGAGGGCCGGCGCGCGGCCGTGGTAGGTTCGCTCTCTTCTCCGGCGTGGCCGGACGGAGTCCCGTCAGGTGTGTCATCGTGACCGACCTCTCGGCCCATCTCCCGCGGCAGCGGCTCCAGGACGCGCTCGACACCTTGGACGCCGTCTTCGCGCCGCTCGCCAAGTCCTCGCTCCCCGTGGGCGGTTGCACCCACTGCTACGACGCGGCCGAACTCCGCCTGCTGGCCGGTCCCGTGCGCGAGGTGCCGGACGAGTTGATGTACTCCGTCGCGCACAAGGCGCCCGACCACTGGGACGACTTCCCTGCCCTGTACCGCCGGTTGACGCCCCGGATCGTCCGCCTCCTCGTCGCCGACGGACTCGACCACGGCATGGTCGCCTCCCGGATGCTCACCGCCGGCTGGCGCGACTGGCCCGGGGCGGAGCGCGGGGCTCTGGAGGAGGTCTGGCAGGCGTGGTGGCGGTCGGTCCTGCACGCCCACCCGGGCGTCGGACACGTCGCCGACGTACTGGAGACGCTCGCGGCCACGACGGGAACCCTCGGCCCCTGGCTCGCCGTCTGGGCCGGGACCCGCACCGAGGCGGCGGACCTGCACCTCGGCGACGCGATCGACCGCTGGCTCGTCGAGGACGGGCTCGCCGACCTCCGCCTCGGCTTCTACGGCGAGGCGCACGCCACGCCGGAACTGCTGCCGTGGCTCCTGTCGCTGGAGGAGGACCGTGTCGGGGCCGCCCGGCTGAGGGAGATCGAGCGGATCGCGTACGGCTGAGCACGGGCTTTCACGGACCGTGACGCTTCGACGCGCGAGCGTCACCGGCTCGCCGTACGTTGGGCGGGAAAGCACCCCCCACCAAGGAGGAAACCATGGCTGCCAAGGACAAGGGCAACATGGACAAGATCAAGGGCAAGGCCAAGGAGATGACCGGGAAGGTCACCGGCGACCGCACGCAGCAGGCCGAGGGCAAGATGCAGCAGGCACGCGGCGAGGCGAAGAAGACGAAGGGCAAGGCTCAGGAGCGCGTGCAGGAGCGTACGCAGCCGCAGCGGCCGGCGACGCGACGCACGGGCATCTGACGCCGACGCTCGAGCTACGCCACGCCGCTGACGCGCGAGCGCGTGACACTGACGCGTGAGCGCGGCTGACGGCCGGGGCCGCGTCCGGCGGGCCACGGCTCGTGGTCTGCCGCCGGTGGTCTCGCGGCAGTGCGGAGTGGAAGGGGGCTCCCCCGTGCGGGGAGCCCCCTTCGCTCGGTCCGGACCGGCGGTGAGTAGATCGCGGTGCACGGGTACCCGGCGCGCATGGGGAACCAGGTGGCAGGGCCGGTGTTGCCGGAGAGCAGGGGGGAGGTCTCCGCTGCCGTCATACGGTTCCTGCGGGGCGCGGGCGCGCCGCCCGAGAGCCGGGTGATCGCCGGGGCGGACCCGTTCGGCGACGACCTCCAGCTCGCCCTCTACCTCTGCTACGAACTGCACTACCGGGGCTTCGCCGACGTCGACGCCGACCTCGAATGGGATCCGGAGCTGCTGCGGTGCCGGGCGGCGCTGGAGTGGCCGTTCCTCGAAAGCCTGCGTGACCGGGCGACGCTGCACGTGCGGGCCCAGGAGGCCCTGGACGACCTGCTCGTGGAGCCCGCGGGCGGCGACGGGGGCGGGGTGGGCGACTTCCTCCAGAACGAGGGCGAACTGTGGCAGGTGCGCGAGTACGCGGCCCAGCGCTCCCTCTACCACCTGAAGGAGGCCGACCCGCACGCCTGGGTGCTGCCCCGACTGTGGGGGCGGGCCAAGGCGGGCATGGCCGCCGTCGAGTTCGACGAGTTCGGCGGGGGGCGGGCCGAGCGGGTGCACGCGCGTCTGTTCGCCGACCTCATGACCGACCTGGGGCTCGACCCGGCGTACGGCCGGTACGTGGACGCCGCCGGTCCCGAGGCGCTCGCCCTGGTGAACCTGATGTCCCTCTTCGGCCTGCACCGGGCGCTGCGCGGCGCCCTGGTCGGACACTTCGCGACGGTCGAGATCACCTCCTCCCCCGGCTCCCGCCGGCTCGCCCGCGCCATGCGGCGGACCGGGGCCGGGGCCGCCGCCGAGCACTTCTACGACGAGCACGTCGAGGCCGACGCCGTGCACGAGCAGGTCGTCCGACGGGAGGTCGTCGCCGGACTGCTGGAGGAGGAACCGGAGCTGGACGCCGACGTCGCCTTCGGCGTCGACGCCACCAACCACCTGGAGGACGCCCTCGCCGACCACCTCCTGACCGCCTGGCGAGCGGGCCGCTCGTCCCTGCGCACGCAGGTGTGAGGGGGCGGGGAGGGGTGGCAGGCCGTGGCACCGGGACCGCGTCGGTCCGCAGCATCGTCGACGGAGAGCTGGTGATCATCCGTGTCGGACCCGCCCGTTGAACGTCGTCGTGTCGCTCTGCAGCGGCCCGGGCCGTTGTTGGTCGAGGGGCCCGTCGAGGTGGTCCTGGAGGACGGGACGACCGTGTCGTCGGACCGCTTCTGCGTGGCGCTGTGCACCTGTCGCCGCAGCCGTATCCACCCGTGGTGCGACACCAGCCACCGGCGCCGTGAACGCGGCTCCGACGACCACCGCCGTAGCCAGCCGCCGCCCGACTGAAGGGACCGCCGAGTCATGCAGCTGAAGCAGCCCGCGCAGAAGTCGTACTGGATCGAGAGCGCGCCGCAGGAGGGCGCGTACCCGGCGCTGGACGGGGAGCTGGTCGTCGACGTGGCGGTGGTGGGGGCGGGGATCGCCGGGATCAGCACGGCGTGGGAGCTGGCGCGGCGGGGGCGGCGGGTGGCCCTGCTGGAGGCGGACCGCGTGGCCGCCGGCGTCACCGGGCACACGACCGCCAAGGTGACCGCGCTGCACACGCTGATCTACGACCGGCTGCGCCGGACCCGGGGCGCCGAGGCCGCCGCGCTGTACGCGCGCTCGCAGACCGAGGCGATCCGGCACGCCGCCGAGGTGGTGGAGGAGCTGGGGATCGCCTGCGACTGGGAGGACGCGGCGTCCTACACCTACGCGGAGGACGAGGGCGGTGTCGCGGAGCTGCGGGCCGAGGCGGAGGCGGCGCGCGAGGCCGGGC
This sequence comes from Streptomyces sp. NPDC034049, assembly GCF_055575575.1. Taxonomy (NCBI): domain Bacteria; kingdom Bacillati; phylum Actinomycetota; class Actinomycetes; order Kitasatosporales; family Streptomycetaceae; genus Streptomyces; species Streptomyces sp. NPDC034049. Next base: position 55,468 of record NZ_JBVISJ010000008.1, read on the forward strand.
TGCCCGCCGAGTTCGTGACGGAGACGGGGCTGCCGTTCCCCGTCGCGGGGGCGGTGCGGGTGGCGGAGCAGGCACAGTTCCACCCCCGCAGGTATCTGCTCGCCCTGGTCGACGACCTGGTGCGGCAGGGCGCGGCGGTGCACGAGGGGACGCGGGTGGTGCGGCTGAAGGAGGGGACGCCGTGCCGGCTGACGACCGAGGCGGGATTCACGGTGACCGCCCGGGACGTCGTGGTCGCCACGCACTACCCCGTCTTCGACCGGGCCCTGCTCTTCACCCGGCTCTCCGCGCGCCGCGAACTCGTCCTCGCCGCGCCGATCCCGGCCGAGGCCGACCCGCATGGGATGTACATCACGCAGGAGCAGCGCACCCGCTCGGTGCGGACCGCCCCGTACGACGAGGGCCGACGGCTGCTGATCGTCACCGGGGAGCACTTCACCCCGGGCACCGCCAAGGTCGACGAACGGTTCGCGCTGCTGGCGGAGTGGGCCACCGAACGCTTCGGCCCCCTCGACATCAGCCACCGCTGGGCCACCCAGGACAACGACTCCACCGACTCCGTCCCCCTGGTCGGGCCGTTCCACGCGGGCAGCCGGCACAGCTGGGTGGCGACCGGGTTCGGCGGCTGGGGGATGAGCGGCGGCATCATGGCCGGGCGGCTGCTGGCCGAGCAGATCACCGGGCACAAGTCGCCGTGGAGCGATCTGTACGACCCGCGCCGGGTGCTCAGCGCGATGCGGGAGGCGCCGAGTTTCCTCAAGCACCAGGCGCAGGTGGCCCGGCACTTCGTCGGCGACCGGATCGGCGCGGCCGGAGGCGGCTCCGTGGAGGCCATCGCCCCCGGGGACGGCGCGGTCGTCCGGGTCGGCGGTCATCCGTGCGCGGTCCACCGCGACGAGGCCGGCTCGCTCCACGCCGTCTCCGCCCGCTGCACCCACATGGGCTGCCTGGTCGGCTTCAACCGCGCCGAACGCGCCTGGGAGTGCCCCTGCCACGGCTCCCGCTTCGACACCGAGGGCCGCATCGTCCAGGGCCCGGCGACGAAGCCCCTGAAACGACGGGACCTCTGAGGTGGGCGGGGTGCCCCGCCGGCCCGGCCGACGTGTACGGTCCGAAGGCATGAAACTCGCGTTCTCCACCCTCGGTGTCCCCGGTCTCCCCATCGCCGACGTCGTACGGCTCGCCGCGACCCACGGCTATCACGGCGTCGAACTGCGCGCCCATCCCGAGGAGCCGGTGCATCCGGGCATCGGGGCCGACGAACGGGCCGAGGTGGCGGCCGAGTTCAAGGCGGCGGGCGTGGAGATCCTCGGTCTCGCCGGGTACGCGCGGGTCGCCGCGCCGGGCGAGGACGGTCCCGTGCTGGACGAGATCCGCGCCCTGCTCGACCTGGCCCGGGACCTGGGCGCCCCCTTCGTCCGGGTCTTCCCGGGCGCCGACCCGGCCGGCGGCCAGAGCGCGGAGGAGGCCGACGTGATCGCCGCCCGGCGCCTCGGCACGGCGGCGGAGGACGCGGCCGACCGGGGCGTGCGCGTCCTGCTGGAGACGCACGACTCGCACCGCACCGGCGCCGACGCGATCCGGGTGCTCGGTCCTGTCGGCCACGGCAGCGTCGGCTCGCTCTGGGACGTGATGCACACCTGGCTCGGGGGCGAGCAGCCCGCCGAGTCCTACGCCGCCCTCTCCCCCTTCCTCGGCTACGTCCAGGTCAAGGACATCGCCTCCGCCGAGGACACCACCCCGGTGGCGCTCGGCGCGGGGGTCCTCCCGCTCGGCGAGTGCGTCGAGCTCCTCTCCCGCAAGGACTGGGACGGGTGGCTGTGCTGGGAGTACGAGAAGCGGTGGTACGAGGGTGCCGCGCCGCTGCCGGAGCTGCTGGCGGCGGGTCGGGAGCACCTCGGACGGCTCCTCAACGACGCGGCGTGACGCCGGCGGCTTCGCACACGTCTTCGGCACCCCCGTAAAAACTGCCCGTAATGCACTGGCCTGAGCTTGAAAACTCAAGCTCAGGCCCTGTGTGCCACGGATTTTGACCACGAATCAGTATCGAGTCACCCAAAGCCGATCACCCGTCGAACAGATACCGACAGTAACTCTCGGAAAACGGAGCGCTGCGGTACGCGCTTGCACCAGACTTGCCTCCCTCGCCAGCCCATGCGCAACTGGCCATGTATCGGGGGGATTTGGCATATGCAAGGCACGGTCGACGGTTTCAGCTACGGTGCGGTCACTCCGGTGGCCGCCTATGTCATGGCCTGCCTGGGCGCCGCGCTCGGACTGCGCTGTGTGGTCAGGTCGGTCTACAACGAGCGCTCCTGGAAGCCCGGTTGGCTGGCCCTGGGGGCCGCGAGCATCGGCTGCGGCATCTGGACGATGCACTTCATCGCGATGGTCGGCTTCCGGGTGGAGGAGAGCCCCATCCACTACGACGTCGGGCTGACGGTGCTCAGCCTCGTCGTCGCCGTCACCGTCGTCGGCATCGGGGTCTTCGCCGTGGGCTACCGCGGTGTCAGCACGGCCACCCTCTGCGCGGCGGGATCCGTGACGGGCCTCGGGGTGGCCGCCATGCACTATCTGGGCATGGCCGCCATCCAGTTGAACGGCTACATCCAGTACGACATCGCCGTCGTCGCCCTCTCCGTCGTCATCGCCATCGTCGCCGCGACCGCCGCGCTCTGGGCGGCCGTGTCGATCCGGGGGTTCGTCACCAGTCTCGGGGCCAGCCTGGTGATGGGGGTCGCCGTGTCCGGCATGCACTACACCGGCATGGCCGCCGTGGGGGTGCATCTGCACGGCACGACCGGCGGGACGTTCACCGGCGAGTCACCCACGACGATCCTGCTGCCCATGCTCATCGGCCCGGTCATCTTCCTGCTCCTCGCGGGCGTGGTCGTGATGTTCGACCCGATGCTCGTGCTGGGCGAGGGCGACTGGGACCGCACGGCCGGCCGGAAGCCGGAGGGGCAGCGGCCGGAACCCCGGCGGCCCTGGCAGGCCGACCGCCCCGACGTCCCGCTCCAGCACCCCGACGGCTCCTCCCCGGGATCCCTCTTCGAACCCCAGCCCCGCACCCCCGGCCGACAGCAGGGCGCGGGGCGGCGCGTCCAGGAATGGTGAGGTGACCGTCGGCCGGAAGGGTCCTAACTCCCGGGCGCGGTACGGGTGGTGCCGGTGCGGGTGGTAGCGGTACGGGTGGTGGCGGCACGGGTGGTGGCGGTACGGGTGGTGAGGTCCTCGTCCGTGATGGCGCGGACCACCCGGCACGGGGTGCCGAGCGCGACGGACATCGGGGGGATGTCGCGGCTGACGACGCTGCCGGCGCCGATGACCGAGCCGTAGCCGATCCGGACACCGGGCAGGACGACCGCGTTGCTGCCGATCCACACCTTGTCCTCGATCACGATCGGCTCGGAGAACCGCCCGAAGTCCGCGCGGCGCGAGGGGTGCACGGGATGGCCCGTCGTCGTCAGCGTCACACTGGGAGCGATCATGACGCCGTCTCCTATGCGGATGTCCACGTCGTCGACGAACGTCAGGTTCACGTTGCCGAAGAAGTCGTCACCGATGTGGACGTTGCTGCCGAAGCCCGCGTGGAACGGCGGCAGCAGCACCGTGCGTTCACCGATCGACCCGAAGATCTCGACGAGCAGCGCGCGACGCCGCTCCGCCTGGCCCGGTGGGGTCATGTTGTACTCGAAGATCTGATCCGTGCGCCGCCGGGGCGCCTGGAAGGCCGCCTCGGACTCGGTGTAGACGAGCCCCTCGGCGATCCGGGCCAGCACCTCTTCCTCACGAGAACCCGACACCACGGGACACCCCTTCCTCGTACAACTCGTAGGACCGCCACCGGTGTGGCGCCGCTACCGGCGCGGCTCGGGCAGGAGGCGAGGGGATATCCGTTCCTCCACCGCCGTGGCGCCCTCGCGCCGGACCAAGTACGCCCCCTTGTCCGGGACTTCGGCGACCGCCTCCACCAGGCGCGTGCCCCGGTAGACGAGCCCGACCCCGTCGTCGGTGCAGTGGGTCTCCGGGAGCGTGCCGTCGGCGACGAGGCGGTGGACGAGGGGGCGGCGGCCCTCGTCGCTGTCGTAGTGGACGCCGTTGCCGTACGGGAGGTACGCCAGCGCGTCCGTCACCGGGCGGAGCGCCGGGCCGAAGGAGTCCGTCGTCCCGCCCCGGAACCAGCAGATGGAGCCCGCGCTGACGCCGCTCAGCACGACACCGGCCCGCCAGGCGCGGCGCAGTACGCGGTCGAGGCCGTGGACGCGCCAGACGGCGAGCAGGTTGGCGACCGAGCCGCCCATGACCCACACGACGTCCTGGGCGAGGACGGCCGACTCGATGTCCTCGATGTTGGGCATCGGGAAGAGCGCGAGAGGGGTCAGATCGAAGCCCGCGACGCGCGCGGCCTCGCTCATGCGCGCCGTCATGTGCTCGGAGTCGCCGACGGCCGTACCGATGTACATGACCTTCGGCCGCCGCCCGTGCACCCCCGACAGGTCCACGGCGTGGTGCACGAGCGAATGGAAGGTCACCCGGGTGCGGTCACCGATGCGGTGGCCTCCCGAGGTCGCGACGATGGTGGGCTCCGGAGCGGTCATGCACCGGAGGGTAGCGGGAGCGCCTCGAACGCCTCGTGGAAGGCCGGGAACGTCTTGCGCACGCATTCCGGGTCGTCGAAGGTGATGCCGGGGGTGCGCAGCCCGGTCACGGCGAAGGACATGACGATGCGGTGGTCGCCGTGGGTCCTGATCTCCGCGGCTCGCGGGGTGCCGGGGTGGATCTCGATCCAGTCGGCGCCGGTCGTCACGTCCACGCCCAGGCGGCGGAGGTTCTCCGCGCAGGCCTCCAGGCGGTCGCACTCCTTCACCCGGGTGTTGGCGACGTCCTCGATCCGCACCGGCCCCGAGGCGAAGGGGGCGATCGCGGCGAGGGTCGGCATGGTGTCGGAGATGTCCCGCATGTTGACGGTGACACCGTCGAGCCGGCCGGTGCCGGTCACCGTCGTGCGGTCGTCGCCCACCTCCACCCGCGCGCCCATCCGCCGCAGCACCTCCACGAAGCCGAGGTCGCCCTGGAGCGCGCCCGCGCCGAGGCCCGGCACGGTCACCTCGCCGCCGGTGAGGGCGGCGGCCGCGAAGAAGTAGCTCGCGGTGGAGGCGTCGGGTTCGATCGGGTAGGTGGTGGCCCGGTAGCCGCCGGGCGGGACGACGTACGTGTCACCCTCGCGGCCGACCTCCACGCCGAACGCGCGCATCATCGCGATCGTGATCTCCACGTACGGCACGGAGACCAGGTCGGTGACGGTGACGCGCAGGCCGGTGCGGGTGAGCGGGCCGAGCAGGAGCAGGGCGGTCAGGTACTGGGAGGACTGGCCGGCGTCCAGCACGACCTCGCCGCCGTCGACGCCGGCGGCGGTGACCGTGAGGGGGTGGTGGCCCTCCGCCTCCTCGTGCCGCAGGTCCACGCCGAGGTCGCGCAGGGCGCGGGTGAGGGGCAGGAGGGGGCGGCGGCGCATCTGGGGGGAGGCGTCGAAGCGGTAGGTGCCGTGGCCGGCGGCGGCGAGGGTCGGCAGGAAGCGGGCGGTGGTGGCGCCGTCCCGGCAGTACACGTCGGCCTCCGGGACGGCGGGGCCCTGGGGGCGGCCGTCGACCTGCCAGGTGTCCGGGGTGCGGCCGACGCGGTAACCGAGGCGGGCGAGGCCCTCCGCGAAGCCTTCCGTGTCGTCGGACCTGAGGGGGCGCACGAGGGTGGTGACTCCGTCGGCGGCCGCGGCGAGGAAGAGGGCGCGGGCGGTGAGGGACTTGGAACCGGGGATGTCGACGGTCGGCATGCGGGTCATGGTGAACCGTGGGGTGGGGTGGGTGCGGATGTGTCCGGGGAGTGGACGGCGCCCAGTGGCTCGGGGCCGCGTGCTTCGTGGGCGGGTGGGGGACGCCTACTAGCTCGGGGGGCTCGGGTTCCTCGGCGGGTGCGGGCCCGGTGGGGCTTCTCGCGCAGTTCCCCGCGCCCCTAAAAGCATCAGGCCCCTGCGCGCCTGAAAGGCCGACGGAGTGCGGTGGGGGGCGCCTACTAGCTCGGGGGGCTCGGGTTCCTCGGCGGGCACGGGTCCGGTGGGGCTTCTCGCGCAGTTCCCCGCGCCCCTGAAAAGCAGGGGCTGCGCCCCGTGCTTTTCAGGCCCGCAGCCCCGCTGCTTTCCAGGCCCGCCGGCTCGTGGTCTCCAGGCACGCAGGGCCTGGTCCGTTAGGCCCGCAGGGGCCTGGGCTTTTAGGGGCGCGGGGAACTGCGCGAGCAACCCCCCACTCACCCGCACCCCGGACGAAACCGGCACCCCCCGTGCTCCCAGGCGCCACGCCCATCTCACCCGTACCGGATTTCAGAAACCCGTCCCTTCCCGGGAACCCGAATCCACCCCACCCCGTCCAACCCCCATGCCGCCGGATGAGTCTCCGCAGTGCGGTGTCGGCCTCGCTGCTGGCTGCGAACGCTGACCAACCCTCTCCGCCGCCTGCGGCCGGCCGCACGCCGTCACCGGCGCGCCCCCCTCCACAGCGCCGGTGACGGCCCCTCAGCACCCGTCAGCACGCGCCGCGTTCCCTTGACCGGAAGAAACTTCCCGGATAATCGTGACACCTTGGAAGTTTCCTTCAGTCCTCCGGAAGGAGCGACGCACGTGCCCACCAGACGTACCGTTCTCGCCGCCACCGCAGGCGTCACCTCGGCCCTGGCCCTCGGCACCGACGCCCAGGCCGGCCCCCACCCCCACGACGACGAGAGGCTCCGCGCCCTCGTCACGCGCATGAGCCTCGAGGAGAAGGTCGGCCAGCTCTTCGTGATGCGGGTCTACGGGCACTCGGCGACCGCCCCGGACCAGGCCGACATCGACGCCAACCTCCAGGAGCTGGGCGTGCGCACGGCCGCCGAGCTGCTGGAGAAGTACCGCGTCGGCGGGATCATCTACTTCTCCTGGGCGCACAACACCCGCGACCCGCACCAGATCGCCGCCCTGTCCAACGGCATCCAGCGCGCCTCCCTCGCTCTCCCCCGGGGCCTGCCCGTCCTCGTCTCCACCGACCAGGAACACGGCATCGTGGCCCGCGTCGGCAAGCCCGCCACGCTGCTGCCGGGCGCGATGGCCCTCGGCGCCGGCGGCTCCCGCGCGGACGCCCGCGAGGCCGGACGCGTCGGCGGGGCCGAGCTGCGGGCGATGGGCATCCGGCAGGACTACGCCCCCGTCGCCGACGTGAACGTCAACCCGGCCAACCCGGTCATCGGCGTACGCTCCTTCGGCGCCGACCCGGACGCGGTCGCCGGGCTGGTCGCCGCGCAGGTGAAGGGCTATCAGCAAGCGGGGGTCGCGGCGACCGCCAAGCACTTCCCGGGCCACGGGGACACGGCCGTCGACAGCCACTACGGCTTCCCGGTCATCGAGCACACCCGGGAGCAGTGGACGGCCCTGGACGCCCCGCCGTTCCGCGCCGCGATCCGGGCCGGCATCGACTCGATCATGACCGCGCACCTCATGGTCCCGGCCCTGGACCCCTCCGGCGACCCGGCCACCCTCTCCCGCCCGATCCTCACCGGGATCCTGCGCGAACAGCTCGGCTACGACGGGGTCGTGGTCACCGACTCGCTCGGCATGCAGGGCGTACGGGAGAAGTACGGGGACGACCAGGTGCCGGTGCTGGCGCTGAAGGCGGGCGTGGACCAGCTCCTCAACCCGCCGTCGATCGACGTGGCGTGGCGCGCGGTCCTCGCCGCCGTACGCGCCGGCGACCTGACCGAGGCGCGGCTCGACGAGTCGGTCCTGCGGATCCTGCGGCTCAAGGCGAAGCTCGGGCTGTTCGAGCGCCCGTACGTGAGCGACGCCGGTGTCGACCGGGTCGTGGGGATCCGGCGGCACTTGGCGACCGCCGACCGGATCGCCGAACGGACCACCACCCTCCTGGTCAACGAGGGTGCGCTGCTGCCGCTGTCCCGGCGTACGCACCGCAACGTGCTGGTGGTCGGCGCCGACCCGGCCTCCCCGTCGGGCACCACGGGACCCCCGACGGCCGTCCTCGCCGCCGAACTCACCGCCCTGGGCTTCACGGCGACCAGCCTGTCGACCGGTACGGCCCCCACCGAGGCCCTCGTCGACCGGGCCGTGGCGGCGGCCGGGGGCAAGGACGCCGTGGTGGTGGCGACGTACAACGTGACGGCGGACAGCACCCAGCGGACCCTGGTCGCGCGGCTGCTGGCCACCGGGGTGCCGGTGGTGGCCGTCGCCATCCGCAACCCGTACGACGTGGCCCGGCTGCCGGGGGTGAAGGGCTGCCTGGCGACGTACTCCTGGACGGACGTCGAGGTGCGGGCGGCGGCGCGGGTGCTGGCCGGGCGGGTGGCGCCGCGCGGGACGCTGCCGGTGCCGGTGCAGCGGGCCGACGACCCGGCGAAGGTGCTGTTCCCCGTCGGGCACGGCCTGACGTACGGGCCCTGACGCACGCCACCCGTGTACGGCACTGGTGTACGGCCCTGACCTGCGGACCTCGGTGTAAGGCCGCTGGCGTACGGGGTCTACGCCGCACTCCTCGCCCACCACCCCCAACAGGCGCAAAGCACACGGTATGTCTGGCGTGGCCCCCGGCGCGGGGTCACGCTGGACGGGGGTTCGTCGGGGGGTTGCCATGCGAGGGGTGTGTCTCGTTCGACAGATGTGCACAGGGGTGCTCGCGGCCGCCGTCCTGCTCGCCCTCGCGGCGCTCTGCGGATGTCAGGTCTGGCCGGGCGGGGTCGGCGAGGAGCCGGAGGAGCGGGCGGCCGCGACCACGACCGGCACCCCGACCCGGCCGGCCGGGTACGGGACCGTGTTCCTCGGGGTCGACGAGTGCAGTTCGTTCGGGACGACGAGTTTCACCGAGGTGCCCTGTGCGAGCGAGCGGGCCGCCGCCCGGGTCGTGGCGCGGCACGACGGCCGGGCCGGCCAGGGTCCGCTGTGTCCGCCGACCACCGACTTCGTCCTCCACATCAGCGAGTCCCGGCCCGCCACCGGCGGTTCCGGCGCCTCCGACGGGCTCGCCGAGGACGAGGACGGCGACGGTTCCGTGCCGCAGGGCTACGCCTGTATGCGGGGGCTCCAGCCGCCGCACCCGGGCGACCCCGGTGGCGGTGGCGGCCCCCGCACCATCGTCGGCGACTGCGTCTACGGCGCGGGCCGGGGCGAGGTCCGAGAGACCGCCTGCGACGGCGGCGGCAGGCACGCCCCGGAGTACGAGGTGACGACGGCCGTCGCCAGCGAGGCGCAGTGCCCGGCCACGACCGACCTGTATGTGCGGCTGGGCGGCAGCCGGCCGGTGGGGTGCGCGGTACCGGTTTGACGGACGCCGAGCCCCGGTGCCGTCGTCGACGGCACCGGGGCTCGGCTCTGTGACGCCCGGCTGTTCTACGGCCGCAGCGCGGGCTCCCGCTCGACGTCACGCTTGTCGAGCTTGGAGTCGAACTTCGCCAGCGGCTTGGCCTTGCTCGGGTCCTGCTGGACGGCGGCCGGGGCGACCCCCGCCCACTTCAGGATCCGGGCGGTGGCCAGGTCCTTCTGCGCCTCGACGAGACCGGCGACGTTGGCACCGTGGTTGGCGCCGGGGGCCGTGAACACGTACGAGTCGCGGGCCTTCTTGCCCAGGTGGAACGGCTCGGCGCCCCACGGGTCGTTCTGCCCGTAGACGAAGAGCATCTGCTGGGCGTTGTTCCGCACCCAGGTGTCGACGTCGCGCATGGCGTACGGCTGGAACTTCATCTTGATGTCCCGGGGCACGAAGTTCCGGGGCGGCTGGTAGCCGTAGCGGATGTACTTCTTCTCGATGTGCGGGAACTTGATCGTGGGCGCGCCCAGCTGCGTACCGGCCTGGTAGAAGTACGGCGTGTACGGCGCGAGGCCCTGGTCGGTGTAGAAGGAGAAGCCGGAGATCGTGTCGATGGACGTCCAGATCTCGTCGTCCGTGGCCTTCTTGGCGTCCTTCGGGATGACGTCGCTGTCGCAGTCGGCGAGCAGGCTGTACTGCCAGAAGCCCCACACGTAGTCGAGGACGACGGCCTCGTACGCCTTGTCGAGGCTGCCGATCGTGTCGAACGTGAAGCCCTCGGCGGCGGCGACCTCCGCGTACTTCTTCTCCAGCGGCGCACGGCGGACGAGCGCCTCGCGCTGCACCGCGTTCAGCCGGTCGCGGCACTCCTTGGTGCCGACCTTGGCGAAGAACCGGTCGTACGCCGAGTCCTCCTTGTTGACGACGTCGTTGGGGGCGACGTACGCGACGACGCCGTCCATGTCCTTCGGGTAGAAGCGCTCGTAGTAGGTGGCCGTCATGCCGCCCTTGGAGCCGCCGGTGGAGATCCACTTCTTGCCGTAGATCTTCTTCAGCGCCTTGAAGATCCGGTGCTGGTCGCTGGCCGCCTGCCAGATGTCGAGCTTGGACCAGTCGGCCGGGTCGGGCCGGGACGGGCTGAAGAAGCGGTACTCCATGGAGACCTGGTTGCCGTCCACGATCTGCGTGGGCTCACGGCGGCCGGGGTTGGTGGAGACGTTGTAGCCGCCGGTGTAGAAGACCGTCGGACGGGCCGTGTCCTTGTGCAGCACGGTGATCCGCTGCTGGAACGTGCCCTTCTTCGGGTTCCTGTGGTCCACCGGCTGGGTGAAGTTGAGGACGAAGAAGCGGTACCCCGGGTACGGCTTCTCCTCGATCAGGCTCACCCCCGGGATCGCGAGCAGTCGGTCCTTGATGTCACCGGCGTCCGACCCCGCGGCGTGGGCCGTCCCCGCCGTGCTCAACGTGCCTATGAGCACCACGAGCGACAGCACCCATCCGAGTGCTTTGCGCATGCGTTCTCTCCCCTGTGCTGCAACGACTGTGCGCCGGAAGCTATCGGAGCGGCCGCCGGGGCACCAGGGAAGAAAGGGGCCAACTGGACTGCTTTCGGCCGCAGATGGGAGCGATAGGGAAAACCCTGTGCGGCGCGGGGAGGTTCAGCGCAGGATCCAGCCCGAGTCGAAGGTCTCGCCGCCGGCGCGGGCCTTGATCCGTACGGCGCGGCGGCCGGCGTGGACCGTCACCGGACCGGTGGGGCTCGCCTCGTTGCGGACCCAACGCCCGCCCCTGGCCCGGATGCGGATCGCGCCCTTGCGGGCCTGCTTGCCGGGTACGAGGACGACGCACACGTAGCGGCCGCCCTTGCGGTAGACCCGTACGGTCCCGGTGTCGAAGGTCAGTGTGCGCACCTTGCGGCCGGGACAGGACGTGGCGGCTGCCTCCGCGCTCGCCACCGGCCCCGCCAGGGTCAGCAGACCGGCGACCGCCAGTACGGCCAGTACGAGCGCCGTCGGCCGACGCGTTCCCCGCCTGATCACCCGCTGCCCCTCCCGTCCCACGACCGTACTGATGTACGGACGCACGACCCCCGCCGGAAGGTTGCACGCGCGGGGCGGAACGCGTCGAAGGTCCCTTATGGGCGCAGCGCCGGCTCGCCCACGAAGGTGCGCCAGAGGGCGGCGTACCGGCCGTCGAGGGCGAGGAGTTCGTCGTGGGTGCCGTCCTCGGCGACCCGGCCGTGGTCCATCACGACGACACGGTCCGCGCGGGCGGCCGTGGTGAGGCGGTGGGCCACCACCAGGGTGGTGCGGCGGCCGGCGAGCCGGTCGGTGGCGTGGTTGACCTGGGCCTCGGTGGCCAGGTCCAGGGCCGCCGTCGCCTCGTCGAGGAGCAGGATGTCCGGGTCGACCAGCTCCGCGCGGGCCAGCGCGATCAGCTGGCGCTGTCCGGCGGAGAGGTTGCGGCCGCGTTCGGCGACCTCGTGGAGGTAGCCGCCGTCGAGCGTGGCGATCATGTCGTGGGCGCCGACGGCCCGGGCGGCGGCCTCCACCTCGGCGTCGGTGGCCTCGGGGCGGCCGTAGGCGATGGCGTCCCGGATCGTGCCCTGGAACAGGTACGCCTCCTGCGGGACGACACCGAGCCGGTGCCGGTACGAGGTGAGGTCGAGGTCGCGCAGGTCGGTGCCGTCGACGGTGACCCGGCCGCCCGTGGGGTCGTAGAACCGGGCGACCAGCTTGACCAGTGTCGACTTGCCGGCGCCGGTCTCACCGACGAAGGCGACGGTCTGCCCGGCGGGGATGGTCAGCGCGATGCCGCTGAGGGCCTCCTCGGCCTCCTTGTCCCCGTCGGCGGAGGAGTAGGCGAAGGCCACGTCCTCGAAGGCGATGTCGCCGCGCAGGGAGCCCACCTCCCGCGGCTCGGCGGCGGACTTCGTCGACGTCGGCTCCTGGAGGAGTTCCTGGATGCGGCCGAGGGAGACGGTGGCCTGCTGGTAGCCGTCGAAGACCTGGGAGAGCTGCTGGACGGGGGCGAAGAAGAGGTCGATGTAGAGGAGGTAGGCGACCAGGGCGCCGGTGGTGAGGGTGCCCGCGTCGACGCGCTGGGCGCCGACGATCAGGACGGCCGCCGCCGCGGCCGAGGACAGGAACTGCACGAACGGGAAGTAGATCGAGATCAGCCACTGGCCGTGCACACGGGCCCGGCGGTAGCTGTCGCTGCCGGCCGCGAAGCGCTCGCCGCCCGTGCGCTCGCCCCGGAAGGCCTGCACGATCCGCAGCCCGGCCACCGACTCCTGGAGGTCGGCGTTGACCACGGACACCCGCTCACGGGCCAGCTCGTACGCCTTCACGCTCGCCCGGCGGAAGAAGACCGTACAGACGATCAGCGGCGGGAGCGTGGCGAAGACGACGAGGGCGAGCTCCACGTCGAGCACCAGCAGGGCGACCATGATGCCGAAGAAGGTGACGACGGAGACGAACGCGGTGACCAGTCCGGTCTGCAGGAAGGTCGAGAGCGCGTCGACGTCGGTCGTCATCCGCGTCATGATCCGTCCGGTCAACTCCCGCTCGTAGTAGTCGAGTCCGAGGCGCTGGAGCTGGGCGAAGATCTTCAGGCGCAGGGAGTAGAGGACGCGTTCGCCGGTACGGCCGGTCATCCGCATCTCGCCGATCTGCGCCGCCCACTGCGCGAGGACCACGAGCAGCCCGAGCAGGGACGCGGCCCAGACCGCGCCGAGGGCCGCCTGGGAGACCCCCTCGTCGATGCCGTGCCGGATCAGCACCGGCAGCAGCAGGCCCATGCCCGCGTCGACGGCGACCAGGGCCAGGCTGATCAGCAGGGGCGGGCCGAAGCCGCGCAGCAACCGCTTCAGACCGTACGACTCCTCCGGCGCGACCGCGCGGGCCTCGTCGACGCCGGGGGTGTCGGTCGCCGGGGGCAGCGCCTCGACCTGGGCGAGGAGTTCGGGGGTGGCGGGGGTGCCGTCGAAGGCGGTGTCGCGGGGCTCCCGGTCGCCGGTCCACAGCCGGGGCGTGATGCCGCGCTCGGCGTCGAACTCGGCGTCCAGCTCGTCCCGTATCGAGTCGCGGGCGGAGGTGTCCTCGGCCTTGGCGAGCGAGGTCGGCGGGAGGTGGCCGGGCGAGACACCGCCCAGCTCGTCCGGGTCGGTGAGCAGCCGGCGGTAGAGGGCGGAGCGGCGCTCCAGCTCCTCGTGGGTGCCGAGGTCGGCGAGGCGGCCCTCGTCGAGGACGGCGATGCGGTCGGCGAGGCCCAGGGTGGAGCGGCGGTGGGCGATGAGGAGGGTGGTGCGGCCCTCCATGACATGGGACAGCGCCTCGTGGATCTCGTGCTCCACGCGGGCGTCCACCGCCGAGGTCGCGTCGTCGAGGACGAGCAGGCGGGGGTCGGTGAGGAGGGCGCGGGCGAGGGCGATCCGCTGGCGCTGGCCGCCGGAGAGGGTGAGACCGTGCTCGCCGACCTTGGTGGCGTAGCCGTCGGGCAGCTCGGCGATGAAACGGTCCGCCTGGGCGGCGCGGGCGGCGGTCTCGATCTGTTCGTCGGTCGCGTCCGGGCGGCCGTAGGCGATGTTGGCGCGGACCGTGTCGGAGAAGAGGAAGGAGTCCTCGGGGACCAGGCCGATCGCGGCGCGCAGCGAGTCGAGGGTGAGTTCGCGGACGTCGTGGCCGCCGATGAGGACGGCGCCGCGCGTCACGTCGTAGAAGCGGGGCAGCAGCAGCGAGACGGTCGACTTGCCGGAGCCGGAGGAGCCGACGACGGCGAGGGTCTCGCCGGGCCGGATCTCGAAGCTGAGGCCGTCGAGGACGGGGCGCCCCGCCTCGTACCCGAAGGACACGTCGTCGAACTCGACGGTCGCGGGCGCGTCGGCGGGGAGGGTCTTCGTGCCGTCGGCGAGCGTGGGCTCGGTGTCGATCAGTTCCAGGACGCGTTCGGTGCCGGCGCGGGCCTGCTGCCCGACGGTGAGCACCATCGCGAGCATGCGGACCGGGCCGACCAGCTGGGCGAGGTAGGTGGAGAACGCGACGAACGTGCCGAGCGTGATGTGGCCCCGGACGGCCAGCCAGCCGCCGAGCGCCAGCATGGCGACCTGGCCGAGGGCGGGGACGGCCTGGAGGGCGGGGGTGTAGCGGGAGTTGAACCGGATGGTCCGCAGCCGCCCCGCGAAGAGCCGCCGCCCGACCTCCCGGAGCTTGCCGGTCTCCTGCTCCTCCTGCCCGAACCCCTTCACCACGCGTACGCCGCTGACGGCGCCGTCGACCACGCCCGCGACGGCGGCGGCCTGGGCCTGGGCGTACCAGGTGGCGGGGTGCAGCTTGGTCCGGCTGCGCTGGGCGATCCACCACAGGGCGGGGGCGACGGCGATCGCGACCAGGGTGAGCGGGAGGGACAGCCACGCCATGATCACGAGGGAGATCAGGAACAGCAGGACGTTGCCGATGGTCATCGGCAACATGAAGAGCAGGCCCTGGATCAGCTGGAGGTCGCTGGTGGCGCGGCCGACGACCTGGCCGGTGGACAGCTCGTCCTGGCGGCGGCCGTCGAGGCGGGTGATCGTGCCGTACATCTCCGTCCGCAGGTCGTGCTGGACGTCGAGGGCGAGGCGGCCGCCGTAGTAGCGGCGGACGTAGGTGGACACGTACACGAGGAGGGCGGCGCCGATCAGGGCCGCCGCCCAGGGGGCCATGTCCCGGGTGTTGTCCCCGATCACGTCATCGATGATCACCTTGGTGATCAGGGGGACCAGCGCCATCACGGCCATGCCGGCCAGGGACGCGCCGAGGGCGAGGATCACGTCCTTGGGGTACCGCCAGGCGTATCCGGCCAGTCTGCGCGCCCACCCTCGGTCGCCCCCCTGCTGCGCTACCACGCCGGTGCCCTCCGTTCGTCCTGGTCTCCGCAGGGACCAACACGGCGGGAGAGGGATTTCATCCCGCCGCAACAATTGGGGGCGCCTGACAGCTCGGGGGTGCCTGTTTCGTCGGCGGGTGCGGGTGGTTCGTGGTTGCTCGCGCAGTTCCCCGCGCCCCTGAAAAGCAGGGGCTGCGCCCCGTGCTTTTCAGGCCCGCGGCCCCGTCGCTTTCCAGGCCCGCGGCCCCGTGGTCTTCCAGGCCCGCAGGGGCCTGGGCCTTCAGGGGCGCGGGGAAGTGCGCGAGAAGCCCCACGCACCCGCACCCGCCGACGAAACAGGCACCCCCCGAGCTATGAGGCGGCCCCTACGCCGGTGCCTCCGCCCGCTCCTCCTCCGCCGTCTCCGGGGCGGCGGCCGCCGCCCCGTCGTCCCCGCTGAACAGGCACACCGCGGCGCACCCGGCGGCGATCAGCGCGGCGATGTACCAGTTCGCGCCGGGGACGTCCCAGCTCAGGGCCAGGTCGAAGAGGAGGCCGGCCAGCAGGGAGCCGATCATGTTGCCGGCGCTGCGGAAGAAGTGCATCGCCCCCATCGCCTTGGCGAGGCGGTCCGCCGGGACCTTGCGAGCGACCCAGATGTCGAAGGACGGGACGAAGAGGATCTCGCCCAGCACCACGGTGAGGCAGCCCACGACCACCCAGGGCGCGGTGCGGCCCGCGCCGAACGCCGTGAACGCCACCGTCATACCCGTGAGCCCCAGCGCCATCACCGCCCCGGGACGCAGGTGCTTGATCAGGAACTTGAACAGGGGGTACTGGAGGACGAGCACCGTCAGACCGGTGATCCAGAAGGGGGCCGACGGGGCCCATCCGGACGCGTACTCCTCCATGTGCAGCGGGATGCCGACCATGAAGCCGATGGAGAGGAACCAGAAGACGGCAGAGAGCAGGAAGTAGCGGGTGGCCCCGCGGACCTCGATGCCCTTGAAGACCGCCGTGCTCACCAGGGGCACCCGGTCCACCGGCTTGTCCACGGTCCCGAAGCCGTCCCTCGGGATGAACGCCGAGGACGCCAGGCAGAAGCCGATGAAGATGGCGAAGACGACGGAGAACAGGGTGCGCAGGTCGACGTCCGCGAGCAGTCCGCCGGCCAGCGCGCCGCCGAAGAGGCCCACCTGCGCCGACATCTGGAAGGTCGAGAAGGCCTTCGGGCGCTCGTCGTCGGGGTACGAGACCAGGATGTTCTTCAGGCCGGGGAAGGCCGTGCCGGAGCCGAGGCCGATGAAGAAGGCCAGGACGGAGTAGACGAGGACGCCGTCGCCGAAGCCCATCAGGAACAGGGCCACCGCCTCCGTCGCGGTGCCCGCGAACACCGCGCCCCGGATGCCGATCCGGGCCGCGACCCCCTCGTAGAAGAAGGTCGCGCCGAGGCGGCCCACGTAGGTCATGCACATCACGACCCCGGCCCAGAAGCCGCTGTCGGTGCCGCCGAGGGAGGCGACGAGTACGGGGAACCAGATGAAGTTCCCGATGTGGGCGAGGAAGATGCCGGCGTTCACGCCGATCAGCGCCCGCCTGCGTTCGATGGTCACGCGGCCGTTCCCTTCAGGTCGGTGGTGGCGATGCGGGCGCGGAGATCCGCGATCTCGCGGGCCAGCGCCGGGCGGTCGATCTCCGTGCCCCGGACGACCGTGCGGACGGGCAGGGCCGACAGCGGGCGGTCGGGGGCGGTGGGGTGGAGGAGGTTGTACGTGGCGGGGGCGCCGGCCCGCAGGGGGTGCGCGCCCGACGGGTCGCCGCTGAGTTCCTCGAAGTAGCGGCGGCCGCCGACCGTGGCCTGGTGGCGCAGCATCCCGTCCAGCGCGGTGTCGTCGCCGCGCAGCAGGTCCAGCTCGCTGAGCAGGGAGTAGCCGTGGTACGCGCCGGTGTTGCCGGAGTCGGTGCCGACCAGCAGGTCGCCCCGGCCGAGCGCCGCGAGGGCGTTGCGGCGCATGTCGGCGAGGGCGGCGGTGCGGGTCTCCTGGACGCCGTACTCGATGCCGTACGGCTTCTCGATGCCCTTGACGAAGTCGAGGTTGCGGATGTCCTGGGTCTCGGCGAAGCCCTCGCGGGAGTACTCGGCCAGGAACTCCTCACCGGTCATGATCATGGGGCGGAGGCCGGCGAGGGTGGAGACGAAGCGCGCCCCCTCGAACTCCTTGAAGTCGGCCGCGTCGAGGGTGCGGTCGCGCACGGTGTGGGCGAAGAGGCGGAAGCCGCACTCGTACGCCCAGCGGGTCTCCTGGAGGGTGTTGCAGTCGATGACCGCGGTGACACCGCGCTCCCGCGCCATGCGGGCGGTGAAACGCAGGACCCGCTCGGACAGGCGGGAGAAGCGGACCGGGCTGCCGGGCTGTTCGGTGCCGTCGGTGAACATCACCTTCAGGAAGGTGCCGCCGCGCTCGGCGTTGGCGCGCAGGGCGTGGTCGAGGTCGGACTCGACGGCCAGCATGTGGACCGGGGCCGGGAACTCGACGCCGTGGCCGGTGCGGCCCGCCGCGTCGGTCGTCGCCGTCACCGCGTAGCCGCAGTGGACGATCTCCGGGTAGGGCCACGGGGAGGCCTCGCGGCCGGCCGCCCAGGCGTCGGCGACCAGCGGGAAGCCGAACATGTCCACGACGTGGGTGACCCCGTGGTACAGGTACTGGAGGGCCACGATCCGGGGGTCCTCGACCGTGTCGTCCCAGTTCGCGGGGAGCGAGACATGGGCGTGGGTCTCGGTGTAGCCGGGCCACAGCTCGGGCTCGTCGCCCCGGCGGGGGCCGGTGGGGGTGAAGGCGGTGAAGAGGCCGTCCCTCGTCGTGACGTCGTAGCGCGCCTCGGGGTCGAGGGCCGGGACGGCCACCCCGTGCAGGGTGGCCACCCCCGTGCGGCCGTCCGCGGCCTCGCTCATCGGGCCACCTCGACCTTGAGGCGCAGTTCGATGGCGTCCAGGGCCTCCTCGTTGCGCTTGTTGACCTCGTCGCGGTCGGCGCCGGTGAAGATGATGTGGCCGATCCAGTCGAAGTTGCTCTTGGAGAGGCGGCTGACCTCGACGCCGGGCTTCTTGTAGGCGAGGGCACTGTGGAAGCCGGGCAGGTCCGTCAGGCCGTCGAAGCCGATGGACTCGACCGTGCCGGCGACCGGGGAGCCGAACCAGTGGCCGCCCGCGACGGTCTCGCCGGGGAAGGGCAGTTCGGGGCGCTCGCCGAGGGCCTGGCGGATGACCTCCAGATAGGCGTCGACGCCGGAGCTGATCTGCATCAGGCTCGGCACGATGCCGCCGATGAGCCGGCCGTTGACCTCGCAGAGCACCGGGCCGTCGGGGCCGAGCAGGAACTCGGTGTGGATGAAGCCGAAGTCGACGCCCAGTTCGTTCAGGACCTTGGTGGTCATCTCGAACAGCTCGTCCTGGAGCGGGTGTCCGGTGAAGTAGGTGGCGCCCATCTCGATGAAGTGCGGGAAGCCGCTCAGCGGGCGGTCGGTCAGGCCGAGGTTGACGATCTCGCCCTTGCCGAGCACGCACGACTCCACCGAGATCAGCTCACCGGTGACGAACTCCTCGATCAGGATGTCCGGGATGCGGACGACGCCGCGCCCGTAGTCGACGACCTCGGCCAGTTCGGCCAGATAGGCGGTCAGGTCGTCCTCGTCCTTCAGGTGCAGGACGTGCAGGCTGGCGGTGCCGTCGGACGGCTTCACCACGCAGGGGAAGCCGATCTCGCGGACGGCCGCCTCGACCTTCGCCGGGTCCGAGACGTGCGCGAAGCGCGGCTGCCGGATGCCCGTGCCGTCGAGGGTGAGGCGGGTGAGGTGCTTGTGGCGGGCGTTGCGGGCGCCGTCGACGCTCATGCCGGGCAGGCCGAGCGCCTCGGCGACGGCGGCGGTGTGGACGGTGTGGTACTCGCTGTACGTGGTGACGCCGTGCACCGGGCGCTCGGCGTGGACCTCGCGCGCCAGGGCGGTCAGCTCCTCGATGGAGAAGGCCTTCTCGCTCTTGACGACGTGGCAGTTGGGGTGCGCGTAGGCGGCCTCGGTGAGCGGGGAGACGGCGAGGTAGAAGTCGGGGTCGACCGAGACGAGGGTGACGTCGTGGCCGAGGTCGAGAGCGTTGGCGATACCGGCCATGCCGTTCGGGTTGCACTCGATCATGAGAATGTGCATGTCAGGACTCCTTGAAGAGGCTTGTGGGGGCGATCAGTTCGGGGGCGCGGTCAGCGGGCGGCGCGGTCCAGTGCGTCCAGTACGGCGGGCAGGTCCAGGCCCAGCGCGGCCATGACCTCCTCGTGGTCGCCGCCCTGGGAGGGCCAGCTCCGGTCCGCGCTCACGGACGTGACCTGGCAGGTCGGCAGCAGCAGCGCGAGCGCCTCCGCGACGCCGCCCTGGCCCCGGTGCTCCTCGACGACCACGAACCGGGAGTGGTGGCGGGCGAGTTCGACGGCGGCGGACGTCAGGTGCTCGTGGTCCAGATAGGTGAGGTGCGCGTGCGAGGTGCCGGGCGCGGCCCGCCGGGCGGCGAGGGCGAGGCGGGTGCCCTCCTCACCGACCGAGACGAGGCAGCCGGCACCGGGGTCCCCCGCGCTGAACTCCCAGTTCACGAGCGGGAGTTCGGCGCCGCTCACCGGAAGGGACGCGTACTTCGCGTTGCGTCCCGTACGGATGTAGTGCGGGCGTCCGGAGCGGACCGCCTCCCGGACCACCGCGCGCATCTCGGCGTCGCCGTACGGCGCCGCGATGGTCACGCCCGGCACGCTGCGCAGGATCGCCAGGTCCTCCAGGCAGTGGTGGGTGGTCCCGAACCAGGCGCCGGAGACACCGGCGTAGGGCGCGACGACCGTGACACCTGCGGCCAGATAGCCGAGCGTCAGCTTCAGGCTCTCGGCGGCGCGCAGGGCGGCGAACGGGGCGAAGGTGCTGACGAACGGCTTGTGGCCGCCGGCCGCGAGCCCCGCCGCCATGTCGACCATCGCGCCCTCGGCGATCCCGAGGTTGAAGAAGCGCTCCGGGTGGGCGGCCTGGAAGGGGTGTCCCTTGCCGCCCAGGTCCGCCTCCAGGCAGACGATCGTGTCGTCGGAGGCGGCGAGCCGGGTCAGCTCGTCCCGGTAGGCGTCGCGGCCGGAGAGGGTCACCGGGCGCGGGTCGGTGTCGGGCGTCGGCCGCTCGGGCGCGGCGGTTGCCGTCGGGCTCATCGGATCGCTCGCTTCCACTTGGCGGCGCGCGCCTGGTCGATGGTCACGTAGTGGCAGGCGGCCTTGCCCTCGACGGCCCGGACGCCCTTGCCCTTGACGGTGTCGGCGACGACGGCGAGGGGGCGGCGGGCGGCCGTGCGGTCCTCGGCCAGCAGGGCGGTGAGGGCGCCCAGGTCGTGGCCGTCCACCTCGGTGACGTCGAACCCGAAGGCGGTGAACCGGTCGGCGAGCCGGGGCAGCGGGGAGATGTCGGTGACCATGCCGTCGTTCTGGCCGCCGTTGCGGTCGACGACGAGGACGAAGTTGCCGAGTTCCTGGGCCGCGGCGACCTGGCAGGTCTCCCAGACCAGGCCCTCCTGCAGCTCGCCGTCGCCGGCGACCGCGATGCCGAGCCCGTGCCGCCCCCGCAGCCGCTCCGAGAGCGCCCAGCCGGCGGCGTACGGGACGCCGTGGCCGAGGCTGCCGGTGGGGAAGCGGACGCCGGGCACCTTGGGGCCGGGGTGGCCGGTGTAGGGGTGGCCGGCGAGACCGTACAGCGGGGCCGGGTTCTCCGGCAGGGCCCCGCTGACGTGCAGGGCCGCGTAGAGCCCGGCGGCCGCGTGGCCCTTGCTGAGGACGACCTCGGTGCCGTCGCCGGCGGAGGCCCGGTGCAGGGCGGCGATCAGGATGTCGAGGACGGAGAGGCTGCCGCCGAGGTGGCAGCCACGCGGGCTCGCCGCCATGTCGACCACCAGCCGCCGGGCCTGGACGGCCCGTTCGGCGAGGGTGGCCACGAGGTCGGCCGGGTCCGTCTCGTCCGTCGGGGCGGCCGGGGCCGTCTCGTCCGTCGGGGCGGCCGGAGCCGTCTCGTCCGTCGGGGCGGCCGGGGCCGGACGGGTCACCGGCTCGGCCGGGTCGTCGTCCCCGGCCCGGAGCGCGTCGAGTACGGCCGTGGTCATCGCGGGCTCCCCTCGGGCAGGTCGGGCCGGGCGGGTGGGGCGGACAGGGCGAACCACCGCTGGACGGCGTCGGCCAGCAGGCTGCGGGCCGTGCGGTACTCCATGGGGTCGATGCGTTCCTCGTCGGTGTGGTCCAGGGAGGAGTCGCCGGGCCCGTACGCCACCATCGGGACGTCGTGCCAGGTGGTGGCCAGCGTGTTCATGTCGGACGTGCCCTTCTTCACCACGAAGCGGGGCCTGATCCCGGCCTGCGCGAAGGCCCGGGTGAAGACCTTCACCAGTGCGCCGGCGCGGCCCTGGGCGTGCCCCGGCGTGGCCCGCAGCACGTCGACCCGCACGTCGTCGGCGGCGTGGCCCAGCGCGGCGGCCGTGAGCGCCGCCACGTCCACCTTGGGCGGCACCCGGAAGTTGAGGATCCCGATGGCGGTGGAGCGCTCGCGCCCGCTCTCCACGCGGACGTCGATGACCGCGCTGAGCGCGTCCGGCGCCTCCGCGAGCACCGACTCCCGGATCCGGCCGAGGACGCCGATCAGGTGGTCCGGCGCGGACACGGCGTCCATCCCGGCGGAGTGGCCGCTGGCCACGGACGCCGTGATCCGGAGCTTGAACAGCCCGAAGTAGCCGAGGGTCAGGGTCCCCGAGCCGCTGGGTTCGCCGATGACGACGGCGTCGGCCGGGTACCGGTCGCGGACGTGGAAGGCGCCCTTGGAGGAGGAGATCTCCTCCTCGACCGCGCCGACCACGCGCAGCTGCGCGTCCTCGGGGATGTCCGCGTGGGCGAGCACCTCCAGGAAGTTCGCCAGGCTGCCCTTGGCGTCGACGCTGCCGCGCGCCCACAGTTCGCCGTCGCGCCACTCGGCCGGCCAGTGGTGCGGGACCGTGTCGAGGTGGCCGAGGAGCAGCAGCCGCCGGGGGCCGTCGCCGCGGGTGGCGACGAGGTTGCCGACCTCGTCCACGTGCGCGTCGATACCGCGCTCCCGGCACCACTCGGCCAGGTAGGCGGCGAGTTCGGCCTCGTCCCGCGACACCGACGGCACACAGGCGACCCGGGTGAGCAGCGCGAGGTCGGCCGCCGGTTCCTTGGTACGCCAGAACCGGGTCCAGCCGGACGGCACGGCCATCGTGTGCGGGCCGGTGATGGCGATGTCGGCGCCGCTGTCCCGCATGGCGATCTCGGCGGCCCGCACCTTCTGCCGCATCCTGCCGCCCGCGTACTTCGCTCCCTCGCCCGGATAGGCGTCGTACAGCGTGGAGTCGGGGACGGCCGGGTCGGTCAGCAGTCCGGCGGTGCCGGTGACCAGCCGCAGATGGTCGGCGCCGAGCGCGCCGGTCAGCACGGCGGCGAGCACGTCGGCGTCCACGTTCAGCGGGGCGCCGCCCGCCGGGTCGGCGACCGGCGGCGACAGACAGACGACGTCGTACGCCTCCAGCAGCGCGGTCAGGCCGTCGACGTCGACGTCCGTCGGCACACCGGCCCGGTGGTCGCGCACGACCAGGGTCCGGCCCTCGCCGGAGACCGCCTTCAGCGGCCGGTTGGCCCTGCCGCTCACCAGCCCGCCGCGCGCGGCGACGGAGGTGAACACGGTGAGCCCGAGCGCGCGCAGCTCCCGCTCCACAGCGGGCAGTGTCACCCGCTCGTAGGCGTCGACCAGGTGCGTCATCTCCTCCGGCGGGCAGTACCGCACCAGGTCCCCGTTGGCCAGCCGCAGGTGCGGCATCGGCCGGCCGATCGCCGCGTAGTGCCGCTCGATCCCGGTGGCCCCGCCGGCCACGAGCAGCACCCGGGCGCCCCGGGCCACCAGGTCGGCCAGCTCCTTGTGGAGGGTGCCGCGATCGAGGGTGGCGCTGCCGGCCTTGACGACATGGAGGGGGCGGGTGGACCGGAGGGCGGCGGGGGACGCGGCCCGCGCGTCGGGGGCGGTGGTCGGGACCGGGGCGGTTCGTGCTGTCGTCGTCACCGGTCGTTCCAGCTGGGTCGTCATGGGGACACCGCCGTGGTCGGCAGACCGGAGGTCTCGTCGAAACCGTGGATCAGGTTCATCGCCTGGACGGCCTGGCCCGCCGCGCCCTTGATCAGGTTGTCCAGGGCGGCGACGGCGACGACCTGGCCCCCCTGGACGGCGATGGCGACCTCGGCGACGTTGGAGCCGACGACCGCCTTCAGCATCGGGAAGTCCTGCGGGGCCTTCGGCGCGGGGCGGACCCGCACGAACGGCTTGCCGACGTACGCCTTGGCGTAGGCCCGCTTGACGTCCAACGAGGTGACGCCGTCGCGGAGTTCGGCGTACGCGGTGACGAGGATGCCCCGGGCCACGTCCAGGCTGTGGGTGGAGAACCGCAGGTCCACGGCCGCGCCGGTGAAGTCGGCGATGGCCTGCCGGACCTCGGGCGCGTGCCGGTGCCCGTACAGCTTGTGCACCCGGAAGTTGCCGGTGCGCTCGGCGGGGGGCTCGTTGCCGCCCCGGCCGCCGCCGGTCGAGCCGGTCTTGGCGTCGACGACGACCCGGTCGGTGGCGAGCGGCTCGGCGCCGGCGAAGAGCGGGTACAGCGCGTAGATCGTGGTGACGGCCATGCAGCCGGGCAGGTTCACGAACCGCCCCTCCGGCACGTCGCCGCTCAACTCCGGTACGTAGTAGGCGAAGTCCTCCAGCGGCGGGTGCTCGGCCGTCTTCGGGTAGTGCGCCCGCACCTCGTCCTCGGCCCGCAGCCGGAAGTCGCCGCCCAGGTTCAGCACCCGCTTGGCGTGCGCCGCGATCAGCGGCAGCCGCTCGGGCAGCGCCCCGGTGGGCAGACAGCCGAAGGCCACGTCGACGGGGTCGGTGTCCGCCAGCTCGGCCAGCGGCCGGAACTTCAGTCCGCCCGCCTTCGGATGGTTGCGCAGCCACGGGTGCACGCTGCCGATGGCGGCTCCGGCGGCCCGCTCGGCGGACAGGAAGGCCAGCTCGACGTGCGGGTGTTCGAGGAGCAGCCGGATGACCTCGCCCCCGGTGTAGCCGCTGGCCCCGACGACGGCGACACGGATCTTCTGGTTCGGGTTCCCGATGTCAGCCAAGGCGGGCCGCCTTCTCGTACGGCCGCACGTAGTCGCGCTCCTGGACCAGCTTGCGGATGGCGTCGGGGCGGCGGGCGACCTTGCGGAAGGCGTCGGCGTAGCGCAGGATCCGCTCGTACTCGACCGGGGAGCGCAGCTCCCGGCACAGGACGAGGGTGGAGTCGAGCATGCCGAGGGTGACGGGGAAGTCCTCGGGGCGGTGGTCGCGCACGGCGCCCGGGTTGAGGCTGAAGGGGTAGCCGTTGCCGAACCCGTCCCGGTGCTGGAAGGGCAGGTGGCACGGGATCGGCGTGTTCTGCCACTCCCGCGCCGGCACCCCCTCGGCGACCAGCAGCTCGTGCACGGCCTCCTTGACGGCGTGCACCGGCAGGTCGTCGAGGCCGACGGCCTCGGGGTGCAGGGTGAGCCGGTACATGTTGTACGCGTGGACGTGCCCGTCCGGCACGTGCGGCGGCGTGAACAGTCCCGTCTCGCGCAGGGCGTCCCCGAGCAGCGCCGCGTTGCGGGCGCGGATCTCGTCGTAGTACGGCAGCCGCTTGAGCTGGCTGCTGCCGAAGGCGGCGGCGACCCAGGACATGCCGTAGTCGATGCCGTGCTCGGCGAGATAGGAGACGGCCCGCTCGTACGCCTCCTCGGTCGCGAAGAAGGCGATACCGCCCTCCCCGCCCAGCGGGAAGTTCTTGTCGGCCATCAGGCTCTGCCCGGCCGCGTCCCCGAGCGATCCCGCGACCCGGTCGCCGATCTTCGCGGAGTGGGCATGGGAGGCGTCCTCGACGAGGGCGATGCCGTGCCGGTCGGCGAGGGCGCGCAGCGCGGGCACGTCGGCGGGCAGGCCGTGGACGTGTACGGGCATCAGGGCCCGGGTCCGCTCGGTGATCGCGGCAGCGGCGGCGGCCGGGTCCATGCAGTAGGTGACCGGGTCGATGTCGACGAAGACGGGGACGGCGTGGGCCGCGACGACCGCCTGCGCGGTGGCGATGAAGGTGAACGCCGGGACGATGACCTCGTCACCGGGCCGCACCCCGGCGCCGACCAGCGCCATGTGCAGGCTGGAGGTGCCACTGGCGGTGGGCAGCGCGAACCCGGCGCCCACGTACGCCCGGTAGGCCTCCGCGAAGTCGGCGACGACCTTCTCGGGCGCCTGCCGCTGGGCGAGCATCAGGTTGAACACGTCCTCCTTGGTGATGACCGGGAAGAGCGTGCGGCGGAGCGCCTTGGGGATGATCTCGGCGCCGCCCAGGGCGGCGAGTTCGGCGTCGAGGTCCGCGGGGTTCGGCAGCGGCAGCGGAGAGTTGGGAAAATCGGTGATCATGACTGGTTCGCTCCGGAGGTCGCGACGGGGCGGGTCTGGGCGCTCTGGGTCTGCGCGCTCTGGGTCTGGGCCGCTTGGGTCAGGGCCATCCGCACACAGGCGGCGACCAGCGGACTGAGCCGGTAGTTGAACTGCACGCCGGGGACGAGGTCGGCGTCGGCCTCCTCCTGCGTCCACATCGTGCGCAGGTCGTAGGCGCCGAAGATCTTCAGCCGCTCAGCGCGGGCCCAGAGCTTCGGGTCGTCCGTGAGCACGGCGGCGGCCGGGCCGAAGCCGAGGCCGGTCAGGTCGACGACCAGGGCCGGCGCGGTGGCCCCCGCGGCCAGCTCGCCGAGCCGGTCGGCGCCTGCCGGGTCCAGCGCGAGGTAGTCGTACGCGGCGGGCTCGTCGTACGAGGTCACGCGTACGCCGAGCCAGGCCAGGAACGCGGCGGTCTCGGCGTCCGGCTCCGCGAGGGCGACGCTGTCCCCGTGACCGATCCCCTGACCGGCCAGCGCGGCGTGTATCGCCCCCGTCCGGCTGTTGAGCAGCACGGCTTTGCTCCGCCGCGTCTTCTTCGTCAACAGCCGTTCCAGACCGGGCAGTTCCCGGTCGCTCTTCTCGATACTCATCACCACGCCCGAGGTCAGAACCCGGGTGAGCACGGTGGCGGTGTCGAACAGCTCCATAAGAGATGAACCTCTCTGATCCGATTGCGCGAAGTGCGCCTGGTGGCTCGGGGGGTGCGGTGCGTAGGCGAGTGCGGGTGGTTCGTGGTTGCTCGCGCAGTTCCCCGCGCCCCTGAAAAGCCGGGGCTGCGCCCCTGGCTTCTCAGGCCCGCAGGGGCCTGATGCTTTTAGGGGCGCGGGGAACTGCGCGAGAACTCCCACCGGACCCGCGGCCGACCACCGACCGCGGGGGTCGAAGGGGCGCAGCCCCTGGGATGGGACGGGTAGGGGCGGAGGGGGCGAGAAAAGGCGCCCTAGACGGCCGCGACGGCCCCGGCCGGCTCAGCCACCCGCTCAGCCACGTACGCCGCGTACAACCCCGCCACGTCCACCCCATGCTCCACGGACGACTTGGCGAACTCCGGATTCGCGTTGACCTCCAGAACCAGCAACTCCCCCGCCGCCCGGTCCTCCACCAGATCCACCCCGTAGAACCCGGGCCCCAGCACATCCACCACCTGCCGGCACAACGCGTCGATCTCGGCGGTCACCTCGACCCGCCGCACCCGCGCCCCCAGATGCGTGTTCGTCCGCCAGTCGTCCGACACCCGCTGGATCGCCACCACGGGCGTCCGCCCCACCACCACGACCCGCAGATCGTGGCCCGGCTTGTCGACGTACTCCTGGACGACCACGGGAAACAGCTTCCCGCCCGCGTCCGCGGACTCCCGCCCCCCGGCCCACGCCTCGACACACTCGGCATTGGCCATCCGGGTGACGCCCCGCCCCCACGAGCCGCTCACCGGCTTCACGACGGCCGGCATCCCCAACTCGTCGACGGCGGCCCGCACCTGGTCGTAGCTGAAGGCATGCCGGGTGACCGGATGCGGAATGCCGTGGCGGGCGAACAGCAGCGACTGCAGCCCCTTGTCGTTGCAGGCCTCGATGACGGAGGACCGGTTGAGGGTGGTCACCCCGGCGTACTCCAGCCGCCGGGAGACGCTGATCGCGTCCCGGTGGGACAGGTTGCGGATCACGGCGAGAGCGGGCGGGCCGCCGGTGCGGCCCGCCACCACCTCCGCCAGATCCTCCATCAGCAACGGCCGGGCCGTCAGTCCCTCGGCCCGCAACGCCCCGAGAAGCAGCTTCTCCTCGGGCCGCAGCATCGTCACCGAGAGCAGGACCTGATCGGCGGTGGTCGTCACTCGCCCCAGTCCTCTTCCACCTCGGGGGCGAGGTCGAGCCGTACGCCTGCGGCGGCGGACTTCTCGACCACCTCGTGCTCCTGGCCGCAGGCCGTGCACTCGGTGATCTCCCCCTTTTCCCAGTCCTCCTGGACCTCGAAATCGGTGTCGCACACCAAGCACTTCGGTGCGGCAATGGCGGTGGTCATTTCCTTGATACTCCCTCGTTCGTTCAATGTGAAACCGCATGCCGGAACCCGTGAACCGGCAGCCGGAATTCACCGGACATCGAATGGACCGCGAAGGGGACCTCGACCCGGTCGGACGGTTCTCCCGCCAACCGCTTTCTTTGCTGACTCACACAGCCACCGGCGCGCTTGACGATCCGTCAACAGCGCACCGGGGCCCCGACGCCGCGCGAACGCTGCGTGAGCGAAGGATGAGCACTGTGCGATCGCCACGCACGCTTTACGCGCGATTTGCGTGCGCTTTACGCGCGTTGACCGGGGCCGGTGACGTCGGCTCAGGGCCAGCCGGGGTCGCCGGGCGAGTTGGACGCCTGGGCGCTCGCGACCGTGGTGCGTTCAGCCGTGTCGGCGGCGACGGAAAGGGTCAGTACCGCGGCGGCGACAAACGCGAGCGCCCCGGCCATTCTGCGCATGTACTTCATTTCTCGTACCCCCCTGAAGAATTTCCGGACTCTCGGCTGTTCGCCGGTGTCCACACGAAGAGCATGCCGTGGCCGGCCGGTTGCCGGAAGCGATTGAAGGGGTCATGATCGTGCACTGCAGGATTCTGAAGGGGGATGGCATGTGCGGTGAGTCGGACATACCCGGGGGCGACGGCTCCCCCGCGGAGGTCTGCGGTGCGGGCATCGAGTTCTATCGCACGGCGCTGCTGGCGGGAAGGGCCCCGCGCGCGGACGCGCCGGGCTGTGTGAGCACGTTCGGGCTCGTGGCCCCGGCGGTGGACGACCCGGAGGCTCTGGTGCCGATACCGCCCTCGGTGGCGACGGCGGCGCTGACGCACCCGATGGAGCGGCTGATCCTGGAACAGCAGCAGGCCCTGGCCGCCGTACGGGCGTCGATGTCGCAGGCGCAGAGCGTCTACCGCACCGCCCGCCGCAAGGAGAGCGAGTCCTCCCAGCGTCTCACGCCCGCGCCGGCGATCACCGCCGCGCTGGACGAGGCGATCCGGGGCACACGCATCGAGTTGCTGACCGCGCACCCGGGCGGCAGGCGCCCCGAGGAGGTCCTGGTCAAGGCCCTGCCGCGGACCCTGGAGGCACACCGCAAGGGCGTCAAGCAGCGCACGCTCTACCAGCACACCGTCCGCGCCCACGGCCCCACCCTCGACTACATCAAGCAGGTCACCGACCTGGGCGTCGAAGTGCGCACGGTGGACGAGGTGTTCGACCGGATGATCATCTGCGACCGGTCCGTCGCGTTCATCCCCGACATGGGCAAGGACCACGGCACCCACGCCCTCAAGGTGACCGACCCGGGCGTCGTGCACTTCCTGGTCTCCGCCTTCGAGTACGCCTGGGAGCGGGCGAGGCCGGTCGTCTACGAGCACGACCAGCAACGCCCCCCGCTGCTGACCGACGAGACCCGGCTGCATGTGCTGCGCCTCATGGTCGACGGCTACACCGACGCCGCCATCGCCAGCCGGCTGGGCATCAGCCCCCGTACCGTCGCCAGCCACCTCAAGAAGGTCGGCGACCTGCTCGGCAGCAACAGCCGTGCGCAGCTCGCCTATCTCACGGCCAAGAGCGGACTGCTGGCGGACGGGGCGACGGCCGACTGCGGCTGCGACAGGCAGAGTTGACGGGCGGCGCCGGCCGGGTGTGGTTCAGGCGACCCGGACCCGCAGGGAGTAGAGGGCTTGGGGGCCGCAGGCCCCCGAAGGGCCCGCGGCCCTTTCGAGGCGAAAAGCACGGGGCGCAGCCCCTGCTTTTTCAGGGGCGCGGGGAACCGCGCGAGAAGCCCCACGCACCCGCACGCGCCGACGAACCCGACGCACCCGCACCCGCCGACGAACCCGCACCCCCGAGCTACTGGGCGCCCCCCGCCTCCGGAACCGGCACGGTCGCCTCCTGCGGCCGGTCGGTGGGCTCGTACCGCTGCACGCCCGCCGTGCCCGAGGAGGCCTTCGGGACGGGCACGAGGTCCTTGTGGATGGCCTTGGCGACGGCCTGGATGGTGTTCACGCCGTACTGCATGTCGGGGTTGCCGTGGGTGAGGACGGTGATCGTGTAGTCCCGTCCGCCGCCGTTGAACGTGCCGACGCTGTGCACCCGCCAGCCGTGCGTGGCACGCGACAGCCACCCGTTCTTGACGTGCACCTTCACGGTGGAGGGCGCTCCGGCCGGGGTGCCCCAGCGCTGCCCGGAGACGACCTTGTTCATCAGCTTCAGGACGTACGCGCGCGCGTTGTCGCTCAGGACGGTGTTCTTCGCGGTGAGCAGCGCGAGCAACCGCTGCTCGTCCCGGACGGTGATCTGGGTGAGGCCCCAGTAGTTGTTCGCGCCCGGCTTGGTCTGCGTCATCTTGGCGGCCGTGAGGAACGCCTGGATCTTCTTGACGCCGAGCTGCTTCCAGAGGGTGCTGGTGGAGGCGTTGTCCGACTTGGTGATCATGGCGGTGGCGAGCTTGGTCTCACGGTCCGTGAGATACCGGTTCGTCTTCTTGGCGTCGAACAGCAGCGCGGCGAGCACGGTCACCTTCACGACGCTGGCCGAGTCGAAGGCGGTGTCCCCGCGCAGCGTGCAGGTGGTGCCGGTGGCGCGCTCGTACAGGCCGACCGCCACCGTCCCCTTCCGCTTCGCCAACGCCGTCGTGATGTCCTTCTGCAGCTTCTCGGCCAGTCCGGCCTGCTTCGACGTACAGCTGACCTGCGGTGCGGCGACCGCGGCCGGCGCGAAGGCCGCGGCCGCCGACGTGAGGACCATCCCGGCCCCGATCCCCGCAGCGACCACACGCGTCCGTCTGGACGCCGGCGACACCCGGGATACCCCCGATATCCGGTGAGTCATCAAACCTGTCCCATCCCTCGAACGACTGGAACCCGCCTCTGACGGATTCACCACAGTCGACTCGTAGAGACGATCGATAGTTGTACATGAGTTCCCTTCGGCCGGCCCCCTTCGCCAGTTCCCTGCGCCAGTTCCCTTCGTCCCGGGAGGGGGTAGGGAGGACGCAGAAGCCCTCCGGGCCGACGGAGAAGGAGTCCGGGACTTGACCAACACACGGCCTTCCCCCGCGCATCTGTGCGGTCAGCTCTACGCGACGCTGCACACCCTGCGGGCCATCGGAAAACGCGACCGGCAGCTGGCGAACGACAGCTTCCTGGACCGAGCCAAGCGGCATCCCGGCCCGCAGTTGCGTGAGCACCTCAAGAAGGCGGGCGAGCACCTGCTCGCCGCGCGCACCCGGGGCCCCAAGCACGGGCAGGCAGCCGGCGAAGTGTTCCGCGCGATAGCGGACTTCGTCCCGCCGAGCGGCAGGTTCCCCGACTATCTGGACACGAAGTCACAAGCCGATTTCGCCTCCGGCTTCCACTCCCAGTTCGCCAAGTACGCGCTCACCCACGACGCCCTGTTCAGGTGACCGGCGGTCGGTAACCTCGCTCCATGACCACCACCCTGCAGACGATCCATGACGTGCCCGTGCTGGTGTGTGACGCCGACGGTGGGGTGATCGGGGGTGAGCGCGACGCCCTGGACCTCATCGGGGACGCCGGGTACCAGGGCGCCGCGTGGGTCGCCGTTCCCGTCGAGCGGTTCGACGAGCGGTTCTTCCAGCTGAGCACCCGCATCGCGGGCGACATCATCCAGAAGTTCGTGCAGTACCGCGTCGGCCTCGCCGTCGTCGGTGACATCTCCCGGCACACGGCGTCCAGTTCGTCGCTGCGCGACTTCGTCCGGGAGTGCAACCGCAACCGGCAGACGTGGTTCCTGAACGATGCCGACGAGCTGCGGGAGCGGCTCAGGGGCTGAGCCGACGCACTGCGGGAGCGGCCCAAGGACTGAGCCGCTCCCGCACCCGCCTCACACCAGCTCGGGGTGGCGTTCCGCCCGTCGCTCCGGCTGCGGCGGCGACGCGGCCCCCGGTGTCCAGCGTCGGTCGACGCGGACGTAGCCGTACACGACCGAGCCCATCATCAGCAGGAGAAGCGGCCCGTACACCCAGGGGTGCCGGGCCATTTCCATCGGAAGAAAGCGGTAGGTCAGCAGCAGCCCGGCGAACACCGTCGCGCCATGGAGGACCAGCGCGATCCCCGCCCGGTCCCAGCCCCGGTCGAACGTCCGCAACGCCGCCTCGATCGTGACCGTGAAGACGACACCGGCGATGAGATCCACGCCGTAGTGATAGCCGAATCCCAGCGTCGCGGTGAGTGTGGCGATCAGCCAGAACGTTCCCGCGAACCGCAGAGCGCGCGGGCCGCGACGGGAATGGATGAATATCGCCGTCGCCCATGCCGTGTGGAGGCTCGGCATGCAATTGCGGGGAGTGATCGCGTCGTACACCATCGGGTGCGGAGTGGTGAGCGACGGTGGCGTGTCGGGCCAGATATTGGCCAGCGCCCAGTGCTCGCCGCCCGTGCCGAACGCGCCCGTGCCGTAGGCGAAGACCGGACCGACGACGGGGAAGATCATGTAGATGCTCGGCCCGAGGAGGCCGATCATCAGGAACGTGCGCACCAGGTGGTGGCGCGGGAAGCGGCGTTCGGCCGCCACGTGCCGCAGTTGGTAGAGCGTCACGACGACCGCCGCCACCGCGAGCTGGATGTAGACCCAGTCGAGCAGATGCGTGCCGACGGGCCCGGTGGCCCTGACCATCCGGCCCACCAGCCACGAGGGGTTGCCCAGGGCGTGGTCGGCGGTCGCGAGGTAGGGGTCGAGCACCGTGGGCCGGGTCTTGGAGGTGATCAGCAGCCAGGCGTCGCCCGTCTTGCGGCCGGCCACCAGCAGCAGGCCGAGCCCGACGCCCTTCAGCAGGAGCACCCGTTCACGGCCGGTGCGCCGGGTGACGGCGATGACCGCGCAGCCCAGGATGACCCACAGCGCGCCGTTGCCGAACATCATTCTGGCGTCGACGAGCCATCGGACGAGAAAGAAGACGAGGTCGATCCCGACGGCGACGGCGGCCGCGACGGCCCGTTCCCGCCAGGTGAGCACCACCATCGTCAAGGCCATGCTGGCATAGAGCAAAGGCCCTGATTTGGGGGCGAATATCACCTCGCTCGCCTGGTTGGTGATCGGCCCCGGCAGCCCGTATCCGCGTGAGACGATCTCCAGCGCGAGAATGAATCCGACGGCCGCGACACTCACGCCGGCCCACAGAATCACCCTCGGTCGGCGCCACGTGGCGGACGCGAACGCGCTTCGTATTCGCGGGAGCGCCCGCGAGAGTATGGATATCAATTATCCGGCCGTCGTCTTCTTCGATCGGCCGGATCTCTTCTTGGTGAGCAACATGGCTTTCCGGTGTGGGTACGGACGGGCGGCCCAGCGGGCGCGGACGGACAGGCGGACGGACGGACGGCAGGGCGGACAGACGGACGGACGGGCCGCCGGTCCGGATCGCGCCGGGCGCGATCGCTGTAAGGAAGACGGCTCATCCCCCGTCGAGGTTGCTCTGCACCCGACAACTACGCAAGACCACCCACCGCCCCAGCACGCCCGAATCCCCACGTCAATGAGGGTCTCCCCTTGAATCGCGGCAGGCGAAGGGGAGTTGAAGCGCGAGGGTTGCGCCGTTGCCCGAATCGTCATCAGATCGCCTCCCAGCCGTAACACCTGGACTGACCCGTCCATGCCAATCTCTCGGTTACCCACACAGTCAACCCGCGTAGAACGAGACTCCCCGAAGCAACTCCTCGTCCTGCGCGGCCCTCTGGGAAGGGACACCCCTCATGCCCGCTGCGCGGATACGCAGTTGGAAGTCGGTCGCTCTCGCGACGTCGGCCGTGCTCGTCGGTATCGTCCTCCCGGCGGCCACCGCCACCCCCGCCTCGGCGACGACCACCGCCTACGACGCGACGTACTACAAGAACGCGGTCGGCAAGACCGGTACGGCCCTGAAGTCCTCCCTGCACACGATCATCAGCGCCAACGTCTCGAAGATCTCGTACTCCGCGGTCTGGGACGCGCTCAAGGTCACCGACCAGGACCCGAACAACAGCAGCAACGTGCTCCTGCTGTACAGCGGTGCCTCCCGCAGCAAGTCCCTCAACGGCGGTGACGTCGGCGACTGGAACCGGGAGCACACCTGGGCCAAGTCGCACGGCGACTTCGGCGAGGCGATCGGCCCCGGCACCGACCTGCACCACCTGCGTGCCTGCGACGTGACGATCAACAGCACCCGGGGCAACCTGGACTTCGACAACGGCGGCAGCACCGTCGCCAACGGCGGCGGCAGCACCGTCGACTCCGACTCCTTCGCGCCGCGCGCCGCGGACCGGGGTGACGTGGCCCGCATCATCCTCTACATGGCCGTGCGCTACGAGGGCGACGACGGCTGGCCCAACCTGGAGCCCAACGAGAAGGTCGGCAACGGCTCCAACCCCTACATGGGCAAGCTCTCCGTCCTGAAGGCCTGGAACGAGGCGGACCCGCCGAGCGCCTTCGAGGAGCGCCGCAACCAGGTCATCTACGACACCTACCAGCACAACCGCAACCCGTTCATCGACCACCCGGAGTGGGTCGAGGCGATCTGGTAGCCGCCCGCCGAGCACGGTGAACCCCCGGCCCCGTACAACCCCCACGTACGGGCCGGGGGTTCACCATTTGTCCCGCCGCAGCCGCCCGCCCTGACAGAGATCACCCAGTTACCGACCCATGACATTCGCACGTACAACCGATGAAGGCCCCGTCGAGTCGGACTACACGGACGCGGCTCCTCCGCCACGCCGGACCACACCGACCCGAAAGGCACGTGCATGTCACGAGCACGACACAGCATCCGCGCGACACGGCTGAGCGCCCCCCTGGCCGCGGTGGTCCTGCTGACCGGAGGGCTGACCGCCCTCTCGCTCGGCCCGGCCGCGGCCGCCCCCGCGAAGGTGGGCGTGGCGGACGACTTCAACGGCGACGGGTACGCCGACCTGGTCGTGGGCGCCCCGAACGCCACGATCTCGGGGAAGGCCAAGGCGGGCTACGTGACCGTCCTGTACGGCTCGAAGAGCGGCGTCTCGCCCACGAAGAAGAAGCTGATCAGCCGCTCGACGACCGGGGTCCCCGGCTCCGCCACCGCGAACCAGCGCTTCGGCTCGACGTTCACCAAGGGCGACCTGGACCGCGACGGCTACGGTGACCTGGTGATCGCGGGCGGTACGGCGGGCTCGGTGATCGTCTGGGGCTCGGCGTCCGGGCTGACCGGCGGCACGAGCATCGCCCCGTACGGGGCGGCCCCGCAGGCGGGCGACTTCGACGGCGACGGCAAGACCGACCTCGCGCTGTTCTCCGCGCAGTCTGTCAGCGGCGACGACCCCGAGGGCGCGCCGGCGGCCCTGTGGAAGGGCCCGATCTCCCGCGCGGGCAAGCCCGCCGCCGTCCTCCCCCTCCTCGACAAGTCGCTGTGGTGGGGCTGGTACGAGGACGACGCGTCCTGCGCGACCGGCGGCGGCTGCGAGAACGGTCCGTCCTCCATCACCGGCCCGGTGGTCTCCGGCCAGGTCGGCGACGTCAACGGCGACGGCCGGGACGACCTCGTCCAGTGGCACTACACGGGCGACGGCACCTGGGGCAACCGCCTTCTCCTGGGCGGCGCTTCGGGCTTCACCCGCGGCTTCGCACCCGGGGACGACACGAGCCGCGACCCGGCCGGCACCGGCATCGGCGACGTGAACGGTGACGGCTACGACGACGTGGTCGTGGGCGCGGAGGGCTGGTCCGACCAGGTCCGCGTGGCCTACGGCTCGCCCACCGGCACGTCCGAGGAGAACGTCCAGACCTTCGACCAGAACCTGCCCGGCTTCCCCGGCGCGCAGGAGGAGGGCGACCTCGTCGGCTCGGCGGTCTCGGTCGCCGACGTCACCGGCGACGGTTACGCCGACATCGCCCTCGGCATCGCCTACGAGGACGTCGACGGCATCGTGAACACCGGCTCGGTCGCCCTCGTCCCCGGCACCGCATCCGGTGTCACGGGCGCCGGCACCAAGGTCTTCCACCAGAACACCGCCGGGGTCCCCGGCGTCGCCGAGGCGGAGGACAAGTTCGGCACCACCACGGCCCTGCTGGACCTCGACGGCAACGGTCACGCCGACCTCGCCGTGGGCGCGCCCGCCGAGAACAGCGACAACGGCGCCGTCTGGGTCCTGCCCGGCACCGCCACCGGCCCGACCACCACCTCGGCCCTGGCCTTCGGCCCCGGGGACGTGGCGGGACCGGCCACGGACGCGATGTTCGGCGCGGCCCTGCGCTGACACCGGTCGCGGCGCGCGTGCCCGGCGGTACGGGGACGCGCGCCGCATCACCGCTGCGTCGGCGAGCGGCCGGTCAGGCCGTGTGCCGAAGGATCTCCTCCGCCAGGCGGGCGTCCAGCGCGGACGGCAGGGTGTGTCCCAGCCCCTCGATCATGACCAGTTCGGCCCCCGGAACGGCGGCGGCGGTCGCCTCCGCGTGGGCCGGGGGGAACATCGGGTCCTCGGTGCCGTGCAGGACGAGCGTCGGCGCGGTGACGGAGGCCAGGGCCGCCGTGTCGTCCCCGCCGGCCGCCCCGGCGAGGGTGTGGTGGAACCCGGCCGCCAGATCACGCGCCCGCTCGAACACCCGGCGCTCCATGGCCCGGTACTCCTCCTCGTCGAACGGCAGCACCTGGCCGTGCAGCACCCGCCACAGCGGCAGCCGCAGGGCGAGGTGCGCTTCGGGGCCCGCCTCCGGATCGGGAAGGGAGGCAGCGAGCGCGGCCAGCAACTCGGGTCTGGGCGGCGGCAGTTCACCGGGCGCCGGAGGTTCCCCCGCCATGGCCCGGGTCACCGCCGCCGCCATGTCCGTACCGAGCGGCTGGGACGACAGGCTCGTCAGGGTCAGCACCCGTTCCGGATCGGTGACGGCGATCCGCTGGGCGATGATCCCGCCCAGCGAGGCCCCCACGAGATGCGCCTTCCGCACGCCGAACGCGTCCAGCACGGCGAGCGCGTCCGAGGCCAGGTCGGCGACGGTGTACGGCCGCACGGCGAAGTCGACGACGGAGGACCGGCCGGTGTCGCGGTGGTCGTACCGGATCACCCGCCGCCCTCCGTCCACGAGCCGCCGCACGATCCCGTCGTTCCACTGCACGCCCTGCGCCTGCGCGCCCATGACCAGCAGCACGACCGGATGCTCCGGCTCCCCGAACTCCTCGGCCCACAGCTCGATGCCGTCCACGGGGACGATCCGCTCGCGGCCGACCAGGACGTCGTGCGTCTCTTTATTTTCCTGCATGGTCGTTCAAGATAATGACAAGGGACGGATCGCGCACGCTCTTTTCGAAGTGGACGCCCCGCCCCCGGGCCCGGCACCCTGATCACATGGCCGGAGTCAAGGGGCAGGTGCAGAAGCGGGGCGTGGAACGCCGTCGCGCGATGGTGGACGCGGCGATCACGCTCTTCTCCCGGCAGGGCGTACGGGGCACGGGCGTCGCCGCGATCGCCGAACAGGCCGGCGTCACCCCGTCCGCGCTCATCCACCACTTCGGCAGCAAGGACGGCCTGGTCCAGGCGGTCCTGGAGGAGGCCGACCGCCGCGCCCTGGCCCGCCTGTCGGCCACCCCGGCCGCGGAGCCGACCCTCGCCGAGGCCTTCGACTGGTTCGTCCGGGACGCCGAGCACACGGCCGCCGCCGAACGCGAACTGACCGCCCTGCACACGACCTTGACGGCCGAGAACCTGATGCCCGGCACCGCCCTGCACACCTGGTTCCGCGACCGGGGCCGCGCCCTCCGCGCCCACCTGACGGCCCTCTTCACCCGCGCGACCTCGGACGGCTCGGCCCACCCGGACGTACCCCCGGAGACACTGGCCACCGAGGTGGCCGCCTTCCTGGAAGGGGCCCACCTCCTCTGGCTCCTGGACCCCGACGAGGTGGACCTATCGGCCGTACACCGCGGCTACTTCGAGGGGTTGACGGCCCGCCTGCGCCCCTGACCCGATCCCCGAAACCGCCGCTCGCGCGATGTGCGTCAGACGTGCGTCGGCGCGAACATCCGTAGCACCGCCGGGAGGACGACCACCGAAGGGCCGGGTGCGGCAAGGGACTTGGTGAGGTCGACCGTGAGGGTCTCGGGGGTCGTGCGGGTGGCCGGGACGCCGAAGGACTCGGCCAGGGCCACGTAGTCCGGTCGGGTCAGTTCCGTGCCGGTCGTCTCGCCGAACGCGTCCGTCATGTACTCGCGCAGGACGCCGTACCCGCCGTCGTCGACGATCAGCCAGGTGACGTTCAGGTCGTACTGCCGGGCCGTGGCCAGTTCCGCGATCGAGTACAGCGCGCCGCCGTCGCCGGAGACGGCCACCACCGGCTGGGTCGGGTCGGCCGCCGCCGCGCCGAGGGCCGCCGGGAACGCGTAGCCGAGGCCGCCGGAACCCTGCGCGGAGTGCATGGTGTTGGGGCCCTTGGGGTCGAACGCCGACCAGGCCCAGTAGGACAGGATCGTCATGTCCCAGAAGGAGGGGGCGCGGGACGGCAGGGCCTGCCGGATGGACGTCAACAGGCCCTGTTCCAGGGTGAGTTCCTGGGAGTCGATGCGCGTGCGGACACGGTCGAGCACCTCACGGACCCGGTCGGGGGCTGACACGTCCTCCCGTGCGCCCTCGACCGTCTCCAGCAGGGCCTGGAGCGCGAGGCGCGCGTCCGCGTGGATGCCCAGCGCGGGGTGGTTGGACTCCAGCTTCCCGAGGTCCGCCTCGATCTGGATCACCCGGCCCCGGGGCCTGAACGTGTGGTAGTTCGAGGACAGTTCACCGAGGCCCGAGCCGACGACCAGCAGGACGTCCGCGTCCTCCAGGAAGTCCGTCGTGTGCCGGTCCTCCAGCCAGGACCGCAGCGACAGCGGATGCGTCCACGGGAAGGCCCCCTTCCCCCCGTACGTCGTCACGACCGGCGCCGACAGCCGCTCCGCCAGCGTCCGCAGCTTGCCGGAGGCGTCCGCCCGTACCACCCCGCCGCCCGCGATGATCGCCGGACGGGACGCCGTCGACAGCAGATGGGCGGCCAGCGCGGTCAGTTCGGGGCGCGGCGGCAGCTCCTCGGGGAAGGCGTCGCCGCCCGTCACCACCGGGATCTGTGTCCCGGCGAGCAGCACATCCTGCGGGATCTCCACCCACACCGGGCCGTGCGGGGCGGTCAGCGCCGACTTCCAGGCCGCCTCGATCGCGGACGGGATCTGGGACTGGGTGCGGACGGTATGCACGGACTTCACCACACCCCGGAACGAGGCCGCCTGGTCCGGCAGTTCGTGGAGGTAGCCGTGGCGCCCGCCGCCCAGGCCCGCGGTCGGGATCTGACTGCTGATGGCGAGGACCGGGGCCGAGGCCGCCGCCGCCTCCTGGAGCGCGGCCAGTGACGTCAGCGCGCCGGGCCCGGTGGAGAGCAGCAGCGGCGCCGCCTCCCCCGTGATCCGGCCGTACGCGTCCGCCGCGAACCCCGCGTTGTTCTCCACCCGCAGGCCGATGTACCGCAGGTCGGAGCGGCGCAGCGCGTCGAACACGCCGAGCGCGTGCTGGCCGGGCAGTCCGAAGACCGTCGTCGCGCCGAGCCCCGCCAGCGTCTCCACGACCAGGTCCCCGCCGATGCGGCCGGGGGGAGGGTTCAACGCGGCCTCCGTCTGGGCGGCCGTCGGGCGGAGCACCAGGTCGTGGTCGTGGGTCACTGGCCCTCGTTCTCCTTACGCGCCTCGGCGATCTGGCGGGACATGATCGTGGTGAGTTCGTACGCCGTGTGCGAGGCGGCCACCGCGGTGATCTCGGCGTGATCGTACGCGGGCGCCACCTCGACGACGTCGGCGGAGACCAGGTTGCAGGAGGCGAGGCCGCGCAGGATCTCCAGCAGCTCACGGGAGGTCATGCCGCCGGCCTCGGGCGTCCCGGTGCCGGGCGCGTGGGCCGGGTCGAGGCAGTCGATGTCGATGGAGATGTACAGGGGGCGGCCCCCTATCCGC
Source organism: Streptomyces sp. NPDC034049 (assembly GCF_055575575.1). Taxonomy (NCBI): domain Bacteria; kingdom Bacillati; phylum Actinomycetota; class Actinomycetes; order Kitasatosporales; family Streptomycetaceae; genus Streptomyces; species Streptomyces sp. NPDC034049. The sequence goes on from NZ_JBVISJ010000008.1 coordinate 95,148, forward strand.
TGGCGCAGCTGGTCGGCGATCTCGTCGACGCCGCGCCGCATCACGTCCGCCGACGTGACGATCCCGAAGCCCATCTTCTCGTCGTCGGTGAGGTCCTGCTTGCCGTACAGCGGCCCGCGCGTGCCCACGTGGGAGAGGGCGGACGTGTCCAGGATCCCCTCCTCGACCGCCCGCCGGAACGGGGTGCCGTGCGTGTACTCGGCGCCGAAGTACGTGTCCCAGGTATCGAGGTGCGCGTCGAAGTGGAGCAGCGCGACCGGGCCGTGCTTCTTGGCGACCGACCGCAGCAGCGGGAGCGCGATGGTGTGGTCGCCGCCGAGGGTCATCAGCCGGGCCCCGGTGCCGAGCAGCTCGTCCGCCGCCGCCTCGACCGTCTCCACCGCCTCGTTGATGTCGAACGGGTTGGCGGCGATGTCACCGGCGTCCGCGACCTGGGCGAGGGCGAACGGGGAGGCGTCCTGGGCCGGGTTGTAGGGGCGCAGCAGCCGGGACGCCTCGCGGATCGCGTTGCCGCCGAAGCGTGCGCCCGGCCGGTAGGAGACGCCCGAGTCGAACGGCACCCCCACGACCGCGACGTCCGCCCGGCCCACCTCGTCCAGGCGCGGCAGCCGGGCGTAGGTCGCGGGCCCGGCGTAGCGCGGGATCCGGGAGGAGTCGACGGGGCCGCGGGGCTGGTCGACGGGGCCGCGGGGCGTCTCGTTGCCGCTCATGATGCTGTGCCTTCTTTCCTGCGGGGTGCCGGGTGACCGGAGACCGACCGGAGACGGTGACGGGCATCGACCCTAGGTCGCCGCCCAGCGACTGCGAAGTGTACGTTTCCTCCATTCAAGCGGGACGGAATGGAGGAAGTGCACATGGCGTCGGACCCGACCGCACCCCCCGCCCCGGCCGTCCCGCCCACCCCGCCCGTGCCCCTGTCGGCGCTGCTGGCCCACGGCGACCTGGGTCTGCGGCAGATCACCGGTCCGGTGGACGCGGGGACGGAGATCCACTCGGCGCACGCCTCGGAGATGCCGGACCCGTACCCGTACCTGCTCGGCGGCGAGCTGCTGCTGACGGCCGGCGTCCACGTCCCGGCAGCGGCCGACGCGGGCACCTCCGTCGACGACCACTTCGACGCGTACGTCGCGCGCATCGTCGCGGCGGGCGGCGCGGCCCTCGGTTTCGGCGTCGCCCCCGTCCACGACAGCGTCCCCAGGGCCCTGGTCGCCGCCTGCGACGCCCACGGCCTGCCCCTGATCGAGGTCCCGCCCGGCACCACCTTCTCCGGCGTCGCCCGCGCGGTCTGGCAGCTGATGGCCCGGGCCAGGCACGCGGAACTCCGCCGGGTCACCGAGGCCCAGCAGAGCCTGGCGGCGGCCGCGTCCCGCCCGGACCCGGTCCGCGCGGTCCTGCGGCAGCTGGCCCGGCGCGTCTCCGGCCGGGCGGTGCTGTACGGCCCGGACGGCACGGAACTGGCAGCGACGGGGCGCGAGTACGGCGACCCGGTCGCCCAAGGCCTGGCAGCACTCACCACCGTGGTCCGCCCCCACCCCACCAGGGGCGCGGGGAACGGCGCGACCAGCCACAACGCACCCCAACCCCCCGCCCCCTCCGCGCGCACCTCTCCCCCCACCTCCGCCACCGATACGGTCGACGGCACCCACCTCGCCGCCTACGCCCTGGGCGCCTCCCACGGCTTCACCCTCGGCGTGGCCATCCCCCACCGCACCCCCGGCGACCACACCATCGCCTCGGTCGCCGCCGTCCTGCTCTCCCTCCTCACCGGTGAACGCCAGAGCGGCACCGGCGCGGCCCGCACCTCGGCGCTGGTCCGGCTCCTGCTCGGCGCCGAGCCGGAGGAGGTCGCTCCCCTGCTGGACCCGGGCACCCACTGGCTCGTCGTCCACGCCCGCCCCGCCGAGGGCGCCCCCCGGCCGGAGGCCCTCGCCGCGGCGGCCCTCGGCGCGGCCCTGGGCTCCGCGCTGGCCGACGTCCACGGCGACGTCGTCCGCGTCCTCGTCCCCGCCGGCCGGGAGATCCGCGAGCAGCCGGGCTGGACGTGCGGGGTGAGCGCCCCCGCCGAGCCGCACGCGTGGCCCACCGCCGACGTACAGGCCGCCCGTGCGCTGGCCCGCGCCCGGGCCACCCGGACGGCACTGGTCCGGCACGGGCTCCCGACGACGCTGGCCCAGCTCGTGCCGACGGAGGACGCGACCGCCCACGCCGAGGCCCTGCTGGCCCCGCTCACCGCCGCGCCCGGCGCCGCCGCCCTCGTCGAGACGCTGCGCACCTGGCTCTCCCTGCACGGCAGTTGGGACCGCACGGCCGTCGCCCTGGCCGTCCACCGCAACACGGTCCGCCAACGCGTCGCCCGCTGCGCCACCTTGCTGGACACCGACCTCGACGACCCGGACGTCCGCATGGAGCTGTGGTTCGCGCTACGACAAGGCTGACCGGCGAACCTCTTGGGGCGCCCTCCCAGCCCCTCCCGCGGGACCTAGCCTTGGCGGCATGCGCAGATACGTGCTCACCGGCACCCCCGGGGCCGGCAAGACGACCATCCTGCGGGGCCTCGCCGCGCTCGGGCACACGGTGATCGAGGAGGCGGCCACCGAGGTCATCGCCCGGGCGCAGGCGCGTGGCGAGGACGAGCCGTGGACCCGGGAGTGGTTCGTCGACGAGATCGTGGAGCTGCAGAAACAGCGGCAGTTGGCGGCCTCGACCGCCGACGGCGTCCAGGTGTACGACCGTTCGCCGCTGTGCACGCTCGCGCTCGCCACCTACCAGGGGCGCCCGCCGACCCCGGCACTGACCGCCGAGGTCGAACGGGTCACCAGCCGGGCCGTGTACGAGCGGCAGGTGTTCTTCGTCCGCAACCTGGGTTTCTGCGAGCCCACCGCCGCACGCCGCATCAGTTTCCGGCAGTCGCTGGAGTTCGAGCGGATCCACGCGGACACCTATCGCGCGTTCGGCCACGAACTCGTCGAGGTGCCCGCCGGTGACCTCGCCGGGCGGATCGCCGCGATCGACGCGGTCGTCTCCGCGCGCCGGGCGGAGTGACGCAGGTCGCAGCGGGCGGGACGCTCGCGACTCGGGCAGTTGTCTGCCTCACAATGGACGCATGCCGATACCCGGGACCCCCAGCCGCGCCGAGCTCGTCGAGCACCTCGTACGGACGCGTATCGCGGGCGATGTCGCCACGCCGCGCGAGAACAACCTCTCCCACTACCGCGAACTGGCCAACGGCAACCGCCACTACTGGCTCGGCCTGGAGCTCGGGGACCGCTGGAGCGACGAGCAGGACGTGCTGGCGGTGATGGCGGAGCGCGTCGGGGTGAACGACGACCCGGGTCACCGCTACGGCCAGGACACCATCGACCCGGACCTGACGGTCGACGCACTGGAGCGCATGGCGGCCCGGCTGCGCAAGGCGGCGGAGGGCGGCCAGCGCGTCCTGTTCGCCACCGGCCACCCCGGCGGCCTGCTCCAGGTGCACCACGAGACCGCGCGGGCGCTGCGCGCGGCCGGCTGCGAGATCGTCGTCATCCCCGACGGCCTGCAGACGGAGGAGGGGTACGTCATGCAGTTCGCGGACGTCGCGGTCCTCGAACACGGCGCCACCCTGTGGCACACCCACTCCCCCGAGCCGATGCGCGCCATCCTGCGGGGCCTGGAGGGCGCCGGCCGCCCGCTGCCCGACCTGGTCGTCGCCGACCACGGCTGGGCGGGCTGCGCCGGCCAGCTCGGTATCGACTCCGTCGGGTACGCCGACTCCAACGACCCGGCGCTCTTCCTCGGCGAGTCCGAGGGCACCCTCCAGGTCGTGGTGCCCCTGGACGACCACGTGGTCAGCCCGCGCCACTACGACCCGATGTCGGCGTACCTGCTGGAGCAGGCGGGGCTCAGCGGGGCGTAGCCCCCGGCTCCGCCGGATCCGCCGGATCTTTCGGCCGCTCCCTCGGGACGCGCACCACGCCCTCCTGGATCACGGAGATCGCGAGGCGGCCGTCCCGGGTGTAGATCCGGCCCTGGCCGAGGCCCCGGCCGGCCGCCGCCGACGGTGACTCCTGGTCGTACAGGAGCCATTCGTCGGCGCGGAAGGGCCGGTGGAACCACATGGCGTGGTCGAGGGAGGCCCCGACGACGTCGCCGACGGCCCAGCCGCCGCGTCCGTGCGCGAGCAGGATGGAGTCGAGGAGCGTCATGTCGGAGACGTAGGTGGCGAGGACGACGTGCAGCAGCGGGTCGTCGGCGGCACCGTCGAGCTTGCCGTCGGCGCGGAACCAGACCTGGGAGTGGGGTTCGCGGGGCTCGCCGTAGCGGCCGTAGGGCGGATCCTCGACGTAGCGCAGGTCGACGGCGGCCCGGGACTCCAGCATCTTCTCCACCACGGCCGGGTCGAGGTCGTACGCCGGGAGGCGTTCCTCGGCGGTGGGGAGGGTCTCCGGGTCGGGCGCGGCGGGCATCGGGGCCTGGTGGTCGAGGCCGTCCTCGTACCGCTGGAAGGACGCGGAGAGGGCGAAGATCGGCTGGCCGTGCTGGACGGCGACGACGCGGCGCGCGGTGAAGGAGCGGCCGTCGTTCATGCGCTCCACGGTGTAGACGATGGGCGCGCCGGCGTCGCCGATGCGCAGGAAGTACGCGTGGAGGGAGTGCGGGAGCCGGTCGGCGGGGACCGTTCGCCCGGCGGCGACGAGCGCCTGGGCCGCGACCTGCCCGCCGAAGACCCGGGGGACGATGGCGGGCCGGGACTGGCCGCGGAAGATGTTCTCCTCGATCTGCTCCAGGTCGAGCAGATCGAGGAGAGACTGCAGTGCGGGCTGACTCATGGGGTCAGTTGTACTGTGCAGCGGTTTCCGGTGCCTTACAGACCCATGTCCTTGGCGATGATCGTCTTCATGATCTCGCTGGTGCCGCCGTAGATGCGGTTGACGCGGTTGTCCGCGTACAGGCGGGCGATCGGGTACTCGTTCATGAAGCCGTAGCCGCCGTGCAGCTGGAGGCAGCGGTCGATGACGCGGTGGGCGACCTCGGTGGTGAACAGCTTGGCGGAGGCGGCCTCGGCGGCGGTCAGCTCGCCCGCGTCCAGCCCCTCGGTGGCGCGGTCCACGACGGCCTCGGCGGCGTCGACCTCGGCCTGGCAGGCGGCCAGCTCGAACTTGGTGTTCTGGAAGGCGGCGACGGGCTGGCCGAAGACGACGCGCTCCTGCACGTACTGCTTGGCGAACCGGATGGCGGCCTTGGCCTGCGCGTAGGCGCCGTAGGCGATGCCCCAGCGCTCGGAGGCGAGGTTGTGGCCGAGGTAGTAGAAGCCCTTGTTCTCCTCGCCGAGGAGGTCCTCGACGGGCACCTTGACGTCGACGAACGCCAGCTCGGCGGTGTCGGAGGTCTTCAGGCCGAGCTTGTCGAGCTTGCGGCCGACCGAGTAGCCCTCGGCCTTGGTGTCCACGACGAACAGGGAGATGCCGTGGCGGCGGTCCTCCTTGGTCGGGGCGGCGGTGCGGGCGCAGACGATCATGCGGTCGGCGTGGACGCCGCCGGTGATGAAGGTCTTGGCGCCGTTGAGGACGTAGTGCGTGCCGTCCTCGGAGAGCTTGGCGGTGGTGCGCATGCCCGCGAGGTCGGAGCCGGTGCCCGGCTCGGTCATCGCGATGGCCCACATCTCCTCGCCGGAGACGAACTTCGGCAGGAAGCGCTTCTTCTGCTCGTCGGTGGCGAGCAGCTTGATGTAGGGCAGGCCGAGCAGGACGTGCACGCCGGAGCCGCCGAAGGTGATGCCCGCGCGGGCGGTCTCCTCGTACAGGACGGCCTCGAACTTGTAGGAGTCGATGCCGGCGCCGCCGTACTCCTCGTCGACGCGGATGCCGAAGACACCCAGCTCGGCGAGCTTGTAGTAGAACTCGCGCGGCGCCTGGCCCGCGGCGAGCCACTCGTCGTACACCGGCACGACCTCGGCCTCGATGAAGGCACGGAGGGTCTCCCGGAACGCCTCGTGATCCTCGTTGAACACCGTACGGCGCACCGCCGGCCCCTCTCTGCGCCTAAACCGGCGCCGCTCTCGCGTACCTGGTTGCTCGCCGTCGGGGTTCCTCAAGGGATGGTTGCGATTCCATCGACCTGATGGTGCGGAAGCACCGACACGGCTAAGCGCTTGCTCAGACAACCGTACCGGCGGGTAGCGAAGCCCGTCCAGACCCCTCCCCCCGTAACGCTCGTCACTCCCGCGCAGCAGCGGCCCCGGCCTCGGCCGGACCGGCCGGTTCCGGGGTGCCGGGGTCGGTCGGTCGCCGCGGGGTCCGCCGAACTCCTCGATCAGCGACGGCCGGACCCGTCCGCCCCTCGAACGACGCCGATCCGGAGCCCGTCCCCGCCCGAGCGGTCCGCATGCCGCCCACGGCTCGCTCCCCGACCCGACGGGCGAGCCGATCGGCAACCCGATCGGCCGAGACGCGGCGGACGGCGCCGCCTCCGCTCCCCGCCCCCACGGACAGCCGCCTCACCCTGACAGAAGGCGCTCAGTCGGCGGAGGCCGCCGCCCCGAAGGCCCCCCGCGCCATCCGGTGCAGCAGGGCGGCGGTGGCCGTCCGGCCCGGGAGGGGGCCGGGGCGGCCGAGGTGCGGGGTGGAGTTCAGCAGGCCGAAGACCGAGTGGACGGCGGAGCGGGCGGCGGGCTCCGCGAGGTCCGGGTGGACCTCACGCAGCACCTGCACCCACAGCTCGACGTACTGGCGCTGGAGCTGGCGCACCAGCTTGCGGTCGCTGTCGCGGAGGCGGTCCAGCTCACGGTCGTGCAGGGTGATCAGGGGGCGGTCGTCCAGGGCGAAGTCGATGTGCCCCTCGATGAGCGAGTCGAGGACCGCCTCGGCCGGACCCCCGTCGGCCTCCGCCAGCCGCCGCTTGGCGCCCGTCAGGAGCTGCCCGCTGATGCCGACCAGCAGCTCGGCGAGCATCGCGTCCTTGCCGGCGAAGTGCCGGTAGAGACCGGGGCCGCTGATCCCCACGGCGGCGCCTATCTCGTCGACACCGACGCCGTGGAAGCCGCGCTCGGCGAAGAGCCGTGCGGCCTCCTTGAGGATCTGCTCGCGACGGGTGGGGGCGTCGGTTCTGGTGGTCATGAGAACAATTCTAGACAGGGAGGTTAGCGGTCGTTAACCTGGAGGAAATGCGTTAACGCTCATTAACAAGGTGAGGGGTTCGCAGGATGCACGAGGCACCGGAGCTTCACAGCGCGGCCGACCCCGCGTCGGAAGCCTGGCGGGCCAACGAGGAGGCCCACCGCGCGCTGGTGGACGAGCTGCGCGGCAAGCTCGCCTCCGCCCGGCTCGGCGGCGGCGAGAAGGCGCGCGCCCGGCACACCGCCCGCGGCAAGCTGCTGCCGCGCGACCGGGTCGACACCCTCCTCGACCCCGGCTCCCCCTTCCTGGAGCTGGCCCCGCTGGCGGCCGACGGGATGTACGAGGGACAGGCACCGGCGGCGGGGGTGATCGCCGGGATCGGCCGGGTCGCCGGGCGCGAGTGCGTCGTCGTCGCCAACGACGCCACCGTCAAGGGCGGCACCTACTACCCGATGACGGTGAAGAAGCACCTGCGCGCCCAGGAGGTGGCCCTGGAGAACCGGCTGCCCTGTCTCTACCTCGTCGACTCCGGCGGCGCCTTCCTGCCGATGCAGGACGAGGTCTTCCCCGACCGAGAGCACTTCGGCCGGATCTTCTACAACCAGGCGCGGATGTCGGGGGCCGGCATCCCGCAGATCGCCGCCGTGCTCGGCTCGTGCACGGCGGGCGGCGCGTACGTCCCGGCGATGAGCGACGAGGCCGTGATCGTCCGCAACCAGGGGACGATCTTCCTCGGCGGCCCGCCGCTGGTGAAGGCCGCCACCGGTGAGGTCGTCACCGCCGAGGAACTGGGCGGCGGCGAGGTGCACTCCCGGATCTCGGGCGTCACCGACCACCTCGCCGAGAGCGACGCCCACGCCCTGCGCATCGTGCGGACCATCGTCTCCACCCTGCCCGCCCGGGGCCCGCTGCCCTGGTCGGTCGAGCCGGCCGTCGAGCCCAAGGTCGACCCGTACACGCTGTACGGCGCGGTGCCGGTCGACTCGCGCACCCCGTACGACGTGCGGGAGGTCATCGCGCGCGTGGTCGACGGTTCCCGCTTCGCCGAGTTCAAGGCGGAGTTCGGGCAGACCCTCGTCACCGGCTTCGCCCGGATCCACGGGCACCCGGTCGGGATCGTCGCCAACAACGGCATCCTGTTCTCCGAGTCCGCCCAGAAGGGCGCCCACTTCATCGAGCTGTGCGACCAGCGCGGCATCCCGCTGGTCTTCCTCCAGAACATCTCCGGCTTCATGGTCGGCCGGGACTACGAGGCCGGGGGCATCGCCAAGCACGGCGCCAAGATGGTGACGGCCGTGGCCTGCACCCGCGTCCCCAAGCTGACGGTGGTCGTCGGCGGCTCGTACGGCGCGGGCAACTACTCGATGTGCGGCCGGGCGTACTCGCCGCGCTTCCTGTGGATGTGGCCGAACGCCAAGATCTCGGTGATGGGCGGTGAGCAGGCCGCGTCCGTCCTCGCGACCGTGAAGCGGGACCAGTTGGAGGCACGCGGCGAGGAGTGGCCGGCGGCGGACGAGGAGTCCTTCAAGGACCCGATCCGCGCCCAGTACGAGCGCCAGGGCAACGCGTACTACGCCACCGCCCGGCTCTGGGACGACGGGGTCATCGACCCCCTCGACACCCGGCAGGTCCTCGGCCTGGCCCTGACCGCCTGTGCCAACGCGCCCCTGGGTGACCCCCAGTTCGGCGTCTTCCGGATGTGAGGGGGAGCTGACAGTGAGCATGTTCGACACGGTCCTCGTGGCCAACCGGGGCGAGATCGCCGTCCGCGTCATCCGCACCCTGCGATCGCTGGGCGTTCGCTCCGTCGCCGTGTACTCCGACGCGGACGCCGACGCCCGGCACGTCCGGGAGGCCGACACGGCCGTACGGATCGGCCCGGCACCGGCGGCGGAGAGCTATCTGTCGGTGGAGCGGCTGCTGGAGGCCGCCGCCCGCACCGGCGCCCAGGCGGTGCACCCGGGGTACGGCTTCCTCGCGGAGAACGCCGTCTTCGCGCGGGCGTGCGCCGACGCGGGCCTCGTCTTCATCGGCCCGCCCGCCGACGCCATCTCCCTGATGGGCGACAAGATCCGCGCCAAGGAGACGGTCCGGGCGGCCGGGGTGCCGGTGGTGCCCGGCTCCAGCGGCAGCGGTCTGACGGACGGCCAACTCGCCGACGCCGCGCGGGAGATCGGCATGCCGGTGCTGCTGAAGCCCAGCGCGGGCGGCGGCGGCAAGGGCATGCGGCTGGTCCGAGACGCGGCCGTGCTGGCCGACGAGATCGCCGCCGCCCGGCGCGAGGCCCGCGCCTCCTTCGGCGACGACACCCTCCTCGTGGAGCGGTGGATCGACCGCCCCCGGCACATCGAGATCCAGGTCCTCGCCGACGGCCACGGCAATGTGGTCCACCTCGGCGAGCGCGAGTGCTCCCTCCAGCGCCGCCACCAGAAGATCATCGAGGAGGCACCGAGCGTCCTGCTCGACGAGGCGACCCGGGCGGCGATGGGCGAGGCGGCCGTGCAGGCGGCCCGCTCCTGCGGCTACTCCGGCGCGGGCACGGTCGAGTTCATCGTCCCCGGCGGCGACCCGTCCTCGTACTACTTCATGGAGATGAACACCCGCCTCCAGGTCGAGCACCCGGTGACCGAGCTGGTCACCGGAGTCGACCTGGTGGAGTGGCAGCTGCGGGTCGCGGCGGGCGAGCGGCTGGCCTTCGGGCAGGAGGACGTGCGGCTGACGGGGCACGCGGTGGAGGCCCGCCTGTGCGCCGAGGACCCCGCGCGCGGCTTCCTCCCCTCCGGCGGCACGATCCTGCGGCTGCGCGAGCCCCAGGGCGACGGCGTCCGCACGGACTCGGGTCTCAGTGAGGGCACGGAGGTCGGCTCGCTGTACGACCCGATGCTCTCCAAGGTCATCGCGTACGGCCCCGACCGGGCCACCGCCCTGCGCCGGCTCAGGGCGGCCCTCGCGGAGACGGTCACCCTGGGCGTCCAGACGAACGCCGGGTTCCTGCGCCGGCTGCTGGCCCACCCGGCGGTGGTGGCGGGCGAGCTGGACACGGGGCTGGTGGAGCGCGAGGTGGACGGGCTGGTGCCGGACGAGGTGCCGGTGGAGGTCCTCGCGGCGGCGGCGCTGCTGCGTCAGGCCGCGCTGACCCCGGCCGACGCCGACGGCACGGGCTGGACCGATCCGTTCGACGCCGCGCCCGGCTGGCGGCTGGGCGGCGAGCGCGCGTGGACGGCGCACCATCTGCGGCTGCCGGGCCTGGAGCCGGTGACCGTGCGGGTGCGCCGCACGGCGGACGGCGCGACCGAGGTGCTGCCGGACGGCGCCGACACCCCCCTGCGGGGCGCGCTCCCGGGCCCCGGAGGCGAGGGCCGGCTCACGTTCCACCTCGACGGCGTCACCCACACCTTCGACCACGCCGCCGAATGGCTGGGCCGCGACGGCGACGCCTGGCACGTGCGCGACCACGACCCCGTGGCGGCGTCCCTGAGCCGCTCCGCGCACGCCGGCGCCGACTCGCTCACCGCCCCCATGCCGGGCACCGTCACCGTGGTGAAGGTGGCCGTCGGGGACGTGGTGACCGCCGGGCAGAGCCTGCTGGTGGTGGAGGCGATGAAGATGGAGCACGTGGTCTCCGCGCCGCACGCCGGGACGGTCGCCGAGCTGGACGTCACCCCGGGCACGACGGTCGCCATGGACCAGGTCCTCGCGGTCGTCGCACCCCACGAGGAGGTCGAGCGATGACCCTGCCCATGGCGGTCCCCGAGCCCGGTCTGCCGGCCCGCGTCCGGATCCACGAGGTCGGTGCCCGGGACGGCCTGCAGAACGAGAAGTCGACCGTGCCCACCGAGGTGAAGGCGGAGTTCGTCCGCCGCCTGGCCGACGCCGGGCTCACGACGATCGAGGCCACCAGCTTCGTCCACCCGAAGTGGGTGCCCCAACTGGCCGACGCGGAGGCCCTGTTCCCCCTGGTGAGCGAGCTGCCGGTGGCCCTCCCCGTCCTCGTCCCCAACGAGCGCGGCCTCGACCGCGCCCTCGCCCTCGGCGCCCGCCGGATCGCCGTCTTCGCCAGCGCCACCGAGTCCTTCGCCAGGGCCAACCTCAACCGCACGGTCGACGAGGCGCTGGCGATGTTCGCCCCGGTCGTCGGCCGGGCGAAGGCCGAGGGCGCGCACGTCCGCGGCTATCTGTCCATGTGCTTCGGCGACCCCTGGGAGGGCGCGGTCCCGATCCCCCAGGTCACCAAGGTCTGCCACGCCCTGCTCGACATGGGCTGCGACGAACTCAGCCTCGGCGACACCATCGGGGTGGCGACCCCGGGGCACGTCCGGGCGCTGCTGACCGCACTCACCGAGGACGTCCCCGTCGGGAAGCTCGGCGTGCACTTCCACGACACCTACGGCCAGGCCCTCGCCAACACCTACGCGGCGCTCCAGCACGGCGTCACCACCGTGGACGCCTCCGCGGGCGGCCTCGGCGGCTGCCCGTACGCGAAGTCCGCCACCGGGAACCTCGCCACCGAAGACCTCGTGTGGATGCTGCGCGGACTCGGCATCGACACCGGCGTCGACCTCGGCCGCCTCGTCGCCACCAGCGCGTGGATGGCCGACCACCTGGGCCGACCCAGCCCGTCCCGCACCGTACGAGCCCTGTCCCACGAGGACGACGAGGGCCACGAGGACCTGAAGGAGCAGTGACCTCCATGAACCACCGTCTCTCCCCCGAGCTGGAAGAACTCCGCCGTACGGTGGAGGAGTTCGCGCACGACGTCGTCGCGCCCAAGATCGGCGACTTCTACGAGCGGCACGAGTTCCCGTACGAGATCGTGCGCGAGATGGGCCGCATGGGGCTGTTCGGGCTGCCGTTCCCCGAGGAGTACGGCGGCATGGGCGGCGACTATCTGGCGCTGGGCATCGCGCTGGAGGAACTGGCCCGGGTGGACTCGTCCGTGGCCATCACGCTCGAAGCCGGGGTCTCCCTGGGCGCGATGCCGATCCATCTCTTCGGCACCGAGGCCCAGAAGGCGGAATGGCTGCCGCGTCTCTGCTCGGGCGAGATGCTCGGCGCGTTCGGCCTCACGGAGCCCGACGGCGGCTCGGACGCGGGCGCGACCAGGACGACGGCCCGCCTGGACGAGTCGACGAACGAATGGGTCATCAACGGCAGCAAGTGCTTCATCACCAACTCGGGCACCGACATCACGGGCCTGGTCACGGTGACGGCGGTGACCGGGCGCACCCCTGAGGGCAAGCCGCTGATCTCGTCGATCATCGTCCCGTCGGGCACCCCCGGCTTCACGGTCGCGGCGCCCTACTCCAAGGTCGGCTGGAACGCCTCCGACACCCGTGAGCTGTCGTTCTCCGACGTACGGGTCCCGGCGGAGAACCTCCTCGGCGAACTCGGCCGTGGCTACGCCCAGTTCCTGCGCATCCTCGACGAGGGCCGCATCGCCATCTCGGCCCTCGCCACCGGCCTCGCCCAGGGCTGCGTGGACGAGTCGGTGAAGTACGCGAAGGAACGTCACGCCTTCGGTCGGCCTATCGGCGCCAACCAGGCCATCCAGTTCAAGATCGCCGACATGGAGATGAAGGCGCACACGGCCCGCCTCGCCTGGCGCGACGCCGCCTACCGCCTGGTCTCCGGCGAACCCTTCAAGAAGGAGGCGGCGCTGGCGAAGCTGTACTCGTCGACGATCGCCGTGGACAACGCCCGCGACGCCACCCAGATCCACGGCGGCTACGGCTTCATGAACGAGTACCCCGTGGCCCGTATGTGGCGCGACTCGAAGATCCTGGAGATCGGCGAGGGCACGAGCGAGGTCCAGCGGATGCTGATCGCGCGGGAGTTGGGGCTCACGGGCTGAACCTTCGCGGTCCCGGTCACGGTACGAGGACCACGCGGCCCGACGCCCGGCGCTCTTCCAGGAGTTCGTGGGCGCGGGCGGCCTCGTCGAGGGGGACCCGGGCATGGATCACCGGGCGGAGGGTGCCCTCGGTGAGCCAGCGCAGCAGGTCGCTCACCGTGCGGCGGGCCAGGTCGGGGCGGCCCTTGACGAAGACGGGCATGCTGAAGCCGGTGATCTGACGCATGCCCAGCAGGTCCAGAACGGGGATGTCGGGCTGTTGGGTGTCGCCGCCGGAGCCGCCGAAGAACACCAGGCGGCCGAAGGGTGCCAGCAGAGCGGTGTCGGTGACGAGTTGCTTGCCACCGACCCCGTCCAGGATCACGTCCACGCCGTCGCCCCCGGCCGCCTCGGCGACCCGCTCCGGCCAGTCGGAGGCCGTGTAGTCGACGGCCGCGTCCGCGCCGAGCGAGCGGACGAAGTCCAGCCTGGGCGGGGAGCCCGCGGTGGCGAGTACCCGCCCGGCACCCAGCAGACGCGCCGCCTGGACGGCGAGGTGACCGATCGCACCGGCCCCGGCGTGCACGAGTACGGTCTCGCCGGGCGCGAGCCGGGCGGTGTGCAGCAGGTTCACGGCGACCCGGCCCGTGGCGCCGAGGACCGTCGCCTCCGCCGGGTCGATCCCGTCCGGGACCGGGACGACACGGGCCGCCGGAGCGGCCACGTACTCGGCGTAGGCGTTCGGCGCGTTCCACACCGTGACCCGGGTGCCGGGCGTGACCGTGTCCACGCCCGTGCCGACCGCGACGACGGTGCCGCACACATCGGCCGAGGGACAGTACGGCAGGGGCGGAGCGCCGAGCGGGAACGTGCCGCGCCGGCGCTGTACGTCGGCGTGGTCGACGCCGATGGCCTCGGACCGTACGAGCACGTCGCCCGGCCCGCAGACGGGCGGGGGCGCCTCCTCGCTCCGCAGGACGTCGGGCGGACCGTATGTGTGATGGCGGACGATGCGCATGCTGTTCCCCTTCGACTGGTCGTTGCACCCGCTGGTCGGTCGTCGATCTCGGCACCGGGATCCCGGCCGCTGTTCAGCCCGTGGCGTCCTTCCCCGCCGTCAGGTCCCGCAGGGTCGCGCACAGGTCCCACAGGTCGGTGTGCAGGACGTGCTGGGGGCACAGGGCGAGTTCGATGCCACCGATGGCCGGGTGGGTGAAGAGCAGATCGGTGTCCGTCTCCCTCAGCCGGACCCCGTGCGGCCGTAGCCACGCCGTGTGGAGTTCCCGGGCGACCTTCCGCAGCCGGGCGCGCTTGCCCGTGGCCGCGGCGCCCCGGTCGCCGGCCAGGCGGCGGGCCGCCTGGCAGTGCGGACCGCCGCACACCGCGGCCTCGGGGTCGGGCGCCAGCGGCGTCCACCGGTCGAGGATCGCCATGTCCTCACGGGTCAGCTCGCTGCGCGGGGTGCAGTCGATGACGACGGGGCGCCCCTCCCCGTCCGCTCGTGCCACGTCCGACCGACGCAGGGTCAGTGACCCATGCCGATGCCGCCGCTGACCGGCACCACGGCGCCGGTGACGAAGGACGCCGCGTCACCGGCCAGGAACCGTACGACGGCGGCGACCTCCTCGGCCGTGCCGGTGCGCCGGAGCGGGGTGTCGGCGATCAGGTCGGCGCGCCGTTTGTCGGTGACGTGCTCGATCATGTCTGTCTCGATCAGCCCGGGAGCGACGACGTTGGCGGTGATGTTACGGCCGCCGAACTCCCAGGCCAGCGAACGGGCGAGACCCACCAGAGCGCTCTTGGAGGCCGCGTAGTTGGTCTGGCCCGGCGAGCCGAGGGTGCCCATCACCGAGGACATGAAGACCAGTCGGCCCCACCGCTTGCGGAGCATGCCGCCGGTGGCGTGCCTGGCCAGTCGGAAGGCACCCATGACGTTGGTGTCGAGGACGTCGTGGAAGTCGGTCTCGCTCATGCGCGGCAGCAGTCCGTCCCGGGTGATGCCCGCGTTGGCCACCAGGATCTCGACGGGGCCGTACTGCGCCTCGGTCTCGGCCACGGCCCGCTGGACGGAGGCGTCGTCGGTGACGTCGCAGGCGACGCCGAAGAGACCGGCCGGGGGTTCGCCGGTGCGATAGGTGACCGCCACCTTGTCCCCGGCCTCGGCGAACGCGCGGGCGACGGCGAGGCCGATGCCGCGGTTGCCTCCGCTGATCAGTACGGTCCGGCTCATATCGCGTTCCTCTCGGGGATGGGCGTGGTGGGCCCGGACGGCGCGAGTCCGCAGGCCTGTCGCACCGTGTGGATGGCGTCCTCCGTGTCGGTGAAATGCAGTCCGCGCCAGCCGGCCCGCTCGGCGCCCGCGCAGTTCTCCGCGAGGTCGTCGGCGAGCAGGCTGGCTTCCGCGGGGACGCCGGAGCGGCGCACCGCGAGGTCGAAGATCTCCTGGTCCGGCTTGCGGCACCCGGCCTCGAAGGACATCACCAGGTCGTCGAAGTTCTCCGGCGGCACCATCAGCCGCCAGTACGGGTCCCAGCCCGGCGGCATGTTGGACAACAGTCCGACGAAGACCCCGGCCGCGCGCAGCCGACGCAGCTCGTCGATCCAGGGCCGGTTGACCCGGCGGTCCGCGAACCACCGCTCGGCGAAACCGGACAGGTCGGCCCGGACGCCGAACTCGTCGTGGAGGGCGGCCTCGACCAGCCGCCCCCACTCCTCCTCGGTCGCGAGGGGGGTGTCGAGGACCTCCATGGCCCCGGCGCCGTACACCCGGCCGACCGCACGCATCGCGGTGTGCAGCATCCGGGGTTCCAGGCCGACCGGCCGGCAGAAGGACTCGACGGCCCAGGACAGCGGCGGGGTGAGCACCCCCCGGAAGTCCGTCCAGACCGCACGTACGACGGCGCGCGTCACCGGTCGTCCCCCCGCGACGCCTCCGCTCGCCCGGGGGTGTCCGGCTCCTCGTACAGCCACACCGAGGCGGTGGCCACCGTGCGGCCCGACTGTTCGAAGGTGACGTCGACGGGGTCGTCGTCGCCGGTCGGCATCAGGGCACTCACCACGACGGGCGCGTCCAGCTCGGCGAAGCGCAGGAACGCGGCGGACACCCCGAGCACATGGGTGCGGCGCAGCTGCCGGCCGCGCCAGTAGGCGGAGAGCAGGCCGAGCTGGCGGGCCCCCTCCAGGAGGGTCATCGCCGGGTAGTGGTCGTACTCGTGGTCGAAGAGGCTGCGGTTGTCGAAGTCGGGTGCCAGCTGGGCGGTCAGCCGTCTGTCGGCGAAGGCGGGCGAGGCCAGCACGACGTTGCTCCGCGTGGTCCGGCCGACCTGTTCGGGGGCGAGCAGCGTGGTGCGGTCGGGGCGCGACACCTCGCGGGTCGAGGGGGCGACGCCACCGCGCTGGTACTCGCGCAGCGCCGCGTACTCGGCCTTCGTCATGGCGCTGACCTGCATGCCGGAGACGCCGACCGGGCGGCCGTTGAAGGTCAGTTCCTGGGCGACGCCGACCTTGCGGGCACGGTCCGCCTTCATCCGTACCGTGGGGTACTCGGTGAGCAGCCGGAGTTCGCCGGGGTCGTCGCCGGTGCGCAGTGCCTCGGCGTCGTCCAGGCGCACGTACACCTCGTTGACGAGGAACGCGGTGTCCATGGGTATGTCGAGGAAGGTGTGCGCGGCGCACACCGCGGCCTGGCGGCATGCCTCCAGGACCAGGAGGACATCGGTGACGGCGGGGCTCTGGACATGGTCGTTGTAGTAGCTGTGGGACAGCGGGGTCTGGGCACCGGCGAGGTAGACGGAGTCACCGACCTGTCGGGCGTCGGTGACGAACACCTCGGCGACCGCGGTGCGGTGGACCAGCCGCCGGTCGACCGTACGGGCGAAGGTGATGTGCAGGGCGGGTTCAGCGGACGAGGCCAGAGTGGTCTCGGACATGTAGGGGTTCTCTCTCCGTGCTCCGTGGGAAGGGCACCGTGACGTTCACCGCCGTACGCGCAGGGCGAGCGTCGCCGCGAGGGCGCCGGCCGCCAGGAGCGCGCCGGTGACCGTGAGGGTGAGGGCGTCCGGGTGGATGAGTGACTGGCCGCGCAGGGCCTGCCAGGTGACGATGGCGAGCAGGCCCGCCCAGCCCGCGCCGACGACGAGGACGAGGCGAGCGGCGGTGTGTTCGTCGGCGAGGCGGGAGCCGGGGCGACGGCGGCCGAGGTGGGCGACGGCCAGGGCGGCCAACGGCACCACCTGGAGCGCGTGGATGCCGACGAAGTGCGGGATGCGCAGATCGCCGCCCTCGGTGCTCCAGTTGGTCAGCGGCATGCCGGGACCGCCGTCCGCGACACCGACGTTGTGGGCGCCGACGAGGGTGGGCAGTCCCTCCTCCACGGCCCGGGCCTGCTCCGGCGTCGGGTTGTTCATCAGCATGCCGAGTGCCATGCCGATCACGGCGAGGACGAGGCCCAGCCGTATCCCGTAGCGCAGCGGCAGGGAGTGGGCACGGTCGCGCAGGACCAGGATCGCGGCGACGAGGTTGGACGTCCACAGCACGATCACGGCGACCGTCATGCTGTTCATGAAGGTCGTGTCGACGTCGGTCGTCATGTTGAAGTGGCTGTACGTGCCGCGCCATGCCTGTACGCCGATGATCACCATCTCGGCGAGGGAGCTGAGCGCGATCAGGGTACCGGCCCACCACGCGGTGCGCGGGAACCGCCGGATGCGTGGGATCAGCCAGGCGAGGGTGGCGCCGTACACGGCGAGGGAGAAGGCGAAGTGCAGGGGCTTGAGCCAGATCGGCGCTCCGGCCAGCATCCGGTCGTCGACGGCCAGACCGACCAGCGTGGCGAGACTGAGGACGCCCATCGCGAGCGAGAAGACCGCGAGCGGCCGGTGCACCCCGGCCCACCCGGCGGTACCGACGGCAGGCCTCTTCCCCTCGCCTTTCCCGGTGTTGCTCTCCCGGTCCGCGCCGGGCGAGGTCTTCGGATCCGCGCCGTCCGTTCTCTCGGGTATCGCGGGATCCGCTCCAGTGCTTTCACTCATCGCTGAGGGCATGGAATTCCCTTTCCTTGCCATGCCGGACCGGGGCGTTTTCGGACTTCAGCTTGGGTGCATCCCGAAGTGCTCCTCAACGTCCGTACCACCAACGGGTACGTTCACTGCCTCGAAAGTGACATACGGGGGGCACCTCCGGTCACCCGGGCTTCCCCCATCGACACACACCCCCTGCCACCTGCGATTCGACAGGCCACGCCTTGGGGGCAAGGCGCTTCTCCAGGGCACGCGGTCCTGCCAGATTCGTCCTCATGGCCGGTCTCGGCCGCCGCTTCAGGAGGGGAATTCAGCATGTCGAACAACACTGTCGCGCTGTCGTCCGACCAGATTCTCGCTCGGATTCAGGTCATCGTCGCCGAGGAACTGGAACTCGAAGGGGAAGCCACGGAGATCGATCCCACGGCCCATTTCGTCGACGACTTCGACGCCGACTCCCTCGCGTTGATACAGATACTGGCCCGTATAGACAAGGAACTCGGCATATCCGTGCCCGTCGAGGGCGCCGAGAACCTCACCGACCTGGGAACGCTCGCCACCCATGTCAGCGAGCTGGCCTCGGGGGCGAAGGGTGCCTGAGTCCGCCACGCGTCGCGTGGTGGTGACCGGACTCGGCGCGGTGAGCAGCCTCGGCCAGAGCGCCGGGGCCCTCGCCGCCGCCGTCCGGGAAGGCCGCAGCGGCATCTCCCCCATCCGTTCCTTCGACACCACCGGCTTCCCGAACGTGATGGCCGGTGAGGTGCACGACTTCGAACCCCGTCGGACGCTGCGGGTCCTCGACACCGCGCACTGGGGCCGCTCCAGCCTGCTCGCGGCCGCCGCGGCGGTCCAGGCCGTCCAGGACGCCGGGCTCGACCGCGCGGAGCTGGCCCGGGCCCGTTCCGGCTCCGCCATGGGTACCACCAGCGGGGAGGCACCGGCCGTCGACCAGCTCACCCGGGAGTGGGTGGACGGCGGTCTGAAGAGTCTGTCGGCACAGCTGGTCACCCAGGTGCCGGCCGGGCGGATCGCGGCGGCCGTCAACACCGAACTCGGCCTGACGGGCGAGGCGCAGACCATCCCGACCGCCTGCTCGGCCAGCAACTACGCGATCGGCTACGCGGCGGACCTGGTACGCACCGGCGAGGCCGACTACATGCTCGCCGGCGGCGCCGACTCGGTGAACCGCTACACGCACGCGGGCTTCCTGCGGCTCGGCGCGCTCGCCGAGGAGGTCTGCCGACCCTTCGACCAGGATCGCACCGGCATCCTCACCGCCGAGGGCGGCGTGGCGCTGCTGCTCGAACCGCTGGAGCGGGCCCGGGCGCGCGGCGCGACCGTCTACGCCGAGGTGCTCGGCTATGGCCTGAGCTGCGACGCCAAGCACATGGTGCACCCGGACTCCGGGAGCATCGCGGACTGCATCCGCCGGGCGCACCACAACGCGGGCATCACCCCGGACCAGGTCGACTACATCTGCGCCCACGGCACGGGCACGCCCACCAACGACGTCACCGAGGTCGCGGCGATCCGCGAGGCGTTCGGCGACCGGCTGCCCCCCGTCAGCTCCGTGAAGTCGATGCTCGGTCACACCATGGGCGCGGCCAGCGGCTTCGGCGCGCTGCTGTGCTGCAAGGCCATCCAGGAGGGCTTCCTGCCGCCGACGGCGAACCTCCGCGAGACGGACGCCGCGCTCGGCCCCGGCCTGGACCCGGTGCCGAACCGGGCCCGCCCGGCCGAGGTGCGCATCGCCCAGAACCACGGCTTCGCCTTCGGCGGCAACAACGCCATCACCGTCCTCGGGAAGGTGTCATGACCGCCACCCTCACCACTCCGGCCGCGGAAGCGGCCGTCGAACTCCCCCGGGTGCGCCCGCTCGCGGTCACCGCGGTCGGTGTCGTCTCCCCGGCCGGCGTCGGCCTCGACGCGCTCGCCGAGGCGCTTCGCGGCGACCGTACGCCCTGCTCCGACGCGGCACAGCTGCCGCTCGGCGACGCCGACGCGGACGGGCTGCCCGAGGCGGTACGGATCGTGCCCGACTTCCGGATCGCCGACCACGTGGGCCGCAAGGGCACCCGTCACCTGGACCGGACGACCGCGCTCGGGCTCGCCGCCACCGCCGTCCTGCGTTCCGCCGCGGGTGTGGCCGACGGCGACCCCGAGTGGGCCGCGACCGGGGTGGTGCTCGGCAGCACCTCGGGCAGCGTCCGCAGCAGCAGCGAGTTCGCCCGGGACACCCATGTGCAGGAACGGCCGTATCTGGTCAACGCGGCCAGGTTCCCGAACACGGTGATGAACTCCGTGACCGGGCAGGCCGCGATCTGGCACGGGCTGCGCGGCATCAACGCCACACTGTCGGGCGGTACGACGGCCTCGCTGGCCGCCTTCCGGTACGCGCGCAACGCCCTCGCCCAGGGGCACGCGCGGCGGTTGCTGGTCGGCGGAGTCGAGGAGTTGTGCCCTCAGACCGCGTGGGCGTGGGTGGCGACCGGCGCGCTCGCCCCGGAGGTGCCGATCGGCGAGGGCTGCGCGCTGTTCGCCGTGGAGGACGCCGAGCGGGCTCGGGCGACGGGCACGCCCGTACTCGCCGAGGTGCTGGCCTGCGAGACCTCGTTCGCGCCGGTGGGGCAGCGGCCGGGGCTGTCCGGCGGGCTGGCCGAGTGTGCGACCCGGGCGCTGGCCCGCGGCGGGGTCGACGCCTCGGAGGTTTCTCTCGTCGCCCCCGGCGGCACCGGGCTGACCGTGCTGGAGGGCGCGGAGCGGCGGGCGCTCACACGGGTGCTGGCCGGCCGCGCGGTCGAGCAGGTCCGGGTCAAGGACGTCACCGGCGAGGCCTACAGCGCCGACGGCGCCCTGCAGTTGGCGGCGGTGCTGGCGCACTGGCGCGACACCCCGGCCGACAGCCGCCGGGTCGCCCTGGTCACGGGGCTGGGGCACGACGGCAACGTCGGCTGCCTCGTCGTCCGCGAGGGGGACGGGCTGTGACCGCCGCGAGGGGCGGCGTCGGCGTGCTCGTCGTCGGCGCCGGACCGGTGGGGCTGACCGTCGCGACCGGACTGTTACGGCAGGGGATCGCCGTACGGCTCGTGGATCAGGCCGAGCGGCCCAACCCGCATGCCAAGGCGATCACCCTGTGGCCGCGCGCGCTGGAGGCCCTGCACCGGCTCGGCGCGGCCGACGGGATCCTCGGCCGGGGGCATGTGCTGACCGCGCAGAACTACCACTCCGGTGGCCGACGCGTCGCCCGGCTCACCTTCCGCCGGGTCACCGACACCCGGTTCCCGTTCGCGGTGTCGCTGCCCCAGCAGGAGACCGAGGAGGTTCTGCGCGAGCGCTTCGAGGCGCTGGGCGGGAAGACCGAGTTCGGGGTCCGGCTGGCCGCGCTGCGGCAGGACGCCGACGGCGTCACGGCCGAATTGGCCGACGGGGACGGCACGTCGACCGTGCACGCGGACTGGCTGATCGGCGCGGACGGCGCCCACAGCACGGTACGGACCGCCATCGGCACCGGTTACGAGGGCGAGACGTATCCCCAGCAGTTCCTGCTCTCCGACGGGCCCTGCGACACCCCGCTCGCGCCGGACGAGGCCCACTACTTCATGACCGCCAAGGGTGTGCTCGTCGTGGTGGGGCTGCCCGGCGGGAAGTTCCGGGTGTTCACCAGCATGGCGCCCGGCGCCCCGGCCCCCGAGGACGTGCGGGCCGAGGTGCAGCGGGCGGCGTCCGAGCGCTGCCCGGTGCCCATCACGCTGACCGGGGAGCAGCGCACGGGTGTGTTCCGGGTGCACCGCAAGGTCGCCGACCGGTTCCGGGACCGCCGGGTACTGCTGGTCGGGGACGCCGCGCACATCCACAGCCCGGCCGGCGGCCAGGGCCTCAACACCGGCATCGAGGACGCGGCCACCCTGGCCTGGCGGCTCGGGTCGGTGGTGCGCGGCGAGGCGACGGAGGCGTTCCTGGACCGCTGGGAGACCGAACGGCGAGCGGTGGCCCGGGGTGTCCTCGACGACACCGACCTGCAGACCCGCCTGTGGATGCTGCGGGGCTGGAAACGCTCCGCCCGCGACACGGCCCTGCGGCTCGGTGAGCGCTCCGGTGTCCTGGACCGGGTCGTCACGCCCCGGCAGACCCAGCTGTCGCTCGTCCACGCCGGTCCCCGCCGCACGGTCGGCCGCCTGCGTGAGGGCGCCCGCCTGCCGGACGTACGGCTGTCGGCGGCGGGCCGCGGGGTGACCGCGGCGGACACACCGGTGGTCGACGCCGTGGGCGTGGCCGCCCTGCGGTTGCACGATCTGCTCGCTGCCGACCGCCCCCTGCTGCTCGTCCTCGCCGCCGACCACCGTGACGCCTCCCGTACGCCGTCGGCCGTGGAGACCGCTGCCGCCCTAACCGGCCTCGGTCACCGCACGGTGGTCGTCACGGCGGACCCGGCGGCCGTGACGCCCTCCCCGACGCCGGGCGGCGACGCCGGCTCCCCCGTCCCGGACCGACCCGGTGTCCTGGCCGACCCCTCCGGCGCCCTGCACGCCGCGCTCAGGTTGCGCGGCCCCGCCGTATGTCTCGTCCGGCCCGACGCGGTGGTGGCCGCGGTGGGCCGGCCGGGCGAACTGCGGCTGGTCCGTGCGCTGTCGGGCGCCCTCATCAAGCCCCCGCACCCCGTACCGCAACCGCTCGACTGAAGGAGCTCTGTCCCATGTCCACCCCCGACGCCCGGCCCACGGCCGGAAATCGTCCGGGGCTCACACTCCTCGTGGTGTGCCTCGGTGTACTGATCGTCCCCCTCGGAGTCAGCGGCACCCCCGTCGCGCTGCCCGACATCGGCCGGGAACTCGGCGGCGACCTGGCCTCCCTGCAATGGGTGGTCAACGCCTACAACGTGATGGCCGCCAGCCTGATGATGGTGGCGGGCTCGCTCGCCGACCTGCTGGGCCGGAAGAAGATGTTCGCCTTCGGTGCCGGTCTGTACGCCGCGTCCCTGGTCGCCACGGTGCTGGCGCCCAGCGTGCTCGTGGTCGACATCGCCCGTGGCGTCGCCGGTGTGGCCGCCGCCGCGCTGATGACGTCCGCGACGGCGATCGTGGCCACCACGTTCGACGGAGCCGCCCGGGCCAAGGCCTTCGCCGTGGCCGGTATGACTCTCGGCGCCGGGCTGGCGCTCGGCCCCACGACCAGCGGTCTGCTGGTGGGCGCCCTCGGCTGGGAATCGGTGTTCTACGCTCATCTCGCGCTGGTGGTGCTGTCGATGCTGGGGCTGCCGTTCCTCAGCGAATCCCGCAACCCGGACGCCGCCGGCATCGACTGGCCCGGCACGATCACCTTCTCCCTGGCGCTGGTGCTGTTCACCCTCGGCATCATCCAGGGCCCGCAGGACGGCTGGACCAGTGGCACCGTGCTCGGTCTGTTCGCGGGCTCGCTGGTGCTGGTGGCGCTGTTCGCCGTGGTGGAACGGCGGCACAAGGCCCCGATGTTCGACCTGTCGCTGTTCAAGGAACGCCGCTTCCTGGGCGTGAACCTGCTCAATGTGGCCTTCTCGTTCGGCTTCATCGGCCTGCTGCTGGTCCTGCCCGCGTTCCTGATCGGCGCGAACGGCGCGAGCAGCCAGGAGGCCGGCCTGATCATGCTGCTGCTGACCGGACCGGTGCTGTTCTGCCCGCTGATCGCGGGCAAGCTGGTCGCGGGCGGCGTCCAGATGCGGGTGGTGCTCGGCGCGGGTCTGCTGCTGATCGCCGCCGGGTGTGCGTGGCTGACCGTCGTCCACCCCGACATCGGCGTACTGGGGCTCGCGGGTCCGCTGGTCGTCGCCGGTGTCGGTGTCGGCCTGATCATGGGTGTTCTCGACGGGGCCGCGGTGAGCACCGTTCCGCCGGAGCGGGCGGGCATGGCGGCCGGCATGTTCAACACCATCCGGCTGGCCAGCGAGGCGATCGCGGCCGTGGTCATGGTCGCCGCCCTGGCCTCCATGGTCCGCTCCCGTATCGCCGACGGCCTCGACCGGTACGTCGACGGCGGCGTGTCGGCCGGTTCGGCCGCCGACCAGGTGGCCAGCGGTGACGCCCCGAGCCTGGCCGCCGACGCGCCCGCGGCGCTGCGCGACGAGTTCCTGGACTTCCTGTCCCAGGGCCACACCGACGCCCTCCGGATCGTCCTGTGGGCCTCCGCCGCCCTGTGCGCCCTGACCGCGGCCGTGATCCACTTCATGCTCGCCGAGGGCCCGGCCACCGCACCGGCGTCCGAGCCCGCGTCCGAGCCCCGCGAACGAACCCTCGTGGACGACTGACCGCCCCCTCCCCGCCGGTTCCCTGGTGCGCCCCCTTCGCATCAGGGAACCGACAGGCGTCGTACCCGGCTGCCCTCGGTCGCCCACCGGCCTCGTCCCGGCTCAGCACCGCTCCCGAGCCCCCGAAGACCCCAGGAGCTCACAGATGCTCGCCCCCTACTCGGTCGACGTATGGCTGATCCCGCTGGACGCCCTGGCCCCCGGCGCGCACGAACCCCGGGCGCGTGAACTGTCCCCGTACGAACAGGAACGCCTGCGCCGGCTGGGTGAGCGCAGCGCGACGGCCCGGCACCGCTACCTCGCCTCGCATCTGGCCGCCCGCGACATCGTGGCCGGCTACCTGGGCTGCGACCCCGGCGAACTCACACATGTCCGTAACGCCCAGCACGGCAGGCCGGGTTACATCCGCGGCTGGTGCCCGGCCCCGTCCGTGAGCCTCTCCCGCTCCGCGGGCGTGGCGCTGCTCGCCGTACGCCGTCCCGGTGCCACGGTCGGCGTGGACGTGGAGCGGATCAGACAGGGCGTCGACTGGTCCCGCGTACTGGGCCGCCCGCAGTTGGGCAACAGCGCGGGTTTCCAGGCCTGGACGAGGCTGGAGGCGTCGGTGAAGGCCTCGGGACTCGGCCTGTCGGCGGCCTCGGGCAAGGACCTCTCCTCCTGGCCGACGGTTCCGCTGAGACTGCCCCATCCCTTCCACGACTACGCCGCCGCGGTCGCCACGGATCTGACCTCCCACACCCGGGCGGTGATACGTCTGCGCCACTACACGGCGACGGCGCACGGCGCTCCGGCATCCCGGTAGCGCTGAAGTCGGACGCGCCGGCACCGAATGCTAATTGGCTGTTACGACTTGGAATTCCTTCGATCGCAAACTGGCCGGTTGGTTAAACTCCCTGAACACCCCAGGGGGAGGGATTCCGGACTGTGTTACAGCGCGAGCAGGACGAGTTCAGAAGGTTGGCGGCCCGGCATCTGGAGACGAGGCTGTCAGCGGGCAAGGACGAGATCATCTGCCGCTTCCAGGAGGCGCTGGACGGCGCTTGCAGCCCGCTGGTGTCCACCGACGCGCTGTGGCAGGAAGCCAAGAACCACGCCCGGCTGGTGTTGGAGGAGTGCTGCGCCTCCCTGCGCGGCGACGCGGACCAGGCGGCGCTCGGCGCCAACGTCGCGCTCAGTCTCTCGGTCGGACTGAGCACCCGGGGAATCCTGCAGACCGTGCACCCGGCCGACACACTGCGCTCCTCCGGTCTGTTGTTCCAGATCATCCTGCAGTACGTGGTGACGGCCGCCGCCGACCTGCCCGCCGAGCAGTCCTCGGAGTGCCTCGGCCGGGCCGTGTCGGCGCTCAACCACAGCCTGTCGACGTGTCTTCAGGTCTCGGCCGCCGGCTACGACGCGTACTTGCTGAACAAGGTGGAGGAGAACGGGAGCGCCCACCGCATGCGGCTGGGTCGTGACCTCCACGACCACTTGGGCAACAGCCTCGCCATGGCGCACCGTTATCTCGATCTGCACGAGCAGGCGGTGGAGAGGGAGCAGCCGGCCGAGCAGCGCGAGCGCTTCCTGAAGCACGTCCGGGGCGCCCTGGACGAGGCCGCCGGCTACACCCGCGGCCTCATCTCCGAGCTGCGTGCGGACACCGGCCGACAGCGCCTGGCCCGGACTCTGCGGGAGTACGGCGAACAGCATCAGGCGCCGGGGGTGGAACTGCACGTCGAGGTCAACGGCGACGAGTCCTGGCTGCCCGGACAACACGCCGAGGAACTGTTTCTGATCCTGCGTGAGTTCCTGCGCAACTCCCTCGAGCACGCACGGCCGCACAGTGTGGCCCTGAAGGTGGACGTGGCCCCGCACCGGGTGGACTGTTTCGCGCACGACGACGGGGACGGCTTCGTGCCGTGCGCGGTGACCGGCCGGGGCACCGGGCTGCAGGCGATGCGGGAGCGCGCGCTGGCCCTGGGCGGGAACTTCGCGCTGACGAGTACGCCCGGAGTGGGCACCGGTATGCGGATGTCGCTGCCACTGCCGACCGCGAAGCCGGGCACGAAGTGACCCTTCCGACAGCGCGGTGGCGGATCGTGATCGCCGACGACCACACCCTGCTGCGCGAGGCCCTCGCCGAACTCATCCAGGGCATGGGGGACTTCGACGTGGTCGCCACGGTCGGCGACGCCCCCGGCATGGTGGCGGCGGCCGGCGAACACCGGCCCGATGTGGTGCTGATGGACATCGAGATGCCGGGCAACGAGGATCCCGGGCGCACGGTCCGAGCGGTGCAGGCGGCGTCCCCGGAGTCCAAGATCATGGTGTTGACCATGCACGACGACAAGCGGCTGCTGCAGGCCCTGCTGCCGCTCGGCATCCGCGGCTATCTGCACAAGACGGCCTCGCATCGTTCGCTGACCGCCGCCCTGCGCGACGCCTGCACCCAGGACGGCCTGACCGTGTCGCTGCCGGCGCCGTCGCGTACCGCGCCCCCACCGGAGCGCACCGCCGTGCGCGAGCCCCTGAGCCCCCGCGAGCTGGAGGTGATCACACTCGTCGCCGCCGGGCTGAGCAACCGCCGTACGGCCACCCGACTCGGCCTGACGGAGGGGACGGTGAAGCGGCACATGCGCAACATTTTCGCCAAGCTCGGCGCGACCTCCCGGGTGGACGCGGCGAACAAGGCGGTCGCCGCCGGCCTCATCCCGGCCCCCACGACGCCTCCGCCGGCCGCCCGGGCCTGGGACAAGTCAGATCCCCATCGCCCTTGATATTCACGCCAGTTGGGCGACCAGCGGCAGAGATGACCACCTACCCAGGACACCCACCTTCGATTCACAGGCAACTCAAAGGTTAGGGCTGGGGGCTGCCAGGGCATTCCACCACCTGGAACCACCCGCTGGACAAGCGGTGAGGTTAGGCTAACCTACCTTCGAACTCACCCTCGGGCGGCGATCCGCCCCGTTCGAAAGTAGCCATACACATGTCCAACGCCAGAGCCGCTCATCTCACCCGCCGTGGCATCCTCGCCGCCGGTGGCGCACTCGGTCTCGGTGCCGTGGTCGCCGCCTGTGGGGACGAGAGCTCGACGGGCGGCAGCACTGGCTCCGACAAGGAGACGGCTGCCGCCAAGTCCGGCCCCTGGTCGTTCAAGGACGACCGCGGCGAGACCGCCAAGACCGACAAGGTCCCCTCGAACATCGTCGCCTTCGTGGGTGTCGCCGCCGCGCTCCACGACTACGGCGTCGGCGTCAAGGGGGTCTTCGGCCCCACCAAGACGGCCGACGGCAAGGCGGACGTCCAGGCCGGCGACCTCGACGTCAGCAAGGTCACCGTCCTCGGCAACGTCTGGGACGAGTTCAACGTCGAGAAGTACGCCGCCCTCGCCCCCGACGTCCTCATCACCACGATGTTCGACGACGCCGGCACCCTCTGGTACGTGCCCGAGGCGTCCAAGGACAAGATCGCCAAGCTCGCGCCGAGCGTCGGTATCTCCGTCTACGACCGTCAGCTGACCGAGCCGTTGCAGCGCGTGCTGGAGCTGGCCAAGTCC
The DNA here is from genome assembly GCF_055575575.1 of Streptomyces sp. NPDC034049. NCBI lineage: Bacteria > Bacillati > Actinomycetota > Actinomycetes > Kitasatosporales > Streptomycetaceae > Streptomyces > Streptomyces sp. NPDC034049. Next base: position 122,908 of record NZ_JBVISJ010000008.1, read on the forward strand.
CTCGGCGCGGACACGGAGTCCGAGAAGGTCACCGCCGCCAAGAAGCGGTTCGAGGACGCGGCCGCCCGGCTGCGCGCGGCCACCAAGGCCAAGCCCGACATCAAGGTGCTCGCCGGCTCCGCCAGCCAGGACATCTTCTACGTGTCCGGCTCGAACCTCTCCATCGACCTGGAGTACTTCAAGGCCCTCGGCGTGAACTTCGTCGAGCCGAGCGCCGCCGCGCTGAAGGCCAGCGGCGGCTGGTTCGAGAACCTCAGCTGGGAGAACGTCGACAAGTACGACGCGGACGTCATCATCATGGACAACCGCACGTCGGCGATCCAGCCGGACGCGATCGAGGAGGCGACGTGGAAGAAGCTTCCCGCGGTGAAGGCCGGTCAGGTCATCGGGCGTAACCCCGAGCCGATCCTGTCCTACGACAAGTGCGCGCCGCTCCTGGAGGAGCTGGCCGAGGCGATCGAGAAGGCGAAGAAGGTCGGTTAGGGCTGAGGCCGTGGGTGAGCTGCGGGAGCGTCGTGGTTGCTCGCGCAGTTCCCCGCGCCCCTCAAGGGCCTACGGCCCTTTCGGGCCGAAAAAGCACGGGGCGCAGCCCCTGCTTCTTCAGGGGCGTGGGGAACTGCGCGACCAGCCCCCACCGGAGCCGCACCCGCCGACGAACCAGCAACCCCACCCGCTCCCGCTCCCGCCCCCTATCCAGGAGCCCTCCCATGACGACGGCCGTAGCCGCGCCCTTCCGTTTCTACTCTCTTCAGGTCGTACGGACGCAGCGGCTGGGGCCGTCCTACGTGCGCGTCACGTTCGCGGGGGACGACCTCAGGCACTTCCTCTCCGACGGCCGGGACCAGTCGCTGTCGCTGTTCCTGCCGCACCCCGGGCAGGAAGTCCCGGCCGTGCCCTACGAGTTGGGGGACGGCTGGTGGCAGGCGTGGCGGGAACTGCCGGACGACGTGCGGGCGGTGATGCGCTCGTACACCCTGCGAGGGCTGCGCCGCGACCCGCACGGCGACACCGTCGAGATCGACATCGACTTCGTGCTGCACGGGGTGGAGCCGGAGGCCGCCGTGCCCGCCGGGCCCGCCTCGCGGTGGGCGTCCCAGGCCGCCCCCGGCGACCGGGTGGTGCTGCTCGGCCCCGCGATCGCCGACAACCGCGCGATCCGGTTCCGGCCGCCGACGGACACCGGTCCGGTGCTGATCTGGGCCGACGACACGGCGCTGCCGGCCGCCTCCGCGATCCTTCAGTCGCTGCCGGCCGGCACCCCGGCCCGGGTCTGGCTGGAGGTCCACCACGCGGGGGACATCCAGGACCTGGTGACGGAGGCCGATGCCGAGATCACCTGGCTGGTGCGGAGCGAGGGGGCACCGACCGCCCTCGACACCATCCGCGCCGCCCAACTCCCGCCCGGTGAGCCGACGTACGCCTGGATCGCCGGCGAGTCCGGCCGGGTGAAGGAGCTGCGCCGTCATCTCGTGCGGGAGCGCGGGATCGACAAGCGGCGCGTCACCTTCGTCGGGTACTGGCGCGAGGGTCTGACGGAGGAGCAGTTGCGGGAGCGCGGCGAGTAGTCGGGCGCCACTGGCACCGGAACCGGAGTCACCGAAGTGACCACGGTCACGGACGAGCCAGGATTTCGCTCAAGTTAATTAGGTTAGGCTTACCTAAGTTGGGCGACGTGATGTCACCCCCCACTCACCTCTCCGTCCCACCCGGACCGCCCCGCTCGGAGGACCTCCCCATGCGCTCGCACCTGCTCAATGACACGACCGCGGAGCGGTACCGCCGCACCGTGACCGAAGGCGTGGAGCGGGTGGCGGCCAAACTCGCCACCACCGAACGACCGTTCACCGGTGTCACCGTCGACGCCCTCGCCCCGCGCATCGAGGAGATCGACCTCGACCGGCCGCTGCACGACACGGCCGCCGTCCTCGACGAGCTGGAGGACGTCTATCTGCGTGACGCGGTCTACTTCCACCACCCGCGCTACCTCGCCCACCTCAACTGCCCGGTCGTCATCCCGGCCGTGCTCGGCGAGGCCGTCCTCTCCGCCGTCAACTCCTCCCTGGACACCTGGGACCAGTCGGCCGGCGGCACCCTGATCGAGCGCAAACTGATCGACTGGACCAACGAGCGCATCGGGTTCGGCCCCGCCGCCGACGGCGTGTTCACCTCCGGCGGCTCGCAGTCCAACCTCCAGGCGCTGCTCCTCGCCCGGGAGGAGGCCAAGACCGACAGCACCGCCAAGCTGCGGATCTTCGCGTCCGAGGTCAGCCACTTCAGTGTGAAGAAGTCGGCGAAACTGCTGGGCCTGGACCAGGACGCCGTCGTCTCCATCCCGGTCGACGGCGACAAGCGCATGCAGACCATGGCGCTCGCCCGTGAGCTGGAGCGCTGCAAGAGCGACGGTCTGGTCCCCATGGCCGTCGTCGCCACCTCCGGCACCACCGACTTCGGTTCCATAGACCCGCTGCCCGAGATAGCCGAGCTGTGCGCCCAGTACGACACCTGGATGCACGTCGACGCCGCCTACGGCTGCGGTCTGCTCGTCTCCCGCAAGCGCCGCGACCTGCTGAACGGCATCGAGCGCGCCGACTCCGTCACGGTGGACTACCACAAGTCCTTCTTCCAGCCGGTGAGTTCGTCCGCCGTGCTCGTCCGGGACGCGGCCACGCTGCGCCACGCGACCTACCACGCGGAGTACCTCAACCCGCGCCGTATGGTCACCGAGCGCATCCCCAACCAGGTCGACAAGTCCCTTCAGACCACCCGCCGCTTCGACGCCCTCAAACTGTGGATGACCCTGCGCACGATGGGCGCCGACGGCATCGGCCAGCTCTTCGACGAGGTCTGCGACCTCGCGGAGGAGGGCTGGAAACTGCTCGCCGCCGACCCGCGCTACGACGTCGTCGTGGAGCCCCAGCTCTCCACGCTGGTCTACCGCTACATCCCCGAGGCCGTCACCGACCCGGCGGAGATCGACCGCGCCAACCTCTACGCCCGCAAGGCCCTGTTCGCCTCCGGCGACGCCGTGGTCGCCGGCACCAAGGTCGGCGATCGCCACTACCTGAAGTTCACCCTGCTCAACCCCGAGACCACGGCCGAGGACATCGCCACCGTGCTCGATCTGATCGCCGGCCATGCCGAGCAGTACCTGGGAGAATCCCTTGACCGCGTCGCTTCCTGAATCCGCCGTGAAGACCCACGACTTCATCGGCATCGGACTGGGACCCTTCAACCTCGGCCTCGCCTGCCTCACCGAGCCCATCGCCGAACTCGACGGGATCTTCCTGGACTCCAAGCCGCACTTCGAGTGGCACTCGGGGATGTTCCTCGACGGCGCCCACCTCCAGACCCCGTTCATGTCGGACCTGGTCACCCTCGCCGACCCGACCTCCCCGTACTCCTTCCTGAACTACCTGAAGGACTCGGGACGGCTGTACTCCTTCTACATCCGCGAGAACTTCTACCCGCTGCGGGTCGAGTACGACGACTACTGCCGCTGGGCCGCGAACCGGCTCAGCAACGTCCGCTTCAGCACCACGGTGACCGAGGTGACGTACGAGGACGACGTCTACGTCGTGCGCACGGCCGACGGCGACGTCCTGCGCGCCCGGCGCCTCGTCCTCGGCACCGGCACCGTCCCGTACATCCCCGAGGCCTGCCAGGACCTGGGCGGCGACTTCTTCCACAACGCGCAGTACATGCACCGCAAGGCGGAGCTGCGGTCGAAGAAGTCGATCACGATCGTCGGCAGCGGCCAGAGCGCCGCGGAGATCTACTACGAGCTCCTCTCCGAGATCGACGTCCACGGCTACCAGCTCAACTGGGTCACCCGCTCCCCGCGGTTCTTCCCCCTCGAATACACCAAGCTGACGCTGGAGATGACGTCCCCGGACTACATCGACTACTTCCGCGCGCTGCCCGAGGAGACCCGCTACCGCCTGGAGAAGCAGCAGAAGGGCCTCTTCAAGGGCATCAACGGGGATCTGATCGACTCGATCTTCGACCTGCTCTACCAGAAGGACGTCACCGCCGCCGGCCGTCCGGTCCCGACCCGCCTGCTCACCAACTCCTCGCTCAACAGCGCCACGTACGAGGACGGGCGGTACACGCTCGGACTGCGCCAGGACGAGCAGGGCAAGGACTTCGAGATCGAGACCGAGGGCCTGATCCTGGCCACCGGCTACCACTACCGGCCGCCGGCCTTCCTCTCCTCGATCAGCGACCGGCTGGTCTTCGACGGCCAGGGCCGCTTCGACGTGGCCCGCAACTACTCCATCGACACCACCGGCCGCGGCGTCTTCCTGCAGAACGCGGGCGTCCACACCCACAGCATCACCTCGCCCGACCTGGGCATGGGCGCGTACCGCAACGCGTACATCATCCGCGAGCTGCTCGGCACCGAGTACTACCCGGTGGAGAAGACGATCGCCTTCCAGGAGTTCGCGGTATGAGCGGCCCGAACGGTACGGACTTCACCTTCCGCCCCCTGGACCCGCTGACCGACGCCGAACTGCTGCACGGCTGGGTCACACACCCCAAGGCGGCGTACTGGATGATGCAGGACGCCCGGCTGGAGGACGTCGAGCGGGCGTACATGGAGATCGCGGCCGACCCGCACCACCACGCCCTGCTGGGGCTGCGCGAGGGCGAACCCGTGTTCCTCATGGAGAAGTACGACCCGGCCCACCGCGAGCTCGTCGGCCTGTACGAGCCCGAGCCGGGTGACGTCGGCATGCACTTCCTCGTGCCGCCGACCGACACCCCCGTGCACGGCTTCACCCGGTCCGTGATCACCGCCGTGATGGCCCACCTCTTCGAGGACCCCGCCACCCGCCGGGTCGTCGTCGAGCCGGACGTGTCCAACAAGGCCGTCCACGCCCTCAACGAAGTCGTCGGTTTCGTCCCCCACGGCGAGATCGACAAGCCGGAGAAGCGCGCGCTGCTGAGCTTCTGCACCCGAGAGCAGTTCATGCGCAGCCAGAGCCTGGCTGCCCGAGGAGTAGCCGTATGACCCTGTCCGACGCCGTAGCGCATCTGTCCCCCCACCGCTGGGCACGGGCCAACCGCCTGCTCATCCGCAAGGCCCTCGCCGAGTTCGCCCACGAGCGGCTCCTCACGCCGGAGGCCACCGCCGACGGCCGCTTCGAGGTCCGCAGCGACGACGGTGCGACCCGCTACGGGTTCACCGCCGTCCGGCGCGCCCTCGACCACTGGCAGGTCGACGCCGACTCGATCACCCGTCAACGAGACGGCGTCGACCTCCCTCTGGCCGCCCTGGACTTCTTCGTCGAGCTGAAGGGGTCCCTCGGCCTGAGCGACGAGATCCTCCCGGTCTACCTGGAGGAGATCTCCTCCACCCTGTCCGGCACCTGCTACAAGCTCACCAAGGAGCAGACCCCGGTCGCCGAACTCGTCGACGCCGGCTTCCAGGCCATCGAGACCGGGATGACCGAGGGCCACCCCTGCTTCGTCGCCAACAACGGCCGCCTCGGCTTCGGCGTCCACGAGTACCGGGCGTACGCCCCCGAGACGGCGAGCCCCGTCCGCCTGGTCTGGCTGGCCGCGCACCGCTCCCGGGCCGCGTTCACGGCGGGCGTCGGCATCGAGTACGAGGCCTTCCTGCGGGACGAACTGGGCGCGGAGACGGTCGCCCGCTTCCGCTCCGTCCTCACCGACCTCGCACTGGACCCCGCCGACTATCTCTTCATCCCGGTCCACCCCTGGCAGTGGTGGAACAAGCTCTCCGTCACCTTCGCCGCCGAGGTCGCCCAGCGGCACCTGGTCTGCCTCGGCGAGGGCGACGACGAGTACCTGGCCCAGCAGTCGATCCGGACGTTCTTCAACAGCTCCGCCCCCGAGAAGCACTACGTCAAGACGGCCCTGTCCGTCCTCAACATGGGCTTCATGCGCGGTCTGTCGGCGGCGTACATGGAGGCGACCCCGGCCATCAACGACTGGCTGGCCGGACTCATCGACAACGACCCGGTGCTGAAGTCCACGGGCCTGTCGATCATCCGCGAGCGCGCGGCCGTCGGCTACCGGCACCTGGAGTACGAGGCGGCCACGGACAAGTTCTCCCCGTACCGCAAGATGCTGGCGGCGCTGTGGCGCGAGAGCCCGGTGCCGTCCCTCCAGGAGGGCGAGTCCCTGGCGACGATGGCCTCCCTGGTCCACGTCGACCACGAGGGCAACGGCTTCGCGGCGGCCCTGATCGAGCGCTCGGGCCTGACCCCGACCGAGTGGCTGCGCCGCTACCTGAAGGCGTACTTCACCCCGCTCCTGCACAGCTTCTACGCCTACGACCTGGTCTTCATGCCGCACGGCGAGAACGTGATCCTGGTGCTGAAGGACGGCGTGGTCGAGCGGGCGATCTACAAGGACATCGCCGAGGAGATCGCGGTCATGGACCCGGACGCGGTCCTCCCCCCGACGGTCGAACGCCTTCGCGTCGACGTCCCCGAGGACAAGAAGCTCCTCTCCCTCTTCACGGACGTCTTCGACTGCTTCTTCCGCTTCCTGGCCGCGAACCTCGCCGAGGAGGGCGTCCTGGACGAGGAGGACTTCTGGCGCACGGTCGCCGAGTCCGTCCGTGACTACCAGCACGCGATGCCCGAACTCGCCGACAAGTTCGCCCAGTACGACATGTTCGCCCCCGAGTTCGCGCTGTCCTGCCTCAACCGTCTGCAACTGCGCAACAACAAGCAGATGGTCGACCTGGCGGACCCGGCGGGCGCGCTCCAGCTGGTCGGCAACCTGAAGAACCCCATCACGGGCCTGTGACCCGCCCCCGAACAGACGGGCACCTCGGAGTACGGTCCTCCGAGGTGCCCGTCGTGTTCCGTCACTCGTCGTACGGGCCCGGCTCTCGCCGTCAGTACGGGTGGGGGTTCCTGCTGGGGTCGAACTGCTGGACCCTCTTGGCGAGATTGGACCCGTCGGCGGTGACGCCGTAGCGGCTGCGGACGTACCGCATCGCGGCGGCGATGCACGCCACCGGGTCGTAGATGTTCACCGAGGTACCGGGGGCGTGACGCTGGGCGAAGGTCTGCGGGATGCACTGCACGATGCCACGGGAGCACTGGAAGTGCGTGAGCGCGCCGTTCAGCCGCACGATCCGCCCATCGCCGTGGTAGCCGTCCCCGTAGTCCTTGACCTTGCTGAAGCCGGCAGGTGTTATCGCGTTGGAGTCCCACAGATTGCAGGCGTTGGCGTTGCCCGACGACTCACGCGCGATGGCCGTCAGGAAGCCCTTCACCCAGTAGCGGCTCGGCTGGACTCCCGCCGCCGTGGCGGCCTGCTCGATCCACTCCTCGGGCGTGCCCTCGCCCGTGAACCGGTGGAACGTCACCTGTTTCGGGTCGATCTGTCCCATCCCCTCGACGCCGCCCCCACTCGCCGGCCCGCCCGCCGGGAACCCGTCACGGACCCGGAACAGCCCGGCGCGCTGCCCGAGTTCCGTCAGCGACTGCATGCCCGGGGTCCCGGTGGCGTCGCCCCCGGAGTAGTGCAGCACCGTCCGGCGGAACTCGTCGTAGAGGGCCTGTGTGGCGTCCTCGAAGATCCCCCGTTCGTCGATCGCCTGCGTGTGCATGACCTTCTCCAGCCCGTCCTGCACCAGAGCCACATCGGCCTTCGGGCTGGCCGCCCCGCCCGGTTGCGCCCGTTCCTCCTCGGCGCTGTGTGTCGAGGCCCAGACCACCTGGTTCAGGCTGACCCAGGGCTGTTCCGCGGCCGGGGAGGAGCCCGCCCGGACGTTGAACAGGTCCGACCGCCTGCCCAGTTCGACCAGTTCCGCGGGCCGGGGAGCGCCGTGGCCGTCCGTCCCGGCGTGCCCCAGCTTCTCCGCGCGGAACCGCTCGAAGAGTTCCTGGGTCTCCGCCTCGAACACGGCGTGCGGGTCGTCCGGGGCGACGCCCATGACCTTCTCCAGCGCGTCCTGGACGAGAGCGACGTCGTCCGCCGTCGTGCCGTGGCCGTTGCCCGTGATCTGCTCCTCGCCCGTGGGGTGCGTGGCCGCCCAGGTGATCTGGTTCGCGGACACCCAGGGCAGCGCCTCCTCGGCCTCCGCCGCGAGCAGGCCGTCGGACTCACGGGAGACGGCGGTGGCCATGTACGTGAATCCGGGCTTGTTCTTCAGCCCCGGATCGGCCGTGACCACTCCCTCCTCGAACTGCGGCAGCCCGTATCCATAGAGATAGGCGTCCCGGCGGGCGCGCTTTTTCAAATACACCCCGTTGCCCTCGGCCGAACCGTTGGCGTTCGTGTTCCCCTCGATGGTGTACGTGTAGTCCGCGTCGTACTTGTGGACGAGTCCGACGTGCGACCCTCCCGAAGGGCCGAAGAACACCATCGCCCCGATCGCGGGATAGTACGAGAATCTGCCGCGGCTCTTGTACCAGTTGACCGCCGCGAGGCACGAGGCGGTCATCGGAGCCAGGCTCTTCACACCTGCCTGCTGGAAGGCCCAGGACTGGAAGGTCTGGCACCAGGCCATGTTCTGCGACCATTCCAGGCCGGGAACCGCGGGGGAAAACTTCTGACGGTTGTTGTAGTGCCCGTTCGAGAAACCTTCGCGGTATCCCACTTCGGTCTTCTCGACGGCGATGAGGGTGTCCGTCTGACCCATCGTGCCCCATCTCCTCTTCCGGGGTGCGCGGGCCCAGGGAACGGTGCGGCACGAAGATGTGCGAAGAAGACGAGGAACGCGAGGAACGCGAGGAAACGTCGCGGCAATTCCGCGTTCGGCCACCGGTCACTGGGCTCGCGCGGCCATTTCGTTCATGCTAGCTCCGGGGCCATCACGCCGCATCTCACCCGTTCGGCGCCCGGGACACACCCGCCCCGGGCCCTACCGCGCGGGCCACGGCACCTGGGGCGCCCGGAAGTACCCGATGCCGAGCGCCTCCCACCTCGGCCCCTGTGCGGCGAGCCGCCCCCGGTACCCCTCCCAGTCGAGCGCGGACGCGGGCGCCCACCCCAACTCGGCGACCCCCGGCAGCCTGGGGAACACCATGAGGTCCATGTCGGCCGGCGTCACGATCGTCTCGGTCCACAGCGGCGCCTCGACCCCTCGGATCGCGGCATCGGGCACGCCCGCCAGATACGCTCCCGGATCCCAGTCGTACGCCCGGCGCACATCCACGTATCCCGCCCAGTCGAGCCCCAGCGGCGTGTCCTTGTCGTACTTCATGTCGAGGTAGATCCGGTCGGCGGGCGAGAGAACCACCCCCGTCCCGTTGCGCGCGGCGGCGGCCACCCGCTCCCGCTCCTCCGCGTCCGTGCTGTCCAGCCCCCAGTACTGCGCGAGGGCGCCCCGCGCCGGCGTCGCCCCGGTCAGCTGGTGCCAGCCGACCACGGTCTTGCCGTACCGCTCGACGACCGGCTGCACCCGGTCCATGAACTTCACGTAGTCCTCGTGGCTGGTGGAGTGCGCCTCGTCGCCGCCGATGTGCAGATACCGCCCGGGCGTGAGCGCGGCCACCTCCCGTACGACGTCGTCCACGAAGTCGTACGTGACGTCCTTGTCGACGCACAGGGAGCTGAAGCCGACCTCGGTGCCGGTGTAGAGCGGCGGCGCGACCCCGTCGCAGTTCAGCTCGGCGTAGGAGGCGAGGGCCGCGTTGGTGTGGCCCGGCATGTCGATCTCGGGGACGACCTCCAGGTGGCGTGCGGCCGCGTACCGGACGATCTCCCGGTAGTCGGCCTTGCTGTAGTGGCCGCCGGGGCCGCCGCCGACCTGGGTGGACCCGCCGTGGGAGGCCAGGCGCGGCCAGGAGTCGACCGCGATGCGCCAGCCCTGGTCGTCGGAGAGGTGCAGATGCAGCGTGTTGAACTTGTAGAGCGCCAACTGGTCGACGTAGCGCTTGACCTGGTCGACGGTGAAGAAGTGGCGGGAGACGTCCAGCATCGCGCCGCGCCAGCCGTAGCGCGGGGTGTCCCTGATCGTGCCGCCCGCGATCAGCCAGGGGCCCGGCTGCGCGGAGTCCTTCTCGACGGCGGCGGGCAGCAGTTGGCGCAGGGTCTGGACGGCGTGGAAGAGTCCGGCGGGCGCGCGGGCGGTGAGGGTGACACCGGAGCGGCCGCTCTCCAGCCGGTAGCCCTCCTGGCCGAGATCCGTCTCCCCGGGGGCCAACCGCAGTCGGATTCCGGCCTCCTGACGTTCCGTCACGGGCAGCGGGAACCCTGTCGAGGGCCGCAGGATCCCGGCGAGGTACTCCCCCACCCGTCGGGCCTCGGGCCCGCCGGCCACGACGACGCGTGTGCCGCTCGTCAGCCGGTACGACGCTCCGCCGGCCCGGACCGAGGCGGGGGCCGGGATCACCTGCCCGAGCGGGACGGTGGCGGCGTGGGCGGGGGCAGGGGCGTTGTCGGACACGGGTGCGGCTCCCACGGCGAAGATCCCGGCCGCCACCACCAGCAGCAGCGAACCGAGAAGGCGGGTCGATCCGTGGTGCGGTCTCACGAAGAGCTCCCTCCACTCGTCGAACGGTGCGCTCCCCACCATCACCCCTTCACCCCCTCCAGGTCTAGACCATCTCTCCCCTCGACCGGTGGAACAATCCCCCTCATGGCGGAAATCCTCCAGCGGGACGGCACGTGGACCTTCGACGGCGACACACTGCGGCTGACCCCCGGCCGCGACAAGAGCGTGAGCCTGCTCCGCAAGACCCTGGGTGAACTCTCCCTCCCGCTGGGCGCGTTGGCGGGCATCTCCTTCGAGCAGGGCAGGAGGTCGGGACGGCTGCGACTGCGGCTGCGCGACGGCTGCGACCCGCTCCTCCAGGCGACCGGCGGCCGGCTCACCGACGCCGACGACCCGTACCAGCTCAGCGTCGACGCCGACCGGTTCGGCGTCGCCGAGTACCTCGTGGACGAGATCCGGGACGCGCTGCTGCTGGACGAGGTACCGACCGACGCGGTCGACGCCTATCTCCTCGCCGGCCCGGCCGTCCCGCTCTCCGCCTCCGCCGGGGACGGCACCGTGAGTTTCGACGGCGACCGCGTACGGCTGGAGTGGAACTGGAAGACGGAGGACGCGAAGGCCGCGGCCGGGGCGCGGACGCTGGCCCTGACGGACATAGCGGGCGTCGAGTGGCAGCCCTCGGTCGGCCTGGAGAACGGCTACCTCCGCTTCACCGTGCGCAACGCGCCGACGAAGGCACCGCCCAAGTACGACCCCCACTCCGTGGAGCTGTGGGGCTTCAGGAAGGACCCACTGATGGCCCTGGTCGTGGCGGCCGTCCAGGCACGGCTCCCGCACCCCGCGGCCCCGGCACCGAAACAGCTCACACCGTCCGCGTCACCCCAGGACCGGCCCGCCCCCGGGGAGGACCACGACGCCCTGCTGCGCCGCCTGCGCGAACTGGGCGAGCTCCACCGGTCCGGGGTCCTCACGGACGAGGAGTTCACCCTGGCCAAGCAGGCGGTCCTCAAGCGCCTGTGACAGGCGTTCGAGGACCGCCACGAGGACACCCGGGACAAGTGACGGCGGTCGGCGGTCACTTGGCCCGGCGCGCCACCGTGAAGTGGTCGATCCGCGCGCCCGTCTCGGCGATGCCGCTCACGGTGAGCGTGGTGTGGTGCCCCTTCGGCGCGGGCTTCACGTCCACCCGGAGGAAGGAGTAGTCGAGGTAGCGCACCCGCGACCAGGCGACCGTCTCGTTCTGCTTGCCGTCCTTCACGTTGACGAAGGAGGCCACCGACTCGACCTCGTCCTCGTGCCCCTCGTACGACTGCGCGGCACTGAACGCGTACAGACCGCGGCCGGCCGCGCCCGCCGTGACGTACACCACACCCTCGGTCTCCGGGTAGGCCGTGCCGCCGATCGGCAGCTTCTTGACGACCGCGCCGTTCTTGATGACATCGGTGCGCTCGTACTGGTGGTTGTGCCCGTTGATGACCAGGTCCACCGAGTACTTCTCGAACAGCGGCACCCACTCCTGTCGCACGCCGCCTTCCGAGGCGTGCGCCGTGGAGGTGCAGTACGCGCAGTGGTGGAAGAAGACGACGACGAAGTCGATGTCGCGGGAGGCCCGGAACTTCTTCAGCTGCGCCTGGAGCCACGTGGTCTGGGTGCCGCCGGAGATGCCGAGGTTGGCCGGGATCTCGAAGGAGATGTCGTTGGCGTCGAGGGAGATGACGGCCGTGTTGCCGTAGACGAAGGAGTAGACGCCCGGCAGGTTCTTCCGGTCGGGGCCGTTGTCGGGGAGGTTCCAGCGGGCCTCCTCGCCGCCGTAGCCGTTCGGCGAGTACCAGGCCTCCATGTCGTGGTTGCCGTACGCGGGCATCCACGGCACGGACTTGGCGACGGACTCGGTCTGGGCCAGGAACTGGTCCCACACCCGGGAGTCGAAGCCGGTGTCGGCGGTCTTGCCCTGTCCCGCCGGGTCGGCGTAGGCGATGTCGCCGGCGTGCAGATGGAAGGCCGGGTTCTGGCCGAGCAGCAGGCTGTTGTTGCCGAGGCCGTGGTAGCCGACGCCCTCGTCGCCGAAGGCGGTGAAGGTGAAGGGCTCCTTGTGGGCGGGGGCGGTGGTGAAGGTGCCGAGGGTGCCCAGCAGGTGCGGTTCGGCCGGGTCGAAGCCGGTGTGGCCGACGCCGTAGTAGTAGGTGCGGCCGGGCTTGAGGTGGGTGAGCTTCGCGTGCACGTAGTACTGCGTGTGATCGCCGCTCGCGCCGACGCCGGCCGGGGTGAAGAGGGTGCGGACCTCGGCGTCGATGCGCCGGGAGAGGTCTTGCGGGTGGGCGCCGATCCGGATGAACGGCTTCCGGACGGCGACCGGGACCTGCCACGAGACGGTGACCTCGGTGCGGGGGTCGTTGCCGAAGGCGAGATGGCGGCCGAAGGGGGCGACGAGGGAGCCGTCGACGCGCTCGGTGCCCGTGCCGGCCAGGGTCGGGACGGAGGTGGTCCGGAGGGCGGCCGGACCGGCCGGGGTGGCGGCCCGGGCCGTGGCCGGGACGAACACGCCACCGGTGACGGCGCCGAGGGTGACCGCGCCGCCTCTGATCATCGAGCGTCGGGAGAACGTGGAGCGCAGGTACTCGTGCTGCTCGGCCATGCTCATGCGCTCGGCCAGCCGCTCGGGTACGCCCATGCGAGGAGTGTCCATGGCGTCCGAAAGTCGTCGCCTCAGGCGACGGGCTGCCGGACGCCGGGTGGCCAGCGCACGAACAGGTCCTCATGACAGATCCAATGTTCTCCCAAAGAGATTCAACACACCCCTGCCCGATTTCGGGCAGATTTCTTGCACATCACTCTGTGGTGCCCCAGGATCTACCGAGTGCACGACGAACTCGTTGATCACCTGACGCGATCCTCGCCCCTCAACCGGGGCGAGGCGCTGCGTGTGATCCAGGACGTGCTCGCCTACTTCGACGAGACGACCGAGGAATTCGTCCGTCGCCGCCACCGCGAGCTCCAGGCCCAGGGCCTGGTCAACGCGACGATCTTCGAACAGATCGAGGCGGACCTGAAATACCGGGCGGTCGCACCACCGGAGCTCACGCTCAGGCAGCTGCGCCGCATCGTCTACGGCTGAAACGGGATACGTATATATGTGCGGGATTGTCGGTTACATCGGCAAGCGCGACGTGGCGCCGCTGCTCCTGGAGGGCCTGCAGCGCCTGGAGTACCGGGGCTACGACTCGGCGGGCATCGTCGTCACCTCGCCCAAGACGGCCGGCCTGAAGATGGTCAAGGCCAAGGGCCGGGTCCGTGACCTGGAGGCCAAGGTCCCCGCCCGCTTCAAGGGCACCACCGGCATCGCCCACACCCGCTGGGCCACCCACGGCGCCCCGTCCGACGTGAACGCCCACCCGCACATGTCGGGCGACAACAAGGTCGCCGTCGTCCACAACGGCATCATCGACAACGCCTCCGACCTGCGCAGGAAGCTGGAGGCGGACGGCGTCGAGTTCCTCTCCGAGACCGACACCGAGGTCCTCACCCACCTCATCGCGCGCTCCCAGGCCACCACCCTGGAGGAGAAGGTCCGCCAGGCGCTGCGGATCGTCGAGGGCACCTACGGCATCGCCGTCATGCACGCCGACTTCAACGACCGTATCGTCGTCGCCCGCAACGGCTCCCCCGTCGTGCTCGGCATCGGCGAGAAGGAGATGTTCGTCGCCTCGGACATAGCCGCTCTGGTCGCCCACACCCGCCAGATCGTCACCCTCGACGACGGCGAGATGGCCACCCTCAAGGCCGACGACTTCCGCACCTACACCACGGAGGGCACCCGCACCACGGCCGAGCCCACCACCGTGGAGTGGGAGGCCGCCTCGTACGACATGGGCGGCCACGACACCTACATGCACAAGGAGATCCACGAGCAGGCCGACGCCGTGGACCGGGTGCTGCGCGGCCGGATCGACGACCGCTTCTCCACCGTCCACCTCGGCGGCCTCAACCTGGACGCCCGCGAGGCGCGCCAGATCCGCCGCGTGAAGATCCTCGGCTGCGGCACCTCGTACCACGCGGGCATGATCGGCGCCCAGATGATCGAGGAGCTGGCCCGCATCCCCGCGGACGCCGAGCCGGCGTCGGAGTTCCGCTACCGCAACGCGGTCGTCGACCCCGACACCCTCTACATCGCCGTCTCCCAGTCCGGCGAGACCTACGACGTGCTGGCGGCCGTCCAGGAGCTGAAGCGCAAGGGCGCCCGGGTCCTGGGTGTGGTGAACGTGGTCGGTTCGGCGATCGCCCGCGAGGCGGACGGCGGCATCTACGTGCACGCGGGCCCCGAGGTCTGCGTCGTCTCCACGAAGTGCTTCACCAACACCACGGTCGCCTTCGCCCTGTTGGCGCTGCACCTGGGCCGCACCCGTGACCTCTCCGTCCGCGACGGCAAGCGGATCATCGAGGGCCTGCGCAAGCTCCCCGGCCAGATCTCCGAGATGCTGGAGCAGGAGGAGGAGATCAAGAAGCTGGCCGAGCAGTACGCCGAGGCCCGCTCGATGCTCTTCATCGGCCGCGTCCGGGGTTACCCGGTGGCCCGCGAGGCCTCCCTGAAGCTCAAGGAGGTCTCCTACATCCACGCCGAGGCCTACCCGGCCTCCGAGCTGAAGCACGGTCCGCTGGCCCTCATCGAGCCCGCCCTGCCCACGGTCGCGATCGTCCCGAACGACGACCTGCTGGAGAAGAACCGCGCCGCCCTGGAGGAGATCAAGGCCCGCAGCGGCAAGATCCTCGCCGTCGCCCACCAGGAGCAGGAGAAGGCCGACCAGACGATCGTCGTCCCGAAGAACGAGGACGAGCTGGACCCGATCCTCATGGGCATCCCCCTCCAACTCCTCGCGTACCACACGGCGTTGGCCCTGGGCCGGGACATCGACAAGCCGAGGAACCTCGCCAAGTCGGTGACGGTGGAGTAGCAGTCCCCTCCAAGAACGGGACGCGCCCAGGCTTTTGAGGGGCGCGGGGAGCTGCGCGAGCAACCCCCACCCACCCGCAGAGGCTCCACAACGAAGACGGACCCCCACGTGATGCCACCCATCACAAGGGGGTCCGTTCCATGACGCCGGGGTCGCCCAAACATCCCGGCGCCGCTGCCAACTACCGTGGCCGTCACACCACTCGGTCCGGCATCACGCGGGTTATGCCCTTCACAAGGACACAAACACCCCTACGCGCCAGTAGACTTAGGCGCTTTCCGAACGTCGTTCCGAAGGTCAGGGAATGACGATGACCGGACGCTGCGCCCGCTTGGCGAGACGGCCCGCGACGGACCCGAAGATGCGCCCGACGATCCCGTGCGTCGACCCGACGACGATCGCGTCGGCCTCGTACTCCCGCCCCACCTCTTCGAGTTCGTGGCAGATGTCGCCACCGCGCTCGACGAGGATCCAGGGCACCTCGACGAGATAGTCGGCGCAGGCCAGCTCCAGCCCGAGCACCTCGGTGCGGTGATCGGGGACGTCGACGAAGACGGGCGGCTCGCAGCCGGCCCACACGGTCGTGGGCAGCCGGTTGGCGACGTGCACGATGATCAGGCCCGAACCCGAGCGGCGGGCCATGCCGATGGCGTACGCGAGGGCACGCTCACTGGACGTCGAACCGTCGAAGCCGACGACGACGCCGTGCTTGAAGGCGGGATCGCAGGAAGGGCGCGCCTCTTCCGCCGCGAGGGGCTCTGCCGCCGCGTGATCGGCGACGGGCCGCCGCTCGCGGTCCGCGGAGTCGAAGAATTCGTGACCGGCCATGGGTGTCTCGGCGTTCGGATCCTCGTGGATGGGACGACGTGGATGGGACGTCGGTGCGCGGCGGAGCCGTGTCCGGGAAACATCTTCCCAACCCCATACCCCCAAGGGTACGTCCGCACGCCTCCTCCGCCCAGATCCCGCACCGGCTGCGCGGGGTTCCAGGGAGCATGCACGAGCACGACCCCGTAACGCAATGGTTGCTGCCACGTACAGCCGGTTTACGCGGGAAGGTGAACGCCGGACTCCGCGCCCGCGGCAACCCGGTCGGGCTGCACCAGTGACCGACGGGTCGAACACGCGTTGAACCCCCGTAAGCCGATCCCGAGGGAGCCAGGAGGGAGCCCGCAGTGCCCGCCCACCGCACAGCGCACCGGACCGCGTCGCGCCCCGCGCCCCAGCCCGCCCCCGTCCCCGCGGCGGCCCCCGCCCCCGAAGCCGGGTCAGCCGCCCCGCCCCCGGCCACCACCCCGGCGCCGGCCCCGGCCCCGCCCCCCTCGCCCGCCGACACCGCCACCGACGTGGTGCGCTGGGCGGCGTTCAGCTGCGTCCTCGTCCCGGTCGTCCTCGTCTGGTACGGCACCTCGCTCGCCGGCGCGACGGGCGCGGCCCTCGGCCTCGCGGCGGTCACCGGCGTCTGCCGCGTCCTGCTGCGCCAGTCCGAGCGCGGTGCGGCCCGCGCGGCCCGCGCCGGCACCACCCGTTCGATGGCCGAAGATCGCGCCTCCGCACGCGGCCGACGCGGACGCCCGACCTCCGGGGCGCACGGGGGCGGACGGAACTCCGGCACGAGTACGCCGGTCGACTGACCGGTTTCCGCGCACACCCCCGTATCTTTTCAGCCAACTTCGGCCACCTGCGCATCCCTTGGTCGAACACCCCTCCACCCCCCGTTCGACCTGCACTGAAAGGGGTCCAGGGCCCGCGCGCACCCTACGTGGACCGGCCACGGGGACGAGGCGCACTTCCCTGCACGGCCCACGAGTGCAACGCTTCGTGATCGAATGCTTTACGCCAAGTTGCCATGTCGACAATGTGCCGGTTGGCGATCTGGTCACGCCGGCACCACGGGACACAGTAGATTCGATCATGACTGTCTTACGGCGGGGGACTCGTGCAGGACCAAGGGGAAACGTGCAGGAGCGACACAACCGAGGAGCCGCGACCACCGAGGGGGGCTTAGCAGTATGAGCCACGACTCCACCGCCGCGCCGGAAGCCGCGGCCCGGAAACTGTCCGGGCGACGCCGCAAGGAGATCGTCGCGGTGCTGCTGTTCAGCGGCGGCCCCATCTTCGAGAGTTCCATACCACTGTCGGTGTTCGGGATCGACCGCCAGGACGCCGGCGTACCGCGCTACCGCCTACTGGTGTGCGCGGGCGAGGAAGGCCCGCTGCGGACCACGGGGGGCCTGGAACTCACCGCACCGAACGGCCTGGAGGCGATCTCGCGGGCGGGCACGGTGGTCGTGCCCGCATGGCGTTCGATCACCTCACCGCCACCGGAGGAAGCGCTCGACGCACTGCGCCGAGCGCACGAAGAGGGTGCCCGCATCGTCGGCCTGTGCACCGGCGCATTCGTGCTGGCCGCCGCCGGCCTGCTGGACGGCAGGCCCGCGACGACGCACTGGATGTACGCGCCGACGCTGGCCAAGCGCTATCCGTCCGTCCACGTCGATCCACGCGAGCTGTTCGTGGACGACGGGGACGTACTCACCTCGGCCGGTACCGCGGCCGGAATCGATCTCTGTCTGCACATCGTGCGGACGGACCACGGGAACGAGGCGGCAGGGGCTCTGGCCCGCCGTCTGGTGGTCCCACCACGCCGATCGGGCGGCCAGGAGCGCTACCTCGATCGGTCTTTACCCGAGGAGATCGGCGCCGACCCGCTGGCCGAGGTCGTCGCCTGGGCACTGGAGCACCTCCACGAGCAGTTCGACGTGGAGACGCTCGCGGCGCGCGCGTACATGAGCCGTCGTACGTTCGACCGCCGGTTCCGCTCGCTCACCGGGAGCGCTCCCCTGCAGTGGCTGATCACTCAGCGTGTGCTGCAGGCGCAGCGGCTGCTGGAGACGTCGGACTACTCGGTGGACGAGGTCGCGGGACGGTGCGGCTTCCGTTCGCCGGTGGCGCTGCGCGGGCACTTCCGGCGACAGCTGGGTTCGTCGCCGGCGGCGTACCGGGCGGCGTACCGGGCCCGGCGGCCGCAGGGCGAGAAGCCCGGCGACCACCACGACGGCCCGCACGGCGTCCCGGGGCCGCCCCCGGTGGCACCGGAGCACGCGCCGGTGCCGCTCCAGGCCCGGCGCACGGCCGCGGCGAGCGCCCTGGCGCCGTCGGCGTCCCTCTCCACGGAGGGCGGCAAGCCGGAGCTGTACGCGACGGGCCGCCTGCCGGGCCAGCGCAGCGCACCGTAGCCCGCACGGCTGTATGACGTACGGCCCGGTCCCGCACCGATCACCCTGTGATCACCCTGGTGCAGGACCGGGCCGTACGGCTGTCACGGGCCGTAAGGTGAGACACATGAACGATCGCATGGTGTGGATCGACTGCGAGATGACCGGCCTCTCGCTGTCGGACGACGCGCTCATCGAGGTGGCCGCCCTCGTCACCGACTCCGAGCTGAACGTGCTCGGCGACGGAGTCGACATCGTCGTCCGCCCGCCGGACTCGGCGCTGGAGACGATGCCGGAGGTGGTGCGCGAGATGCACACCGCGTCCGGCCTGCTGGACGCCCTGGCCGGCGGCACGACGCTCGCCGACGCCGAGGAGCAGGTCCTCGCGTACGTACGGGAGCACGTGAAGGAACCGCGCAAGGCCCCGCTGTGCGGCAACTCGGTGGGCACGGACCGGGGATTCCTCCTGCGGGACATGCCGACGCTGGAGGAGTACCTCCACTACCGGATCGTGGACGTCTCCTCGATCAAGGAGCTGGCCCGCCGCTGGTATCCGAGGGCGTACTTCAACAGCCCCGAGAAGAACGGCAACCACCGGGCCCTCGCGGACATCCGCGAGTCCATCGCCGAGCTCCGCTACTACCGCGAGGCGATCTTCGTCCCGCAGCCCGGCCCCGACTCGGACACGGCCCGCACGATCGCCGCGAAGCACGTCCTGCCCGCGGGGTAGCCCGCGGGCGGGGCCCGTCCGGCCCCGGAACCGCCCCCCGCCGAAACGTGTGCGCGGGCACCCCTCAGGACCCTGTACACTTTTTCTCGGCCGGTCGGTGAAACCTTCGGATGAACCGCCGGTCATGGTGGGTGTAGCTCAGCTGGTAGAGCACCTGGTTGTGGTCCAGGATGCCGCGGGTTCGAGTCCCGTCACTCACCCTTGAGGAACAAGCCCCGATCTGGGAACAGATCGGGGCTTGTTCGTGTGCGGTCGATCACCCGCCGCCGGGCTCAGCAGTCGTCGTAGCGCCAGACCCCCGCCTCACGGGTCCACGGCTCCTGTTTCTGGTCGAACTTGGGCAGGCCGACGCCGTACGAGACGCGGGCGGTGTCGGCGGAGATCTCGTCGATCTCGAACCGCTTCACGTCCTTCGGCTCGGAGTCACCGATGGCCCGCTCGGTCTGCTCGGCCCGTTCGGTCAGCACGGCCATGCCGGCGGGCGTGATCTGCTTCCGGCAGCGTGCGGACAGCATGCCGTGGGCGGTGTCGGGGTCGTTCGCGAAGTACGCGGCGTTGTAGGCACGGACCGCCGCTTCGAGGCCGGCGGTGTCGGCGGCCGAGATCGCGGACCGGCTGGGCGCGGCGCTCGGCTGCCTCGCCACGGCGGACGGCTTGCCGTCAGCGTCGCCGGGCTTGTCGGCGGGCTCGCCGTCGGACGTGCACGCGGTGAGCGCGACGACCGCCGCGACGAGTAAGGCGGTGACACGGGTGCGCATGGTTCCCCCTGAGAGCTGTGAGTCGAGAAAGCATCGTGGCACGCGCCCCTTCGCCGCACGCCTAGACCCCGGTCCTAGGTCGAAGGTCGCTGGGCGGGAACCGCGCGGTGTCGGAGGATGAGAGCCGTGGCCTCTCCCGACTTCGACGTGGACGACTTCCTGCGGCAGCCCCTCACCGCTCGCCTCGCGACCAACGGCCCCACGGTGCGCCCCGTCTGGTTCCTCTGGGAGGACGGGGCCTTCTGGGTGCTGACGGGGCCGTGGGCCCGCTTGTTCGACCGGGTGAAGGAGGACCCCCGCCTCGCCCTCGTGGTGGACGAGTGCGACATCGCGACGGGTCGGGTCCAGCAGGTGATCGCGCGGGGGCGCGCTGAACTGGTGCCCTTCGACGTGCCGAGGGGACGCCGCAAACTGACCCGCTATCTGGGAGCCGACGAGGCCACCTGGGACACCCGCTTCGTGCACTACCTGCACGACGACCCGGCCGAACGAGGCACGATGTGGCTCCGCCTGACCCCCACCTCCCTCACGGCGACGGACCTCAGCTACTCAGCCAGGCTGCCCTGAACTCCCTTACCCCGGCGAAGCGTTCACCGGGATGGGGGTGCGTGGCCCGCTCCAGCACGGCGAGTTGAGCGGCCGTACCACGCCAGGCACGCTCCTCGTCCCCCGCGTCGAGCAGCAGCCGTGCGGTGCGTCCCAGCGCGTGGACCGTGGTGCGGTTGTCGATCGTCGCGCCGCGCTCGGACTCTTCCGGGGCCATGAAACGAGTCGACCCCGGCAGCCGCTCGGCATCCAGCACGAAGGGGCCCGGCCGGTACTCGTCCAGGTCGATCAGCCGCATCTCCGCCGCCGCGAAGTCGTACAGCAGGGCGCCGTCGTAGAAATCCACGGCGACGTACCCGGCGTCCTCGACGGCGAGGTGAGCGTCGAGGACGCGGGCGAAGGCCGCCTCGACCCGGTCGACGGGGAGCGAACGGAAGCGGGCCATAGGACTGCCGGGGTTCGTACGGTCTCCCCGGCCACGCTCCGCCGGGTCGTACAGCACCTCGCCGTCCCGCCAGGGCATGACCACGGCCACCCCGTCCCGCGACGCGATCCGACGCAGTTGCGGGACGATCACCGGGTGCCGCACGGCCCGGTGAAAACCCCACGCCCGCTCCAGCGACCGTCGGCCCACGGCAGCGACCGTCGTCTACGGCACTTACCCGCTGGGCCGTGCCGTGCCCGGTGTCGACCGGCTGATGCAGGAGTTCGGCATCGCTCGTGGGACGGCGCGCAAGACACTGGTACTGCTGGCGGAGATGGGATACGTCCGGACGGTCGTGGGCAAGGGGTCGTTCGTGATCGCACGCGAGGGCGTCGAAGCAGCCAAGGACAACGAACCCACCGGCTGACGCCGCGCTGAGGAACGGCCGTCCAGACCCCCACTCGGGCACGTACACGTACATGACCTCAGCCAGGGGATGGCAGCGGTCCCTCGGTCGGCTTCAGCAATGGCTCTGCGCGCATCGCAGCCGAAGGCGGCCCGGCGTTACCCGCTTGGCTTCCTCGTTCACCGTGTCCGCAGCAGTCAAGGGGTCCATCGTCCACCTCCATGCCGGCCATGGGCATGGGCAACCGTGGCGTGCTTCACGACGAAGCCCGCGCCACCAGTTCCGTAGGCAGCACCACCTGGCGTCGTTCCAACCCCCTCGACACCGCCGGGCGGCGGTCCGCGATCTCGTCCAGGAGGAGGTCGATCATGGCTCGGCCCATTTCCACTATGGGCTGGCGGACGCTGGTGAGGGGCGGGTCCATGTGGCGGGCGATCGCCGAGTCGTCGTAGCCGACGAGGGCGACGTCGTCGGGTATGCGGCGGCCCGCCTCGCGCAGCACCTGGCGGGCGCCCGACGCCATGACGTCGGACTCGACGAAGACCGCGTCGAGGTCGGGGCAGCGGGCCAGCAGTTCCTTCATCGCCCGGCGGCCGCCCTCCTCCGTGAAGTCACCGGGGACGATCAGGCGCTCGTCGACCTCACGGCCGGCGTCGACGAGGGCCTCGCGGTAGCCGACGACCCGGCGCTGGGCACCGTAGACGTCGAGGCGACCGGTGATCGTGGCGATACGGGCGCGGCCCCGTTCGATCAGGTGCTCGACCGCTGAACGGCCGCCGCCGTAGTTGTCGGAGTCGACGGAGGGGAGCGTCTCGTGCTCCGAGCGGGGGCCGCTGATGACCGCCGGGATCTCCAGTTGTGACAGCAGATCCGGGAGCGGGTCGTCGGCGTGGACCGAGACCAGGAGGACCCCGTCGACACGGTGCGCGGCCAGGTACTGGGCCAGCCGGCGGCGCTCCCGGTCGCTGCCCGCGAAAATCAGCAGGAGCTGCATCTCCGTGTCGGACAGCTGGGCGCCCACGCCCTTGAGGATGTCGGAGAAGTACGGTTCCGCGAAGAAGCGGGTCTCGGGCTCCGGCACGACCATCGCGATCGCATCCGTGCGGTTCGCCGCGAGCGCGCGGGCCGCCGTGTTCGGGACGTAGCCGAGCTCCGCGACGGCCGCCTCGACCGCCGCGCGGGTCGCGTCACTGACCCGGGGCGAGCCGTTGATCACCCGGGACACCGTCCCCCGGCCCACACCGGCCCGTGCGGCGACCTCTTCCAACGTCGGCCGCCCACCGCTCCGGCCCCGTGCTCCGTGGCCTGCCACCATGGTCGCCTCCCGTTCACACCGCGCTGGCGTGGAATCTAACAGTCCTGATCCTCGTACGACGTCCGGGAAGTGCCCACCCGGGTTTCGGTGCCGTCGGTGGCACCGTCCCGGACGCTCCGGTGTCACCCCGTCCGGGACGACTGATTACACGAGTCAAACAGTGGGTCCGGCGGCGAGCACACGCCGCCCGAGCACCACCGGCCACCCGCCCGAGCACCACCGGCCACCCGCCCGTGCACCAGCGACATCCGACCTGAGCACCAACGACCACCTGTCCGCGCACCGCCGACGCCCGACCCGAGCACCACCCACGCCCAGGAGCGAGCACCGTCGGCGCCCGACACCGGCCCGTCGCCGCCCGTCACCGCCGACCTCCGCCGCCCCGCAGGGACCGCGCACCCGACCGTTTTCGGGCATGGCCGACCATCGACCCCTGGGATTAGTTAACAGCCCGATAACCGAAGACATCTCTCCGCGCTCGCTCCCTTGACACCCCCGCACGAACCGACGACTCTTCAACACATCACTCGTGGGAGCGCTCCCACAGTACCTGGCACTTACACAACCCGCACGTTCCCCACCCGAGCCGCAGCATCAACACACGGGCCCAGCAACGCCATTGGCCGGGGGTCGGCACGTCAGGGCATCAGGAGGACGCAATGCGAGCACGTACCCGAACCGCCCGCAAGACGGTGGTCCTGGCAGCCGTCGCCGCCCTGGGCGCGGGGCTGCTGGCCGGCTGTGCCGAGGACTCGGACGGCGGCTCGTCGAACGAGGGCGACGGCAACACCGAGGGCAAGACCACGCTGACGGTCGGCACCTTCGGCGTCTTCGGCTACAAGCAGGCCGGCCTGTACGACGAGTACATGAAGCAGAACCCGGACATCGTCATCAAGGAGAACGTCACCACCAAGACCTCGGTCTACTGGCCCAAGACGCTCACCCGGCTGCAGGCCGGCTCCGGCACCGACGACATCCAGGCGATCGAGATCGGCAACGTCACCGAGGCCGTGCAGACGCAGGGCGACAAGTTCGTCGACCTGGGCAAGGAGGTCGACAAGTCGCAGTGGCTGGACTGGAAGAACCAGCAGGCCACGACCAAGGACGGCAAGCTCATCGGGCTCGGCACCGACATCGGTCCGATGGCGATCTGCTACCGCAAGGACCTGTTCGAGAAGGCCGGCCTCGAGACCGACCGCACCAAGCTCGCCGAGCAGTGGAAGGGCGACTGGAGCAAGTACGTCGACCTCGGCAAGGAGTACATGAAGAAGGCGCCGAAGGGCACCAAGTACGTGGACTCGGCGTCCTCGGTCTACAACGCGGCCCTCGGTGGCGCGACCGAGCGCTACTACGACAAGGACGGCAACGCCATCTGGGACAAGTCCACGGGTGTGAAGGACGCCTGGGACGCGGCCATGTCCGTGGCGACCAGCGACATGTCGGCGAAGCTGAAGCAGTTCGAGACGCCCTGGGACCAGGGGTACGCCAACGGCACCTTCGCCACGGTGGCCTGCCCGGCGTGGATGATCGGCTACATCCAGGAGAAGTCCGGTGACGCCGGCAAGGGCAAGTGGGACGTGGCGGCGGCGCCGACCGCGGCCAACTGGGGCGGCGCGTTCATCGGTGTGCCGACGGCGGGCAAGCACCAGAAGGAGGCCATCGCGCTGGCGAAGTGGCTGACCGCTCCCGAGCAGCAGGCCAAGGTCTTCGCCAAGCAGGCCAGCTTCCCGTCGACCCCGTCGGCGTACCCGACCCTCAAGCCGAGCCCCGACACCACCTCGTACTTCTCCGACGCGCCGCTGACGCAGATCTTCTCCGACTCGGCGAAGACGATCCCGGTGCAGCAGTTCGGCATCAAGGACCAGCCCATCGGCACCGCGATCGCCGACATCGGCATCGTGCAGGTCGAGCAGAAGGGCAAGAGCCCTGAGGAGGGCTGGGAGGCCGCCAGCAAGGAGATCAAGGACGTGCTCGGCCAGTGACCAGCTCCAAAGAGGCACTCGCGCATTCCGCGGCGAGCGCCGAGACCGCGCCCGGCGATGAGCCGGGCGCGGTCCGGGGCGCTCAGGGTCGCGGTACGCCGCCGGCCGGCACCGACTCGTGGCGCAGCCGGCTGTACCGCTGGGACATGAAGGCGTCCCCGTACGTCTTCATCTCCCCCTTCTTCCTGATCTTCGGGGCGTTCTCGCTCGTCCCGCTGCTGTACACGGGCTGGTACTCGCTGCACAACGTGCAGCTGGCCGACCTGGACAACCAGACCTGGGTGGGCCTGGACAACTACCAGAACCTGCTGTCCTCGGACTTCTTCTGGAACTCCCTCTGGGTCACCTTCTCCATCGGCGTGATCGCGACCGTGCCGCAGCTGCTGGTGGCGATCGGCATCGCGCACCTGCTCAACTACCGGCTGCGCGGCTCGACGGTGTGGCGGGTCATCATGCTCACCCCGTACGCCACGTCGGTGGCGGCCGCCACGCTGGTGTTCGTGCTGCTGTTCTCCTGGGACGGCGGCATGGTGAACTGGCTGCTGGACTTCATCGGGATCGACCCCGTCAACTGGCGTGAGTCCAACTGGGGTTCGAAGTTCGCGGTCTCCACGATCGTGATCTGGCGGTGGACGGGCTACAACGCGCTGATCTACCTCGCGGCGATGCAGGCGATCCCCGGCGATCTGTACGAGTCGGCGTCCCTCGACGGCGCGAACCGCTGGCAGCAGTTCATCCATGTGACGATCCCGCAGCTGCGGCCGACGATCCTGTTCACGGCGGTCGTCTCCACGATCGGCGCGACCCAGCTGTTCGGTGAGCCCCTGCTGTTCGGCGGGGCCGACGGTTCCAAGGGCGGCTCCGAGCACCAGTACCAGACGCTCGGCCTGTACATGTACGACCAGGGCTTCATGATCGGCAACCTCGGCAAGGCGTCCGCCATCGCCTGGACGATGTTCCTGATCCTGCTGATCGTGGCCGCGATCAACCTGCTGCTCACCCGACGGCTGAGGAAGACCCCATGACCACGAGCGAACTGACCCGTCCCCGGGCGCCGCAGCGGGCGCCGGAGCCGAAGGCCTCCCGCCGCCGCCGGGTGATGGGCGCGGGCAAGCAGATGCACGCGGGGCCGCTCACCTACGTCGTCCTGACCGTCTTCGCCGTGGGCTCGCTGGCGCCCCTGCTGTGGACGGCGATCGCGGCCTCGCGCACCAGCCAGCGGCTCGCCGAGGCGCCGCCGCCGCTGTGGTTCGGCGGCAACCTGTTCAAGAACCTGGAGACCGCCTGGGAGCAGGCCGGGCTCGGCACCGCGATGCTCAACACGACGCTCGTGGCCGGGACGATCACCATCGGTACGGTGCTGTTCTCCACGCTCGCCGGGTTCGCCTTCGCCAAGCTGCGGTTCCGGTTCTCCAGTGTTCTGCTGCTGCTGACCATCGGCACGATGATGATCCCGCCGCAGCTGGCCGTCGTCCCGCTGTATCTGTGGATGAGCGACCTGAACTGGTCCAACCAGTTGCAGACGGTCATCCTGCCCACGCTGGTCAGCGCGTTCGGCACGTTCTTCATGCGGCAGTACCTGATCCAGGCGCTGCCCTCCGAGCTGATCGAGGCGGCCCGCGTCGACGGCGCGAGCAGTCTGCGGATCGTGTGGCACGTCGTCTTCCCGGCGGCGCGGCCGGCGATGGCGGTGCTCGGGCTGCTGACCTTCGTGATGGCCTGGAACGACTTCCTGTGGCCCATCCTCGCGCTGAACCAGCAGAACCCGACGGTCCAGGTGGCCCTCAACGCCCTCGGCACCGGCTACATCCCCGACCAGTCGGTGATCATGGCGGGTGCGCTGCTCGGCACGCTGCCGCTGCTGATCGCCTTCCTCCTGTTCGGCAAGCAGATCGTCGGCGGCATCATGCAGGGCGCGATCAAGGGGTGACCCGGCCCGCCGCCGGGCACACACCGCAGAACCCCCTCGGGGGCTGGGCCATCGCCGCCCCGGCCCCCCGTACGTCCGTCCCCCCACCCACCACTGTCGGTCTGTGACGACCACTATGGGAGCGCTTCCATGCCTGAACCCGTGAACCCGGCCACCCCGGTGACGTTTCCTTCCGCCTTCCTCTGGGGCGCGGCCACCTCCGCGTACCAGATCGAGGGAGCGGTGCGGGAGGACGGCCGTACGCCCTCCATCTGGGACACCTTCAGCCACACCCCCGGCAAGACCGCCGGTGGCGAGACCGGTGACATCGCTGTCGACCACTACCACCGCTACCGCGACGACGTGGCGATGATGGCCGACCTCGGCCTCAACTCGTACCGCTTCTCCATCTCCTGGTCGCGGGTGCAGCCGACCGGCCGCGGCCCCGCCGTCCAGAAGGGCCTGGACTTCTACCGCCGGCTGGTCGACGAGCTGCTGGACAAGGGCATCAAGCCGGCCGTCACCCTCTACCACTGGGACCTCCCGCAGGAGTTGGAGGACGCGGGCGGCTGGCCCGAGCGGGACATCGTGCACCGCTTCGCCGAGTACGCGCGGATCGTGGGCGAGGCGCTGGGCGACCGGGTCGAGCAGTGGATCACCCTCAACGAGCCGTGGTGCACCGCGTTCCTCGGCTACGGCTCCGGGGTGCACGCGCCGGGCCGTACGGACCCGGTGGCGTCGCTGCGCGCGGCCCACCATCTGAACGTGGCGCACGGGCTGGGCGTCGCGGCGCTCCGCTCGGTGATGCCCGCCCGCAACACGATCGCGGTGAGCCTGAACTCCTCGGTGGTACGGCCGATCACGAACTCCCCCGAGGACGTGGCGGCGGCGAAGAAGATCGACGACCTGGCCAACGGTGTCTTCCACGGCCCGATGCTGCACGGCGCGTACCCGGAGAGCCTGTTCGCGGCGACCTCGTCGCTGACGGACTGGTCGTTCGTGCAGGACGGTGACGTGGCGACGGCCAACCAGCCGCTGGACGCGCTGGGGTTGAACTACTACACCCCGACCCTGGTGGGCGCGGCGGACGTCGACCTGCGGGGCCCCCGGGCCGACGGTCACGGGGCGAGCGAGCACTCGCCGTGGCCGGGCGCGGACGACGTCCTCTTCCACCAGACGCCGGGCGAGCGCACGGAGATGGGCTGGACCATCGACCCGACGGGCCTGCACGAGCTGATCATGCGGTACGCGCGGGAGACCCCGGGGCTGCCGATGTACGTGACGGAGAACGGGGCCGCCTACGACGACAAGATGGACTCCGACGGCCGCGTCCACGACCCCGAGCGCATCGCCTACCTCCACGGCCACCTGCGCGCGGTCCGCCGCGCGATCGCCGAGGGGGCGGACGTCCGCGGCTACTACCTCTGGTCCCTCATGGACAACTTCGAGTGGGCCTACGGGTACGGCAAGCGGTTCGGTGCCGTGTACGTCGACTACGCGACCCTCACCCGTACGCCGAAGTCGAGCGCGTACTGGTACAGCCAGGCGGCCAAGACGGGCGCCCTGCCGCCGCTGGTGACGACCTCGGCGTAGCGGCCACAGGACCGGGGGCAGGGGAAGCCCCCCGGGGGAACGGGGGAGCGGGGGACCGGGGCGCGGCGCGCATAGGGGAGCGCCGCGCCCCGGACGTCGGTGGTCAGAGCCGGCGGTAGTAGTGCGCCGTGGGGAACGGGGCGCAGCCGAGGCTCTCGTAGAGGGCGCGGGCGGGGGCGGGGAAGGCGTCGCCGCCGGTGCCGATCTCGACGAGCTTCGTGCCGCGTCCGCGCAGGTCGGCGAAGGCGTGCTCGCACAGGGCGGTGGCCGTGCCCTCGCCGCGGTGCCGCTCGTCCACGGCGAGCAGGGTGATCTCGCCGTGGTGCCGGGCGAGGTCGGCCCGCCAGGCGACGTACCCGGCGATCACACCGTCGGTCTCGGCGACCGCGACGTACTTGTCCTGGACCGGGTCGTGCAGGGTGGGGACCAGGGCGCGGTAGTCGTCACGCCAGTCGGCGTGCAGCGTGGTGAGGACGAGCCCGTCGAGGACCGTACCGAGGGAGTCCTCGAAGAACGGGCGGAACGTGTCGATGGTGAGCTGGGTCAGTCGTGCCAGGTCGTCCCGGACGAACGCGCGCATGAGCATGGAGTGGACCTCTCGGATGCCGAGGGAGGAAAAGGACACCTCGGGCCCGCCGATCACCCGCAGGTGTCGGTGGACCGACCTCGGTGGCGCGTACGGCAGGACGCGAAGCACTCCATACGCGTCATGCTAGGGCCTGCCGACCAGGGAAGGGGGCGCGCCCGTGACGCTGTTGGTCGCCGCCGTCATCGTCCATGACCGGGCCGCGGGCCGGGTCCTGCTTCTTCAGCGGGGTGAGCATGCCAGGTTCGCCCGGGGGAGGTGGGATCTGCCCGTCGGGAAGAGCGAGCCCGGAGAACCCGTCACCGGGACCGCCGTGCGGGAGCTGTACGAGGAGACGGGGCTGACCGTGAAGCCGGAGGCGCTGGAGGTCGCGCACGTCATCCACGCGGCGCGGGGCGTCGACGCGCCGGACGGCTTTCTCACCGTCGTCTTCGTCGCCCACGAGTGGACGGGCGAGCCCGGGAACCGGGAGCCGCACAAGCACTCCCAGGTCCGCTGGTTCGCCACCGACGCCCTCCCCGAGGACTTCGTGGAGGGGAACGCCGACGCGTTGCGCGGCTATCTCGCCGACGGCCCCCGGATGTCCGTGTACGGCTGGGCGTGACCCGGCGCGCAGGCACCCTGAACGCCACAGGGCCGCGCCCCCGGAGGAGGCGCGGCCCTGTGGTGTCGTGATCGGGTCAGCGGGGTTCGCGGACGACCGCCACGTCACCGGCCGGGACCAGCACGGTCGCCGGGGCGCCGGTCGTGGTGACGGACTTGCCCGTCAGCAGGTCGACAGACCCGGCGGCGACCTCGACCTCGGCGTCGGCGTCGCCGTGGTTGATCAGGAAGAGGTAGTCCGCCTCCGTCCCCCGGCGCAGGGCCGCCTCCACACCCTCCGGGGTCGGGCGCACCGACGTCACTCCCGCTTCCTCGCGGACGCGGTCCAGGAGGGAGGCGAGGGTCGTCGGGTCCGGGCGGGTGGCGACGTACCAGGCGGTGCCCGAGCCGTGGGTGTGACGGGTGACCGCCGGGATCCCGGTCAGGGGGCCGGAGGTGTACGACGTCACCGCCTCCGCGCCGGCCAGGGCGACCCGCTCCGACCACAGGGACGCCGTGCCGCCGTCGCTGAGGCCCACCGACTCGCCCGGCAGGAGGGGGAAGACCTCGTCCGTGCGGACGCCCAGCGCCTCGCGGAACGCGCCCGGGTAGCCGCCGAGCCGGATGTGGCAGTGCTCGTCCACCGCGCCGCTGTGGAAGCCGACGGCGAGGGTGCCGCCGGTCCGCGCGTAACCGGTGAGGTTCGCCGCGCCCTCGTCGTCCACCAGGTACAGGCTGGGGGCCAGCACCAGCTTGTAGGCGGAGAGGTCGGCGTCGGGGCGGACGAAGTCCACCGCCACACCGGCCCGCCACAGCGGCTCGTACCAGGCGCGGATCAGGTCCTGGAAGCGGACCTGTTCGCTGGGCTGGGAGGGGAGTTCCAGCGCCCACCAGGCGTTCCAGTCCCAGACGATCGCCACCTCGGCGACGCCCGTGCTGCCGCGGACCTCGGCCAGTGAGCGCAGGTCGGCGCCCAGGCGGACGACGTCTCGCCAGATCTGGCTGTCGGTGCCGGCGTGCGGGAGCATCGCGGAGTGCCACTGCTCGGCGCCCGCCTTGGCGGCGCGCCACTGGAAGTAGGCGATGCCGTCGGCGCCGCGGGCCACGTGTGCGAGGGCGTTGCGGCGCATCTCTCCGGCGGTCTTGGCGCGGTTGACGGGCTGCCAGTTGACCGCGCCGGTGGAGTGTTCCATCAGCAGCCACGGGCTGCCGCCGGCCAGGGAGCGCACCAGGTCGCCGCTGAGGGCGATGTCGATCTGCGACTCGGGGTCCGTCGACTGGAGGTAGTGGTCGTTGGAGACGATGTCCAGCTCCGGCGCCCAGCGCCAGTAGTCCAGCCGGTCGAAGTTGAACATCACCATGAAGTTGGTGGTGGCCGGGGTGGACGGAGCCGCCTCCAGCAGCACCTCCCGCTCCGCCTTGCACAGCGACAGCAGCGCGTCGGAGCAGAAGCGGCGCCAGTCCAGCTGGTGCGTCGGGTTCGGCACCGCGCCCGTCGCACGCGGCGGGATGATCTCGTCCCAGTCGTAGTACCACTGGCTCCAGAACGTCGTGCCCCAGGCGTCGTTGAGCGCCGCCAGGTCGTCGTCGTACTTCTCCCGCAGCCAGACGCGGAACGCCGCCGCGCTGGTGTCGCAGTGGCACTCGCCGTTGTGGCAGCCGTACTCGTTGTGGACGTGCCACATCACGACGGCCGGGTGGTCGGCGTAGCGCTCGCCCAGCACCCGGGCGATCCGCAGCGCCGCCTCGCGGTAGGCGGGGCTGGAGGGGCAGAAGGTCTGGCGGCTGCCGTAGGACAGGGTGCGGCCGTCCCGGTCGACCGGCAGCGCCTGCGGGTGCTTGACGAAGAACCAGGCCGGCGGGGCCGCCGTCGGGGTCGCCAGGTCGGCGGCGATCCCGTTCTCGTGCAGCAGCGCGAGGATCTTGTCCAGGCGGGAGAAGTCGTACTCGCCCTCACGCGGCTCCAGCAGCGCCCAGGAGAAGATGTTGACGCTGACCATGTTCACGCCCGCCTCGCGCATGAGGCGTACGTCCTCGGCCCAGACCTCCTCGGGCCACTGCTCGGGGTTGTAGTCACCGCCGTAGGCGATACCGGGGACGTTCAGTTCGCGCTTCATTCGGAGGCCTCCGGGCCCTTCGTCAGCAGTCGGCGGGTCGTTTCCACGCCCCAGGGGTCCAGGGAGAGCAGGCGGTCGCTGGAGGCCATCAGGCCTCCGGTGGCCTCGACGTGCGCCGCCCAGCGTTCGCGGGTCTCCACGGCCGGGCGGGCCATCAGGCAGTCGGGGTCGTTCACCCAGAGGCGGCCGTGCTGCCACTGGCGGCCCACGCCGGTGAACTCGGCGGGGTCCTGGCCGGGCTGGCTGTAGTCGTCGGCCTCGGGGCGGCGGTGCGGGGCCGTGTCGGGGCTGACCCGCATCGCGTCGAACAGGCCGATGGACGGCAGGATCGGCGCGCCGCAGCCCAGGAGGTAGGCCTCGGGGCCGATGGCGGCGCGGATCAGTTCGATGCCCTGGCGGTACGCCGTGAGGGCGTCCACGGTGGCGTGGCGTACGCCGTCCAGCGCGCCCGCGTACAGGAAGTCGACCTTGAAGTAGTCGTAGCCCTCGGCGCGCAGGGTGGTGAAGACCTCGGTGAGGTACGCCGCCGCCTCGGGGTGGGTGGTGTCGAGGACGTACAGGTCGTGGCCCCAGTTGTGGCCGGCGTGGGTGAAGCCGCCGGTCTCGTCGCGCACCAGCCACTCGGGGTGCTCGGCGGCCAGGGCGCTCGACGGGTCGACGAGGAAGGGGGCCGTCCAGATACCGGCGCGGCGGCCCCTCGACCGGATCACCTCGGCGATGCCCGCGCGGGAGCGGAAGCGGCCGGAGAGGGTGAGCCAGTCGCCGAGGGCCTTCTGGTAGCCGTCGTCGATCTGCACGACGTCGATGGGGAGGTCGAGGGTGTCCATCGCACGGATGTTCTCGTGGATGTCGTCCTCGGTGACGGAGGTGAAGTACTCGTACCAGGAGCACCAGACGGTGGGGGCCGGGCGGGGGGCCGCGAGGCCGAGGCTCGCCGCCCACTCGCCCAGCACCGCCTGGATGTCCGTGCCGGTCCACTCCTTCACCGGGCCGTCCGAGGTGACCTCGGCGACCCCGTCCCTCACCACCAGGCGGATCGAGGGGACCTGGTGCACGGGGTCGGGGGCGGCCCACAGCCGGACCGGTGTGCCGTCGCCCGGGTCGAGGGCCAGCAGCCCCTCGCCCTGGAAGGCACCGGCCGGGACGGTGACACCCGGGCGGTAGCAGACCGTGGCCCAGTTGTCGCTGGTCGGACGGTACGGGGTCGCGTCGAGGGCGTAGGAGCCGCTGGGGCTCCAGGACTGCCAGCCCTCCTCGTGGACCCGTGCCGTACTGGTGTCCACGGGCACGGAGGCCACGTGGGTGAAGGGGTGGTGCACGAAGGGTTCTCTCTCAGAAGTGGCCGGTCAGCCCTTGTTGGCGCCGAGGGTCAGGCCGCTGACGAACTGCCGCTGGAGCGCGAAGTACACGATCAGCGTGGGGATCGCGGTGAGCAGGGCGCCGGCGGCGACGAGGTTGGGGTCGGTGAAGTACTGGCCGGAGAGGTTGTTCAGCGCCGAGGTGATCGGCATGTTCTCGCCGGTGGAGATCAGCACGAGGGCCCAGAAGAAGTCGTTGTAGATCCAGATCGACAGCAACGTCGCCAGGGCGGCCATCGCGGGCTTGCACAGCGGCAGCACGATCTGCCAGTACAGCCGCCACACCGACGCGCCGTCGACGAGGGCCGCCTCGGTCAGCTCGTGCGGCAGGGAGCGCATGTAGTTGCTGAGGACGAAGGCGCAGAAGCCGGACTGGAAGGCCACGTGGATGAGGACCAGGCCGAGCGCGGAGTCGTACAGCTTGCCGGACATGGTGATGCCGGGCAGGTCGATGAGCAGGTACATGCGGTACAGCGGGGTGATGATGACCTGCTGCGGGAGCAGGTTGCCGGCGGTGAAGACCAGCAGCAGGAAGAGGTTGACGCGGAAGTCGAAGCGGCTGACGTAGAAGGCCACCATCGAGGACAGGAACAGCGTCAGCAGCACCGCGGGGACGGCGATGATCAGGGTGTTCACGAAGTAGTGCGTCATGTCCGACTGGGTGAACGCGTTCGTGAAGTTGTCGAAGCTCAGGCTGTCGGGCCAGGAGACGTAGCCCTTCTCCGATGTCTCGCCGTAGGGGCGCAGGGCGGCGTACAGCGCCCACAGCAGGGGCGCGAGCCAGGCCAGGGCCATGCCGACGAGGAAGACGTGCAGGACGATCCGGGCCGGGCGGACGGGCGTGCGCTCCTTGGGAGCGGTGGTCGCGGCGGTGGTGCTCACGCTTGCCGCTCCTTCCGGAAGGTCGCGATCAGATACGGGATGATCACGGCGAGGGAGATGACCAGCAGGACGACGGCGATGGCCGATCCGTAGCCGATGCGGCTGGACTCTCCGATGATGTTGTTGGTGACCAGGATCGAGAGGAGTTCGGTGCCCTCGGCGCCCTTGTTGAAGACGAAGACGAGGTCGAAGGCGCGCAGGGCCTCGATGATGGTGACGACCAGGACGACGGTGTTGGTCGGGCGCAGGGTGGGGAAGATGACGTTCTTGAACGTCTGCCACTCGTTGGCGCCGTCCAGGGCGGAGGCCTCGCGCAGCGAGGGGTCGACGCCCTTCAGGCCGGCCAGGTAGAGGATCATCATGTAGCCGGTGTGGCGCCAGGACGCGGCGACGAGGATGGCCCACAGGTTGAGGTCCGGGTCGCCGATCCAGTCGATGTAGTGGCCGGGTTCGTTGGCGCCGATGATGCTGTTGATCAGGCCGGTGTCGGGGTTGTAGATCAGCTGCCAGACGAAGCCGATGACCGCCAGCGACATCACCACCGGCAGGAAGAACGCGGTCTGGTAGACGCGGCTGAAGCGGATGTTCTTGTCCAGTTGCACGGCCAGGAACAGGCCCAGCGGTGTGGGGATCAGGATCAGCGCCACGAACCAGACGATGTTGTGCTCGACGGCGGGCCAGAACTGCGGGTTGTTGGTGAACAGTTCCTCGAAGTTGTGCAGCCCGACCCACTTGATGGAGTCGAAGCCGATGCCGTCCCAGGTGGTGAAGGCCAGCAGGATCGAGGCGAGCGCGGTCACCCACACAAGGGCGACATGCAGGATCGTCGGCAGACCCGCCATCAGACCCAGCGTGAGCCGGTCACGGCGGGTCAGCAGCCGCCGATGCCCCTGGGGCACCTTGGTGGCTGTCTTCGCGGTCTTTGCGGCAGGGCCGGAGCCCGGAGGCGGCGTGGCCGCCTCCGGGCTCTCGGTGGGGGTGGTCGTCATGTCAGGAGGTCATCCAGTCGTGAGGACGGTCGATCGTCAGGACGGTCGGTCGTCAGGACGCGAAGATCGTCTTCTTCTGCCGCTCGATGGAGGTGAGCAGGCTGTCGACGCCCTTGGGGTCGCGGATGAACTTCTGCAGCGCCGGCTGCATCACCGTGGAGGTGAAGTCGGGGCGGCTGTCACGGTCCATGAACTGGGTGAGGCTCTTGGCGCCCGAGATCATGTCGTACGCCTTCTTCTGCAGCGGCGTGTACGAGGAGGTGTCGGCCTTGGTGGAGGCGGCCACCACGTTCGGGTCGGCCTTGAGGTAGATCTGCTCCGCCTCGGGGGTGCCGAGGAACTCCATGAGCTTGACGGCGCCGGCCTTGTTCTTCGGGGCCTTGCTCATCATGAAGCCGTCGGTGGGGGCCTCGACGGTGTCCTGGCCGTACGCCGGGTCGATCTCCGGGAAGGCGAAGAAGTCGAGGTCGTCCAGGTCCGCCTTGTTGGTGAACTGCTGGCCCACGAACGAGCCCAGCAGGTACATGCCCGCCTTCTTCGACACCAGGGTCTGCGCGGCGTCCTGCCAGGTGCGGCCGACCGCGCCCTCCTGGTGGTACGGCAGCAGCTCGGCCCACAGGTCGAACGTCTTGCGGACCTTGGCGTCCGTCCACGACGCCTTGCCCGCCATCAGCTCGACGTGGAAGTCGTAGCCGTTGGTACGGAAGTTGAGCTGGTCGAAGGTGCCCATCGCCGGCCAGGCGTCCTTGTCACCGAAGGCGATCGGGACGAGCTTGTCCTTCTGCATCTGCTTGCACAGGGCGATCAGCTGGTCCCACGTGGTGGGAACCTCGTAGCCCTTCTCCTGGAAGACGCTCTTGCGGTAGAAGAGCGCCCAGGGGTAGGTGTACAGCGGCACGAAGTAGGACTTGCCGTCCTCGCCCTGGCTGAGCTTCTTCATCGCGTCGGGGAAGTTGCCCCCGATCTTGTCCCACACGTCGTCGATCGAGGTGGCGAGGCCCTTGGCCGCGAAGAACTGCATGCGGTAGCCGGCGAACCAGTGGAACACGTCGTCCGGGGTGCCCTGGAGGTAGGAGTTGATCTGCTCCTGGAACGTGTTGTGGTCCTTGGTGTTCACGTCGACCGCGATCCCGGACTGCTTCTTGAAGGCCGCGTAGATCTCGGCGAACGCCTTCTTCGGCACCGCGTCCGACGCGTTGGAGCCGACGGTGACGGTCTTCGAGTCCGCGGCGCCACCGCCGCTGCCGCCACAGGCGCTGAGCAGGGGAACTCCAGCGCCGAGCGCGGCCGCCCCGCCTATGCCCCGCAGCAGGGTGCGACGGCTCGTGCCGGGGACGGCGAGACCGGAAGGTGTGAGATGCATGTACGGCTCCCTGGGGACAGGTGGTTCGGTCTCAATGGCCCTCTCGCCGGCCACTGATCGAAAACAATCAGAAACCAACTCGACCGAACACGGTGGCCGCCATAACAGCTCTATGTCATGTCATGAGTCAAGACTTCTTGTCCCCCTTTGTTGAAACGTAATCCCTGGTTGTCGAAACGTGACCGACACACACGTGAGCCACATCACTCACGGACATGCACCCCCATACGGGGACACAGTGAACGCACAAGCCCGATCACGACGAGACTCGTGACGGACCGAGGCCCGAGAAGGCCTTGCTCTGTTTGCGACGGCGTAGGGCGGCGCCCCGCTGTCCCTTCCGCCCCGCGGCCCTGCCGTCCGTCCCGCCGCCGCCGCTCAGCTGGATCCATATCCGCACCTCGGTCCCGCCCAGCACCGACGACCCGATACGCACATCACCGCCGGTCGACTCGGCGAGGCGGCGCACTATGTCGAGGCCCAGACCGGTCGAGCCGTCGCTGCCGGAGCCCCGGCCCCGGGCCATCGCGGCCTCGGGATCGGCGATGCCGGGACCGGCGTCGGAGACGAGAACGATCACCGCGTCCTCGCCGTTGTGAACGTCCACCGCGAACGCCGTGCCCTCCGCGGTGTGCCGGAAGACATTGCCGAGGAGGGCGTCCAGCGCGGCGGCCAGGTCGGCCCGGCCCACGGGTGCGCGAACCGGGCGCCCGACCCCGGCCACCCGCCACTTGCGGCCCTCGTCCTCCGCGAGCGCCGACCAGAACGCCATCCGCTCCCGGACCACTTCGGCCGCGTCGCACCCGGCACCCGGCCCGGCCACCGCCGTCCGCGGCTTGGCCTCCCGTGCCGTACGGATGATCGTGTCGACCTCCCGCTCCAACTGCTCCACCGCCGCCCGCGTCTGCTCGGCGGCCGGCCCGTCGCCGAGGGAGGCGGCGTTCAGCCGCAGCACGGTCAGCGGGGTACGCAGCCGGTGCGACAGGTCGGCCGCCAGCTCGCGCTCGTTCGCCAGCAGCTGCACCACCTGGTCCGCCATCGCGTTGAACGCCACCGCCGCCAGCCGCAGCTCCTTCGGCCCCTGCTCGGGCACCCGCGCGCCCAGCTGCCCCTCCCCCAGTTCACGCGCGCTCTCGACCAGCCGCCGCGCGGGCCGGACCATCCGCACCCCGAGCCGGTCGGCCACCGCGACCGAGCCGACGATCAGCAGCGCGCCCACCGCGGCGAGCACCGCCCACGCCGTGGCGACCCCGTTGCTCACCGCCGCCTCGGGCACGAACACCTCGACGACCGCTATCTCGCCGGAGCTGAGCGCGGTCGGCTGGAGCAGCGTGGACCCGCCCGGCACCTCGGTGGTGGAGGCACGGCCCAGCCTCCGCACGGTCGCGATGTCCTCGTCCGAGGCGCGCTGCCGGCCCAGGTCGAGCCCGGCGGACCCGGTGCCGTCCGCCGGCAGATGCACCGCCATCCCGTCGTCCGACCCGGCCGCTGCGACGACCCGCTCCAGCTGCTCCCGGTCGGTGGTGATGGAGAGCGCCGGGGCGATCGCGGCCGCCTCCCGCTCGGCGCCCGAGAACGCCCGGTCCCGCGCCATCTCCCTGACCACCAGCCCGAGCGGCACCGCGAAGGCCACCACGACCATCGCCGTCACCGCCAGGCACACCTTGACCAGCGCCCACCTCATGGCAGCACCGTCCCGCACGCCCGGCGCGATGCCCGCCTCATGGCCGCGCCCCCGCCCCCGGCGGCTCCAGCTTCACCCCGACGCCCCGCAGCGTGTGCAGATAGCGGGGCCGCGCCGCCGTCTCCCCCAACTTCCGGCGCAGCCACGACAGATGGACGTCGATGGTCTGGTCGTCGCCGTACGACTGCTGCCACACCTCCGCCAGCAGCTCCCTGCGCGCGACGACGACACCGGGTCGGCCCGCGAGGAAGGTGAGCAGGTCGAACTCGCGCCGGGTGAGGTCGAGTCGTACGCCGTCCAGCTCGGCCTGCCGCCGCAGCGGGTCGATCGCGAGGCCGCCGACCCGGATCACCGTGGACGGCGGCGCCTCGGCGCCCGACCCTCGGGAGCGGCGCAGCACGGCCGCGATCCGGGCGGACAGGTGCTCGACCGAGAACGGCTTGGTCAGGTAGTCGTCCGCGCCCGCGTTCAGCAGGCGGACGATCTCCGACTCGTCGTCCCGCGCGGTCGCGATGATCACCGGGACGTCCGTGATGCCGCGCAGCATCTTCAGCGCCTCCGAGCCGTCGAGGTCGGGCAGCCCGAGGTCGAGGACGACCACGTCGAAGCGGACATGCGCGACCTCGCGCAGCGCCTCCAGCGCCGTACCGACGCTGCGCACGGTGTGGGCGGCGTCGGTCAGATGCCTGATCAGCGCCGAGCGTACGAACTGGTCGTCCTCGACCACGAGCACACTTGCCATGCGCCGCACCGTACGCCAAACGGCAGGGGCCGGTCGGGGCCTGTGGACAACTCGTTTGCCCACGACACCACCGGGGCCGGTGGGGCAGTATGGCCGCGATGCGCAGAGGACTCCTACACGTACTGGCCTGGCTGCTCGCCACGGGCGCGGCGGCCACGGTGACGTGGTGGGGCGTCCACACGGTGCTGGCCGGCACCGCCTACGACCCGCCCCGCGCGCTGCCCATCACGGCCGCCGACGCCCGGGCCCAGGGCCCGCCCCCGCCGCACACGCCCACCGCGCTCCCGGAACCGTCGCGGAGCGCCGGTGAGCGGAAGGGCGGCGGCGCGGACGACGGCAGGGACGGCGACGGCAGGGACGGCGACGGCAGGGACGGCGACGGCAGGGACGGCGACGGCAGGAAGCCGTCCCCCACCCCGCCCGCACCGCCCGAGTCCGCGAAGCCCGGCTCCCGGCCGGGCACGGGCGCCCCGGCCGACCCGGGTGAGGTCAAGGCCTACGACACCGAGGGCGGCCGGGTGGTCCTCTCGCTCAACGAGAGTGACGCGACTCTCGTGTCGGCGACGCCCGGACCGGGTTGGTCGATGCAGGTGTGGAAGACCGAGACATGGGTCCGGGTCGACTTCGCCGCCGGTGCGGACCGGGTGTCGGTGTTCTGCACCTGGCACGACAGCGCGCCCCGGGTGGACGTCCAGAACTTCTGACGCGGAGCGGTGGGCTCAGCGCGACAGCGCGGTGGGCTCAGCGGAACACCGACGACGGCGGCGCCGGTGAGGCGGTCGCCGCCGCGTCCGTCACCGGCACCGCTCCGCCCGTGAAGTCGGTGAGCGCGCGGCCGTGTTCGACGCGGCCGGGGTGCGGGTCGGAGGCGGCGCGACGGGTCAGCTCGGCGATCGGGAGGGGTCGGTCGGAGGCGACGAGCACCGCGTTGCCGAATCGTCTGCCCCGCAGCACGGTCGGGTCGGCGACCAGCGCCAGTTCGGGGAAGACGACGGCCGCGGTGGCGATCTGGGCGCGCAGATGGGCCAGCGGCGGACCGTCGGCGAGGTTGGCGGCGTAGCAACCGCCGGGCTTCACGACCCGGCGTACGTCCGTGAGGAACTCCGTCGACGTCAGGTGCGCCGGGGTGCGCGCCGCGCTGAACACGTCCGCGATCACCAGGTCCGCCCACCCGTCGGGCACTTTCGCGAGCCCCTCGCGCGCGTCCGTCGACCGCACCCGTATGCGCGCGCCCGGGTCCAACGGCAGTTCCCGCCGGACGAGTTGGACAAGGGCCGCGTCACGCTCGACGACCTGCTGGGTGGAGCGGGGGCGGGTGGCGGCGACGTACCGGGCGAGGGTGAAGGCGCCGCCGCCGAGGTGCACGGCGTGCACGGGCCGTCCGGCCGGGGCGACCAGATCGATCACGTGCCCGAGCCGCCGCTGGTACTCGAAGGACAGATACGCCGGGTCGTCGAGATCCACGTGCGACTGCGGCGCCCCGTCGACCAGCAGCGTCCAGGCCCGGGCCCGCTCACGGTCCGGCACCAGCTCCGCGAGCCCCCCGTCGACCTCCTCGACCACGGCGTCGGAGTCACGCCCACGCCGCCCCTGCCCCTTCTTCGACCTGCCCATGAACCCATTATCGGGCGCGGGGCACCCTGTGCGCGCCGGGCACCGGAAGCGCCCCTTCAGGGGCGCGGGGCTGTGTCACTGTGCGGCTCCGCCGCGTGGGCGCGACGAGCCACGACGATCCCGCACCCGCCGACGAACGGAACCCCTACGGCGACCGGCGCTGGAATCAACGGCAGTTGTCCGCGGCCTCGATCAACCGCGCCGCCTCCCCCAGCGCGGCGCGCAGCACCGTCGGATCGGTCGCGAGGTCCGCCTCCCCCGGCGGCAGCAGCCAGCCCGCGCCCTCCGGAGGAGCCAGCACGGCCCCCCGCCCGTCGCTCTGTGTGCAGGTGCTCCCCGGCACGTCCCACGCGTCGGCCGTACCGGGCGGCACCAGGAATCCGAGCGTGTCGCACGTGTCGTCGTGCAGTACGGGTCCGACCGTCATGACGGGCCCCACCGCGTCGAGGGCGCCCCGCCGCAGGATGTCGACCGCCTCCAGCCCCTGCCGCGTGGGCACGGTCACCAGGTCGCACTCGGAACGGGGTTCGAGGTTCTTCATCCGGGCCTCCCACGCCTACCAGCGCCCTGCCCAACGCACCTCCCTGTCAACGGCTACGGCGAAACTGCGCCGCAAAGGATGGCAGTTCATGGCAGATCCAGGATGAGATATCCGGTTTGTAGCCAAACCTCGCGTGGGGGCCCCGATGGGGCGGGTACGTTCTTGCCCCGCCGGACACAGCGGAACCAACCGTGCACCACGCATACAAGTCCTACTGAATCCGGCATGGTTCGACGGTTCGCGAGAGAGGGCCCGGCCATGACGTCGTCATCGGTGACCTCGTCCCAGTCCCCCCGTCCACAACGGCCGAATTCCGCCTTCAGGCAGCTGCGCGGGCAGCGCTCGCCGGGCGAGTTCGCCGCCGCGGTGCGGCGGGCCGCGCGTGAGATCGGCGAGCGGGTGAGCTGTGACGCGCGGTACGTCGGGCGGGTCGAGGCGGGCGAGATCCGCTGCCCGAACTACGCGTACGAACGGGTGTTCCTGCACATGTTTCCCGGCCGAACGCTGACGGACCTGGGGTTCGCGCCCCGCGCGGAGGTACGCGGTCGGGGGGCGCGCCCCACCGACGAGGCGCCCTCCCCTCGCAACAAGAGCCGCTCGCACTCCTCATACGGAAGGGAGGGTGAGACGGAAGGGACGTACGAGCCGTATGACACGCAAGAGACGTACGACATGCAGGACCCGCGGGGCGACACGGGCTATGTGCGCGGCCGGCGGGGCACGCACCAGGCGTACCAGAACGACGAGGAGAGCGACGTGCAGCGTCGCGCGTTCATGACCGGAGGTACCGCCGCGATGGCGGCCGCCTCCTTCGGCCCCTTCGCCCTCGGCGGCGCGGCCTCGGCCGCGACCCGGCCCGTGCACCGGGCGGGCACGGGGGAGGCGGGGGCCCTCGAAGCCGCCGTGCGCAAGATCCGGCTGCTGGACGACCGGCACGGGGCGGACGGGCTGTACCGCAGGGCCTCGGCGCCGCTGCGGGCCGCGTACGCACTGCTCGACGCGGGCACCACCCGGCAGCGCACCGCCGACCGGCTGTACGCGGGGGCGGGCGAACTGGCCATCTCCGTGGGCTGGCTGGCCCATGACTCGGGGCGCTTCGACGACGCCCGCTCGCACTACGCGGAGGCGCTCGCCACGGCCCGGATGTCCGGGGACCCGGGCCTCGAGGCGCACGCGTTCTGCAACACGGCGTTCCTGGCGCGCGACGCGGGTCGGCCGCGTGAGGCGGTCCGGGCGGCGCAGGCCGCGCAGCGGGTCGCCCGGCCGCTGGGCTCACCCCGGCTGATGTCCCTGCTGGCGCTGCGGGAGGCGGGCGGCTGGGCGGGCCTCGCCGACCGCACCGGGTGCGAGCAGGCGCTGGCCCGGGCGCACGCCCTGTTCGGGCGCGGCGCCGCCGAGGCCGACCCGGAGTGGATGAGCTTCTACGGGGAGGCCGAGCTGGAGGGCCTGGAGGCGCAGTGCTGGTCGACGCTGGGCGACTGGCCCCGGGCGGCCCGGCACGCGCGCCGGGCGGCCCATCTGCAGAACCCGCACTTCACCCGGAACATCGCGCTCTACACCGCCGAGCTCGCGGACGACCTCGCGCGCGGGGGGCGTCCCGACGAGGCCGCGGCCGCCGGGATGCGGGTCCTCGACCTCCTCGACGAGGTCCAGTCCTCCCGTGTCCAGCAGATGCTGGCGGGCACGGCACGGGTCCTGCTGCCGCACCGGCGGGC
Source organism: Streptomyces sp. NPDC034049 (assembly GCF_055575575.1). Lineage (NCBI taxonomy): Bacteria > Bacillati > Actinomycetota > Actinomycetes > Kitasatosporales > Streptomycetaceae > Streptomyces > Streptomyces sp. NPDC034049. The sequence goes on from NZ_JBVISJ010000008.1 coordinate 165,334, forward strand.
GTCGGGGGTGTCGGCGTTCCTGGAACGCCACGCGGGGGTCGCGCGGACAGCCTGACCGCCGGTACCGGCCGGGGCGGGCCCGAGTGCCCGGGCCTCAGCCCGCCAGGTGCCCCGTGTCGTTCCAGGACTCGATCGCCGGGTCGCCGTAGGCCCAGCCGAGGACCGACAGGGACGTCGGGTTGAGGCGGACGCGTGCGGCGAAGCCGAGGTCCAGGCCCAGCCAGCGGGCGGCTATGGAGCGCAGCACATGTCCGTGGGCGAAGACGAGCACGTCGCGCTCGGCGGACCGCGCCCACGCGACCACCTCGTCCGCGCGCGCGGAGAGCTGCTCCAGGGTCTCGCCGCCGGGGACGCCGTCGCGCCACATCAGCCAGCCCGGCCGGAAGGCCTGGATCTCGGCGGGGGTCAGTCCCTCGTACGCCCCGTAGTCCACCTCCATCAGCGTGTCCCACTCGGCGGCGCGGTCGCCGAAGCCGGCCAGATCGCAGGTCTCACGCGCGCGGGAGAGGGGACTCGTACGGACGTCGACACCGGGCAGCCCGTCCAGGGGCGCCCGGTGCAGACGCTCCCCGAGAAGCTTGGCGCCGCGCCGGCCCTCTTCGAGGAGCGGGATGTCCGTCCTGCCGGTGTGCTTTCCGAGCAGGGACCATTCCGTCTGTCCGTGCCGGGCCAGCAGGATGCGCGGTGCCATGAGCGACCTTTCCGGGGGTCCTTCTCTCGAGAAGGGAGAAATCGGAGGCGGATGCCTCCATCATCGCTCACGCTGTCGTGGGGCAACCCGACAGGCGATCCCAGCGTCTTGGACATCGTCTTGCTCAAGAGCCACACCAGCACCACACACAGATGAACATCGACGCAGCGACACACACAGACGGGGGAGGACGTTCGGATGCCGCAGACCGAGGCGACCGAGGCACCGGTTTCCAGAAAGACCGGCGCACCGGTTACCGAGGCGGCGCCGGGCACGCGGCTCCGCTGGTGGACCGAGCTTCCGCTGATCCTGCTGGTGTACGGGGCGTACTCGGCAGGCCGCCTGCTCGCCCGCGGCGACACCTCCCACGCCGTCGAGCACGGTCTGGCGATCCTGCGGATCGAGAAGGCGTTCCGGCTCGACGCCGAGCATCCGCTGAACCGTCTGTTCACCCGTGAGCCCTGGATCGGGATACCCGCCGACTTCTGGTACGCGTCGCTGCACTACCTGGTCACCCCCGCGCTCCTCGTCTGGCTCTTCCGGTCCCGCACCGTGCGCTACCGCGCGGCCCGCACCTGGCTGCTGACCTCCACCTTCATCGGTCTCATCGGCTTCACCCTGCTGCCCACCTGCCCGCCCCGGCTGCTCGACCCCGCCCACGGCTTCGTCGACACCATGGCCCACTACAGCTCGTGGGGCTGGTGGGGCGGCGAGGCCAGCGCGCCCCGGGGCCTGGGCGGCATGACGAACCAGTACGCGGCGATGCCGAGCCTGCACGTCGGCTGGGCCCTGTGGTGCGGGGTGATCCTGTGGCGCTTCGCGGGCGGCTCACGGCTCGCGCGGACCGCGGCCGTCGCCTACCCGCTGATCACCACGATCGTCGTGATGGGCACCGCGAATCACTACTTCCTCGACGCGGTGGCGGGCGCCGCCGTGATGGGGGTGGGCCTGCTGCTGACGCCGCTGGTGCTACGGCTGGCGGACCAGTGGCGCGGCTCGCTCGGCCTCGGCGCGATGGCCGCGAGCCGGCTCGACGGCGACGACCGACCGCGCGCGCAGGAGCCCGCCACCGCCACCGCGGCCACGGCCGCCTCTCGGGCCTCGATCTCCCCCATTGTCAGTGGAGAGTGCCAGACTTCCCCGGGTGAGCGAATTCCACGGCAGCGGATCATCGAACCCGAGCCGGGTGCCGCCCCCTCGGAAGCAGGGGACGGCGCTGCGGCAGCGGCTCGCTGAGCTGCGCGGACCCGAGGTCCCACCCAAGGCGCTGGACGCCCGCGCCCTCGCCGCGCTCGCGGCCAACCCCGGCTGCGAGCGCCGCGCGCTGCTGGACGGCGCGGGGGTGAACAAGGCGGTCCTGGCGGACGCGCTCGGCTCGCCCTCCGCCTTCGGCCAGTCCCAGTTCGCCTTCATGCGGGGCAACGCCTTCGAGGCCCGCGTCAAGGCGGACGGCGGCGCGGAGCTGCTGCGGCTGGTGCACGAGAGACTGGACCCCGGCGCCGAGCCGCCGACCTCGGCCTCGGTCCCCGACCTCGCCGCCGTCGGCCCCGAGGGCCGCGCCGCCCGTACGGCACTGGCGCTGCGCGAGGCCACGGACACCGGCGGCTGGACGCTGCTCGACCACCCCATGCTCGCGCTCGACGTCGCGGGCTCCCCCGCGTTCCTGGAGCCGGACGCGGTGGTGGTCCACCCGGACGGCACCTGGTCGGTCGTCGAGATCAAGTCCTTCCCGATGCTGGACGGTTCGGCGGACCCGGCGAAGGTGGGCGCCGCCGCCCGCCAGTCCGCGGTGTATGTGCTGGCGCTGGAGGAGGTCGCCGCCCGGCTCGGTGGCGAGAGCCGCGGGGGCGCCCCCGCGCCGGAGGTCCGCCACCGGGTGCTGCTGGTCTGCCCCAAGGACTTCACCAACCTCCCGACGGCCGCTGCCGTGGACGTCCGCAAGCAGCGGGCGGTCACCCGGCGCCAGTTGACCCGGCTGACCCGCATCGAGGAGATCGCGGACGACCTCCCCGAGGGCACCTGTTTCGCCCCGGACCTGCCCCGGGAGCAGCTCACGACGGCCGTCGAGGCGCTGTCCGCGAGCTACGCCCCCGAGTGCCTCGCCGCCTGTGAGCTGGCCTTCCACTGCCGGGCCCGCTCCCGCACGGAGGGCGCGGTGACGTCCCTGGGCCGGGCCGCACGCGCGGAGCTGGGCGGCCTCACGACCGTCGACGACGTCCTGGCGGCGGCCCACGGTCTCGCCGGCGACCCGGACGACCCGGCCGTGGCCGCGCTGCGCAGAGCGGCGGAGCTGAGGGCCGAGGCGCTGGGGGCCGCCGGGCTCGGGACCGCCGGCGCGCTGCCCGGCTCGGCGCCGGAGGGGGTTCCGTGTCGCTGATCGCCACCCTCGCCCGGCTCGAAGCCGTCAGCACGGGCCGCGCCCAGCCCGCCGCCACCGTCCTGCACCGGCATCTCTCCGCCCACCCCCTCGTGCTCGTGCCGCTCATCACCGCCGGTGAGGCGGGCGCCCCGCTCGGCGCGCTCGTCGGCACCGACCGGGACGCGCCCCGCCTGCTGGTGGTGCCGCAGCCCCGCGACCGTGACCTGCGCTTCGCGTTCCTCGCCGAGCTGGCCGACATCGTCCTGCCGTACGTGGACGGCTACGCCGACGTGGTGGAGGCCGCCGAGCGGAGCGAGACCGACCCGGAGACCGGCAAACGCGTCAAGGTCGAGGTCGAACTGTGCGCGGACGCCCCGCAGTTGATCCTGCCCAGCCGCACCGGCATCGACCTCGTTCGGCTCCTCGGGCGCTCCATGCGGTTCCGGCGCACCGCCGAGCAGGACCCGGAGGCCCCCCATCCGGCGCCGCCGCGCGTGCCGTTGCTCGGGCGGTGGCTCACCCACTTCGGGGAGCGGGCGCGGGTGCCGGGCTCCTCGCTGCTGCTCGCGCTCACCGACCTGCTGTCGAAGCACTGGGCCACCGGCCAGTCCGGGGTGGAGGACCAGCACCTCGGGTCGCTGCTCGCCTGGATCGACCCGCCGGAGGGGGAGTCGGGCGAGGCGGCGGCGCGGCGGGCGGAGCTGGCGCGGGACGCCGACGGCCAGTTGCTGTGCCCGCCCGCCGGACCCGCCACCGATCCGGCGTTCGACAACAAGCTGCTGGCCCCGGCCATCGAGCGGTACGACCGGGCGCGGCTCGCGCTGGCCGCCGCCGAGGACGGTCTGGAGGCCGACGACCGGCTGGGCGCGCTGACCGCCGCCGAGCGGGAGATCCGCGCCCTGGTCGAGAGCCGCACCCGGCCCACCTGGGACGCCGTCTGGCACGGCCTGGACCTGCTGCGCGCCCTGCCGGAGGGGGCCCACGCGGCCGACCGGTGGACCCGGGACCGCTGGTCCTTCACCGGCCACCGGGACCGGATCGTCGCCGGGGAGCCCCCGCAGCCGCGCATCGACGACGCGGTCACCGCGGCGAACAAGCTGGCCGCGCGCGAGCGTGAGCAGGCCCGCCTCGACGCCCAGGAGGCGCTGGACGACCCGCTGGTGATGGCCGGACGGCGGCTGGCCGGTGAGGCGTTCGCCGGTGAGGTCGTGGACGTGGTGATGGCGTACAGCGAGAGCAGACGCCCGAGCCCGCGGCCGCTGGTCACCCTGCTGACGCGGGACCGGCCGCATCTCGGGGAGCGCGCGAAGGTGTACCGCTCGCTGGGCGGGAAGCCGCAGACGGCGGAGTTCGTGGGGCACGAGCCGGGCGAGGGGGCCGACGGACGCGAGAGCCTGCTGGTGCTGCGGATCATGGACAAGATGGGGCGGGGCAAGGAGCCGGAGGCGGGGTCGGTCCCGGAGAAGGGGGACCTGCTCTGCTTCACCCTCTTCGAACACGACCAGCGGGGCGGGGCGAAGCTGCCCGACCCGGAGGAGACACCGTGGACGCACGGCGGGCCGCCGGGTGAGCCCGACGCCGTGCCGCTGCCGGACCCGGTGACCGAGGAGGACGTGCTGTGACGAGTCCCGAGGCCGTGCTCGACCCCGGGGCGGCGGCCGGCCGCGCCACCGACGCGATCCTGCGCGACACGCTGCACGGCGACGCGCGCGGGGTCGTCGTCGACTCGCCGCCCGGCGCGGGCAAGTCGACGCTCGTCGTCCGCGCCGCGCTCGAACTCGCCTCGGCCGGGCGCCCGCTGATGGTGATCGCGCAGACGAACGCGCAGGTCGACGATCTGGTGGTCCGGCTCGCCGAGAAGGACCCGGAGCTGCCGGTCGGCCGGCTGCACAGCAGCGACAGCGACCCGTACGACAAGGCGCTGGACGCCCTGCCGAACGTACGGAAGTCGACGAAGGCGGCCGATCTGGCCGGGCTGGACGTGGTGATCTCCACGGCCGCGAAGTGGGCGCACGTCAAGGGCGTCGAGCCGTGGCGGCACGCGATCGTCGACGAGGCGTACCAGATGCGGTCGGACGCGCTGCTGGCGGTGGCCGGACTGTTCGAGCGGGCGCTGTTCGTGGGCGACCCGGGGCAGCTGGACCCGTTCGCGATCGTGGGCAGCGAGCAGTGGGCGGGGCTGTCGTACGACCCGTCGGCCTCGGCGGTGACGACACTGCTGGCCCACAACCCCGAGCTGCCGCAGCACCGGCTGCCGGTGTCGTGGCGGCTCCCGGCGTCGGCGGCGCCGCTGGTCTCCGACGCGTTCTACCCCTTCACACCCTTCCGCAGCGGCACGGACCACGGGGACCGGCGGCTCGGGTTCGCGGTGCCGTCGGACGGCTCCGGCCCGGACCGGGTCATCGACGAGGCCGCCGAGTCGGGGTGGGGCCTGCTGGAGCTGCCGGCCCGGCACACCCCCCGCACCGACCCCGAGGCGGTACGGGCGGTCGCGCGGGTCGTACGGCGGCTCCTCGACCGGGGCGGGGCGGCGACCTCGGAGCGGTCCGAGGAGCCCGTGCCGCTGACCGCCGACCGGATCGCCGTCGGCACGGCCCACCGCGACCAGGCGGCCGCCGTGCGCGCCGCGCTGGCCGAGCTGGGGGTCGCGGACGTGGTCGTGGACACGGCGAACCGGCTCCAGGGGCGGGAGTACGACGTCACGGTCGTCCTGCATCCGCTCTCCGGACGCCCCGACGCGACGGCGTTCCACCTGGAGACCGGGCGTCTGTGCGTGCTCGCCTCCCGGCACCGGCACGCCTGCATCGTGGTGTGCCGGGCGGGCGTGACCGACCTGCTGGACGACCACCCCTCCACCGAGCCGGTCCAGCTGGGGGTGACCGTGAAGTTCCCGGACGGCTGGGAGGCGAACCACGCGGTGCTGGCGACGCTGGCGGAGCACAGGGTGGTGTGGGAGCCCTAGGGAGCGGGGTTGGGCCGGCGCCGGGCGGGGCATTTCGGGGGGCGTGGGTGTGTGCGGGGGCGCCGGACGGGTCCGATGCCCACTTGCGCGGTCACGAGAGAATGGACGGTGGCCCTCCCCCGGGGACGCCCCCGGGACAGGCCGACTGAACCGTCGTACGAGGAGGAGAAGACATGGCGGAGCCCACGTCGCGTCGGAACGAACCGCGGCTGCGGCCCGCACCCCTGCTCTTCGAGCCGGCGGAGGCGGCCGGCGACCCCGAGCACTTCTTCGATCTGGAGTCGATCGACGACCCGCGGGCACTGCTGTCGCGGGCGACGGAGTTGGCGCAGGCGTTCCGGGCGGCGGCGGACCGGGCCGTGGAGTTCCAGGCGATCGCCGCGGCCCAGCTCGCCGATCCCCGGCGGTTCGACCGGCTGACCCCCGCGGACATCGCCGAGCGGGCGGAGTGGACCGAGGACTACGCCAAGAAGATGGTGGAGTTCGGACGGGACCTGTCGCTGGGGCGGGACGTGAGCGGGCCGGAGTCCCTCTGATCCCGCTCGCCGGGTGGCGTCGCGCCCGTACCTGAAACCGCTTTTGGCATATGCCGGGTGGGCAAGATACCCCACTTGCCCATCTGGTGTACCAGTTTCCGGTAACTGCTCGGGGGCGACCCGTCACGGGCGGTAGACCTGGAGGCATGAGCGGTGGAGTGGGCACGGGCAGGTACCCGGAGGACGGGGTCGATGTCGCCGGCGTCACGGCGGACGGGGCGGCTTGGCTCGCCTCGGCAGGAACGTATCCGCGAAGCACCCTGACTCTCTGGGAGGAGCGGCCGGCCGCGCCGGTGGTGCTGCCGTGCGGCAGCGTGTTCGACGTCGTCAGCGTGCCCGCGCTCTTCGGGCGGCGGATGCTCGACCGGTTGTGGACCGAGGGCCCCGGCTCCGGACCGGTCGCCGTCTACCGCGGGCGCGTGCTTCTGTTCGCCTCCCCGGGCACCGCCCAGCGGCTGCCCACCCTCCTGGAGTGGGAGGAGTGGGGCTCCCCGGGCCGCACCGGCGCGGTCCCGCCCCTCCTCTGCCACGGCACCGGCGACGCGGTCACCGTCCCTGCCGTGCTCGCCCCAGAGGACTCCGGCACCGACGGTTGCGGACCCTCCCACACCCCCGGCGTCACCCGGCTCGGGTCCCGCTGGCTCGTCGCCCCGGACACCCGGCGACCTTGGCTTCCGGGGCCCGAGGTACTGCTCTGGGCGGCCGTGCGAGCGGCCCGGTCGAGCGCCTCCGCGACCGTGCGCGTATCGATTTTTCCTCCTGCCGATCAGGGTGCTAAGGTCTACGACGTCAGCAGGCGCCGCTAGCTCAGTTGGTTAGAGCAGCTGACTCTTAATCAGCGGGTCCGGGGTTCGAGTCCCTGGCGGCGCACGACACGGAAGAAGCCCCTCGCGGAAGCGGGGGGCTTCTCTCGTGCGTCCAGGGCACCCCCGCACACCGACCCGTCGCGCGTCACCGGCCCGTCGTGATCCGCACGGTCCACGCCCCGGACGGCGTGCGCCCCTCCACGGCCACCCGCACGGCCTCTCCCGGCACCGTGAAGGTCTCGCCGACACGCACCGGCGCGTCCGCGAGCGGCGGGTAGACGGACTCCTCCCAGCAGGCCTCGGTGCGCGGGTGGGCGTCGAGGACCTCCATGGGGCCGCCGCCGGACTCGGCCCCGCTGCGGATGCGGTAGACGAGGACGCCCTGCGTGCAGACGGAGGCGTCGTTGCCGACCGCACCCCGCGCCTCGATACCGATCGCGCTGTCGGGCCCCGTACGGACGACCGCCAGCTTCGCCCCCCGGCCGGCACCGAACCCCCGCACGCCGGCCGGGACCGAGGCGACGCCGCTCCCGCCGCCGCCGGCACCGGAAGCGGTCCCGGCGCCCACGCCGACGGCACCGGCACCGGCACCGGCACCCTCGACGCGCCGCCCTCCCCCGCCCGCGCGCCCCACCTCGCCGTCACCGGTGTCCGCACCCTCCCCCGTCTCCCCCTCGTACGCCCCCTTCGGCCCGGCCCCCACCGCCTCCAGCGTCAGCCGGGTCGTCCCGGCGCCGCGTACGCAGGTCACCTGGCGGGGTTCCAGCCAGCCCAGCTTCCACTTGTGCCAGGCGAACAGGTCCGGGGCCAGGGCGAACTGGCTGCCCATGAGGTCCCAGTCGCCGACATGGGTGTCCCAGTCGCCCTTGCCGTCGGCGGGGCGGTGATAGAGGTCGGGGAGGTCGAAGACATGGCCGGTCTCGTGGGCGAGGACGAGGCGGTCCGGCGGATGCCGCTCGAACACGGTGACGACTCGGCGCAGACCCGTGCCGTCGACCTCCAGCGGGGTCCGCAGGTTCACCACCTTCGTCGCGTCCGAGTCGACGCCGGGCGCGTGCGGGTCGGCGACGAAGTACACGATGTCGTAGCGGGAGAAGTCGACGCGCGGGTCGGCCGTGGCGAGGGCGTCCCTGAGGTAGGCGGCCCGGTGCGTCGCGTTCCAGTCACGTCGTATGGCGTACGCGGTCGACGGCTGGGGCATCTCCAGCCACTCGCGGCGCGGATGGGGACGGAGGCGGAACTTGCCGTACGACGCGCGTTCGAAGAACTGACTGGTGGCCGGAAAGTGATCCGCGGTCAGCTCGGCCGGTGTGGTGAGAGGGGCCGCGTCCGGGAATGACAAGAATACGAGTACGGCGTCGAGGTCGCGGGTGGGGCGCGGATAGGCGGAGTTCCAGGTGTCGACACCCTCCGAGTGGTGCGCCTGGGTGCGCCGCAGCGTGCACGGCTCCGACAGAGGCACGGCGGAAGGGGCCGCGATCAGGGAGGTCGCGGCGAGCGCGGTGAGAGAGGTGAGCATGGCCGCGGTACTGCGCAGCACGGGCGCCCGGTCACCGAGGCGTTCCTTCCAGGGGAGCGGACGCTGCACGGGGACCTCCGGATGCGGATCTTGGGAACGCCGCGTCCAGATTTTCGGAATTCGTAGTACTTTGCCCTGTTTGTCTGCACCAGAAGGGTGAGAGGCGGCCGTTCGACCCCGTCCGCCCGCACCGCGAGGCACGCCCCCCGACACCCCGCGCGCTCACGGAACGTCACAACCGATCCACGGAAAGGGGAAGCCGTTCAGCTCGGGGCAGAAACGATCTGTCAGATCAGGTCGTTGTTCAGGGAGACTGGAGAGTGGCTAGAAGGCCCTGGGGTCAGCCTCTATGATCGGCACACTTTCCTGCACGGACACGGCTTGAGCGCCCTTACGTACCAGGTTCGGCCGCTCCGACGAGACATATGAGATCCGTACGAAAACGAGTGCACTGCGGGAGCGAACGGTGAGCGGAACGTCCCAAGGGCCGGCGCCCGCGGCAGATCTCCTCCGGCCGGCGATTACAGAGCGTCACGCCAATGCGTCAGTTCAGTCGTCTGAGCCGCCCCAGCCGTCTCAGTCGCCCCAGCCACCCCAGCCGCCCCCGTCGTCGGAGGGGAGCCCCACGACACCCGCCGCCTTCTCCGTCGCGCCCCTCGCCATGGCCGTCGTCGACCGGGACGGACTGGTCGTCACCGCCAACGGGGCGATGGGCACCCTGCTCGGGACCGGCTCCGAACCGCTCGTCGGGCGGGTCGCCGCCGACCTCGTGGACCTCACCTCGGACACGCGCACCTGGCACGCGTACCGCGAGGTGCTGCGCGGACGGCAGGCCCGGCTGCGCTGTACCCGGCGGCTGAAACAGCCGGACGGGACCTGGCTGTGGGTCCAGGTCTCGGTGGCACCGCTGCCCGAGGAGGAGCGTGCCGTCCTGCTCTCGGTCGCCGATGTCAGCGCCAACCGTCAGCTTCAGGCCAGGCTCCGTCATCTGCAGATGCACGACCCGGTGACCCGTCTCCCCAACCGCACCCTCTTCTTCGAACAGCTCTCCGCCGCCCTCGAACGGGAGGCGTACGACGAGGCCGGCACCGGCCGTATCGGCCTGGTCTATCTGGACCTGGACGGGTTCAAGGCCGTCAACGACACCCTCGGGCACCGGGTGGGCGACCGGCTCCTCACGGCCGTCGCCGAGCGGCTCACCCGCTGCGCCGACGAGTCCGCCCTCCTGCGCACGACCGGAACGACGGCCGGGGCGCCGCTGGTGGCCCGCCTCGGCGGTGACGAATTCGCGCTGCTCGTGGAGGACTCGACCGGCACGGAGCAACTGGCCGATCTGGCCGACTCGGTCCTCAAGGCGCTCCAGGCGCCCTTCGACCTGGCGGGTCAGCGGCTCTCCGTCTCCGCCTCGATCGGAGTCGTCGAACGGCAGTCGGCGAGCACCACGGCGACGGGGTTGATGCAGGCCGCCGACACGACGCTGTACTGGGCGAAGGCCGACGGCAAGGCCCGCTGGACCCTGTTCGACCCGGAGCGCAACGCCCACCGGATGACCCGTCAGGCCCTGTCGTCCACCCTGCGGGCGGCCGTCGGGCGGGGCGAGTTCGTGCTGGAGTACCAGCCGCTGGTGGGCATGGCCGAGGGCGAGGTGCGCGGGGTCGAGGCGCTGGTGCGCTGGCATCACCCGCAGTTCGGCCTGTTGACGCCGAATCGGTTCATCTCACTGGCCGAGGAGGACGGCTCGATCGTGCAGCTCGGACGGTGGATTCTGGCCACCGCCTGCCGGCAGGCGCGCCGCTGGCAGACCGACCACCCCGACCGGGCCCCGATCTTCGTCAGTGTGAACGTGGCCGTCCGCCAGGTCTGGGACTCCGACCTGGTCGCCGACGTCGCCGAGATCCTCGCGGAGACCGGCCTCGCCCCGCACCTGCTCCAGCTGGAGCTCACCGAGTCCGCGCTGATGGGGTCGGCCGGACGCCCCCTCCAGGCCCTCAAGGCCCTCAGCGACATGGGCGTCCGCATCGCCATCGACGACTTCGGCACCGGGTACTCCAACCTCGCGTACCTCAGCCGCCTGCCGGTGTCGGTGCTGAAGCTGGACGGGGCGTTCGTGCGGGGCTTCCAGTACGAGGACGGCGAGGAGGGCGAAGGCCCCGGCGGGACGGGGCCCGCGGCCGCCACCGGTGGTGTCGGGGACGCCGGGCAGGCCAACCCCGCCGACGAGATCATCGTCGAGGCGCTGGTGCAGCTGGCCCACCGGCTCGGGCTGTCCGTCACGGCCGAGGGCGTGGAGACCGACGCGCAGGCCTCTCGGCTGCGCCGGCTCGGCTGCGACACCGGGCAGGGATGGCTGTACTCCCGCGCGGTGTCGCCGGAACGGATCGCGGAACTGCTGGGCGCGGCGGCCTGCCCTCAGGCCTGAGCGTCGCCCTCCGCCGGAGGGATGTGCGGCAGGTCGTAGGCGTCCGCGATCAGGTCGTACGAGCGCAGGCGTACGTCGGCGCTGTGGGCGTGGGTGGTGAGCATCAGCTCGTCCGCGCCGGTGCGCTTGTGCAGGTCGTCCAGACGGGTGCGGACCTCGTCCACCGTGCCGTGGACGACGTCGGCGTTCCAGGAGTCGATGAAGTCCTGTTCGACCACGCTGAACTCATGCGCCTCCGCCTCCTCCGGCGTCGGGACGAGACCGGGGCGGCCGGTGCGCAGCCGGACCATGTTCAGCGCGGCGGCCCTGACCTGGCGGCGGGCCTCCCGCTCCTCGTCGGCGGCGAGGGCGGAGACGCCGATCAGCGCGTACGGGGCGTCCAGGACCGCCGACGGGCGGAACGACTCGCGGTACAGGTCGAGCGCCGGGATCGTGTTGCGCGCGGAGAAGTGGTGGGCGAAGGCGAAGGGGAGGCCGAGGGAGCCGGCCAGGCGGGCGCTGAAGCCGGAGGAGCCGAGCAGCCAGATCGGGGGGCGGTGCGGGGACTGGACACCGCCCGGTGAGGTGCTCTGGACCGGGCCCGGGACCGCGTGGATACGGCGGTAGGGGTGGCCGTCGGGGAAGTCGTCGTCCAGGAAGCGGGTCAGCTCCGCGAGCTGCTCGGGGAAGTCGTCGGCGCCCTCGTTCAGGCGCGTGGAGCGGCGGAGGGCGGCGGCGGTGGCGCCGTCGGTGCCGGGGGCGCGGCCGAGGCCGAGGTCGACGCGGCCGGGAGCCATGGCTTCGAGGGTGCCGAACTGCTCCGCGATGACCAGGGGGGCGTGGTTGGGGAGCATCACGCCGCCCGAGCCGAGGCGGATGCGGGTGGTGTGGGCGGCGAGGTGGGCGAGGATCACGGCCGGGGAGGAGGAGGCCACGCCGGGCATGGAGTGGTGTTCGGCGACCCAGTAGCGGTGGAAGCCGCGGCGCTCCGCTCGGCGGGCGAGGGTGACGCTGGTGCGGAGGGCGTCCGTGGCGGTGCGGCCGGCGCCGACGGTGACCAGGTCGAGGACGGAGAGGGGGAACTGGGCGGTGCCCTTGGTCTCGCCTCGTATCTCGGCTGTGGTCACGGTGGGGCCTCCTGGGGGTGGGTGCGGCGGGGTACGGGGGCGGTAACAGGAGGGTGGCTCCGGTTATTCCCTCGCCCCGCCGCCCCTGCCCCTCCCGTCCACAGGGGCTGCGCCCCTTTGACCCCCGGGTCGGTGTCCGGCCCGCGGGTCCGGTGGAGGCTGATCGCACAGTTCCCCGCGCCCCTTCGGGGCACGGGGAAGCGGGCCGGTGGTCATACCTGCACAATGGGTTCCCTCGTGAACAGCTGGCCCAGTTCCGGCGCGTTCACCCTCCTGTCCGCCAGCCTCAGGGCCTCCCAGACGGTGACCTGGTTGGCGGTGAGGACCGGTTTGCCGAGTTCCTTCTCCAGGGTGGGGATGTGGGAGGCCGTGTGGAGGGCCGTGTCGGGGAGGAGGAGGGCCTCCGCGTCCGGGTGGTCGGCGGCGCGGGCGAGGGTGAGGGTCTGGTCGAGGCCCCAGGTGCCGACCTCCGCCGCCGTGACGATGCCGGCGCCCCGGACGGAGAGGACCTCGATGCCGGCCACCGCGAGGAAGTCGACGAAGAGGCGGGCCACCTCGTCGGGGTAGGTCGCGGCCACGGCGACCCGGGTGGCGCCGATCTCGCGCGCGGCGTGGGCGAACGCGAAGGACGTGGAGGAGGCGGGGAGGCCCGCCGCGCGGGCCAGGGTGCGGATCTGGTCGTGCGCGCCCTCGTAGCCGTGGACGAAGCTGCCGCTGGTGCAGGCCCAGACGACGGCCTCCGCTCCGGACAGACGCAGCGCCTCGCAGCCGGCGGCGAGCCGTTCGGGGGCGCCCATCTCGCGCAGCGCGTCCACGCGGTGGGCGTCCTCGCCGATGTCGGTGTGCACCACGTCCACCCGGATGTCGCTGCCGAGCAGTTGCTCCATCCGCGGATAGTCGTCCTCGGCGGAGTGGCCCGGGTAGAGGAAACCGAGTGCGGTCATGCCCAACCTTCCTGTTCTTCCGGCAGTACCGGCGGTGGCGGAACAGGTCCCGCACCGAACGTCTGCCTGGCCGACTCGTCGAGCAGAGCCTGGTACGGACCCACCGCCCGAGTACCCAGATGACGCAGCGCCGCCCATATCGTCACCTGGTTGGCCGAGATCACCGGCATCCGCAGTTCCGCTTCCAGCTGGGGGATGACGTCGTAGGTGGGGAGGTTGGTGCAGGAGATGAAGAGCACGTCCGGTGTGGTGGTCCGGACCGCGCGGTGGGCCATGGCGACCACGTCGTGGTACGGGACCTTCCAGATGTGCCGGACCAGGCCGAGCGAGGCGCGGCCGGTGACCAGGATGCCCGCCTCGGCGAGGTACTCCTCCAGGGACTGGGTGACCGAGACGGTGTACGGGGTGACCAGGGCGATGCGGTGAGCGTTCAGCTCGGCGAGGGCGTCGAGCATCGCGCCGGAGGTGGTGACGGCGTGCGCGGCGCCCGCGCGGGTCATCGCCTCGCCCATCGCGCGCTCCCCCGCGACCCCGCCGACGAAGCTGCCGCTGGTGCAGGCGTAGGCCACGACCTCGGGGGCGACCTCGTTCAGCGCCCGGACCGCCTCGTGCAGCGTCTCGTGCTCGGAGACCAGCCGGGCCAGGTCGAGGCTCACCTCGACGGGGACGTACGGGGTCCGGGTGAGGTGCAGGGAGACGTCGTCCGGGACCCAGCGCCACAGCTCGCGGTCGAGGGCGAAGTCGAACGGGGCGATGACACCGACGCCGCGCTGCGGGCGGGGTCCACCGAGGAAGGAGACGTTCATGACAGCCACCGGCCTCACGGAGAGAGATGTGCGGACGACAGAACGTGCGCAAGTCCGTGTTGACGAAGGTAGGTTCGAGTGCGAGCGTGGTCAATCAGTGCATGTCACACGCATCTCGTGGGGCTGCTAGGGCCGCTAGGGCCACTTTCGATCGTGAGGGGTTCCCTTCGCCCATGACCTCGACCTCGCCTCCCCGGCCGACCCTCCTCGTCCTCGACGCCGAACCGCGTCCCCGGCTCGGGCGGCTCACCGGGCGGGCGACGGTCGAGTACGCGGACGCCTCCACGCTGGCCGCGCGGCTGCCGTACGCCGATGTGCTGCTGGTGTGGGACTTCACCTCCCACGCGGTGCGGGGCGCCTGGCCGGGCGGCGGGCCCCGGCCGCGCTGGGTGCACACGGCGAGCGCGGGCGTCGACCATCTGCTCTGCCCCGAACTGGTCGCCGCCGAGGACACGGTGGTGACGAACGCGCGCGGGGTGTTCGAGGCGCCGATCGCCGAGTACGTCGCCGCGCTCGTCCTCGCCATGGCCAAGGACCTGCCGCGCAGCTGGGAGTTGCAGGGGCGGCGGGAGTGGCGGCACCGGGAGACGCTGCGGGTGGCGGGCGGCCGGGCGTGTGTGGTGGGGTCCGGGCCGATCGGGCGGGCGATCGAGCGCGTTCTGAAGGCGCTCGGTCTGCATACGGCCCTGGTCGGGCGGACCGCGCGGCCCGGTGTGCACGGCCCGGAGGAGCTCGACCGGTTGCTGGCCCGCGCCGACTGGGTGATCGCGGCCGCGCCGCTGACGGAGGCGACGTACGGCATGTTCGACGCCCGGCGGTTCGGGGTCATGCAGCCGTCCGCGCGGTTCGTCAACGTGGGGCGTGGGCAGCTCGTGGTGGAGGACGCGCTCGTCGAGGCGCTGCGCAAGCGGTGGATCGCGGGAGCCGCGCTGGATGTCTTCGAGCGTGAGCCGCTGGTCCCGGACGACCCGCTGTGGCAGGTGCCCGGGCTGATCGTCTCGCCCCACATGAGCGGGGACACGGTGGGGTGGCGGGACGAACTCGGCGCCCAGTTCGTGGAGTTGTTCGAGCTGTGGGAGGCGGGCGCACCACTGCCCAACGTGGTCGACAAGCAGCGCGGGTACGTGCCCGGGCACTGAACTCCCCTGGGAGGGGCCGGATGTCGGAGCTCACGGAACTGTCCGCCGTACGACTGGTCGAGGGGTACCGCGAGGGCGAGTTCAGCCCGGTGGAGGTGGCGCGGGCTGCGCTGGAGCGGGCCGAGCGGATCCAGCCGGACGTGAACGCGTTCGTGCGCGTCGACGCCGAGGCGGCGCTCGCGCGGGCGCGGGAGTCGGAGGGGCGCTGGCGGCGTGGGGAGCCGGCCGGGGCGGTGGACGGGGTGCCCGTCACCGTGAAGGACATCCTGCTGATGCGGGGCGGGCCGACGCTGAAGGGCTCCAGGACCGTTTCGAAGAAGGGGAGTTGGGACGAGGACGCGCCCTCGGTGGCCCGGCTGCGGGAGCACGGGGCGGTGTTCCTGGGGAAGACCACGACGCCCGAGTTCGGCTGGAAGGGCGTCACGGACTCGCCGCTCAGCGGGGTGACCCGGAACCCGTACGACCTCTCGCGCACGGCCGGGGGGTCCAGCGGGGGCGCGGCGGCGGCGGTCGCGCTGGGGGCGGGGCCGCTGGCGCTGGGCACGGACGGGGGTGGCAGCGTGCGGATCCCGGCCGCCTTCTGCGGGGTGTTCGGGCTGAAGCCGACGTACGGGCGGGTGCCGCTGTATCCGGCGAGCGCGTTCGGCACGCTGTCGCACGTCGGGCCGCTGGCGCGGGACGCGGCGGACGCGGCGCTGCTGCTGGACGTGGTCTCCGGGCCCGACGCGCGGGACTGGTCGGGGCTGGGGCCGCTCTCCGGGTCCTTCGTGGACGCGCTCGCGGGCGGGGTGCGGGGGCTGCGGGTCGCGTACTCGGCGTCGCTGGGCGGGCAGGTGGCCGTGCAGCCGGGGGTAGCCCGAGCGGTGCGGCGGGCGGTGGAGGGGCTCGCCGGGCTCGGCGCGTACGTCAGCGAGGCCGACCCCGACTTCTGTGATCCGGTGGAGGCGTTCCACACGCTGTGGTTCAGCGGGGCGGCGCGGGTGACGCAGCGGCTGGGGGCGGAGGGGCGGGCCGTTCTGGATCCGGGGTTGCGGGAGATCCGGGAGGCCGGGGCACGGCTGTCCGCGCTGGACTATCTGGCCGCGGTGGATGTGCGGATGGATCTCGGGCGGCGGATGGGGGCGTTCCACGAGCGGTACGACGTGCTGGTGACGCCCTCGGTGCCGGTGACCGCGTTCGAGGCGGGGGTGGAGGTGCCGGGGGGTTCGGGGCATCGGCGGTGGACGGGGTGGACGCCGTTCACGTATCCCTTCAACCTGACGCAGCAGCCGGCGGCGAGTGTGCCGGTGGGGGTGGATGAGGGGGGCCTGCCGGTGGGGTTGCAGGTGGTGGCGGCCCGGCATCGGGACGATCTGGTGCTCCGGGTGTCGCATGCGCTGTACGAGGCGGGGGTTGCGGGGGTGGACGCGCCGGCCGTCGGCTCTTCGCGAGTTTGATACGCCCCCGCTGCCCGACCCGTTCCGGGTCAGGGCGATACGTTGTCCGGCTGTTGATGTGGCCACCGACCCAGTGGTGCCTTGACGAGGAAACCACTCGCTTGCCTGCGTCACGCCGTGATCCGTGCTTGGATTGTGGGATTACCTAGACGTCAGTCGGCACGACGGGGGATCTCATGGAACCTGAGCTGGCGGCGCTCGCGGCCTCGGCCTCGGCGATGCTCGTGGGAGAGATGACCAGGGACGGCTGGGCCCGGACCAAACAAGCTGTTGCGGCTCTGTGGCGGCGCACTCGACCTGAGCAGGTCGCACATGTGGAGTCCGAACTCGAAATCACCCGAGCCGATCTGGTGGCTGCCCGAGCGGATGACGACCACGTGGCAGAGGCGGAGCTGGTGACCGAGTGGCAGGGGCGGCTGCGTCGGCTCCTTCAGCACGACGCGGAGGCTGTCGACGAACTCCGTCGCATTCTCGCCCAGGGGGCCGGCTCCTCTCAGCATGTCGCAGAATTCGGTGGGGCCGTTCATCTGGGTTCTGGCGACATCAATCAGGCTGGTCGCGACATGACCATCAACAAGTCGACGCCTACCCACCCCGGTCAGGGCGTCGGCGTGCATCCCGGTTCAACGGGCGCGAGCGGTACCTGAGACGGCGGCTGAACCGTGGCCCACGAAGCTGACACCGCCGACGGCCAGGAGCAGGACAAGAAGAACCCTCTCCCCGAGGGGGAGCCTCATGTGGCTAAACACTACGGCCTGGGCGATATCTATCAGGCTGCCCGGGACATCCACATCCACCATGAGGACGGCGTCGATGAGACGCTTCGCTCCAAAAGCAGCCCTGCGGAGCAGATTTGCCCCTTCCCAGGATTGGCTGCGTTCACCCGCGAGCAGAGTGATTGGTTCTACGGGCGTGATCGCTTGCTTTCCGAGCTTGTCATTCGGCTCGACCGGCGGTTGAGTACCGGTGGCACCCAGATGGTTGTGGGCCCGTCGGGAGCGGGGAAATCTTCTCTGCTGCAAGCGGGTCTCACGTCCCGATTGCGTGCGGGGGCTCTTCCCACGTCCGCCACCTGGGCGCAAATGATGTTCACTCCCACAGCAGACCCCGTCGGCGCGCTGGTTTCTGCCATACGGTCTCTCGCCTCTCACGGGAATCGGAAAACGCCTCCGGGCGAAATCCCTCAAGAAGCCAAGGGCATGACGCGGAAGCTGTCCGCAGACCCGACACGATGTGTGCGCATGCTGGAACATGCCCTGGGACGCGGCGACGGCGCCGATGTGGGGAGCGGGCGAGCGGACGGGCCACGGGCCGTGATCATCGTAGACCAATTCGAAGAGCTTTTCACTCTCTGTGCCAGTGAAAGAAGAAGGACTACTTTCATCGACCTTCTGTCCTCTCTCGCGGAGGGAGCCGGTAAGAGCGGTCCAGCGGCTCTCGTCGTGATCGGATTACGCGCGGACTTCCTTGCCGACTGCCTCAAGCACAGACCCCTGCAAGCCGCAATCGAGGACCAGATAGTCACGGTCGGACCCATGTCCGAAACCGAACTCCGTCAGGCGATCAAGTTCCCGGCGCGCGACGCGCATCTCAAGGTGGAGCCCGGGCTGGTGGAAGTACTTCTGCGCGATTTGGGAGTGGCCACCGAAGGCGACCGGTCGGCCGGCTACGAAACAGGCCGGTTGCCCTTTCTTGCCCATGCCCTACGCACCACCTGGCAGCAACGCAACGGAGCAACACTCACCGTTCGCGGATACAATACGACCGGCGGGATACACGGCGCCATCGCCAAGACTGCCGACCACGTCTACGAGAGCTTGAGCACCAGCGAGAAAAAGGTCAGCCGCCTCGTCTTCTTACGGCTGGTCAGGGTCGGAGACGGAAGCGAAGACGTTCGCCGCCGCCTACCGCGCGAGGACGTCGTGGGAAATGGGATCGACTCTGATTCAGCGAATTCCGTCCTTGAAGCATTCGGCAGGGCTCGACTGATCACGCAGGACCGAGATACGGTCGAAGTCACCCACGAGGTGCTGCTGTACGCGTGGCCACAACTGCGGAGCTGGATCAATTCGAATCGCGAAGGACGTTTGATCCACCAGCATATCGAGGAGTCCGCTGCCGCCTGGAGTCGCAGTCGCCGACACGCTTCCAAGCTGTTCCGGGGACTTGATCTGGAAACTGCTGAGCAGTGGTTGCGAGATGCAGCGAATCAAGATGACATCGGCTCAACAGCACGTCAGTTCCTCGCCGCTTCGATGCGTGGGCGACTACAAGCCCAGCGTCGAACCCGCATGACGATCTCCCTTCTCACTACGCTTCTTGTAGTCGCCTCCAGTACGGCATTCTTCGCGTCCATCAAACAACGCGAGGCGGAAGAGGCCAGGGAAACCGCAGATCAACAGCGGAAGAGCGCCGTCCATGGACAGTTGCTCGCGGAATCCGAACGCATCAGAGATACAGACAGCACGATCGCCGCGCAACTCAATATATCCGCTCACCGGATGCAGCCGACCTCGCAGACCATCTCGCACCTGATCTCGGATGCCAACAACCCGCTCTCCAAAATTATCAGCCACAGCAAGGCGACCATTGTCGCTTTCAGCCCTGCCGACCATGCGACACTCGCCATCGCAGGCGATGACCTGCAATTGTTGAACCCGCAGACCTCCAAGCGTACACACACACTCTGGAAGCCCTCCGAAAATAAATCGGGCCAGGTACAGTCCATAGCATTCAGCAGCGACGGAAGGACCCTGATACAGGTCGAGTCCGAAAACGCCCCCATCCGGATTCACAAACTGAACGACAAACGTGTTTCCACCCACGTGCTGGACCCCTCCAACGAGGAGGCGTGGGGTCCGTCGACTGCGGCACTGAGCCCGGCGGGGAATACCATCGCCGTGGGGTTCAGCAGCGGCGGGATCCGCCTGATGAATATCGAGAATCCAGAGAATCCGATTGCTCTTGGGAAATTTCTACGCACAGGAGAAGGCCGAGTGTCGGGCGTTTTCACGGATGACGCCTCTCCTTTCGTTGCCTTCAAAAAGGGAGGCGCCCCAAGCGAACTCGCCTTCAGTCCTGACGGCCGGCTTCTCGCAGCGCGCGTGGAAGACGACGTATTGATGTGGAAGGTCGACGATCCGGCACGTCCCGTCCCCACGGACAACAGTCCCCTCTCTCTTCCCGAGGCCGAGCCGCCGACCCCCGGTGTCCGCGCGCTGCGCAACAGTGGCACCCTGTCGTTCAGTCCTGACAGCAAGAAGCTGGCTGTCGGCCGATACGACGGCACGGCTGATGTCGCGGCCGTCGCCGGTGACCGAAACGTCGCCACCCTGGGGCGCGCGGATTCCAGGCCCCGCGCCACCGCGTCGGCGGTGGCCTTCAACCCTGGCGGGCACACGCTCGCCGTCGGCAACAGTGCCGGCCTGGTGCAGATATGGAATGTCTCCGGGACGAAGGGTCCAAGGCTCCTCCATGAGTCACTGGCGGGTCACACCAGCCCCGTCAGCTCGGTGTCCTTCAGTCCCGACGGCTCGAGACTGGCCACTGCGAGCACGGACAAGGTGACTCGGATCTGGACGGTGCCCGCTACCTCTCTCCTGGGACACGCGGGCGCTGTGACGTCCCTGGCCTTCAGCCACGACGGCCGCACTCTGGCCACCGGAAGCGAGGACAGAACCGCTCGGCTGTGGCACGTCGCGAATCCGCACCGTCCCACTCAGCTGGGCAAGGCCTTGGCCGGTCACTCCGCCAGTGTCACTTCCGTGGCACTCAGCCATGACGATTCCGTCCTCGCCACTGGCAGCGCCACGGGCTGGGACGTACGCCTGTGGAACGTGGAGGATCCTTCGCACGGCAAAACTCTGGGGCCTCTGAGCGCCGCGACAACGCCCGTTGACGCCGTAGCAATGAGTCCCGGGCGTCGGATCCTCGCCACAAGCAGTACGCGGGGACAGATCGTGCTCTGGCGTGTGGCCTCCGACGGACAGCCGACGAGACTAGGCAGAGCTGGCGTCGGCCTGGGCTTCGGAGCCGTCACCCTCACGTCTCTCACCTTCAGCCCCGACGGGCAGACTCTGGCGAGCGGCAGCAACGACGGACTCGTGCGCCTGTGGGACGTCTCCGATCCGGACAGGGCCGCCCCCCGC